>NZ_JACFQI010000002.1:0-351931 GCF_016101485.1 Commensalibacter sp. M0133
AACACTACAACCAATACGCCACCAGCATATCCCCTTCTCATCCTATACAATTGTCAATGAACAAAACCGTAAAACACATCAAAAACCTTTTGCTCTCTCAATGTCTGTGTGACCTTATCTATACAATTTAAATCCAAGAATCAACCCCTAAAATTTTATTTTTTTATTTTTAATTTTAAATCCTTTTTTATTCTAAAAAACCGTTTTTAATTAACAATGTAAATCCGCTCATTTAACAATTTATAAAATAAGATATCAGGTTTACTTCTTTTCTATTTAAAAAATTGACTATTTTCATACTGAAAATGAAATATATTTCCCACTTATTAGTATATAAGTATTATACATACATAAAACGCTGTTCATTCATTTTAAACTGATTGCAATAATGGGATTTAATTAACAAAACAATAATCAGTCCAAAACAGATCTGGTTTTAAAAAAACTGTTTCATATAAATGTATATTTGCATAAAAAACTTGCGAGATCTTTATTTTTTTTTAAAAACAAGATTGTTTTTTATTATAAGCCCTATTAAACGTAAATACATAACCATAACAATGAGTTTTTACATGTTGCAAAAAATACTTTCTTCATTTGTAGAAAGCTTCTATACACAATATGTTTGGCAACAGCCAAACAGGATTGCTCTTTTATAATCATAATGAAGTGATTATTATTTATCTTTAGGTATACTTAACAAAAGCAATTTATATATACTGTTTTGTAAAAAACTTGGTGGAATTTTAATTGTGGACATAAACAAACATCCAACACCAACGGATTCTGGTCTTAAACGACGTTTTGGTGATTTTGTTTCTCTTTCTGAGGCTTTAGATTACGCCGCTCAAGGAAAAAGCGGTATTAATTTTTATTCAGCCAAGGGAGTTTTATTAGAATCATTACCCTATTCTGACCTGCGACAACAAGCTATACATGTTGCCAAGCAACTTTTGACCTTGGGACTAAAGAAAGGCGATCGCCTGGCCATTGTTGCAGAAAGTGACAGTGACTTTAGCCGTATCTTTTTTGGCTGCCAATATGCAGGTATTGTTCCCGCCCCAATGCCTCTGCCTGTTGCTTTTGCTGGAAAATCTTCTTATATCAACACCTTGCGGGGAATGATTGAAAACTCTTCCGCAAAAGCGGTTATTATTCCACAAACAATTCAAAGCTGGACGCGGGAAATTATTGAAAAATTTCCTTTATTGTTCGGAGGAAGTCCTGCCCAGCTAAAAGAAATAAAAGTTAATAGCGCCATAGAATTACCAGTTATTCAGGCTGATGATCTTTCTTATCTTCAATTTTCTTCAGGAAGCACTCGCTTTCCTATGGGGGTTGCTGTCACCCAGAAAGCCTGTTTGGCCAATGCTCATGCAATCTCATATTATGGATTGGCAGTAAAAGAAACAGGAGACCGATGCGTTTCATGGTTACCCTTGTATCACGATATGGGGCTGGTTGGATTTTTTCTAACCCCTATGACATGCCAGTTAACCATTGATCTTTTGCCTACCAGGGATTTCGCAAGGCGTCCACATGTCTGGTTGGATCTGATCAGTCGTAATAAAGGGACCCTATCTTATAGTCCATCTTTTGGGTATGAACTTTGTACACGCCGTATGCCTTCCTCAACCCTGAAACTTGATTTATCCTCTTGGCGTGCGGCAGGTATTGGCGGAGATATGATACGTTCTCATATTTTAGAACAATTTGCCGAACAATATCAAAAATATGGTTTTAATTCAAAAGCTTTTGTCGCAAGCTATGGTATGGCGGAAGCAACATTAGCCCTTTCATTCGCACCTTTGGGAGAGGGACTTAAAACCGATACTATTGATTTGCCCCTTCTTGAAACGACAGGTATAGCAAAACCTTCCAATGATCCTCGCGTTACAACCAGGACTTTTACTCTTTGTGGTCCGATACTTCCTAATCATGAAATTGAAATACGAGACGAAAATGGAAATACTCTTCCCGAAAGAAGAGCGGGCAGCATTTACGTGCGAGGCCCAAGCCTTATGAAAGGTTATTTCAATAAAGAAAAAGAAACAGAAGCCGTTCTTGACAAAAAAGGATGGTTAAAAACAGGTGACCTAGGTTATATTTTAAATAACGAAATTGTCATAATTGGACGCGAAAAAGATTTGATTATCATTAATGGGCGAAATATATGGCCCCAGGATCTGGAATGGGCGGCTGAACATGCTTTTAACTCGCTAAGAAGCCGCGATGTCGCTGTATTCTCGGTTGATAAGAATAATCAAGAAACTGTCGTTGCACTTGTCCAATGCCGTGCCATTGATGAGTCTGAAAGAAAAAGACTTCAAGAAGATATGACCAGTCTGTTTAGAAGACAAAATGGTGTAGAAGTATCTGTCCTGTTAGTCCCTCCACATAGCCTACCGCAAACCTCCTCTGGAAAATTGACACGGGCAAAAGCAAGACAAATGCTTTTAAAAGGAGAATTCGGATTTCATTTTTAAAAATTCAGGTATGAAATGAAATTTTATGGCCTCTTGAACAGAATTTAAAAGCTATTTACAATAAATCAATTCTTTCCTTAGGATATGCGACTGATTGCGTTAAATGTCATCCAATCAGTCATAATCGTTCAAATATTGATATTTAACAAGGTAACACTATGACTGAAACGGTTGAAGAAATTTCAAAAATAATTATTGATACATTATTAGAAAACCCAAAAGTTCCCAAAAACATTTCACCAGACAGCAAAATTATTGAAGATTTGGAATTCGATTCTCTAGCTGTCATGAATTTCGTCATGGAAATTGAAGATAAACTAGACGTATCCGTTCCTTTGGATCGCCTGACAGACGTAAGAACGATTCGTGATCTTGCAGATGCCATCGTTTCCCTTAAATAAAAGCTCTCTCCTATGGATATATTTACAAAATTCAAGCCACTTGAAACTGCTTTCAACCAACTTATTTCCTTTGCCCCACACAATCCATTTGGGGTTACAATCGAAAAAACACTTTCTGCAACAGTTGGTACTATCAACGGGAAAGAAACGCTTCTTTTTGGAACAAACAATTATCTAGGCCTCAGTCAATCCGAAGAGGCACGAAAAGCAGCTGCTGAAACAGCTATGCAATATGGTGTTGGAACAACGGGATCCAGAATTGCCAATGGCTCTTATTCCTTACATCAATCACTCGAACAAGAACTGGCTCAGTTCTTCAACCGTCGTTCCTGCATGGTTTTTTCAACAGGATATCAAGCAACCCTCGGCATGGTATCAACTCTTGCCGGTAAGGATGATTACCTTTTCTTGGATGCGGACTGTCATGCCAGTATTTATGATGGCAGCAGACTCAGTCAGGCACAAATTATACGTTTCCGACACAATGACGCTGACGACTTACGTAAGAGATTACGCCGAGTTGGCAATATAAACGGTATTAAACTGGTTGTTGTGGAAGGAGTTTACTCCATGTTTGGAGATATCGTTCCCCTCAAAGAATTTATCCAGGTCAAGAAAGAGGAAAATGCTTATCTCATGATTGATGAGGCACATTCTTTTGGTGTTTTTGGTGAACATGGTCGAGGAATTGCAGAACGTGAAAACGTGGAACAAGACGTTGACTTCATCGTGGGAACTTTTTCTAAAAGCTTGGGTACTGTTGGAGGATATTGTGTTTCCGATTATCCACAAATGGATAAATTACGTCTTTGTACCAGACCCTACATGTTTACGGCCTCTTTACCTCCCGAAGTAATCGCCGCAACACGTGAAAACTTGAAAATCATCGCTAACCGTCCTGAATTGAGAAATAAACTAAAGAATAATGCCTCCCGGTTTTATCATGCATTACAGAATGCTGGTTTTCAAACTGGTCCAGATATCAGCTCTGTTGTTTCTGTCATCTTGAATGAATTACCTCAGGCTGCTCATTTCTGGAACAGGGTGTTAGAATTGGGGGCTTATATTAATCTTAGCCTGCCTCCCGCCACACCAGATAACAGACCTTTATTAAGAGCGAGTATCGCCGCGGCCCATACAGAAGAACAGATTGACCGACTAGTTCAAATCTACATTCAGGCGGCTAAAGATGTAGGGCTAACTCTTAATTAAAATCTTTATCGTTTGAATAAACCCTGTCGATATAATTTGAATAATATCCAGGGTGCATTTATAAGGGGATATTTTTTTTGGAACGCTGTCAACTCAAGATTAATGTCACGGTGTCGATTAATTTTCCATACAATATACTGCGCGCCCCCTTCAAACGTGAAAGCGGCCTTAATTAATCGGCAAATATTCAAGGGTCGACCCAATATTTTCCGAATCTTCCAGCGTTTTCTAGCATATTCTCGTTGATCCTTTGACACAGATGGAAATAAAGAATAATTTTTTGTCTCGTTATAGGATATTCCTGCTTTTTGCCAGCCCAGTTTTAAAAGTTGCTTAAAGTAATCTTCTCTATTTTCCAAAATCAACATTGGACGATTATTTGATTCCACCCTTAGCTCGACATCATAAGTATGACGGAATAATGAACACCAATATTTTTCCGCAGTCCCATATTCTGGCCCCAAAAAAGTGGCCCACCATATAGCTGTATTTACCGCTCTTATGAGACAATCCAACAATGCCTGTTTTCCTTTATCATCCTTCCACCAAAGAATCTTAACAGGCTGACAAAAACGCGCCCACATCGTTGTATCAATGGATTGTAAAGCAATAGCTTTTTGAAGTTGATCTATTGATAATATCGCAACTTTGGCCCTTAAATTAACATTCCCCTCACTCCATTCATGATATTCAATATTCGGAGGTAGACAATAATTAATCACAATTTTAAAACAATCTTCCGGATACCAATCAGACAAATTTTGACAAACAACATAAAAATCAAGCAAACCTGTCAGTTCTTTTTTCCATAAAGAAGAACCGTAATAGATAACACCTATGGGTTGCCGATCTCCTATGATCTGTTTAACGAAGGCGGTAACAGATTCTGGAACAGAATGCCGATCAAATGAAGTAGCTAATAATTGTGACAAGGATGATGACATAAACAGCCGACATTATCTATAAACGGACAAACGAAAATTTGGGACCGGTCGAAAGAAGGATACAATGATCCTCGCCTGTATCAAACTGTTCTCCATCAAGAATAATATCCTCTTTGATTGACAGTTTTATTTTATTGGCGGTACCACTAAGATAATTAGGATCATTCAATAACCATTCCGGCGTTTTACCTCTTAATAAGGCGAAACATGCCGCTAACAGATGTGGAGGATGTGCTTTAACATTCAAATAATGAAGACTATCATCCCCTGCATATCGGTTAAAAAACGGCCACATTCCATGAGATAGGCTCTGTAAAGTCGTCGATAAAAACAAAAAGCAATTCTCCTGATATGATTTCTTTTCATCAATGAAAAAAGAGCATATATTGCCGTTAAGCCATAAATCCCGTGTTTTTGAAAAAAATAATTTTAGTAAAGACGTTATAATGGTGATTGCCACAGCACCATCATGAGGAAAATTTTTTAAAATCGTCGGGTTATGTGCAATCTGAATAGCCTTCGTAAATGCCGCTGCACCTTGAAACATTCCCAAAACAGGCGGACGAGAGGGATCAGACCATTCAATTTTTAATGCATGACGATGCTGAATCATAAAATGCAATCGCTGACGTTCTGCCAAAGTCCTGATACGCTTAAGAGCATTAATTCCCCGAATACCGAATCCAATATCCTTGGCTATTAAATTTGTATTTCCTGAAGGAAGAATAATGAGGCTTGGCAATTTATCATGTGGATAACAGCTATAAATAGCTGTCATGACATGACTAATCGTGCCATCCCCACCATCTATAATGATACAATCAACCCCTGTTGCGACAAAACGATTTAACGTTTGCATCATATCATCAACAGTTCGTGGCGTAGAATAATTTTCACCTAACCAGTTCAAGGCAAAATTTGTAAATTCCTTATCCTCTTTCTGATTTAATCGACTTACAGGATTTTTAATTAAGGCAATATTCTGATTCACGGATTGCTTCTAACATTCTATAGTATCTTGTTTTAATTTAATATGAGGAGTAATAAACGTTTTTATAGTTTTGATGTTATCATTCCTTCCCATTTGCTTCTTTTATGAAAAAAATTGTGCAAAAATCAACTATATTATCATGATTTCAAGTGTGTTACATAAAATAGCATAGAATATATTTAAGGATAGTCTCTTTTGAAACGCTTTACAATTGCCCATATTTCGGACATTCATCTTCCCTTGGAAAGCATTCAATTTCCGAAATTATCCCTTGTCAATAAACGATTTTTAAGTTTTCTGTCCTGGAAAAAAAGACGCCTTTCTTTGCAAAAAAAGAGACTTGATATCATTATTGACGATATTTCCAAAGAATCTCCCGACCTTTTGTTGATATCGGGAGATCTCACCAACTTGGCTCTGCCCGAGGAATTTAAACAGGCAGCTGACTGGTTGCATCATCTTCCTTTTAAAAATATAAATATTATCCCAGGGAATCATGATGCACTTGTTAAAACACAATGGCACAATAGCTACGCTTTCTGGTCACCCTGGTCACAGGCTTACAATCATGACGATTACCCTATCATAACCCGTTATGGTTCTATCGCTGTCATTGGCATTAATACAGCTGTTCCCACGCCTCCCTTTTTTGCAAATGGCCAGGTTGGAAATTATCAGCTGAATCAAATCAGATATGCACTCCAACAACTTAAAAAAGATAATTTATTCAGGATTGTGATTTTGCACCATCCCCCTGTATCAGGAATTGTTTCGGAAAGAAAGGCCTTAAAAGACAGGAAAAAATTGCAAAAAATATTATATGAAGAGGGTGTCGAGATTATTCTTTTTGGGCATGTCCATCGTACCATTACCCGAAAATTTCTTAACACCAATATACCGATGCTGGGAATTGCTTCGGCCTCTTCAAATTCAAACCGTCCGTATCACCAAGCCGCTTGGCGTAAAATCGTAATTGAAAAATTGGATGATCACTTTCATACATTTTCAACGGTACGCTTTATAGATAAAAATGGTGATTTTTCTCAAACCCACTCCTTTTATATAAATCATTATTTTCAGTAAATCCTTGTTGAAATTTCATTTAAAAAACCAGAGTTTGACCAGATTTTTATTAACAATCCACATCAAGATGTTGGATTCCTATCTTTTTGCGCAAGCTCTCCCAAGTTTTATTGTTTCTCTTGGAGTTATTCTTGCCGCCTTGATGCTGGAAAGATTGCTTGTTTTACTTGACCTATTAGCGGCAGACAGCAGCCCCCTCAGTACTTTTCTTGGCTTGCTGGCAGATCTGATCCCTCATTATCTTGGTCTTGCCATTCCGGCAGCCTTTTGCGTATCAATTTTTTCAAGTATTCGTCAGTTAAATCTTAATAATGAAATTGATGCACTATTAAATGCTGGAAAATCCCTTTTTCAATGTACACGGTCTTACATCATAAGTGGTATTGCCGTCAGTTTTTTTTGTATAATATTATATGGTTATATTCAGCCATATGCCCGATATGATTTTCGCGCAGCTTTTTTTTATGCCTCTCATGCTGGATGGGCACCCCATATTCAAAGCCATATGATTGTTCAACCCAATAACCACACTGTTATGATCGTTGACAAAGCTAGCCAAAACGGAACCCAGCTTTCAGGAATCTTCATAAGACAAACAAAATTAAATGATAAAAAACAACTGGTTGAACAAATTATTCTGGCCGATAAAGGGAATTTTTATTCACTGGCCGATCATTCAAAAATAATGCTGACCCTTTATGATGGTCAAAATCTTACATTAAATCCGAATAACAACAATAATATAACAGATTTTTCCAATGCTTCACGAATAATACAAAACACAAACAAGAAAAACATTTTTAGGGAAAGAGGCAGCGATGAACGCGAACTAACCCTGACAAATCTCTATGAACAAATTCAGCACCATACCTATCAAGACATCCCAATTTTAGATATAAAGGCTGAATTTCATTTTCGTTTAGTCCGCGCCTTATCAATTATTGCCATTCCTTTTCTTGCTGTCGCCTTAGCCATTACACCAAAACGTCGTAAAAGAAATTTAGGTCTTGGAATCGCGGCAATCATTCTTGTTGCCTATGATCATATTCAACAACTGGGTTTAACCCTTGTTTCACACGGACATGACAATGCTTTTGTCGCTTTATGGCTACCATTTTTTATATTCTTGTTTTTTTGCTTTGGCTGTCTATTCTTAAAAAACAATCCTTTTCTCCTTACCTCTCGCAATTTGTTAAGACACTTTTCAAAGTCTTCGGATAAATAATGAAAAAATTATTGAAACGTTATGTATTAACCTTTTATTTATCCAGTCGCTTGTTAGCAACGACTTTTACTACTGTCATTATTTTAACAGCAATCATGGAGGTTTTAACCCTATTGGAACAAACCTCTTCCATTTTGGAACGACAACTTGGGCTAAAAGGGGTTGTTCATTTCATGATGCTGAAATTACCTTTACTTTTTAATTCTGTTTTACCCTTAAGTACCCTTATCGGTTTCTTGATCGCCCTCACTCAATTGACAATCAACAATGAGATAACCATCCTACGATCCATAGGCCTATCGACATGGGGACTGATAAAAAAATTAATACCTGTTACGCTATTGCTAAGTTTTCTATGTTTTATTATGTCTGACCAAATTACACCCAAAACGGAACTGGATCTGGCAACATGGTGGAACAAAACCAACCCACATCCCGAAAAAGAAAATAATTTCTATTTTTACAGCAATCTTGATATCATCAATATTGATCATATTGCCTATGGAGGAAATAAAATTACAGGACTGACAATCATCAAGCGTCGTGATTTATCTCATATTGACTCGGTGCTTATTGCTGATGAAGTCATTCATAAAAACCACCAATGGATTTTCTCTCATGCAAAATTCCTGCAAAACAAACCGGATATTCCATTAAAATTTCATGAATTAACAAATGAAAAAGAAAGAATATGGAATATTAACCTGACACCACATACCCTTATAAGACTATCTTCAAAATCAATGCCACAATCCATCCATAATATGGTTCTAGAATTATCATATCAACAACCTTTCAAAATGCCTACGAATTATATAAAAACAACAATTTGGGGAAGATTGTGTTTACCCTTTACTTTTATCATGATGCTAATTATTACTGTACTTGTGACCTACATCCCGCCACGTGCCGGGTTACGTAGCTGGATCCCCATCTATTGTTTGGGATATGGATTGTTATTTATTATATTCCAAGAAGTCCTGCATGCTTTGGGGAAAGCAGGAACTATACCCGCCCCAGTGGCTTCACTTTCTGCCTTCCTTGTCTTTATGTTAGCTACATGCACTATCATTCTATCAGTTGAAGAAAAACAATGAGCAACCAATCTATCTTTCAAATTATGCGCAATCAAGACCTACGTTCCGGACGTAGTTACGATTTAGGTAAAATGGGACTAAAACAATTATGGGTGGCCTATTTGACGCATCCAACCATCCTATTATATTTCAGCCTTATTATTGGATGTATTGTCGCCGTCTGCTACACGTTCAATGGATGGGTTCCTGTCTTAAGTTCAATTATTGTCATGATATTTGGCTTTCCATTAATCTGGTATATTATCCATCGCTGGATCATGCATGTTTCGTTACTATACAGAATGAAATGGTCGGCTTCACTATGGAAACGCATTCACTTTGATCATCATCAGGATCCCCATCTTTTAAATGTATTATTTGGATCACCCTTGAATACCATACCAACCATCATTATCATTGGGGGCGGCTTGGGATATTTAGTTGGTGGATTTTGCGGTTTCTTTGCCTCTATTGGTACAGCTGTGTACATGTCATGTTTTTATGAATTTTTTCATTGCATTCAACATTTGAATTATAAACCAAAATCCAGGTATGTAAGTCATATTAAACAGGTTCATGTTTTACACCACTTTCATTATGAAAAGGGAAACTTTGGTATTACCAACTATTTTTGGGATAAAGTCTTCGGTACCTATTATGAAGATGCCAAGGCACGCCCACGGAGCCCAACTGTATTTAACATGGGATATACTGTGAAAGAAGCTGAACATTATCCTTGGGTTATGCTAAAAACCGGGGCTCCTCCACGTGATCGTCCCGCAGGATCTAATTTTCGGGAGCATAAAAAAGATTGCACCCAACACACTCAAAAAGCAGCCTAAAAGGAATTGGGGCCATTATGGAACGTGAACCCATCAATGCTTTAATTCTGGCTGGGTCAAGGCAAGGGAAACAAGATCCTTTGGCTTTGCATGCTCACGTTTCGCACAAAGCGATTATTCCCGTATTGGGAAAACCAATGATCGAATATGTTACCGAAACCCTTGCAAAAATAGAATCCATTAATAAAATTGCTGTTTCAATTGAAAAGTTCGAGGTTGTTAGGAATATTCTACCCAACTTTATTAAGTATCTTCCCACCTGTCCTGGTCCAAGTGCAAGCATCATCCAAGCCATTCAAGCGTTGGGAACCCCCCTATTAATAACAACCGCTGATAACCCCTTACTTCAACCGGAATGGGTGGAATATTTCATACAGGAAGCGGAGGCCTCACAATGTGACCTTGCTGTTGGTATCGCCCTAAAGGAACAGATTGAAAAAGATGTTCCAAACACAAAAAGAACTTACATCAAATTGGCTGACGGTTCTTTTTCTGGTTGCAATATTTTTATGTTTCGAACACCAAGGTCCATTCAAGTCGCGAAACTTTGGCAAAAATTGGAAAGTTATCGCAAAAGTCCAGTAAAAATGGGCTTGCTATTGGGATATTCGATAATCTTGCGATATATCCTGCATCGCTTGACTAGAAAAGCACTTAAAAAAAGAATTTTCAAATTAACCAAGGTTAAGATCCATTTTGTAATTATACCCTGGGGGCAGGCTGCCGTGGATGTGGATAAACCTGATGATCTCCATTTGGTTAATAATTTGATGTCTGACCGATCAAACTAAATCAATTCTTACACATTTCATTGGTTTAAAATCAAAAAATCAATAAATATTCCAAGCTTTTTAAAATATTCCATGTATTTGATATCGCATGTCAATCAAGAAACGCCTCACAGGCTGTCTAAGTATTTTTTTGCCATCTATCAGACTATAGGGACCACCCTTACTTAATGTATGCACCCCTTGATTATATTCGCCAAATATTGAACCTTTATTGAACTGGCCTGTAATTCTTGCTTCAAATTGATCAGGGGTTAATTCAATAATGTTTAAAAATGTCAGTCCTCCTCCATACGTCAGGCTACAATCCTGTGTCGGTAAAATAATACCCTGAGATGTAATGACTGCATTACCACCAGGACGTGCACTTGAGGGGGAAATCCTTACGGGATTAAGTGAATGAGAATGCCATGTTCCTGTAAGACTTTCCGACCAGGCAACAGATAAAACGCTTTGCCGACTTAACCCTTCCCTTACAGGGGTATAAAACATCCACCATAAATCATTATAAAATAATACAGTCGGATCAATGGCCACTTCAGGAAAAGAAAAAGAGGATACCTTCTCCCAATGAAATGGAAACTCAACTGCTTTATATAAACTGGTTTCACCTGATTTGTATGCCTCTGGCAGCATGTAAACCAATCCCTGATCCTCAATTAACATTGGATAGGATAGATGCCAGGGTTTCTCCAATACAATTTTTCGATCAATAAGTGAAAGCTGTTGATCAAGAATTAATACCTCTATACGGCCATGACGATCTCTGTAATCATATGCTTCCGCAAAAACATATAGTTTATTATCTCTATAGAGGCCAAAAGGATCAGCAAGAAATTTGAACGTATCCTCCTCTTTTATCCAATGAATATCGCAAATATCACAAGCTATCACATCCTCAACCGGTGCCTTGACAATACCAATGCGCCATATATCCGTTTCAAAAATCGACATCAGAAATACAAATTTATTTTGCGGGTATTAAATTCAGTAATTCAAGGGGTTTCACAGCAAAAGGTTTTACCACGCGCATCAGATTCTGGAAATGTTCCGTTTCGCAATGCGCATCCAAAGCCTGTTGATTTGCCCAACATTCAATAAAAACAATTTTATTAGGCTTGTCACTTTGAAAATAGGCTGTATAGCTGTGATTTCCTTTTTCCTCTCTTGAACGAGAAACACACACATTCACAGCATCTGAAATTTTTGACCAGGCCCCTTCATCAATTTCCAGTATAGCAACCAAATTAACTTCCTGAGACATAATTTGTTCCTTGTTTTTTAAATAAAAATAATACGTTTCATCTTTATCAAATTTTTATCTTAAAATAGTAAACAATCTGATTCTATAAAAAATTAAATATTTCTGATAAAATTCACTATAATCACATGATTTAAATTCATTCAATCATTTAAGGTTAAGACCAATTATGAGTGACGCACTTTCACGTCGTTTTATAGCTGCACAAGAAATTGTCAAAAATGCATCTGAAATTGCCTTACAAATGCGGCCCAGTCCAGGGGGACCCCAAGGATCCCTCAAACATGCCCAAGACTGGTTGACCGAAACAGATGGCAAGATCGAAACCTATATTTCAAAAGCAATTCAATCCCTCTTTCCCGAAGATGGTTTTCAAGGAGAGGAAAAGGGGAAAACACGTTCAGGGTCGTTAAGATGGATTGTCGACCCTATCGATGGAACATCAAACTATGCACGTGGCAGAAATCGGTGGTGTATTTCTCTTGGCCTTATGGAAGAAAATGTTCCCACTCTCGGTATTATTGCAGCTCCATGCGTAAACGAATTCTATACTGCCCGTCTAGGAAAAGGGGCATTCATGAATGAAAAGCCCATTCATGTTTCCGATGTTAAAGATCCAAAAATATCCATGATTGAACTGGGCTGGAGTCACGTCAGTAAAATCGATGAATTTCTAAAAAATGCAGAAGCTATCTTAAAAACTGGCGCAATGATTCGCACTTTGGGTTCTGGCACCATGTCCCTCGTCGATGTTGCGAGCGGTAGACTGGATGGACATTTTGAAATGGCCATTAATTTATGGGATGTGGCGGCAGCACTCGTTTTGCTTAGAGAAGCTGGTGCCTGTATTTCACCTTTCTTGGAAAATGGTGGCCTTCATCAAATGACACCTATTTTAACCGCAGCTCCAGGAATTTCGGATATCCTCTCGAAAACACTTCATATGTCCTTATCATAAATCACTTTTATGTTAAACTACCGATCTGTTTTTTCTTTTTCGTCAAACCTGAACTAAATTGTTAATCCTATGAAAAATAATTTCATCTTTAAATATGGTACGATGTTTTGCTTTTCAATGCTGTCAATATTTTCTATTCAGCATGCCAAGGCCAAAACTGACAAAGTACAATCTATTGTGGACCATTCTCTTTTAACAGTTGAGGATGTCTTTGCAAATATTCCCACATCCAGCCGTGTCTATACCCGTTTAAAAAACGCCAGGGCAGTGATGATTTGCCCAAATATTACACATATCTCCCTCGTGTTTGGAGGCTCCGGGGGAGATTGTGTGCTTCTTTCTAGGGATGCAAGAAATTCTTGGTCCAGTCCTGCTTTTTACAAAATGTCAAGTGGCTCTTTTGGTATACAGCTTGGTGTACAAAATACAGAAGTCATGCTTTTCATCATGAACGAACGCAGTTTGCGCAAATTGTTGGACAGCCAATTCACAATGGGAGCCAGTGCCTCTGCAACAGCAGCAAAATCCAGTAGCGATGCCAACAAGGATACAGCCGATATTTATAACCTGCAAAAAGCATCAGGATTATTTGTCGGAGCATCTCTAAAAGGATCTAAATTAAAAATTAACAGTAGTGCCAATCATAAATATTATAACCAGATTGTGGGACCAGAAGATATTGTTATGGCAATGCGCGTTAATAATCCAGCGGCAAACCGTCTGCGTAAAATCCTGATCAAATATTCAAATATGGCAAAAAATGTCCAACCTGAAAAAAAATCATCCAAAAATCATAATGTAGAGGATGATAATGGCGATGCCAATACCAATGATGATTCAGGTGCGATTGACCTTGCCCCACAAAAAGGCTCCTCATCACATAATATTAAATCTGAAAATTTGCCTGCCCCTTCAAAATCCAGAAAATAAAAAAACCATACTATATTTTAAAAGATAGTTTTTAAAAACTATCTTTTTTTCTCTGCGGCAACATTGTGATTATGTTCTGCAAGACTTGTTGAAAAACTATGCCCACCCGTTCCATTTGCAACAAAATATAATATTTTTCCTTCTGCAGGATGTGCAACAGCCTCCATAGCGGCTTCACCAGGAGAGCATATTGGTGTAGGCGGTAAAGCGCTGGTCCAATAAGTGTTATATGGGTTGACAATTTCCAGATCCTGTCGAGTTAGCCTGCGATCAAAATCATTTTTTCCATCAGTCAGGGCATAAATCACTGTAGGATCTGATTGTAATCGCATACCAAGATGCAGGCGATTGATAAATACACGAGCAACCATGGGACGTTCGCGTTTTAAAGCGGTTTCCCGCTCAACAATTGAGGCAAGGGTAACCAAATCCTGTTGCGTTTTTATCTCAGCAAGAACCTGTCGTTCACCCCAGATTTTTTGCAGTTTTTTCTGCATTGACTGTTGCATACGGAATATCATCTTTTCACGAGACATACCCCATTCATAGGCATAGGTCTGGGGCAATACCGTTCCCTCTTCTGGTGGCTGTATCTGTCCTGTCATATAGGGGGCATCATTAACCAAATTCGCAATCTGATAGGCTGTCAGCCCTTCTGGAATGGTTAATTTATGCTGTACAGGTTTTGCATACCGCAAGATATCGATAACCTGTTGAATCGATGCCTGCTTTGGAAAAGAAAACTCAGCCGCGTGTAACGTCCCGGCCTTATCTGTCAGCTTTATGCCACTACGAAAAATAAAACCGCCCCAATAGGATTGAGTGACAACATTTTCTTTCTGAAGTTGGTTCAATATTGCCGCGACATTTCCCTTGGCAATAACCACATTTTTAGCATTATCCAAAGGACCAGGAGCAAAATAGGTATATTTTCCGTAAAAGAATACAGCAAGCAGGCATACAAGTAATGCACTGACCCCATATAACAATCGACGCATTACAATTTAACCCATGATATATCTTAGTAAATTTTCATATTCTTTTAAAAATCAGACTCGCATTCGTGCCACCGAAACCGAAACTATTGGATAGGGCAGCATCAACTTTTCTTTGCTGGGCAGTATGAGCTATACGATCAATGACACTTTCCCTTGACGGATTATCAAGATTCAAAGTGGGAGGTACCTCATTATTACATATTGATAATAGAGAGAAGATCGCCTCAACCGCACCTGCTGCACCTAATAAATGACCAATAGCCGTTTTTGTTGAAGACATTGCCAAATGTTTGCTTGCATCCCCAAACAACCGCTCGACAGCTTCAAGTTCAAGATCATCCGCCATGGTTGATGTACCATGTGCATTAATATAATGGATATCTTCCAATGATAATCCTGAATGTTTAATGGCCGATGCCATTGCACGATAAGCACCTTCATGCCCTTCTGCTGGAGCAGTGATATGATACGCATCACCTGACATGCCATATCCAGCCACCTCACCATAAATTTTTGCGCCACGGGTTTTCGCATGTTCATATTCTTCTAACACAAGAACACCGGCACCTTCTCCCATCACAAATCCGTCACGATCCTTATCCCAGGTTCTTGACGCTTTTGTAGGTGTATCATTGAACCCCGTGGATAATGCTCTGGCAGAACAGAACCCTGCAATACCCAATTCACATACAGCCGCTTCCGCTCCTCCGGCAATCATTACATCAGCATCGCCAAGCGCAATCAAACGGCTTGCATCTCCAATAGCATGCACTCCTGTTGCACAGGCTGTCACTACCGCATGATTGGGCCCTTTAAAGCCATATTTGATGGAAACATATCCTGAAACCAAATTAATCAAGGCAGATGGAATAAAGAACGGAGAAACTTTTCGAGCCTGACCTTCATTAACCTTGATTGACGTTTCATAAATGGTTTGCAGCCCACCAATTCCTGAACCAATCATGACACCGGTAGCCATTTGATCCGCTTCATTTTTGGGTGTCCAGCCAGAATCCTCCACTGCCTGAATAGCCGCCACTAAACCCAATTGAATAAAACGGTCCATTTTCTTTAAATCTTTAACGGGGATCCATTCAGACAGGTTTAACCTGCCCTCTCCCTTTGAACCTTCAGGAACTTCCCCGGCAATACGTGCAGCAACACGTGAAGCATCAAAACTTTTGATTTTATCAATGCCGCTTTCGCTTGCAACAAGTCTTTTCCAAACATTATCGATACCAATTCCAAGAGGGCTTACAATCCCCATTCCAGTAACAACTACCCTGCGGTGTGGCCATGAACTTGTACTCGTCATTAAATTATCCTGTAAGTTTTATGAATCGATAATGTTATAGACTTTTAATTAAGATGCTTGTTTCTGTTTTTCAATATAATCGATAGCATCCTTGACTGTTGCAATCTTTTCTGCGGCATCCTCAGGAATTTCCACATTAAAAGCCTCTTCAAAAGCCATAACAAGTTCAACTGTATCCAAGCTGTCTGCACCCAAGTCATCAATAAAGGAAGCTTCAGGCGTTACCTTTGATTCTTCAACACCAAGATGTTCAACAACAATTTTTTTTACTTTGTCAGCAATTTCACTCATTATATTCGTCCTTTTACAGCTATAAAGCTTACATGTTTATACTATATTACCAAAGTTCCAAAGAATTTTTAGAACTTTATACGATTTTATCACAATGGTATTGGGGAAATATCACATTTCCCCCAAATAACCAAGCAAAAGCAATATTATAATTTTATAAAATGTTCAAATGGTTCACAAAGCAAGGATCTTTACACCATATACATGCCACCGTTAACATGCAAACATGTTCCAGTAACCCAATCTGTCTCTTCAGAAGCCAGATAGACAGCTGCGGATGCAACATCCTCCACCTGTCCCATTCTATTTCTTGGAATTCTTTGTAATAATCTAGATTGTTGCTCTTCTGATAATACGGCAGTCATTGGTGTTTCAATAAAACCGGGGGCAATAACATTAACGGTAACGCCTTTTTTCGCCACTTCTAACGCCAGACTTTTACTCATAGCGATTAATCCGCCTTTTGCAGCTGAATAATTGGCCTGACCAACATTACCAAT
Source organism: Commensalibacter sp. M0133 (assembly GCF_016101485.1). Taxonomy (NCBI): domain Bacteria; kingdom Pseudomonadati; phylum Pseudomonadota; class Alphaproteobacteria; order Acetobacterales; family Acetobacteraceae; genus Commensalibacter; species Commensalibacter sp. M0133. The sequence continues at coordinate 17,302 of NZ_JACFQI010000002.1, forward strand.
AAACCCAATGATCGAAGCGATATTAATAATGCGTCCTGAACGCCGGCGAACCATTCCCTTTAACGCAATCTGACATAATTGGAAGGGCACAGACAAATCCACATCCAGAACCTCGGACCATTCCGATTCCTTCATTCGGATTGAAAGATTGTCCCGCGTTAATCCGGCACTATTAACCAGGATATCGACAGGTGCATTTGTCTGCCTCTCTGCATTCGGGATAAGCGCTTTTAAAGATTCCTGATCCTTGAGGTTGGCTGTTTGAACAAATGCGTTCTGTTCACCCAACTCTTTTTGAACCTCTCTTAAAACGTTTTCCCTGGTTCCCGACAAAACAACCTTTGCCCCTTGCTGAACAAATGCCTTGGCAATCGCTTGACCAATTCCACCCGAGGCACCAGTAACCAACGCTACCTTATTATCTAGTCTGAACATAATCTTCATAATCCTTGTGTTCTTTTAAAAAGCAGAAAGAATTTTTGCAAATTCTTCAAGATCTGCAGGTGTATCAACAGAACAAACCTTGCTATCCCGTGCAGTACGCTGCATGATTTTAGACAAAACCTTACCTGCACCAACTTCAACAAAAAAATCAACTTCCTGATCAATCATATATCGCATAGTTTCTGCCCATCTTACAGAACCTGTTATTTGTCTAACCAATGAATCCCTGACAAAAGAAGAATTTTCATAAGGGCAGGCGGTTATATTTGCGATAACAGGAAAATTAAATGGTTTGGGATTTGTTTTAGCCAAGGCATCCCGCATTTCCCGGGCAGCGGGTTCCATTAACGGACTATGAAATGGTGCTGACACAGGCAATTTAACAACTCTACGGATACCAGCTTCCTTGGCTATGGCTATAATCCGTTTAATCGCGTCCATATGACCAGAAACCACAACCTGAGACGCACCATTATCATTGGCAACTACAACAACCGAGTTTCCCTGCGTGACCTGTTTGCATAAATCCTGAACCTGTCCAATCGTGACGCCTATAAGTGCAGCCATTGCTCCCTGACCAACCGGTACCGCATTTTGCATTGCACTGCCGCGCGTCCGTAACAAATTGACAGTTGTAACAAAATCAAACACATTGGCAGCACAAAGAGCAGAATATTCACCCAAGGAATGTCCTGCTGCCATTGAAACCAGATGATTGGCATCAATATTAAATTCTTTTTCCAAAACCCTGATTACGGCCATGGAATGTGTCATTAATGCAGGTTGTGTATTTTGCGTTAAAGTCAACGCTTCCACAGGCCCCTCCATCATAATTTTGGATAATGGCTGCTTTAACGTTTCATCCAACGCTTCATAGACTTCTCTGGCAATTGGAAATGCTTCAGCCAATGCCTTACCCATACCAACATATTGGCTTCCCTGACCGGGGAATAAAAATGCACATTTCATAATAGATGATTCCAATAAAATAAATTAAACGGCAGATCTTACAAAAAGCTGGTTAATACTTCGTAAAATTTCAAAAGTCTGCTTCCACAAAGGTAAAATACGGTGTTCCTCAATACCCCGTTTTTTGACAATCTCAATTATTTCTCCAACCGAACGGCGATTGTCAACAAGTCCCAAAAACCCGCGTGCCTGTGCAGGTAAAGGAAGCATAATCGTCAACATTCCAAAAGAATAAGGAAGCAGATTGGATGGTAAAATCTGATTGGCAAGTATTTCTCCAGGCGTTTCCCGCATAAAAGGAATTGAATCAGAGGCACATGGATCAGCAAATTGTATATTATCTTCCGCGCGACGCACATACACAACATGCGTTGACATATTCCCAGCCAAAGATTCAGCCAGACCAGCCTGTGTTCTTATATCAAACTGCCTGAATTTTTCTCTGATCTTTGGATCTGTTATTAAATAAGCAGGATCATAACGCGCAGGCTCCACCAAACAGTTTACCGCCAACTCATTTTTATCCAACAGATCCCATAATTCGGCAATTTTATAGGATCGGTCACGCGGGTTTAATAAAAGATCATACAGACCAGCGTCACCTCCAGTTAAATGATCACCAAAATTTCCATTAAATCTGAGCCAGGCAGTCGATGGAAGATGCTTCATGATTCTTTTTGCAACATCCAAACGCTTTACTGGTGGATCTGACAAAGAGGTCAGTTTGGATAATGCTTCCTGCACCATATAAACACCAGTACGACCATAGGGAGCATAAACCATCAATCCCATCCCGCCGCCAGGATTTAGTTGTTCCCTTAATATTTGCAGGGCAGCAGCAGGATCAGGCAAATGATGCAAAACACCACAACAATCAATATAATCAAACAACCCGAGATTTAAATCTGGCAATTCAAGAATTGAACCCTGAACATAACGGATATTACTCAATTTCCGTGTAGCTGCCCGTTCTTTAACAATTTTCAAAACTGCCTCGGCCCGATCCAAACAGATCACTTCACCAGAACGTTGGTGTCGTGCCATTTGTTGAGCCACCATGATTGCTGCATCACCGGTTCCACAACCAGCAATCAAAATCCTTAATGGTTGCGTATAAGAACGATATCCTCCAAATACCCAATAATCAATTTCATTCAAATGGCTTGGACTGCCTATTAATAAGCGTTTGGTTTCATCCTTTGGATTGCGTTCGGGATACGGATAGGCCTCATATTGCCTTGCCAACCCCAAATCTTGCTGATCATTTTTATGGGCCATTACGCTCTTACAACCAATTTACCACGCTGCCAAGCTTCTGCCGCCTCATCGGCACTCATCCCCTGATTGCGTATTGCATTTTCCATGAACTGAACAATCTGATTACCCAACATCATTTCCTCAAGCTCATCAATCAAGTCACCCCCAAATCGCTGAATCCAATTGGGGTTTAATAGCATGGCCGCTTTTTGTTTCCGTATAAAAATATTCTCGGATTCCCTCAGACGATAAAAATTTCCTGAATCCGTGAACAATGCCGGTTCATAAAGCATCATTAACTCGGGTTCTTGTGAGTGGATTATTTCCTGATAATGAGTCAACGTCTCTTCATCTGCAATAGGTTTCAATTGATAACCAGCCTCGATCAAACCATATTCTTTCATGATTTTATTCGCGAAAACCTGCAAAGTTTCACATACCGTGATTTCACGATGAAGAAATGAAGCCGTTATAAGTTGATCAATAGAACCCACATGTTCTTGAAACTTTTTTGGCAAAGCAAAAGAGATAGAGGGTTGATAAAGATTTCCAATCACCTTGAAATTCGGATTGGATTGAATGATATCGGCATGAATATCAGGCAACCATACACTTACAAACAAATCAATTTTCCCAGCAGTCAGCTCCTGAATCAAATCCTTACATTCACCGGTAATTAATTCTATATCCGTTATTCCATGGGCCTCTAACACACGTGTTATAACTGCTGCTGTTGCTTCATGTATCAAATTATCAAAAAAACCAAGCTTCAAAGAATCCATCCCTGTTAATGTCCCACTCTTGTTCAGAAAATTGTTATATTATAGATAAAACTTGTTTGGTATAGGCTTTCTGTTGTTTATTAATAATCATTAGTATTAATTTAGACAAATATCTTTGCCATTTTTCTGAAGGCATCCACCCAATAACCTTACAAACCATATTAACCACCCTGACAATATGATGGATTTTATATAATGACATGGCCTTTTCCATATAAAGGGCTATACATCGTTTATGATTATATGGCATTCCATGGGGCTCATTGGTGGCATGAAAGGCCGAGGCAAGCTCATCATCCTGACTTTCAATTATACGACCCAAGGCAATCCTGGCTCGTTGCAACCTGGAGAGCTTTTGAGATTTCAAATATAATTTAGCATAATCATAAAACAATTTATAATGACGATATTCATCTCCAGCAATCCTTCTGCATATCTCCTTCAGGACAGGTTCCTTTACATAATCTGCCAAGGCACTGTAATAAGATGAAGTGCCAACCTCAACCATAGCCCGGGCGATAAATTCTCCCGCCTGTGATCCACGGATTGAGTGATCCGTCTTTAAGTCAATCTTATAAAAATTTCTGAAACGCTTATAACTTTCCTGATAATCCCAAGCAGGATCAGCCATCATGGCCCATCGTCCCAATGTTTCACCATGTTGCACCTCTTCATCTTCCCATTTCCTGAAAAGCTTTGTCAATTCAGGATCATGACCAAATATATTAGTCAAATAAATCGTATAGTCTACACTATTTCGTTCAACAACAGCGGCTGTTTTTATCAAAGGAACAATATCAGCATCTATTAATGAAGGGTCAAATTTATCCCAGTTAACCTGTTCAATATCCCAATGTTTCATAGTGCCACGCTTTCCTTATCAATTTTATTTTTAATTAAGAAATTATAAAATGACTATAGTAAACCGTAGTATGAGAAAATGACTAGATATTTTTATTAAATTCAATAGTCAAAACAGGAATTAATCTCGGACTCTGAAATTGGCGCCTGATTCCATTTTGGGTTATGATCCTTGTCAATAACTGCAGCCCTCACCCCTTCTAAAAAATCGGCCCGTTGGATAAGATGACTAACTAACAATAAATCGCGTGTTAAAACAGCTTCTTGAGTTGGTAATTTCAAATGCCAAGCTCTATAAGTTACCTCTAAAGAAAATGGACAAGCTTTTAATATAGTTTTAAAATCACATACGGCCCAATTATATTTACTTTTTCGCAATTTCTCAATAATCTTTGCTACAGAAGAAGCTTGATAAATATCAGCAATTTGTTTTAAAGTTTTATTATCAAATTCATAGGATTGCTTATATGTTGAAAGAAAAAAATTAATTTCATTTGGCTGTAATTCTGTTAATTTTTGTAAAAAAAGTTCTAATTCACTTGAATAAATCATATAATCTGCAAACCCCAACTTAATAGCAGTGTTACCATTAAAACGTTGTCCCGTTAACATAGCCCTTAATCCAGAAAAACCTGGAGCATTTTGAAATAAAAAAGAACTACCTGCATCTGGGGTTAATCCGATCATCACTTCTGGCATTGCTAAAATAGAACGTTCAGTAACAAAACGATATGTAGCAAACGCTCCTAATCCTATACCTCCCCCCATGGTAATGCCATCCATTACTGAAATAATGGGCTTAGAATAATGTAGTATATAATTAGCTAATACATAATTATATTTAAAAATTTCTAAACCTTTTTGTTTTTTACCTGAACGAACTAAATCAGCAATTTTCCGAATATCACCACCAGCACAAAAAGCTCGTTCACTACTACTATTAATTAAAATTATATAAATACGCGAATCGAATTTCCACTTTTCTAAAACATCTAATATTTGATTTTGTAACACATCATCAATCGCATTCAATGCTTGCGGTCTATTCAATGTTAATACACCAACATAATTTCTTTTTTGTACTATAACTAAATTAGACACTTAAAATATATCCAACAAAAATTTATAATTATTCATAAATATTGATAACAATTTAAAAAAGTTTATAAAAGTTAATAGTTTGAAAGTATATTTTTATAAGGTTGCGTCATGGACTTACTCCATAAAAGAAATGTATCCCTTGATTGTTTTCGTGGAATTATGGCTTTATTTGTCGCTTGTGGACATTTTTTTTATTGGAACCATAAACCAATAATTCCTTGTTCTTTTGTTTTAGCTGTTGACTTTTTTTTGGTTCTCAGTGGTTTTGTCATTTGTCATTCCGTTTATCAAAAAAGAGAAAAATTTAACTCTATAAATTTTGCTTTTAAACGTTATCTAAGACTTTTTCCAGTATATATCGTTTGCGTAGTTATTTCTTATGTATTTAATATTTTTAATAATATCACTCAACCTAATTTATTTGATTGGTTTAAAATATTAACTATTTCAGAAATGATTCCCTTAAATACGCTTCACCCTTCAATACCTTTTGAACCAATAGGAATTTCATATACTATTTCAGCCGAACTTTGGGTTGGAATAATAATTTTTCCAATATTTGTAACATTACTAGATAAATTTACGCATTTGATATTTCCTGTTTTAATTCTAGTAATCTTATATTGTTTAATTGTATTAAATCAAACCTCTATAAACTATATGGATGCGCATCATAGGCTGTATAATTTATTTATAGATTATGCAATTATTAGATGTTTATTAGAATATTCACTAGGAATTCTTACTTATTTAATATTTATTAAGATTAATTTTAAACCAAACAATTTTATAATTTCTTTTTTTCAACTTTTTATAATTCTTTTATTTTCTATGATTTACTTAAAATTAAATTATAATAGAAATAATGAATTTATAGCTCCTTTTTTATTCGCTATATTTATCTATCTCTTATCTTTTAAAACTGGAATTATTTACAAAATAACTTCTAATAATTTTGCAAAATTTTTAGGAGATATTTCATATTCTATTTACCTAATTCATCCTATTTGGATAAATATCTGTTCAAAATATTTTCATTTACATACCACAAAAGGAATTAATATCGTCATTTATATATTTTGCATATTAACATCTGCATATATAATTTATCAATTTGTTGATAAACCTTGCCTACAACTTCTACGATACAAAAATAATACTTAAAACCAATTTTCAGTAATCTCGTAAAATTATTTATGATAAATTAAGGACTTATATATGCCGCTTAAAAGAGATTTCTCAACAACGATTTTTAATAATTTTCCGATTCGTCACGACTGGACCAAGGAGGAAATTGCTTCTTTGTTTCAGCTCCCGTTGCCCGAGCTTATTTACCAAGCACAAACTGCCCACCGATTAAATTTCGATCCAACACAAATTCAGGTTTCAACCTTGCTCTCGATCAAAAGTGGAGGATGTCCCGAAGACTGTGCTTATTGTCCACAAAGTGCAAAACATGAAGAAAAAATTAAGGCAGACCGTCTTATGTCCGTTGAAAAAGTGCTTGAAAAAGCACGCGCTGCCAAAGCGGAAGGTGCGACACGTTTTTGTATGGGTGCCGCCTGGCGTTCCCCGAAAGATCATGATCTCGAGACCGTTTGTGCCATGATAGAAGGCATTAAAAATCTTGGGATGGAAACATGCGTAACCTTAGGAATGCTTAATCTGGAACAAACTGAAAAACTTAAAAACGCTGGGCTGGATTATTATAATCATAATCTTGATACTTCTGAAGAACATTATGAAAAGATCATCTCAACCCGTACATATCAGGATCGTCTGGATACCCTCGCTTTTGTTCGTGATGCCGGTATCAAAGTATGTTGTGGGGGTATTCTCGGAATGAATGAAGATGAAGCAGACCGTGTCAGCATGATTGCAACCCTTGCCAATTTACCCAGACATCCGGAAAGCGTGCCTATCAATATGCTTATCCGCGTCAAAGGAACACCTTTGGGTAACGCAGACCCCATAGATCCTATTGATTTTATTCGTACAATTGCTGTCGCCCGAATTACGATGCCTGAAAGCTATGTCCGATTGGCAGCCGGCAGAACGGAGATGAGTAATGAAATGCAGACCTTGTGCTATCTGGCTGGAGTCAATTCTATTTTTCTGGGTGAACGTTTGCTAACCTGTCCCAATCCAGAAAAAAGCAGTGATTTGACCTTATTCAACAAATTAGGACTGCAAATTGCCAACCAGCAAAACCGGGCCATATCCTAAATTAACAACACTACTATAAGAATTAAGATTTTGAATTTTGGAGATCTTATCTAGATTCTTGCTTTCCAGCGTAATAACCTTAAAGCGTTCATAACAACACATACGCTACTTAAAGCCATGGCTCCCCCTGCAATAGCCGGATTTAAAAATCCGAGCATTGCCAAAGGAATACCGGTAATATTATAGATAAACGCCCAAAACAACCCTTCCTTGATACGCTGACGAGTTCTTTTGGCAATATCCAACGTATCAGCGACCAATTCAGGATTATTCCGCATCAATACGATCCCAGCCACCTCGGCCGCCACATCCGTTCCCTCGCCCATTGCAATGGCAAGATCCGCCTCTGCCAAGGCCGGAGCATCATTTATTCCATCTCCAACCATGGCAATTGACTGATGATCGATACCCTTTGAACCATGTTTCTTGATAAACTGTTGTTTATCTTCTGGTGTCAGATTCGCTTTAACGTCATCTATTCTCAATATATTACCAATTTTTTTGGCGACAGCTTCATTATCCCCCGTCAACATAATTGATTGGATTGAATGCTCTTTCAATCGTCGAACCGCCTCTACCGAACCAGACCGTACATGATCCTCAAAAGCTACAATACCCAATAAACGATAGGAATCTTGCATCTTCTCAAGAAGCCAGGATAAAGTTGATGATCGAATTTCTGACGGCACATCAGGAATTTTACACCCATGCGATTCAACCATCCGCTGATTGCCCAATAAGAAAACCCGTTCTTTTATCTTTCCCATGACACCACGTCCCTGTTCTTTTATAACCCGGAATTCTTCTGGTTGTTTCAAAGAAATAGTATAAGAGGAGGCTTCAGATAGCAGTGCCTTTGCCAAGGGGTGTTCGCTTGATAAAGACAAACTGGCTGCATGATAGAGAATTTCTTTTTTTGAAAAATCGGATAAGGAAACAATTGAAACGACTGACAGTTTTCCTTCTGTTAAGGTTCCTGTTTTATCAAATGCCACCTTTTTGACATGCACCGCTCTCTCTAAAGTTTCAGCATCACGAATTAAAATACCAGAACGAGCTGCTGCCCCGCATCCAGTGGCTAAAGCTGTCGGCGTTGCCAAACCCAATGCACAAGGACAGGCAATCACCAATACGGCAGCGGCATGCATTAACCCTATTACAAAAAGACCGTTTATCAACCACCAACCCAGAAAGGTTAATAATGCTAGAACAATAACAACAGGTACAAAAATACTGCTTATCCGATCCACCATTTTTTGGATTGGCGCCTTGGAGGCTTGTGCATTTTCAACCAATTGGATAATAGCGGACAATCTTGTCTGTCTCCCGGTTTTTTCAACCTTGATTGATAAACGCCCATTATCATTTAATGAACCACCAGTAACTTTATCCCCAATTTTTTTCTCGATTGGCAGGCTTTCCCCAGTCAGCATCGACTCATCAACCGCACTTTCACCCTGTATGACCACACCATCACAAGGAATTGTTTCACCTGGACGAACAACAACCTGATCACCAACCATTAATTGATCGAGGGGAACTGATATTTCTTTGTCATCAACAAGTTTACAAGCTGTATCAGGACGCAGAGCCTGTAATGCCCTAATTGAATCAGCGGCTTTATATCTTGCCCGCTTTTCCAACCAGTGTCCCAGTAAAATAAAGGTTATAATCAATGAGGCGCTTTCATAATAAAGATCAGGCTCAACCTTGCAATAACCCAACAACCAGGAAAACAATAAACATGTGCTCAGAATCCAGGCGGTACCTGAACCAAGTATCACCAGCAAATCCATATTTCCATTTCCTGATTTTACCGCACGATAAGCAGCAATATAAAATGGTTTTCCCAACCAGAATTGCACAGGAGTTGCCAATAAAAACTGAACCCAGCCTGGAAGCATCCAATGATGGTTGAAACCGCCAGCAATCATTGAACCCAATAATGGTGCGGAAAATAAAGCCGCGATAATCCAATGATATAAATCCCTTTCATCACGATCCCCATTCAGGTTGATAGCTGCATGACTAGGATCAAGCCATTCCGCATGATAACCAGCCTTTGTGACAGCCGTCTCAATCTCAGCGATTAAATTTTGTTGTTGGATAGCTGGTTTTGGAATGACCCTGGCCTGTTCCAATGTCAGATTCACATTGACATCTTCAACTCCCGCAACACGCTTAATGACTTTCTCAACACGTCTGACACAAGATGCACATGTCATTCCACGAATTACAAAATTAATTCCTTTATTTTCCAATGCTGCAGACATGATCGACCAATCCTACACTTTATCGGTATGCAAATAAGAATTAGTATAAAATATAAAACATGCTATAATAATTAACTTTCATAGTCATTAACTAAATAGGATTTTCATCATGAAAATATATCATGTCGAAGGAATGACATGTCAACATTGTGTCCACGCTGTAAAAGAAGCCGTTGAAGCCCTTCCAGATGTTCAGGAGGCCAATGTCGACTTGAAAACCGGAACATTAAAAATCACCGGTTCGGTCAATGAGAATGAACTCAAAAAAGCGATTGAAAAGGAAGGATACACTCTCTCTTGAAATAATCCCATAATGGGCGTTTCAGGTTCAATAATTATTATTCGCAATTATATTCTTGTCTGGCATTTTTTACAAAATGTTGAATTAGGATTGGATCCTTTTTCCCCGGTTCAGATTCAACTCCTGATGAGACATCAATTGCCTCTGTACCTGACTGCTGAATGGCTTCCTGCACATTATCGGGCGTTAATCCACCTGCCAGCAACCATGGCTTTGCCGGATTCCAGTTTTTAGTCAGGGACCAATCAAACTTGCGTCCATTACCGCCCGGTCTTGTATCCGATTCATAAAATGGCGCCTCAATCACCATTCCATCAACCTGACAAGGTTCAAGCAAATCATCACGCGTTTTAACCCCCTTTGCCAACCAAACTGGCAGACCGATTTCCTCTCGAATAATTGCCGCCTGCTTGTCAGAACAATAAAGCTGCAGAATATCCAGCCGAACCTTGTCAAGAATTCTTCTTATATCATCTAATTTTGGCCTAACAAACAAACCAACCCTTAACAGACCTTCCTTACCATAATCAGGCAACTGTCTCGCTTGGGTAACAGATAAAAAACGCGGAGACGCTGGATAAAAAACCAATCCCACCCAATTGACCCGTAATTTTAACAATAAATCACAAGTCGCCGTTTCTCTTACACCACATATCTTGATAGAAACCATAAAATTAATCTTGTAACTGACAAATGATTTCCTCAGCAACCTGTTGTGGATTAGCTGACTGTGTTATTGGCCGACCCACTACAATCCAATTTGCACCCGCCTTATGTGCCAACGCGGGTGTCATGATTCGCTTTTGATCATCTGTTTTGGCATTTTCCAACCTTATTCCCGGTACCACCAATACAACTTGATCTCCATAAATCTTACGCAAAGTTGCAACTTCCTCGGGTGAACAAACAAGACCATCGACACCAGCGTCCAAAGCCATTCCTGCCAGTTTCATTACTTGTTCAATAGGTGTCGTATGAAGATTTACACTATTTAAATTCTCCTGATCCATACTGGTCAGAACCGTAACCCCAAGTAATAACGGTTTCTGATTATCAGGAAAATTGACATCTATTGCCTTACGTGCGGCTTTAATCATGTCTTTTCCGCCTAACGTATGAACAGTCAACATGGCTGGTTTTACAGAAACCAAACTGGCAATTGCGGATGCAACGGTATTGGGAATATCATGCAGTTTCAGATCAAGAAAAACTTGCCGACCCCTAGCCAGTTTCCTTACCGCATCAAATCCGCAAGCGTAGGTAAACTCCATACCTATTTTAATCATTTGCCCTGTTAAATCAGCAATTTGAGCCCATTGCTCAGCCAAATCATAATCTTTTGTGTCAATCGCAAGAATCAAGCCGGTTTTTGTCATTATTTTTCTTAAGTGATCTATCAATTATTTATTATAATATGTGGAAATAAATCTATTCTTCTGAATTCTGTTGCGAAGGTTCAACCCCGGCAGGGGAAAGGGCAGACGTTGCTGTTGGAACTGAGGTCCCATTCTGTCCTGTTCCCTGCTGCGTTGTATTCTGTTGAGTCAGGGCTATATACTGGGCCCGCAATTCATTTAACTGTGTTTCCAAATCACGTATCTTCTGTTCTGCCTTTCTGGCTCTTTTCCATTGACTGACCAAGGAGGTAAAAACTGTTAAAGCTCCTATTGCAAAAGAAATGATTCCAGCCAGCAATACAATCATTCCAACAGAACTTTGCCAATTAGCAGAAAAGAAATTCATTGGCACAGGCGTCATATTTAACAAGAAAAAGATAATTAAAAGTACCAGGAATGGTACAACGATAATTAATCGCAACACGATATGATCTCCCTAACCCAACCATAATCAAACATTATGAATATGATCAGTATATAATACACAAACCCTTACATAAATAAGGAATTTTAATCCAGATAAAAAAAACATTTAAAATAATAATTTAAAAAAAACAAAAAATAACCATATAGTTATAAAAAGATAAATCGTTTTTTCTTATATAAATCAAAAAGCTATGCATGAAGTTGTTTCATTTAAAAAAATAAAGAACAAAATATGGGCCAACATTTTTTATATCGGAAACAAACGATACATCGCTAATATTTATCATTCTTATGAAAAAGCATATCAGGATTGTGAATGGCGGAAACAGGAAATTACTGCCTACAGACATTTATTAATCAATCATGAACAACCCGTACCACAATATTTGACAATCCCGATTCACCAATCAGAGATTCCAAAAAATTGGCAACCTTTGCCTGTATTCGGTTTTTTGCTTTCCTCAAAAAAACTTTCAAAAAAAACAATTTGATTTTATAAACAGGTCTTTCGATTCAATTTATTAATAATTTTATACCTATAAATATTTAATTTAAAAGAGAATGCTCAATGTCTAATAAACAACATGAAGAAAAAACATTTTTTTTACCTATCATCCCAGTTAAGGATTTAGTCACCAACATTGAATATATTCGAGAATTAAACGTAAAAATTTTTAATACACCCAAAGTTTTTCTTAAGGTATCTCCAAAATCCGACATTACCGTAACCGTTAATGTCAATGCCCAGCAAATTGAAAAGGATTACCCCCAATTCGAAATTATCGTTATCCTAAATTGTACCAGCCAAAAACAACTTGAAGACGATGATGAACCAACTTCTATTTTTGAAATTGACTTGCAATATGGTGCAGTTGTGACCCTTCCCACTTTAAAGGCTGCCAATATAGAAGAATTGTTGATGATACATGCTCCAGAATTATTATTTCCAGAAATTCGCAATATCATCCTGAATATAAGTCGCACATCCAATCTACCCTCTATTCTTTTGCAACCCATTGATTTCGCAGAATTATGGAAAGAAAAAAAATCCACCATGAAAAACAAAAATTAAGAAACCCTACAAAAATGGATACAACAATGCCCCAAAAACTAGACACGGACAAAAAAATTATTGGTCAAGCAGATCCAGGCGGGATTGTTCCGGAATCATCACGTATTGCCTATGAAAACCGTTGGCTAAAAATCCGTGAGGATATCATACGCTATCCCAACGGGTTAAAAGGCATGTTTGGTGTTGTAGAACGAAACGAATTCGCTGTTATTTTACCACTGCATATTAATAATGAGGGAATTAAAATAGTCACCCTTATTCGACAATACCGATATCCTGTGGGTAAATTTATGTGGGAACTGCCGATGGGAATGTGGGAATTAAAACCAGATGCCACCCCCGAGATGGTTGCTGCCGGAGAACTGGAAGAAGAAACAGGTTTGCATGCCGCCAATATGGTACATGGAGGTATATTATATCAGGGGGCAGGCTATTCAACCCAAAAAGGTCACGTTTTCCTTGCCACTGATTTAACACAACATTCCCCGAAACGCGAAGAGACAGAACTGCATATGACCTGTCATACAATCCCGTTAACTCAATTTGAGGAAATGATTCAAACCGGACAAATAACTTGTATGGTCACAATCGCTGCATTCTGTTTGTTACGTAGTAAAAAATTAGTTTGACTCTCTCTTCCTTCGTTACCTAAAAAAAGATTTAATCGTGTAATTTATGACTTGAGGAAATATAAAGTATGGCAGAAACCCAGCTCCAATATAATAACCCTTCTACATCACGTACCCTTGTCAAACATGCGGTTACAATTGGTTCCACCATGATCTTGGGACTTGTTTTTGGGTTGATCTGTCATGCTTTTGGAGATGTTATTATCTATAAGTCAGCAAATGGCTCAATAACGTTATCAAATTTTATTCTGACCTTGTCTGAATTAATTGTCAATTTGTTTTTGCGCCTGATAAAGATGATCGTGGCACCTCTGGTTCTGGCCACGCTTATTGCCGGGATTGGGAACGTTCAAGATACTAAAACCATAAAAACCATCGGGATCAAGGTTATTTTTTGGTTTATTGGTGCCTCTATCGTTTCCTTGGGTGTTGGAATGCTTGCCGCCAATATCATCCAGCCAGGTAAGAACTTTACGCATAATTTACCACCTGTCTCTGAATCTCATACCATTTATCATTTTGACCTTATTAAATTTACACTCCATATCGTTCCTGATAGTGTCATTGACGCAATGGCTCATAACGATATGTTACAGTTAGTTGTTTTCGCTGTCTTTTTCGGTTTGTCTTTAGCCGCTTTACCTGACAAACAATGTCAACTGGTAAGAGATGTAACAGATGGTGTAGGCAAAGTTATGCTGAAAGTCACCGATATGGTCATGATTATTGTACCATTGGTTGTCTTTGCTTCACTTCTTTCAATAGCAACCCGTAATGGATTACATGTAATTGAAAGCTATGGACTGTTTTTAATCGAGTTTTATGCTGTCATTCTCGTCATGTTCATTATTTTGATCGGAACTGGTTATTTCATGATGGGAAAAAAAGTGTTTAAACTTCTTCCATTCATAGCCGAACCTGTAATGGTGGGATTTGCAACCGCCAGTAGTGAGTCTGCCTTTCCAAGATTACTTGAACAACTTGAAAAATTCGGTGTTCCACCCAAAATATCTAGCTTTGTCGTTCCCTTAGGCTATAGCTTTAACCTTTGTGGAACCATGATGTTCATTTCATTTGCCGCCATTTTCATCGCACAAGCCTATGGTATTCATATGCCCATTGAAAAACAAATCATGATGCTCCTGGTCATGATGATCAGCAGTAAAGGCATCGCAGGAGTTCCACGCGCCTCAATGGTAATGCTCGCCGCTGTCATGCCAGGTTTTGGAATACCCGAAGCTGGACTGCTATTAATTGTCGGAATTGATCAGTTTCTTGATATGGCAAGAACTGCAACAAGTGTTTTGGGTAATGGAATTATTGCAGCAATCGCTAATGAATGGGACATCAGGGCAAACAATACAAAAGAAACAATATGATTTTATCTTTCCCCAAAACCAGTTGAATATAATAAAGGTCACTGATATCTTATGAAAACGCAATTAATTGATGGCAAAGGCTTTGCCACAAACATGACCCAGAAAATAGCTCTGGAAGTCAAGCAGCTGCAGCAGGAAAAAAATGTAACCCCTGGTCTTGCCGTCATTTTGGTCGGCAATGACCCTGCCAGCGAGGTATATGTCAGAAACAAGACAAAACAGACACACAGGGTGGGAATGCGTTCGTTCATGCATCTTCTTCCTGAAACAACCACACAAGAAGAAATCCTGAATCTAATTGCAAGATTGAATAAAGATCCTGATATTCATGGAATTCTCGTACAACTACCTCTTCCAAAAGGGTTGAATGCAGACACCATTATTCAGGCAATCACTCCTCATAAAGATGTTGACGGCTTGACAGCCTATAATACAGGAAAACTTGCGCTCGGACATAAAGACGGATTTATACCCTGCACCCCACTTGGATGTCTAATGTTATTGCAAAAAGAACTTTCCAGTTTGAAAGGATTACATGCAGTCATTATTGGAGCGTCAAACTTGATGGGCAAACCCATGGCACAACTTTTATTACAAGAAGGTTGCACTGTAACTATTGCCCACATTCATACACGCAATCCTGAAAAACTTGCCCGTCAAGCAGACATTCTTATTGTTGCGACTGGTTGCAGTGAACTCGTTAAAGAATCATGGATCAGTGAAGGTACGACTATTATAGATGTCGGCATTAACCGTATCACGACAAAAGATAGCAAGACCAAACTGATAGGTGATGTCGCTTTTGAAGAGGTTTTAGGTAAAGCTGCAAAAATTACACCTGTCCCTGGTGGTGTCGGTCCTGTCACTATTGCCTGTTTGTTGCATAATACATTACAAGCAGCAAGAAATACGATAAAATAATTTACACCAGAACTATTTCTTATTATAATTATTGCAATAATATAACAATAATTTCTTAAACCGCTTGATTAATATTAATAACTAAATCATTTAAAAGCGGTTTACAATTTATTAGATTGTTTTCTATAAACGAAACTAAAACTTGCTAATATAATATTTAAGTGAACAATTAAAATGACTGAAATTGATTTTCCCTCTTTACTGTTTGATTCAGCCTGGTATTTAAAAACCTATCCAGATATTGCAGCTGCCAATGCAGATCCTGTTGAACATTATCTGTTTTTCGGATTTCGAGAGGGACGAAATCCTAACCGTTTTTTTAATACCACCTTTTATCTGAATACCTATCCTGACGTTGCCGCAAGCACTATTAACCCTTTTATCCATTATATAATGTATGGTGCCGCGGAAGGGAGATTGCCCAGGGCTTCTGATCAACCACCTATACCTTCTACAACGGTAAGCACGGAATTATCAACCGGGACCGATATTCCGTATATGGTTGCCACCGAACCCAACCCACAATCTAAATCTGAAATTAATTTAAGTTTTAAAATCAGTGATTCAGAACCTCCCCAGCAATTGCAAGATAAAAAAACCGCATCCTATGATAAATTAACCTTGAATGCCGCATCTGAGGTTACAACAAAATTACCAAACAAGAAAACGACTGTAAAACCAAAAAACTCATCGGTAGCATCCTCTCGAAAACGAAATCCGAGAGTCAAAACGCAACGCGTAGCACATGGTAATAGTATAAGCAGATAGGCTGATTTTTGTATAAATTCAAAACTAGATAAATAATCAGTTTCTAACGGTTTTCTTTTTAAATTTTCTTCTTTTTTTTACATTCATTAAACGATGCTGATAAGGAGAGAGATATTTTCCAGCTTTTTTTCTCCTTATTAAAAAATTATTGTTCAAATAAGAGGCTTGAATGATTTGAAACTGATAATGATTGTTTAGATCAGGTGTATGAGAATGATAATTGCCAATCGCCTGCATTAAATTTCCATTTGTCTCTGCAAGATACAATTTAAGAATCGCCCCCGCCACGGCTATATTATAACAATTATCCTGTTTTAATCGTTGATAGATGACTTGACCAGTTTCGTGCGTTGTTTCCATCAATGGAACAATCCAACGTGTATTGATCTGCATTACTCCCAAATCCTGCGTACCATTTTTATTATTGGAAACAAGATTAGGAACTCCACCCTCCACACGTTGTATTGCCGGTAAAACAGAGGAAGGCAAATGATGAAACGCAGCAACCATCATCATACATTTTAAATATGTCGCAACCATCTAACTAAATTAACTTTATTCTATTTTATTTTTATATTAACAGTTTAAACATTAAAGAAATTGAATCTATTATTTCAAATCCACTTATTTTCATTACAAGGAATTCGTTATGACACGAATCTCGGTAGAGTTAATTCCTAGAGATAGAAATCATATCATTAGTGATATGAAACAAGTCAAGGAATGTTTTCCAATTGCCGACAGCATCAATATTCCAGATCTCATGCGTTTTTCTTTAAGAAGCTGGAACGCTTTTCAGATTACCTCTTCATATTATACACGTTCTATTCCTCATATAAGAGCAATTGATATAAATCCCGACCTTCCATTGCCCGGACATGATATCAATAATTTACAAGAAATTCTGGTTATTCAGGGAGACCCTCCCTCCGATTTCAACAAACATACATATCCCAATTCAACTGAAAGCATTTTAAGACGATATCGAAGGGAACTCCCGCATCTGAAATTGTATGCTGCCTTTGACCCATACCGTCGTTCTCCTAAGGAAGAACTTGAACATGTCCTGTCAAAAAAAGAAGCGGGAGCCTGTGGTTTTTTTACACAACCCATTTTTGATGAGAAAATGCTTGAACTCTGTATGGATTGGTTACACAACAAAACCGTTTTCTGGGGTTTGTCACCTGTCATTGGACCAAAATCGAAATCATATTGGGAAATTACCAACAAAGTTGTCTTTCCACATAATTTTGAAACAAGTTTACAGGCTAACATTGATTTTGCAAAAAAAGCCTTACAAATGATCAAAAAAACAAACCAAAATGCTTATTTAATGCCTTTACGCGTCAAATTAACCACCTATCTATCACCATTACAGGAAATTTTTCAAAACTAGTCTCCCAACGCATATAAAATTCGAATCCAAGATCGTATCCCCTTATGAAATGAACGAAGATTATATTTTTCATTCGGGGAATGAATGCAATCATCAGCATTTGCAAACCCGATTAAAAAAGATTCTATTCCGAATTCACGCTGTAAATCCTTAACCACAGGTATGGCGCCTCCACTGCCAATAATGGCTGTTTTATGAAGCCATTCATCTTCGAGGGCTTGACTAATTTTACTTAAATTCTTTCCTTCAAGGGAAACCATACTTGCATTTGAAACACCATGAGAAACAAATTCAACTTTACAATCTTCGGGTATTCTCGATTTTACAAACTGCCGAAAATTTTTCCGAATTTGAATTGGATCCTGTCCCCCAACCAAGCGAAAAGAAATTTTGGCTGAAGCCTGAGCTGGAATAACCGTTTTAAACCCATGTCCTTCATATCCCCCCGTAATTCCATTGATTTCACACGAAGGACGACACCATGTCTGTTCAACGGCATTGAATCCAATCTCACCCGCCGGATATTGCAAACCGATTGGATGAAGCAGTTCACTATCGGTTTTGCCAATTTCCTGCCATTTTTGACGAATCGTTTCAGCAATTTCAGGCACCCCTTCATAAAAATTTGGAATGGTGACCCTTCCTGTATTATCACGTAATGCTGCAATAATTTCAGCCAAAACCTGAATAGGGTTTTGAGCGGCATTTCCGTATAATCCCGAATGCAAATCCCGATTAGCCGCGTAAACGGTAACCTCTTCCCCAACCAAGCCACGAACCATGGCAGTGATTGCTGGCACATCCGGAGTAGCCATATCCGTATCACAAATAAAAGCAATATCAGGATGTAAGATTTCTTTCTGTTGCGCTAAAAAGATAGGTAAATGTTCTCCTCCACTTTCCTCTTCACCCTCCAAAATAAAAGTGATATTCAATGGAAATTGCTTGTCTTTCACATAAATCGCTCGACAGGCTTCCAGGAAAGTAAGAATTTGACCTTTGTCATCTGATGATCCACGCCCATGAATAACCTCTTTTCCTGTTGCGTCGGTTCGGATACAAGGTTCAAAAGGTGGTATTTCCCATAATTCCAGTGGATCGACAGGTTGTACATCATAATGTCCATAAAATAAAACATGCGGGGCTCCCTTTATTTCAGGAGAATTTGCCATGACGATTGGATGTCCCCCAGTTTCACAAATCTGCACATCCAAATCCATATTACGCAAGTAATCATGCAACCACTGTGCTGCCTTTCGACAGTCTTGGTTATAGCTTGGAATAGCTGAAATACTTGGAATGCGTAAAAATTCGAATAAACGATCAAGAGATTCTGTTATCCTATGATCAACATTGCAAAGAATTGATTGCAAAATAAACTCCTATTATTATAAAATTTTATTTTAAAGAGATACTTTTTTATTTAATAACCAATAATGATTTTATCCTATCTGAAACCAAAATCCATTACATTAAAGATTCTTGCCGCGGCCATTTTTAATCTTGTATGTTTCATAAATATCGGTATGCCTTTGGCTACAATACCTGTATTTGTTCATAGACAACTCGGATATAATAGTATAATTGCCGGAATTGCTGTTTCCGCAGCCTATCTTGCCACCTTTATAAGT
The DNA here is from genome assembly GCF_016101485.1 of Commensalibacter sp. M0133. Taxonomy (NCBI): domain Bacteria; kingdom Pseudomonadati; phylum Pseudomonadota; class Alphaproteobacteria; order Acetobacterales; family Acetobacteraceae; genus Commensalibacter; species Commensalibacter sp. M0133. The sequence goes on from NZ_JACFQI010000002.1 coordinate 37,135, forward strand.
CGCCCGGGAGCGGGTCAATGGCTGGATACCAAAGGGGCCAAAAGTGCAGTCATTATAGGTTTGGGAATTAGTGCATGCGGGGGACTTTTGACAATTTTGGCTTTATTGTTTACCCATCAACCTCTTATGGCATTAATAATCATCCTTCTAGGCCGCTTTTGCATGGGTATTTCAGAAAGCTTGGCATCAACAGGTGTTAATGTCTGGAATATCGGCAGGGTAGGAATTGAAAACGCAACCCATGTCATATCATGGAATGGTGTAACCACTTATGGCGGCATGGCCATTGGTGCCCCCTTAGGGGTTTATCTTGCTTCACAGCCCATCGGTTTTATTGGTGGGTTATCTGGATTTTCTATTCTTACTGTCATTCTGGCTTCAGCATCAATGCTTCTAGCATCAACCTATCCAGCCATCATTCCCGTTTCAACCGCTAGACGTTTACCTTTTACCAAGGTTTTCAAACGAATTTCAGCTTACGGCTGCTGTCTTGGTTTATCAACTATCGGATTTGGCAGTATTCAAACTTTCATTGCCTTATATTTTATTAGCAACCACTGGACAGGATCTGCCATTGCCTTGACAATTTTTGGCGTTTCCTTTGTCATGATCCGATTTATTTTCAAAAATTCACTTTTAAAATATGGTGGTTATATTGTCTCTATCATCTCCCTAATTACAGAAACCATTGGTCTTCTTCTGCTTGCCACACAAACCTCAATAATTGGTGCATATATCGGAGCAGCCTTGACAGGATGTGGTTTTTCACTCATCTATCCAGCCTTGGGTGTTATTGCCATATCAAAAGTCAGTAGTGAAAATAAAGGGGCAGCCCTTGCCTCATTTTCTTTATTTCTGGATATGGCCCTTTTTATTTCCGGTCCCCTACTTGGTCTCATCCAAAGTCATCTTGGATATGATTATCTTTATTTGTCAGCCAGTTTTTTTGCTTTTTGTAGTGTTCTGTTAACCTATGGGCTATATTATCAGAATAAAACAGCCTCTATTTAACAATGATATATTAAAGAAAATTTCATGACTCATTACAATTACTCAATTACCGTTTTCTGCGGTTCAAAATGCGGAAACAAATCCATCTACATTCAGGCGGCAAAAGAATTGGCAAGCCATTTTGTTCACAATCAATTACGACTTGTCTTTGGCGGTGGCAGTGTGGGTTTGATGGGAATAATATCAAATACCATGATTGACCTTGGTGGATCCGTCAAAGGTATTATCCCGCAATTCCTTATCAAAAAAGAGGGACAACATTCTCGTGTAAATGATTTAACCGTTACCGAAGATATGCATTCCAGAAAAAAGATTCTTTATGACGAAGGAGATGCCTATCTGATTATGCCTGGAAGTATCGGGACTTTTGACGAATTCTTTGAAATACTTACTTGGCGCTATCTAAAGCTCCATAATAAACCGATCATCATTGTAAATGTCGATAATTGGGCTAGGGGCATTCATGATCAATTAAACAATACTATCGAACAGGGATTTGCTGATAAGTCCCTGTTGAAACTCTTTGAAGTTGTTCCTGATGTACCTTCAGCAATAGAATCTTTGAAAAAACAGATAAAATTCTAGAAAATAAATATTCCTGTTACCATAAAATTCTGTAACAGGGATTTCACATATTATACAATATTTTCTAATGAAAATTGGCAAGATACCGTTTTAAATGCCAGTATGCTCGAGCCATATCCATACCCACGCCAAACAAATCCTTAATCTGGAATGGACAGGTTAACAGACTTCCGGCAATCCTGGAAAAATTCAACTTGCCATCCTGTGTCAAGACTGAAGAAACAAGAGGTGGAAGATTCCGACTTGCCGTATCACATACAACACGTAAAACAGCAAACGGAATATGTTTCTCCTGAGCAAACTGCGCAACCAGACCACTTTCCATATCAACTGCCAAACAGGCCGAATCTTTAAAAAGCCTTTCTTTTTTTTGGGCAGAGGTTACAATTTCATTGCTATGCAATAAACTTCCGAGCTTAACTTCTGATTTTTCCGCCCCCAACCAGCTCCTTAATTCGGCATCCGCATGATATTCCCTATTCTCGGCAACTACACTATGCGGCAATAATATTGTACCTGCCTTAATAACGGGATCCAAACCGGCAGCAAATCCAAAAGATACGATTGAATCAATTTTTTCCACCGACAATCGCTCAAGGGCCTTTTTTGCACCCAGATAGGTCGCCCCGCTCGCTTCAACAGCAGCAGGAGCTAAAGTTGAGGCTAATCTCGCCTCAAAATCCATTCCAACCAAAATACCAAGGCGGTTGTATATCATTAAAACCCAACCTCGACTTTTCCACTGTTACTCGCTTGAAGATTGCGAAAACGTGATAAGGCCAATAAAGGAAAAAACTGTTTATATCCATGATAACGAAGATAAAACACTTTTGGAAACCCCACGGCATTATAAGGGTTTTCTTCCCAGTGACCATTTTCTTTCTGGACGCTCAACAGCCAGGCCATTCCTTTTTGCACCGCTGGGTGTTTGACTTGTCCCGCTGCCATTAATCCGAGTAATGCCCAGGCAGTCTGAGAAGGCATGCCTTGATTATAAACGCCTTTTGGCGCATCCTCATAGGAGGCTTCATCTTCACCCCATCCTCCCTCTGGTCTCTGTACATAAAGTAACCATTTAACCGCACGTTTTACCATTGGATCTTCATGAGAAACTCCAGCTGCATTTAAGGCGCATAAAACCGACCATGTTCCATAAATATAATTCGTTCCCCAACGCCCGAACCAGCAACCTGCATCTTCCTGTTCAGAACGTAAATATTGAATTGCCTTATCGATTACCGCTTTATCTTCGGGATAATTAAGCTGTGCCAAGAAAGAAACACAACGCGCCGTTACATCAGCCGTAGGAGGATCCAGCAAAGCGCCATGATCGGCAAAAGGGATATGATTCAGGATCATTTTATTATTGTCGATATCAAAGGCCCCCCAACCACCATTCGAGCTCTGCATGCCAATTATCCACTGACGGGCACGTTCAATTGATTCGGCATGTTCCGGATTACAATCACGATGTAGCAACATACCGACAACAGCCGTATCATCAACATCTGGATAATAATCATTTCTATATTGAAATGCCCATCCTCCAGGAGCTGTTTCGGGAGAGTTAATAATCCAGTCTCCCTTTACATCCAAAATCTGGCGATCTTTCAGCCATTTCAAACTTTTCGCCAATTTTTGTGAGGTTACCTCTCGATCCACTGCTCGATTATGACTTATGGTTTCAATTACGGCATGGCCAGTCAAGGCAGTATCCCAAATAGGTGAAACACAAGGTTGACAATAGGCTTCTGTATCCGTCTCAATCAATAATTTTTTCACAGAACGCCAGGCAATCGCAGCGCGTGGATCATCATCGGCAATTCCCAACGCATGATATGCCATCACAGAATTTGCCATGGCTGGATAAATTGCTCCCAGCCCGTCTTCCCCATTCAATCGTGCATCAACGAATTCCAATGCTTTCTGAATGGATTTTTTTCGTAAAACAGATGGAATATATTTTTCAGCAGGTCTTACAACTTTATCCAGTCCTTTAAAGACATGTCCCCAATAAGACCGGAACGGACCCTTAATCCAATCGCTGACCTGATCAGGCGGAGTTACAAATAATTCCTGAATATGAATATTACGAGGGTTAATCGCCTTGGGTTTCAAAGCGGCCAGAATCAATAAAGGAACAACAACTGTTCTGGACCAATATGACATATTCCAAATGGAAAACAATGCTTTCTTGGGCATCAGCATCAATTCAATCGGCATTGCAGGAGTGGCATGCCATGGAACCTCACCAAACAACGCCATTTGAATACGTGTGAAAACATTGGTTCTTTCCGCACCGCCATGCGCAAGAATGGCCTCTCTGGCACGTTTCATATGGGGTGCATCAATATCATCCCCAATAGCCTTTAAAGCAAAATAAGCCTTTACGGAAGCCGAAAGATCAAATTTTCCTTGATAATAAAGAGGCCATCCACCATGATCCCCTTGGATACGGCGCAAGTAAACGCCAATTTTATTTTCCAAATCCCGGTCTATACGATTCAGAAAATGTTCCAACAATACATATTCAGCAGGGATAGTTGCATCCGCCTCCAGTTCAAATACCCAATGTCCATCTTCATTCTGATGTTCAGTTAATACATGCTGTGCTCGAGAAATTGCTGCGTCCAAATCGTCATTATCTATTCCCTTTCCCAAATCACCAGTATGATCTAGCATAATTGAATATTTCCTTATTTTATTATAAATAAACCATTACTATTTGAATTTTGATAAAAAATCTAACCTTAATTATCCCGAGTTTATAAGCTATAAAATAGCCTGAGCCGCCTTATATCCCGAACGGATAGCCCCCTCAATTGTTGAAGGAAGACCTGTAGCGGTCCAGTCTCCTGCCAAAAACAGGTTTGGACATATCGTATAACAGGAAGGACGACGTTTATTTTGTTCTATCGTTGCAGCAAAACTGGCCCTTTTTTCCCACAACAGACGATAGGACGGTACGTATTCAGGCAAAAGGGAAAAAAGGAAAGGTTCAAGGGTTTTCCTGATTTCCTGCCAAATTAATTTTGATAAATTTTCAGGATCGGACCCCGTAAAACGATTGGCGGCACTTACAGTTACCGAAATCACCCCGTCTTTAACAAAAATCCATTCACTAATTCCACCAATAACACCGATGAACCTTGCCTTTTCGACACTCCCCTTCATTTGCAAGGCAAAATCAACTTTATAATGAAGATTCAATATACTTTCAAATTCATCTGGCAAGGGAATGTCAGGTAAAATTGGAGATAAAACCTGTCTTGCCGTATAAGGATTAACCGCAAGAATAACCTGGTCCTCTGAATTAAGTTCTATTTTTTCATTATTCACGATAAAATAATCAATATATCCGTCTTTCCGATGCAATTCAGAAAGACGGGATGTCGCATGAACTTTGCCCCCTTGCAATTTTATCAGAGATAAAGCCGGTTTTACAAAGGTTTCTGACAATCCCTCCCTTGGAAAATAGGGAACACAGGCCTTTCCTCCCTTTAGCAAAGACTGACGCACAACAGAACCCAGCAAAATTGCGCTACCAACCTCACAAGAAGTATTCAAAACAGAAATGGCAAATGGTTTCAGAAGACGACGGGAAAATTCACCATTTACCAAACAATCGGCAACAGTTTGACTATGATTTGCCTTAATTAAATGCCACAAAGCCATCAATTCGGGAAATTTAAAACCTGGAACCCGACGGTTTTTACTAAATAGCCACCAAGGGAATCTTCCATTTGATAAACTAACATCCCAATGTTTGTTTTCATCAAGATCAAAAAAGGGAAATAGGGGAATTCCTGAACTGGTCAGACTATTCATGGAATCTATTTTGTTCAAATAATCAAAAACGGCATCATTTCCAGAAAGAATTAAATGATTACCGTTATCGATCAAACGATCCAATTTTGAATCATAAAAAGAACGGGCCCGCCCACCAAATGTTGGACTTCCTTCATAAAGCGCGATTTGCGCATCTGTCCTTGAAGATAAAAAGACAGCGGCAGACAAGCCAGCCAGCCCCCCACCAATAATATGAATATGTTTCTTTGCCATATTATTGAACGCTATACCATCAATCCAACCATACCAACAATAACTTTTTCCCCTGTCGATAAGGATGCTCTTTTAAAAGGTTTTTTCCACCCCAATTTTTTTTGTTTACCCAATAAAAAGCGATAAGTAGCTGCCATAATTTTTGCAGGCCGAATGGCATCAACTTTACATTGCCTCATATAGTTCGCGGCAGAACGAAAATGATCCAGGGCACGATATGACATAATATTGCAAACTTCTTGAATTGAGGGATTCTGCATACATCGTTCAGGAATCAGGGAAATATGAAAACGTTCCAACAATTCTTTCGGTAAATACAAGCGCCCTCGTTCGATATCTTCCTCTAGATCGCGCAAAATATTTGTTATCTGTAGTGCCCGGCCCAAATGATAAGCGACTTTTTCAGCCGCTTCTGATGAATCCCCAAAAATCCGGATTGCCAAACGACCCACTGCCGAAGCGACCCGATCACAATACAAATCGAGATTGGCTTCATCAGGAGCAATAACAGGATTTAATACATCCATTTCCATACCATCAATAATGGCAAGAAAATCTTCTTTCCTCAATCCAAACTGTTGAATTGAGCCCAGCAATACATTCTCAACGGAACCATCAGCCTTTCCATTATACAGAAGCTCAATTTTATCGCGCCATTTCTGCAATTGTTTCTGTTTAACCTCAGGTTCACCCATATCGTCCGCAATATCATCAACAATGCGACAAAAACTGTACAAGGCGAACATACTGTAACGACGTTCAGGGGATAACATTTTCATGCCTGCGGCAAAAGATGTCTTGGCATGACGAACGATTGCCTCGACAAAGATCAAATCAAGCTCGCTACATCCCATTATCTGTGCAGTTTCAGCTAGCGGCTTTTGCATAATTTGATCGGACCTTTCCATAGTTAAAAATAAATTAAGACAGTTTTAAGCAAGAAAACAAAAATTAGCAAATTAAATAATAGGATAATCTATTACCCTATATCAATAATTTATCTTTTTCAGGACTATTATCTTAAAATATGTGGACAAGCATATAGAACAGCCTTGATCGCATCCTTATAATTCAGTTTCACTCTTGTTGCCAATGGGTCCTCTTTTCTCAAATGCTCAGTCAAGGAACATGCAAGCGTAAGAATTACAGAACTCTCCATTCTTAACCGTCGATTGGACGTCAATCGTATTAATTGTTCGGCTTCCCTGTTTAAATCATCAATATAGTCAAGAATATAATCAAATACATTCCTTAATCCGCTTATTGTTCCCTCGTCTTTAACCGCCTGCACATCAACATTTTCTGCACGCAGCATATCCAACGGAATATAACAGCGATCAAGGCGAATGAGGTCAGACCTACAATCCTGCAAATGATTAAGAATTTGTAAAGAGGTGCATAACGCATCTGCAGCTGGCTTTGTATCAGCATTTTCTTTATGAAGATCAAGTAGATAATGACCAACAGGATTGGCAGAATATCGACAATATTCGAGAAGCTCGGCAAAAGTTTCATACCTATTTTTTACTGCATCCTGACGAAATGCAATCAATAAATCCGTTGCAGTATCAAAAGATACACCCGTTTCCAACAAACTGTTACGTAAATATCTTGCAGACTGGACATCAGCCCGATCGGGTGCCGGCACATCATCACATAAAACAGCCTGCATTCCATTCAATCGTTTAACTTTTTCTTCCGAACTTAACATTTCGGAATCAGCGATATCATCAATAACCCTTGCGAAATTATAATATGCCTGTACATGAGGTCTCAATTTACGGCTAATCAATAAAGATCCTACAGGAAAATTCTCATCTTTTGCCCCCTTGCCAGAAGAAACATCTTCATTCCCCCAAATTGAAAAATCATACAGATCACAATGATTATTCACTGAACGCATAAATTAATCCTTCTGTTTTGCATTTTTGTGCCCATTCCGTACTGAAACCAGATCTCCTAAATCCATACCGGTTTCCTGTTCATGAGCTGTACCGGAATTGTCTGTATAAGCCCTGCCTTTCCAGACCATTCCCTTCCCCCGGTAATAATTAATTGCTGAACCAATTGTCGCAAACAAATAGAACAAAGCAATAAATGGTAAAACCAAAATCCATAAATAGGAAATTTGAAAACGAGATAAGGTCGGAACAAATGACAAAATTGACATCATATAGGTGATAAATGCCAGTTGCTGCACACGTCCCTGGGAAAAAACAACCTGTAAAAAAGGCGTGAACCAAATCAGCGTCATCAAGATAATGGTTACCATTAACCAAACCAATGAATAATTCAACTGAACATAAGCAGAACGTGTAATCATGTTCCAAATGGATTCAACAGATTCATAAGGCCTTAATGAAACAGCTTGAGAACTATGTCCCAGATAAATTTTTCCGCAATTTCTTTTAACCAAAGACGCCAAGGTTACATCATCAATCAATGCATCTTTCAACGCTGCAATACCACCAATCCGATCCAAGGCCTCTTTTCGAATTAAAACTGTTCCGCCCGCCCCTGCCGCAACAGTGCTCGAAGCCTTATTCACCCTTGAAAAGGGATAAAGCATACAAAAGAAAAAAATAAAGGCAGGAATCAAGGCTTTTTCAAAAAAACTTTCACAACGAAGCTTTACCATTTCGGATACTAAATTCAAATTATCCCGTAAAGCCTTATTTACCAAAGAGGAAAGATGAGTCGGTTCATGAAAAATATCGGCATCAGTAAAAAAGAAAAAAGAATTTTTCATTGACCTCTGTTGGGTAACTTTTGTTATTCCTTGTGACAAGGCCCACAATTTACCACTCCATCCATCGGGACGAAAAGATGCATCAACAATTTGTAGTTTTTCACGTTGATCTTCCGACAAGGTCTCCCTCAGTTTCCTGACCAGTGTTCCGGTTCCATCAGTACTTCCATCATTAACCAATGTAACATCATACCGTCCAGCATAATCCTGATTTAACAAGGATAAAATGACGTTCTCGATTGTTTCCGCCTCATCACGCGCCGGGACAATAACATGCAATTCTGGCCAACAATCCTGCTTCTTTTGCTCTTCCCGGGATAGAGGATATAAAATCGGTCCCCTACTCCAAAAACGACCATGAAAAAAAATCAATCCTATCCAGATTGCAAAAGAAACACCTGCCAATACTAACATAATATTGCACCATTTATATTCATCTTAAATTTCAAGTCTTTAAATTATTTTATTGTTTAAGATATCCTTGCTTCCAAAACCATAACAGGGAATCTTTCAAGGCCTCTTTTGCAGGCCTGAATGTATAACCAAGTTCCCTTTCTGCCTTGACAGGAGAGAAAAACATTTTTTTATAAGACATCATCAGCATTTCACGCGTAACCCGTGGCTCTATATTAAGTGTACGAGCCAACCACTCCGAAATAACAGCTACCGGCCACAAAACCTTCTGATTAAGTCTTATTAAGGGAGGTTTTACACCAGCAATTTCAGCGACAATTGAAAAGAGTTCCCGTAATAACATATTTTCACCACCTAAAATATATTTTTCACCAATACGTCCTTTTTCCAAAGCCAACCGATGCCCATTGGCAACATCATCAACATGCACAATATTCAAGCCTGTATCAACATAAGCGGGCATTTTTCCAGAGGCACAGTCCAAAATCATTTTTCCCGTAGGAGTGGGTTTTATATCGCCAGGACCAATGGGGGTAGAGGGATTAACAATCACCGCCGGCAATTTTTTGTTTTTTACAAGCTCCAATACAACCTGTTCAGCCTGATATTTTGACTGTTTATAAGCACCAATTATATGATGAACAGGTGTTGTTTCATCAGCAACACTGCCGTCCCCAACCAATCCAAGGGCTGCCACAGAAGAGCAGTAAACAATTTTTTCAATGCCGGCTTCCATTGCGGCCAGCATCAACTGACGTGTGCCTTCGACATTAATATGCATCATTCTGTTAGGATCCGGTACCCATAACCGGTAATCAGCTGCCACATGAAAAAGATATCGACACCCTTGCAACGCATCGGCAAAACTTTTGGGATTAGCCAGATCCCCCTCGACCAATTCAGCCTCCAATCCATGCACATTTTGACGATTACTATTCGCCCGAACCAATAATTTAAGTTGATGTCCATGGGCAATTAAATTGCGGGCTACGGCAGAACCTACAAAGCCTGTTGCTCCTGTCACAAACGTTGGCGCGACCATCTCGACCTCATTCATCATGTTTATATTTTTTAAGTTTTGCAAATCAATAACTAAGATACGTAGGAACGTGTATTGTAATTAGCTCTATTTCTAACTAGTATGCAAATAATTTAATAATATAAAATAACTTTCTAATAAAATAACATACGGTTTGTTTTGAAAAAAATCTCAATTATTTTGTTCTTTCTCGGACTTACCCTTCTCATTGGCGGAGCTGTCTGGGTTGGTATGGACAGTATTGTTCAATCTTTTTCCTCGGTGGGAATAAAAGGATTACTCATTCTTTCTTCATGGCAGGTTATTGTCATTCTTTTACTAAGTTATGCCTGGCATGTCATCTGTCCTGATATAGGCATGCTGCGCTTGATATGGGCCCGTTTCTTACGGGAATCTGCGGCAACCTGTCTACCTTTTTCACAAGTTGGCGGAATTCTTTTAAGTATCCGTGCCGTATGTTTTAAAGGTTACCGTTATATTAAAAACCCTAAAGATCTTTCAATTGCCCATGCCGTCAGCTCGAATATCGTTGATATTACCACCGAGACACTTGGACAAATTGTTTTTATCATTGTTGGCATATGCTTCCTGATAATTGGACAATATCATGAGACCTTACAAAATATTACCGTTCCCGGCACCAAACTTAATCTTAAATGGTTTATCATCATTGGAATTTTTTTTCTGTTGATAGGCAGCATTTCCCTTATTTGGTCCCAACGACAAGGAAGCGCCTTAATTAAAAAACTTGTCAATTTTCTCAGCAAAAATATTGCCCAACAATGGGAGGATCAAGTTAATGCCAATGCAGATTCCTTTCAAAATTCAATCAATCAAATCTGGTCGAATCCAAAAAATGTTCTGTTAAGCTGTATTATCCATTTAATAGGCTGGTTAGCTGGTGCAATTGGAACATGGCTTTGCTATAAATTCCTGGGAGCTTCAATCAACATTCAGGAGGCCGTTATTATCGAGGCTTTTGTATGTGTTGCCCTTTCCATCGGGTTTCTTGTTCCCGCTAGTGTTGGTATACAAGAAGGCGCATACGTTCTTTTAGGCAGTATATTTGGCATTGATCCCCATTTATCCTTCAGCCTCTCTCTCTTGCGCAGGGCCAGAGATATTTTAATTGGGGTGCCAACCCTTCTATTATGGCAAATTACTGAAATTCATTATTTGAATAAATATTCAAAAAATAAAAAAAATTGTTGATCCCTCTTCTGAATAATTTCAAGTAAACAAATTAACATTATGACCAATAAAATTACATCAATTCCAATTTTTAAAAATATCACCGTCATTGGCCCGGGATTAATCGGTTCTTCAATTCTTCGACGCATTCAAAAAGATCCCACTATTTCAGAATATACGGTTGCTGTTGATAATCACCCTGAAGTTTGTCATCGCGTTAAGAAATTAAAAATCGCCAACAAAGTCAGTTCAGACCCTGTTGAGTCAGTTAAAAATGCAGATTGCGTCATCCTCGCAATACCTGTTGGTGCCATGCAAGAAGTTGCCAAACAAATTATTCCACATATGAAAAAAGGAGCCATTCTTACCGATACAGGATCCACCAAGGCTTCTGTCATCGCCGCCATTACTCCCTATCTAACTTCTGATATTTCCTTTGTTCCAGCACATCCCATGGCCGGAACAGAATTTTCCGGTCCTGATGCTGGTTTTGAATCTCTGTTTGAAAATCGTTGGTGCCTGATAACCCCCACCACCTCAACCGAAAAAGAAAGCGTTTATAAGATCGAGCGATTCTGGCAGGCCATGGGGGCGAATACGCGCATTCTTGATATAAGACATCATGATAAAATCTGCGCAATTGTAAGTCATTTGCCACATCTACTTGCCTTTACTATCTGCAATACAGCAGATAGTCTGGCCGATGAAACACGTTCCGAGGTATTGGATTACGCGGCGTCCGGATTTAGGGATTTTACACGGATTGCAGCATCTGATCCAATTATGTGGAAGGATATTTTTCTCAATAACCGTGAAGCCATTCTGGAAATGCTGGCTCGCTTTACCGAAGATGCCCAGGCAATGGCAAAAGCGATTCGCTGGCAAGATGAGGACTATATTGTAAAAACAATTAAAAAAGGACGGGAAATTCGTAAATCCCTTATCAATAATAAGCAAGCATAATCATTTTATTGGTCTTATTCATTAAGATATCTTATTTTAATTTATCGGCTTTTTCCTCAGCACCCTAAAATAAGATAATCATAAAATGAACGTACTGCCATCAAAACTCCCATCGATTCAAAAACTGATGAATACATTTGAATGGAAACACACAACGCTGGGAGAACAAAAAAATTGGCCGTCCACATTACATACAACAATTTCCCTGTTAATGAATTCTTCACTTCCCATGATTCTTTTTTGGGGAGAAAAGTATATCACTTTTTATAATGAAGCCTATATTCCCTTTATTGATTTTAAACATCCTGCCCTTTTGGGGCGTCCTCTACTGGAGGTTTGGCCAGAACAGAACAAGAATTTCAATAAAATCATCAAACTTGTTTATCAAGGAGAATCCTTCAGTTACACATTTCAACAGCAGCACGCCAAAAATTCATCCTCTCATCCCTTACAAAAAATTACCATTACCTTTAATCCTGTTCATAATGAACATAATAAAATAAGCGGTATCCTTGGAATCATTACAAATATAACCGATCACAAAAAACCAGAAACAGAATCAATCGAGCATTTAATCGGTGGCATAGCTCATGATTTCAACACTCTGCTTGGTGGAATAATTGGAAATCTGGAATTAATGGAATTGAGAATTCAACAAAAAAAACTGGAAAAATTACCCACTTATATCAATGCTGCCCAACAAGCGGCATCCCAAGCCTCAGTCATTACAAATCAGCTTCTTTCCTTCTCAAGAAGGCAAACTCTCATTCCGCACGTTACAAACCCCAATCACATCATTCAAATTCTGACTGATATTTTTCAAAACATACTTCATAAGAATTCAGATAAAACCATTTTTCTTGATTTTTCTTTGAGTCAAGATATTTGGCCTGTTTTTTGCGATCCAGAACAATTTAAAACCGCACTGATCAATATTTTTACAAATGCTTGTGAAGCGATACTATCCCTGACAGGAAGAATAAATATATCCAGTAAAAATTTATCTATTGACCATACTCTTGCCAATCAGCTTTCCATTAAACCTGATGACTACGTAAAAATAAGTATAAAGGATAATGGTAAAGGCATCAAGCCTGAATATATTGACCGTGTTACAGATCCATTTTTTACAACCAAACCCTTGGGAAAAAGAGCCGGACTCGGCCTTTCAATGGCTTATGGTTTTACCAGACAGTCACGCGGATATTTAAAGCTGCATTCCAGGTATATGGAAGGCACTATTATTGATTTATATCTGCCACGATATCGACGCCCTTTGGTTGTGGAAAATTTTTTCACAAATGATACCCAGCAATTATGCTATAAAACATTAATTATTTCACAAGATTACCATCTTCGTACACTTTTAGGCGAGGCATTTGAAGATCTTGGTTATACAGCGACCATGGTTAAAACTTATCCAGAGGCGACAACATTACTAAACAATAGCTCAAATTTCGATTTTATCACTATTGATACCAGGATATTACAGCAATTCAACAATCAAAATATAATTTCAACACTTCACAACAATTATCCAGATCTACTAATTCTTTTCATTACCGGTTATGAAAAGAACTTTGTAAATTTATCCGATTTTACAGACGAGAAAAATTTTATTATTCGACAACCGATAACGTATTCTCTTCTTGCCGATCAAATTGAAACAATAAAAAAAATACGGGAAAAGAAATTCCCGTATTAAAAAATTGAATTATTTTATTTTTATTAAAAGACTAGTTGATTTCCGTAACACGAATCAAATTCGTGCTACCTGTCTGACCAAAAGGAACACCGGCAACAACAACAATTTGGTCACCCTTTTTGACAATATTGTGTTCTTGCGTCGTTTTACGGGCTTCATCAACAATATGTTCAACAGTACAAGAAGGTATGCAAGCCTCATTTGTTGTACATGGATGAATACCCCACACCAATGCCAACCTACGAGCCACTTCAACACTTGGCGTTAGACTGAAAATCATACTGTTTGGACGTTCTCTCGACATGCGCAGGGCAGTTGTTCCCTTATGCGTATAGGCCACAACAGCGGGTGCAGACAAAGTCGCACAAATTTTCTGGGCAGCGGCAACAATGGCATCAGCAATATTACGTTGAGGCTGTTCACGCGTGGCTTCCATTAATTTTGTCCACTCTTTATCTTTTTCAACCCGTGTAATAATACGGTTCATAATGGAAACTGCTTCTTTCGGATATTGACCTGCAGCACTTTCAGCAGACAACATGACCGCATCAGCGCCCTCCAATACAGCAGTTGCAACATCAGAAGCTTCAGCACGGGTAGGTGTTGGTGATGAAATCATGCTTTCCAACATCTGAGTTGCCACAATCACTGGTTTACCAAGACTACGCGCCTTGCGAATAATCTGAATTTGAACTAGGGGCACCTCTTCAGGAGGCATTTCAACACCAAGATCACCACGGGCAACCATTACACCATCTGTAACTTCAAGAATTGAATCAAGATTTTCAATTGCTTGTGGTTTTTCCATTTTGGTGATAATCCAGGCTCTACCATTGGAAATAACCTTGGCTTCCTGAACATCCTCTGGACGCTGAACAAAGGAAAGCCCGATAAAATCAACACCCAGATCCAATGCAAAACGTAAATCTTTATGATCTTTTTCTGTCAATGCTGGAATGGGCAAAACCATATCAGGAACATTCACACCTTTATGATCAGATAAAACACCGCCGACGGTAACTTCGGTTTCCAAATAATCTGCACCAACATTCCGAACCGTTAAACGTAACTTACCGTCATCAAGCAATAATCTTGCCCCTGGCTTTGCACTTTGGATAATCTCTTTGTGAGGTAAACAGACACGATGTTCATCACCTAATGCCGGATCTAAATCCAAACGAAAAATTGCTCCATTTTTTAGAGTAACCTTACCATTTGCAAATTTCCCTACGCGCAGTTTAGGTCCCTGAATATCGGCCAAAATACCAATAACCTTACCTGTTTCCTCTTCGATTTCACGGATAATACGATATCGTTCTGCATGATCCTCATGTGTACCATGGGAAAAATTCAAACGAAAAACATCAACCCCAGCCAAAAATAAAGCCTTGATCATTTCTTTTGTTGAGGAAGCAGGTCCCAAAGTTGATACAATTTTTGCCCGACGATCTCTTAAGATTAATGATTTATCTTTCATAATATTAGTTCCTTACATTTTTAATTGTGAATTCAAACGTATCAAATTTGAATTCTTTATTCCTATATATCATTATTCAATAAGAAAATTAATGAGGTTGGATAATTTCCTGGGGAAGCAAGCCCCAGATATTTGATCTTGGTATCCATCCTATATAGGTATTAATTTTAACTTTACACCAACTGGCGTTGGGTTGGCATTCTTTTATACTTCCAACAACTCCGGGTTTCAAAATCGCAACTGGATCAGCCGACTCTTGT
Source organism: Commensalibacter sp. M0133 (assembly GCF_016101485.1). NCBI lineage: Bacteria > Pseudomonadati > Pseudomonadota > Alphaproteobacteria > Acetobacterales > Acetobacteraceae > Commensalibacter > Commensalibacter sp. M0133. The sequence goes on from NZ_JACFQI010000002.1 coordinate 52,591, forward strand.
GGAACAGTTCTTACAATAATACCCTGACCCGATAATTGGGAATTTTGTGTTTTGGATACATATTCTGAAATATAGCTGTCTGTGCTTTTTACTTCTGATTTCTCTTTTGTTTCGTCTTGTAATTTATCTTTATCATCCATGACACTGAGCGGCATTCCAGTTGTAATGAAAAAACGCTCTCTGGATAAAATAGCCTGCTGGATCCATCCTTTTTGTCCATCCACGTCCTCAATAAGACGCCAGACATCAAATTCCCTAAGAATTTTTACTGGCATATGACGTCTGTGATAAATCATGATAATAGGATAACGGGTTCCAGGACCTGCTCGCATGTTCACCACATCCGCACGTAAAGAAAGAAAATGAGGAATAGGCAAACCTGTTACAGAACCCTTTTCTGGTTCCTGAGAAGGAATGCTGCTTGCAGCAGGGATTGCGGCCGCTGAAGCGGTTGCGACTCCCACTGCTGTTCCAGCTGCAGCTGTGCCCCCCTCCTCATTATTATTCACAGATTGAGTCTGAGAGTTTTCCTGTATATGAACCTTTTTTTTCTTGTGAGAAACTGGGTGGCTTTTTTTCCTGATACTTTTTTTATGAACAAGCTGTTTATGCTGATTTTTTTCCTGAGTAAAAGCGGTCGTGGAAAAACATAAAATATTTAAACAAAATATTGATATAAAAAATGAAATGTATAAAAAACAATTTAAGCTTTTTTTAATAAGATGATCTAAAAAACCGCATTGCATTTTATCTTGTCTTTCAAATATAAATCAAGGGATCAAATCGTTACTATAATATAAAATAATAATTATGTTATAATAAATTCAATGCCTTCTTTCAAAAAGGCAAGAGACATATTACCATAAATCTTATTCAAACAGGTTAAATAACAAGAATATGACTTTTTTATACATATCCCAAAAAAAATATAGAAAAAATCTGTTTTTATATATGAAATGGTTAATGGTTATAATTGTATTATGTACGATATACATTGCCTATCCATATTTGACCCTATGGTCAATTTCTAAGGCGATACAGACCCACGATACTAAATATCTAACCAAAAATTTGAACTGGCATTCTATTCAAGATCACTTAAAAAAATATCTCACTCAGGATTTTCACAGCCCTTCAAAAGAAGACCTGGATGAATTACCGGATTTTGGAACGTCTTTTGCGACTGAAGCGGTAAGTAATGCTATTGATCATCATATCAATCACAATAGTTTACATGTTTTACTTGATTATATATCCCCGCCTACATTGCCATCATCCTCTTCTTTGAAAAATAAGAAGAATGCATTACAAATTTATATGTCGAGCCATATCTATTTTTCTTCGCCTTTTACAATGCACGCAAGAATTATAATTCCTGGTGAAAACATGCCACCCTTAAGCCTGACAATGAAATTACAAAGATGGCGTTGGAAAATTACAAACATATCTTTACCTGATCAGGTTATTGCCCAACTTTTCCAACAGAATAAATAGACTAGTTCTGATTATACAAGATCTTCTTCTAATATTGTCATTGAGATCGCATAAGAAATTTCACCTTCATCCTCATCACGATAAACTGTTCCAATTGACTCAAGTGTTTTTCCCTCTTGAATACATAATTCAACAGGCTGTCCCTGACGTTTAGGCAAAATAACCTTCAAATTGTTATTCCCTAATTTTTTCTGTAAATATGACTGTAATGACTTGCCTTCTTTTTCAGTAATATTCATAGACTTTCCTTATCTTGAAATCGAAAATTGAAAATGATTCCATATTAGTTAACCAACCCTTTACCAAATTACCAGTTCTTTATTTGAAATTATCATTTAATTTTCTCTGAAGAATCAACAACAACCAACAGGTCACCAGCAATTGGTGTAACCTGGCGATTTCTAGATAAAATAGCTTCAAACCGTTTATTCTGTTTTGCGGCCTGCTCATATAAAACATCTATGATACCATAATGATCTATAAAACGGTTCATATGGGCAGAAATACGAACGCATCCTTCAGATGCAGAATTGCCCAGTCTTGGTTCCAAATATACAGGATCTGTTGCATGCATTTCCAACCGAATCTGACCTTTTACATGATTAGGCAACCACCCTTTTTCGGCCCATTGCCAACCAAAATCCCATACTCGCATTCCTTTCGTTCCGTTACCACGAATCCCTAATTTATTCTTGGTACCCAACGCGCGATATCCCAACCTTTCCGTAGTATTCATGAATACACCTGTCGGTGTGACATAATATAATTTACGTCCTTTTTTTCCTGTAGATACATGCCCTCCCCCAAATGCCATCCATTGACCCGTGCCTTGAGGAAAAGCCAGCACAAAACATAAAGCTTGAACCTTGGGATTGCGATCAACCACAACTAAAATCTGTGCCCGTTTCAAGAGAATACCTGATTTTTCAACTTCTTTTTTGGCCAGTCTAATCCATTCCATATTTTGTTTATTGCTATAAATTCTTGCACGGGGAACATTCTTGCTTAATAAACGCTGAAGCCTTCTGGCCTCAAAATAGGCCTTATCCGGTGTAAGGACTGGTAAAGGAGGTAAAGTGACAAAATGTTTATTACCAAAGATCGAGAATTTATTTTCAAACTGAGTATAATCAATATGACATTGATTCCCTGTCAGACTTGAAAAATAGTCATATATAATTGGAGAAAAATCACGATCATCAATTGGACAATAATAATGTCGTTTCAAAGAAGTCAGTTGATCAGTAACATTGAAAGAGGAGAGAGATGGTTTAGCAAAAGGCTGCATAATAAAGATTAAAGAGCACAATAATATGCAAACCCTTAATCGATAATGCTTCATCCTCTCTCCTTATTATGTAAAATATTACAATTATTCATTAATTATATATAATATTTTACAAATAAAAACAGAATAATTTAGTTTACATATGGATTGCCTGGTTCTGTGTTGCCAAGGCCGCCTCTTTAACCGCTTCGGACAAGGTAGGATGCGCATGACAAGTCAAGGCAATATCTTCGGCAGAAGCACCAAAAGCCATTGCCAATACGGCTTCTGCAATCATTTCACTGCAATTTGGACCAATCATATGAACACCCAAAATTCTGTTGGTATGTTTATCGGCCAGAATTTTTACAAAACCGTCTGCTTTACCCATTGCACGGGCACGACCATTAGCGCTGAATGGAAATTTGCCAACCGTATAGGCTACATTTTCTTTTTTCAATACTTCTTCTGTTTTACCAACCATGGCAACCTCAGGTTCTGTATAAACAACACCTGGAACAAGGTTGTAATCAACATGCGGCTTTTTACCTGCAATAAATTCTATAGCTGCCACACCATCCTCTTCTGCTTTATGCGCCAACATTGGACCAGCTATCACGTCTCCAATCGCATAAATACCCGGAATATTGGTTTGGAATTGAGCGTCTGTTTTAATTCTTCCCCTTTCATCCAATTCCACACCAATTTTATCTAGTCCCAGACCTGCAGTTACAGGACGGCGACCAACTGCCATCAAGACTACATCTGCCTCAAGAATTTCCTGATTCCCTCCTTGAGCGGCTTCAATTGCGATCTTAAGCTGTCCATTCATCTTGTCAATTTTACTAACTTTATGAGACAGTTTCAGTTCAAAACCTTGCTTGATCAAAAGACGGGCTAATGTAGATGAAATTTCCTGATCAAAACCAGGCACCAGCCGATCAAAGTATTCAACCACAGTAACCCTGGCACCTAAACGTTTCCAAACACTTCCAAGTTCAACCCCGATCACACCACCACCAATAACGACCATATGACGAGGTATTTCAGAAAGAGCCAAGGCTCCTGTTGAACTTACAACCTGTTTTTCATCAATTTCAATTCCCGGCAATCCTGCCGTCTCACTGCCAGTTGCAATGATAATGGAACGCGCGCTAATCTCTTGCCCATTAACGGAAACTTTTCCTGCGACAACAATGGTTGCCTCGCCCTCAATACGCGTTACCTTATTCTTTTTGAATAAGAACTCGATCCCATTAACATTCGCCTCAACAACTGACTGTTTATGCTCCTGCATTTTTTTCAGATCAACTGAGACATTCTTAACAACAACCCCCAATTTTTCAAATTGATGCCGGGCAGCTTCATATTGCTCGGAAGCATATAATAAAGCTTTTGAAGGGATGCAACCAACATTCAAGCATGTTCCACCCAATGTTTTCCGTTTTTCTACACATGCGACTTTCATGCCCAGTTGTGCGGCACGAATGGCGGCAACATATCCTCCTGGTCCCGCACCAATTACAAGAACATCATAATCATATTCACTTGCTGGCGCGGAAGCGTCAACTGGTTTTTGCTCAGGATTTGAGCCCGAAACAGATGACACTCTTGTATCATTTCTTGTGACTGTTTCTCCTTTTCCCAATGGTTCCAATGTCACCAATAATGCACCTACTGAAACCTCACTGCCCGCTTCGACAACATGTTTGCCGACAATTCCCGCAGAGGGGGCCGGCACTTCAACATTTACTTTATCCGTTTCAAGCTCAACAATCGCCTCATCCGCAGCAACTTGATCGCCCGGCTGTTTCAACCATTTTGAAACAACAGCAGATGTTATACTTTCCCCCAAAACAGGTACGACAATATTTATGGTCATGTTTTTTACCTTTCCTATCCTTTATAATAAATTTCACACGACCCCTTAAACATCCAACAACAAGCGTTCTGGATTTTCAATACGTTCCTTGATATGAACCAAGAAACTGACCGCTTCCTTACCATCCACGATACGATGGTCATAAGAAAGAGCAAGATACATCATTGGACGGATAACAACCTGTCCATTGACTGCAACTGGACGCTCTTTGATCGCGTGCATCCCCAGAATTCCTGATTGCGGCATATTTAAAATTGGGGTGGACATCAGAGAACCGTAAATTCCTCCATTTGTAATCGAGAAGGTACCCCCTGAAAGGTCAGCTAATTTCAGCGTATTACTGCGTGCACGTTTTGCAAAATCAATGATCTGCCCCTCAATCTGAGCAAAACTCATTTGATCCGCATCTTTGAGCACGGGAACAACCAGCCCATTTGGGCCACCAACCGCAATTCCCATATTCACAAAATGACGATAGATAATATCTTCACCATCAATTTGTGCATTGATTGCTGGATATTCCTGAAGGGCAGATACAGTTGCCTTTACAAAAAAAGACATAAACCCCAAACGGCTACCCTCATGTTTCTTATTGAAGGCTTCCTTATACAGGGTCCGCATATTTATGACGGCAGACATGTCAACCTCATTAAAGGTCGTCAACATTGCCGCTGTTTCCTGTGCTTCTTTAAGGCGACGTGCAACCGTACGACGTAACCGGGTCATTTTGACACGCTCTTCACGAGGATCATCCTGACGAGGTGCAACAGGACCAGATGCCTTGGCCGGATTTTCTTTTTGATCCAGAAATTGTACCACATCATCCCGTGTAATACGGCCACCCCGTCCCGTACCAGCCACCTGATCAACCGTAATATTTTTTTCTTCCATCATTTTACGGGCAGCCGGCATTGAAACTGGCTTATTATCAGCAGGCACTGAAACCGAAGGTTCTGCCTGTTTAGCATCCTGTACAGACACACTTTTGGATTGAGCTGATTCAATAACCGAAGCCCCATCCTCCAATACAGTCAATAAGGTCCCAACACTGACCTCCTGCCCTTCTTGTACCAGCTGTGCACCCATCACACCTGTTTTAGGCGACGGAACCTCTACACTGACCTTATCTGTTTCAAGCTCTACAATCGCTTCATCCATATTCACAACCTCACCAGGTTTTTTTAGCCATCTGGCAACTGTGGCCGTACTGATACTTTCACCTAATTGCGGTACTTTAATTTCAATGGACATATTTGTTTTTCCTAATTAAATCTTATTATTTCTCAATATAGTTCTTATAAATTCAAGGCTTGTTTAACCAATTGTTCCTGACCTGCCTTATAAACAGACATCAACCCTGCTGCAGGACTTGCCTGAGCCGTACGCCCGGCATATTCAATTTTGATTGGACTATTTTTAACCGTTTGCACAATCGCTCCAATCTTACCAGAAATAAACTGCCATGCCCCCATGTTCTGAGGTTCTTCCTGGCACCATACAAATTCCTGTGCCCCAGAATATGATTGTATCAATTTCTTAACAATATTGATTGGGAATGGATATAATTGTTCGACACGAACCAAAGCCACATCATTTTTCTTGGCTTCACGACGAGCTATCAACAAATCGTAATAAACCTTACCTGAACAGAATACAACTCGTTTGACTTTTTGACGATTTACAGAGGCATCTATTTCATCAATAACTTGTAAAAATTCCGTTTTATCCGCAAATTCTGCCAATGTTGATTGTGCAAGAGGATGTCTTAATAAAGATTTCGGGGACATGACAACCAACGGTTGACGATAATTCCGTTTCAACTGCCGACGCAAGGCATGAAAATAGTTTGCGGGAGTTGTAAAATTACAAACCTGCATATTTTCCTCTGCACATAGCTGCAAGTAACGTTCAAGTCGAGCAGATGAATGTTCAGCCCCTTGTCCTTCCTGGGCATGTGGCAATAAAAGCACCAACCCCGATTGCTGGAGCCATTTACTTTCAGCAGCCGAAACAAACTGGTCAATGATAATCTGTGCGCCATTGGCAAAATCACCGAATTGCGCCTCCCACAAGACCAAGGCATTTGCATTTTCACAAGAATAACCGTATTCAAATCCCAGAACCGCAAATTCAGACAGCAATGAATTATAGATGTCCAATTTCGCTTGATCAGTGGCAATATGATTTAAAGGAATATAAGGTTGCTGCGTCTTCTGATCAAACAGCATTGCATTACGATGACTGAATGTACCCCGTTGACAGTCTTCACCGGAAAGACGAACCGGATGCCCCTCCAACAAAAGGCTACCAAAGGCCAAGGCTTCACCAGTCGCCCAGTCAAACCCTTTTCCTGTTTCAAACATTTTGGCCTTAGCTTCAAGTTGACGAACCAATTTCGGATGGCAATTAAACCCTGTTTGGTATGAGCTAATCGCTTTACCAATCCGCTTTAAATCATCAATTGAAACTGCCGTGGAAAAATCTTTACGATTTTTTCCACGCCATTGCATTTTTTTCCAGTCACCTTTTAACCATTCTGGAGTTCCTGGATGATAATTATCAGCCTCTTCATAGGATTTTTGTAAATAATTCTGGAAATCAGACCAATATTTTTCCGTTTCTACAGCAGAAATCACTCCTTCATCTTGTAATTTCGCTGCATAAAGCTGATAAATATCCTTATGTTTATGAACAGCCTGATACATGATTGGCTGGGTAAATGTCGGTTCATCTGTTTCATTATGTCCAAATCGACGATAACAGACAATATCAACAACGATATCCGTTGCAAAACGTTCCCGATAATCAACGGCAAGCCGCATGACTGAAACAACAGCCTCAGGATCATCCCCGTTGACATGAATGACGGGAGCTTTAGCAACTTTAGCAACATCCGTACAATAATATCCAGAATGTCCATATTCTGTAGATGTGGTAAATCCAATCTGGTTATTTGTAACAACGTGAATTGTCCCGTTTGTTTTATATCCGGGAAGCCTGGACATGGCAAAAGTTTCATAAACCACACCCTGTCCGGCAAAGGCAGCATCTCCATGCATTAAAACAGCCAGATGTTTCTGACCATTAGCATCTTGCATGGCACGAACCCTTCCCTCTACAACAGGATCAGCCGCCTCAAGATGGGACGGGTTAAATTCCAGGACAAGATCGACATCCTGTCCATTCATTTGAACCTGTTTTCGATATCCAAGATGGTATTTCACATCTCCAACACCAGGAATATCGTCAGATTTATAAGATTTTCCTGCAAATTCACTAAATAAGGCAGGAAAAGACTTGCCAACGATATTGGTTAAAACATTTAAACGTCCACGATGTGCCATGCCCATCGCCACAGATTGAATATCATAATTTGCAACTGCATGTCGAATAAGGGTACGTAAGGCAGGAATAAGTGATTCCCCGCCATCCAATCCAAACCGCTTTACACCAACGTAACGTTTTTGACAAAAAGTTTCAAACCCTACAGCTTCTGCAAGTTCCTGTAAGATTGTTTTCTTATCATCCGCATTCAGAACATGGTTTTTCTGACTTTCAACCTTTTCACGAAACCATTGCTGTTGTTCACTATTTTGCAGATATGTATATTCCCAGGCAATTGAACTGCAATAAATCCGCCTTAATACAGGAATGACTTCACCAAGAGTATGAATTTCACCTGGAAGGAAATTCTTAGTAACATCTCCCATAAAAACTGGGCGATCCAAATCCTCTTTTTTAAATCCATAAGTTTCAGGATTTAATTCCTTGCACTCTGTAGGCTTATGAATGGACAAGGGATCCAATACAGCATTAAAATGACCAAAGCTCCGATATGCATTTATAAGCTCTACGGCTCGCAGACTGTCATTCGCGGCCTGATAAAGTTGTTTGGCTGTTACTTTTCCCTCTTTCGTCAAAGCGGGCTTGTCATCGGGCTCCAATTCAATTTTTACAGGTTTGCGAGGGGCCCATGAAGGTCCCCTTACATCATCCATTACAACTGTCTTATCATCATTCATCGCAGAAAAAATCTGTGCAAATGACGGGTCAACACTATTAGCGTCCTGCCTCCACTTTGCATATAATTCCGCAAGATACGCAGCATTCGATCCACTGAATACACTGGCAATTTGATCAGCAATCGCCATAATATTTCCCCTTAATTATTTCTACTAAAAACTCACTATTCAGAGTTTAATTTACCTATTAATATAACAAGTGCACCTATAAGCCACTTCAATTTTTCTTTAACAAATGTCAGAGAATCTTTACTCTCGAATGCCTATTTTGTCCAATCTAGACTTTGCATTTCATACAAACGTGATACAGTACGCTCAAAAAAAGCCGCCCTATTTTCCTCAGGATAAATATGCTCCCAATCCGTCTCCGCAGATACATAGAGAATTGTATGCCGTTCGTACAATACATCAATCAAAGTGGTAAACCGTTCAATTACATTCATATTTTCAGGATTAAATATCGGTATGTTATCAATAATCAATACTTCATATTTTTGAGCCAAAACCAAATAATCACCAGCTCCCAGTGCCGCATCACATAATTGTTCAAATTGAAACCGGGCCACCTTTCCTGCTGCGCAAGGTATGGTAAATTGACGTCTCATAACGGTTAAGATTGTTTTTTCGCCCTCTTTACCACCTGATTCCTGTAGGAATACTTTATCTAGAACAGCATGGTTTTCCGGATTACAGCCGATCAACCATTTGGTTTCAATTTCCTTGCGACCCAATCGATAGTCATGTGCCGAACATAATTCAAGTTCAATCATATTTTGTGATAATAAAGCAATAAACGGCTTGAAAGCATCAGCTCCCGGTCTGTTTTGAAATAAATCCCTGATGTGAACATTCGAAGTGGCAACAATGATAACTCCTAATTTAAAAAGATATTCAAACAGTCGTCCCAATATCATTGCATCAGCTATATCATTGACTTGAAATTCATCGAAACAAAGCAACCATGTCTTTTCGACAATTTCCTCAGCCAGTTTTGGAATGGGGTCCTCACCCTTTGGATACTGTATTTCCAACGCATGAAATTTCTTATGCACTTCCTGCATGAAAACATGAAAATGTGTTCTCATCTTTTTTTCAACAGGGGCCTGACTGTAAAATAAATCCATCAACATTGATTTACCTCTACCAACAGGCCCTACAAGATATATACCCTTGGGTTTTACAATAGGCTTTTTCCACAATTTTTTAAATGAATTCAAAAGCCCGCCAACGTTAGTCTGTTCTGGCACATAATCAGACAATTCAACACAAAGATGATCCAGTCGATCTGCAATTTGTTCCTGTGCCTTGTCTGGTTTAAGCTCACCATTCTTTACTTTTTGTGCATACAACACATTTAAACGACTCATAAATAAAAAAAACCCTGATTAACAATTAGTATAAAGACCTTTTAAATTATTTCTAAGAAGAACATAGCTTCTTTTTTTTTCCTAATAATTTTCTTTATTTTCAAACAATTTTGATAAAATTTATTTACATAAATAATAAAAGAGTTAAAATATTTGGCTGGTTTCTAAAGACTTCTTTAAAATTTATTAAACTTTATTATCTAAGGATTATATACTATGGGATATCGCATAGCCGTTATTGGAGCAACAGGGGCGGTAGGTAGAGAAATCTTAAAAATTCTGGCGGAACGTGATTTTCCAATTAAGGAAATTGTTGCCTTGGCTTCTCCACGTTCGGCAGGAAAAGAAATATCCTTTGGTGACAAAAGAATTCTAAAAGTCCAAAATCTTGAAACCTTTGATTTTAAAGGATGGGATATCGCTTTATCCTCTCCTGGCGCATCCATATCATCCGTCTATTCACCCAAAGCAGCCAAGGCAGGCTGTATCGTGATTGACAATACTTCCCATTTCCGTATGGAACCTGATGTTCCATTAGTGGTTCCAGAGGTTAATCCGGAAGATTTAAAAAAAATCAAGCGGAATATTGTTGCAAATCCAAACTGTTCAACCATTCAGATGGTTGTTGCCTTAAAACCTTTGCACGACCTGTTCAAAATTAAAAGAATTGTTGTTTCGACATATCAAGCCACAGGCGGGGCAGGCAAAAAAGGAATGGACGAATTATATATCCAAACCAAATCATCATTGGTTGGGGATTCCATTTCAATAAACAATTTCACCAAGCAAATTGCCTTTAACTGTATACCTCATATTGATAAATTCATGCCAGACGGATCGACAAAAGAAGAATGGAAAATGAATGTGGAAACCAAAAAAATTCTTGATCCAGATATCAATGTTTTTGCAACCTGTGTTCGGGTTCCTGTTTTTATTGGACATGGCGAGGCAATTACCATTGAATGTGAACGCCCCGTTGATCTTGCCAAGGCACAAAAAGCCTTACGCAACGCTGAAGGTGTCATTCTATTCGATAAACAGGAAGATGGCGGCTATATTACCCAGATTGAGGCGGCAGGAGAAGATGCCTCCTATGTTTCACGACTCCGTATCGATCCAACAGTTCCAAATGGCTTAGGACTATGGTGCGTTTCCGACAATTTACGTAAGGGCGCAGCATTGAATACAGTACAGATTGCCGAAAAATTAATAGAAATAAATCTAATTTCTAAACGGTAATTTTTAACCAACAGATCATAAAATTGATATGATTTGTTGGTATCGAAATTAAAAACATAAATAAATTAATGATTACCAATTTCACGTTTCTATAGCCATTAATCCAATTTATACAAATTAATTTGATATTTATTTTATTATCCTGAAAATTGTTATTATCATATTCTTATTGTTACTTTAAAAATAAAACAAAAAACTGTTTAGTCATCAAATAACAAAGACCCCGAATACTTCATACACAATCAATTGAATGTCCAAAAATTGACTGGATCAATCTTTTAGTGGGGTATAAAGTGCAATTAACTTAAATCGGTATCAGCCGTGTTATAAGGATTAATTAGGAAATCAAGAATGTCGGATATACGCAAAACTTTTTATGTAGGTTACAAAAGTGACGGATCATATCGAAACCGACCAATGTCGCCCCATTTACAAGTTTACAAACCCATTTTATCAATGGTCTTGTCAATCAGTAACCGCATTACAGGCGGTGCACTTTCCGCAGGAAGTGCATTAATGGTTGCCTGGCTAGTTTCAGCCGCAAAAGGACCAAAATCTTTTCAAAAAACTCAAAAATTTACAGGAAGTTTTCTAGGGCAAATTATTTTATTTGGTTTTTCATCAGCATTCTTTCTCCATTTTATTGGCGGTATTCGTCATTTTATTTGGGATTTAAGTGGCAAACGTCTTGAAAAACCTGAAATTAATCAAGACAGTAAATCAGAGGTTATCGGTGTTGCTGCTTTAACTTTAGCTTTATGGACCATTATTCTTGGTAAAAAAATCAAAAAAAGAAAAAAATAGACAACCTTCGTATTGATTAAAAAATATCAAAATAATTTTCTATAAACAATTAGGAGAAACTCCAATGAATACCTCTGTAGAACGCCCCACCATTCTACGATCTTACCTTGGACGTATGCGTGGATTGGGGACAGGACACAATATTTTCGAACATTGGTGGACCGAACGCATAACCGCGGCAGGCAGTGCCCCTTTATCAATTTGGTTTATTATCCAAATGCTAAGATTGGGTGATGCAGATCATAAGGATGTTGTAAAATGGGCTGGAAAACCTACGAATACAATTTTATTACTCACACTTGTCTTGCTAACATTCCGTCATATGCAACTCGGCTTGGAAGTCATTACATCAGATTACGCACGTGAAAGAAAAAGATTGGCTCTTAATTACTGTATTAAAGGTGGGGCCTTATTTTTAGGAATTCTATCCGTAATTTCTATATTAAAATTATTTTTTACTGCATCCGCCAGTAAATAATTCAGCATTTAAAGGATATATATCGTAATGACTGATACTACTTTATCATTAAAAGATACGTATCGTATCGTGGATCATGCCTATGATGTCATTGTCATAGGGGCTGGCGGTTCTGGCTTGCGGGCAACATTGGGAATGGGTGCGGCCGGTTTTCATACAGCCTGTATTACAAAAGTATTTCCAACCCGCAGTCATACAACAGCAGCCCAAGGGGGAATTGCGGCTTCACTTGGAAATATGGGAGAGGATCACTGGCAATGGCACATGTACGATACCGTAAAGGGCTCTGACTGGCTTGGTGATCAGGACGCAATTGAATATTTATGCCGTGAAGCGGTTCCTGCCGTTTATGAACTGGAACATATGGGAGTACCCTTTACCAGGAATAAAGATGGTAAAATCTATCAACGTCCATTTGGTGGACACATGCGCGACTTCGGAAAGGAACCCGTTCAACGCGCTTGTGCTGCGGCAGACAGAACTGGTCACGCTATATTGCATACACTTTATCAACAATGCTTGAAACACAATGTTGAATTCTTTGTTGAATATTTTGCTATTGATCTTATCATGGATGAAAATGGCACATGTCGTGGTGTTACGGCATGGTGTCTGGAGGATGGCAGTATACACCGTTTCCGTGCAAATCTGGTTGTTTTGGCGACAGGAGGATATGGACGCGCTTTTCAATCCTGTACTTCTGCCCATACTTGTACAGGTGATGGAAATGCCATGGTCATGCGTGCTGGCATCCCAACACAGGATATGGAATTCGTTCAATTCCATCCAACCGGTATTTTCCCAGCCGGCTGTTTGTTAACAGAAGGATGTCGCGGAGAAGGCGGCTATCTGACAAACAGTGAAGGTGAACGTTTCATGGAACGTTATGCGCCACATGCAAAGGACCTTGCTTCTCGTGATGTTGTCTCTCGTGCCATGATTGTGGAAATCAATGAAGGACGCGGATGTGGTCCCAATAAAGATCACATCATGTTACATCTTGAACATCTGGGGGCAGACCTTTTACACGAACGTTTACCTAGTATTGTTGAAACATCGCGCATTTTCTCCGGAATTGATGTAACCAAGGAACCCGTTCCTGTATTACCAACTGTCCATTATAATATGGGTGGTATCCCAACAAATCTTCAGGCCGAAGTTATTCGACCTACCAAAGACAATCCAGATGCAACAGTTCCGGGATTAATGGCAATCGGTGAATGTGCCTGTGTTTCCGTTCATGGTGCAAACCGCCTTGGTACGAATTCATTACTTGACTTGATTGTATTTGGTCGTGCAGCTGCCTTACGTGCAAAAGATATTCTTAAACCTGGCGCTCCTGTTGCTCCATTCCCTAAAAATGCCGGGGAAAATGCACTTGGCCGTTTAGATAAACTAAGATTTGCCAAAGGTGGAACCCGTGTGGCTCAAATGCGTGACACCCTGCAAAGAACCATGCAACGTCATGCAGCCGTTTTCCGGAATACCAAAAACATGGAAGCGGGCGTTGAAAAGATTAAGGATATCTGGTCTGGTCTGGGGGACATCTCTGTTTCCGATCAATCCCTGATTTGGAATACAGATTTAATGGAAGCCTTGGAATTCGAGAATCTATTGGCAAATGGTACCGTAACCATGGTAAGTGCAACCGCACGTCATGAAAGTCGTGGCGCACATGCCCATGATGATTATCCTGAACGTGACGATAAAAACTGGTTGAAACATACTGTTTCATATCTTAATGACAAGGGAGAGGTTTCACTTGATTATCGCCCAGTCCATATGAGAACTTTAACCGATGAAGTTCAGGTTTTCCCTCCTAAAAAACGGGTATATTAATCAGAGAAGGTGATGACTAATGGTTGAATTAAGACTACCCAAAAACAGTAAAATTGGAATTGGAAAAGTATTTTATGCCTCTTCACAGGCAAAAAATATCAAGAAATTTAGAATCTATCGTTGGAGCCCTGATGATAACAAAAATCCAGTCATCGACACTTACGAGGTTGATCTGGACAAAATCGGCCCAATGGTTTTAGACGCGTTAATTCATATTAAGAATGAAATTGATCCGACTTTATCATTCCGTCGTTCTTGTCGTGAAGGGGTTTGCGGATCTTGTGCCATGAACATTAACGGATTAAATACCCTAGCCTGTTCAAAACACATTAATGAATATGAAGGGGATATTGCAATTTATCCTCTCCCCCATATGCCCGTCATTAAGGATTTGATACCTGATCTTAATGGTCCATATGCACAATTAAGGGAAATTGATCCATGGCTTAAAGCTGATACCCCTCCACCCCCTGACAAAGAACGGTTACAATCCATTGAGGAACGTAAAAAACTGGATGGTTTATATGAATGTATCCTGTGTTTTTGCTGTTCAACCTCTTGCCCTTCATATTGGTGGAACGGGGACCAATATTTAGGCCCATCCGTCTTATTGGCTGCCATGCGTTGGGTTGCTGATAGCCGTGATGAGTATAAAGGCGAACGCCTTGATGAATTAGAGGATTCAATGCGTTTGTATGCATGCCGTACTATCATGAACTGTACACAGACCTGTCCAAAAGGGCTTAATCCAGCTCATGCAATTGCTGAATTGAAAAGATTACAAATTGAACGTAAACTTTAAATAAGCTAAAAGATGAGTCATGAAAAAGAAATATATTTTTGACTCATCATTTCCAAATCGTCGGGATTATCATATCGCATGGCTCAACAGCCTATTTGTTGACCATGCGATTTTTCGTTTATTCTGGTCAAATTTTCAGACAGTTATCCCCGGTAAAGTATATCGCAGCAACCATCCCACTCCAACCAGATTATTGAATTTAACAAACAAATATCATCTTAAAACAATTATCAATTTACGGGGGAAAAGAAATTGTGGTTCTGATGCGCTATCCCGCCATATCAGTAATAAATTAAATTTAAAACATTACGACCTCCCTTTTGAAAGCCGTGGAGCACCACATATCGATCGAATTCTAAATCTTGCAAATATTTACAAAGCTATTGAATTCCCTCTTTTAATCCACTGTAAATCTGGAGCTGATCGTGCAGGTTTAGTTTCCGCATTAATTCTTCTATTTGAAAACTACGATATTCATTCTGCAATGCGACAGCTTTCATGGAAATACGGTCATTTTAAATATTCCAGAACAGGAATTCTTGATGCTTTTTTTACCCAATATCTTCAGCAAACGCATGGAAAAGTGAATTTTTTATATTGGCTTCAATCCCAATATAATGAAAAGCAATTAAAAGATTCTTTCAAATCGAAAAAAATATCCTCTTTTATTACAGATAACATTTTACATAGAGAATGAAATATTTTTTAAATCATTCTGCCATAACCTTAATAAGATGTAGCAACTTTTTCCTGATTTCCTTATCTTTAATATGATAATACGCCTTTAACAAATCAACCGTTTCCTTATTATTCATAACATTCAAATCTGTAATTTTAATTTCCTCCTTAATGGCATTTTCCTTATCCTTGGTAATTAATATTTTTTTAACATCTAATGCCGTTGAAAATGATGGAGGAACCTGACTTTTATTTTCTTCGTTTCCGGTCAAAAACTCATCAAAGAAAAAATTAATCGGAACTTGCAAAAACTGTGCTATATAATAAAGTCTCGAAGCGCCAACACGATTAAATCCCTTTTCATATTTTTGAATCTGTTGAAATGATAAACCTAAAGCTATAGCAAGTTTTTCTTGGGAAAAGCCCAATAACTTTCTTCTTAACCGGATACGGCTTCCTACTCGTTTATCTATAGGATTGGGAGGAATTTTTTTTTCTTTTGAAATACAGTTTGATAGCAATTCATTTGCTTTCATCAAATAATAAACTTTCACAATAAAATACTTGTAAAATCATATCCACAATAAATATTTATATTAAATAACTCTTTCAAAACATTATATATTACTAGACAAATATGATTGTTTACATTATTCTAAACTAATAAATATATATATATTTACATTCAGCCATGAAATATAATTTTAATTCAACACCATTATCTCTAATTGCATAATTTTTACCTAATTTATAAATATTAATAAATAATTAAATTGTTTACCTAAAATTAGCAAATAAATTTTAAATTTTGGTATATCAATCCTTTTTTAAGTATTATTCAGTTTACAAATCTATCTATTCAACCCAGTAGCTCTAGTAAAATTTTAATAATAAATTATATTTGATTTAATAATTTTGATTGATTAAAAAAGAAATTAATTAAACTAAAACAATATTGTTTATATGTTGCGTAATGTTTATAATTAATGAAATCTGTATAATTGCCGAGAACTATTTATGAGGTTTTTTGATAATCCACCCACAAAGTTTCATTTTTTATCCATGGATAAACCCGAGGCAATTCAATATAAAAATGACCTGGTAAAACAATATGGAAACGCAAGTATCGACCAAGCCGAAGTCATTATCTGTATTGGTGGTGATGGTTTTGTTCTAGAAACACTTCATACTTATATTAATTATCAGATTCCAATTTATTGTATCAATTTCGGTTCTGTTGGTTTCCTTACAAATCCCAAGATCAAGAAGGATCTTCCATCACTACTTCAAAAAACCCAACCAACTTGTCTTCATCCTTTGGCCATGTCAGCTAAAACAGTTGATGGTAAAACACACACAGCCCTAGCTTTTAATGATATATTTTTATACCGGCAAACCAGACAGGCAGCCAAAATAAAGGTGATAATTAATCATAAGATCAGGTTATCCGAACTGATTTGCGACGGTATCATTCTTTCAACACCCGCAGGATCGACAGCCTATAATTTATCAGCACATGGACCAATCGTTCCCTTAAATTCTGATTTGTTACCCTTAACTCCTATTTGTCCTTTTCGGCCACGCCGATGGAAAGGCGCATTACTTCCTTCAACAACTCTTTTTCAATTCTTGACCCTGGAAGAAAATAAACGCCCTATAGCAGCTGTAGCCGATTTCACAGAGATACGTGACGTTGTCGAGATTACTGTCAAAGAAAACAAATCTATAAAATCTTGTTTACTATTCAATCCAAATCAAAGCTTGTCAGAACGGATTATTTCAGAACAATTTTCCGAATAAAAATTGGTGAAACGTAATATCTATTTTCATTCACTATCCATTGTTGATTTACGGAAGATATAACCTTGTCCCCATATTGTTGAAATAAAATCTTCCGCACCAGCATCTTGTAATTTTTTTCTTAATTTACATACAAAGACATCAATAATTTTAATATCGGGTTCTACATTGCATTTGTATAAATGGTTTAAAAGTGCCGCCTTTGTAATTAAAGTGCCCCGTTGTAAAATAAGCAATTCCAAAATAAGATATTCCTTGCCTGTCAAATGAACCAATGCTTTATTAACGAATACTTCATGTGTTTCCAAATTGATACTTAATGCATCAATATGAATAATTTTTTTGGAAAATACTTTTTGGACACGTCTCAAAACCGCCTTGCATCTTGCAATCAGCTCATCCTCATAAAATGGAATTAACACATAATCATCCACACCTGCCTGAAAAGCTTTTATCTTACTTTCCAGATTATTTTGTCTGGAAACAACAATAATAGAAATCTTTTCATTTAATGCGCGCAATTCTCTAATGGTCGAAAAAAACAATTTATCCAAATTATTTCCTTCAACTATAATAAGATCATATTCATACAGATGAGCCGTTGATAATACCTCAATATCAAACGATACCCTATCGATAGAAAAGTCTGTTACCTTAAGTTTTTGGTAGAATTCATGCTCTAAAAAAAAGATTTCTCCCATAAGAAGAACGTGCATACTTCTACTCCAGGTTATAAAATGAATTTAAAATACTACTATAAAGTGCATAAGTTTATAAAAAAAATCAACAAAAACTTAATAATGATAATGATAAATTTGGAAAAACAATTTTTTTTCAACAACTTCGTAAATAATGTTGAAGTATTTATTATAAAAACCTCAACATTATAAATAAAATCTATTCAGATTTTTTTCTAAATTTCTTTTTAATAAACTGCCATATAAAACTTCGTAAATATCCACCCAACGGCCCTGTAAGTGCAGTAATTAAAGTTGTCAGGGCAATTGAATCACGCAATTGCTTTAAATTATGGTTCCGAATCACCTTGGCTTCTATCTCTTCTTCACCAATTTTTGCCTGCAAGGCCAGATAGAAAAAGATACCAGCACACAAAATATCAAAAATTAGGATAATTAATGATGATCCTAAAAAACCAATATGAAACAACCAGCAACACAGCGCCGCCAAAACAGCATGCAAGGAAATTAAAACAAATAATCCAAATACTGCCCCTATACAGCATAACAGGATTTGCTTGCTTACTCTAATTGACTTTTTTTTCAAAAGCAGGAGCTCTGCATCCGCTGCTGCTTTGCCAAATTCAACAATCTTCATGTATATAGACCATTTCTACAACAAATATTACTAGCGCGTCATCCGACCCAGTACAAAACCTATAACCGTGGAGATCAAAACCGCTTTGATCGGTTTGGATTGAACTTTTTTAGAAAGCTGCTCTACTTGTTCTTCTGCAACATCCTTCATATCATCCTTAATCTTATCTGTTTTATCTGCCATTTCAGCCAAGGCAGGATTAAGCTGTTCTTTTGAAGCCATGACATTATCTTGAACCTGATTTTTAATTTGCTTTAAATTTGTTTTTTTTTTCTTGCAAAAAAACATTTTAATTCCTTCTACATATCCGATAAAACTTGTTTTCAAGTTTAATATATATTTAAATTAATAATAATAAAAAAAGACAAGAAATATTATTTATTTTACTTTGAATAATGTAATAAGACTTAATGACAAGATCTAAACATACAATTAGATTTATTACTAATAAATGATATAACTCATAAAATGCTTTTTTTATCTATAATTGCATATTAAAATTACTTGATTTTAATATGCAATTTAATTTTTTCTATTCAAATTTTCCAATTATGGACCAAATATTTCCTTTCTATTTTAACCTAAATTTTATTTACTGCAAAACGCATTGTAAAATAAAATTAATGTACATATACAATGAAAATATCTTGACTTGAAAATAATTTAGGCATAATCCGCACGGAGAGCATTTAATAATTCTTGATTTATTCCCTTACTTAAATATGTTTTAAATGCTACCCATATCATTATCCGTTTCTATCATAAATGGATTATATTATAAACAATATTAGAGTTAATTTTTTAAAATCAAATTGATTGATTCATGTTTTGTGCTTTAAAGAAAATTTTGTCCATAAAAAAAACAAATTTATATTACTCTTTTTTATTTTTCTGGGAATTTACAAACTATCCATTAAAAATTAGTAAAAATGTTTCCTTTTTTCTGAGTGCAACAAGATGATCGCAGAATTTGATTTTTTTGGTGTCTATATCGCCCCTTTTGTTGTTTATGCTTTATTTGCATTCGCCTTAACTGTTATTATCCGTTCTTTCCTGTGGAAAACAGGTTTAATAAAATTATTTTGGCATCTTGCCTTATTTGAAGTAGCTTTATATTTCAGTATCCTATGTTTGCTTATCTTATATGTATAACTTCTGACTTTAAGAATTTGTTTTTCAATCATGGCACCCATTAGTAACATCATCCGCATCATCTTGACCCTAATCATTGTAGCCATGGCTATAATTCTAGGGGTAGCCTTGTGGGACACCTACATGATTGCCCCATGGACCCGTGATGGTCGTGTCAGAGTATACGTCGTTAAAATCGCCCCGGAAATTTCGGGCACCATTGTACAGGTTCCTGTCAGGGACAACCAGTTTGTTCGCAAGGGGGATCCCCTTTTCGTAATTGACCCCTTACGTTTTAAAATCGCCATTCAACAGGCAGAGGCAAATTTGGAAAATGCGGAGGCCAATCTTGCCTTACAACGTCGTAATGCAATGCGTCGCAAAGGATTGGAAGGCATTGTTTCAACAGAAGAAAAAGAAGATTTCAATACAAAGGTTAGAACCGCACAGGCAAGTGTAGATACAGCAAAAGCAGCCCTGACAGAAGCCAAGTTAAATTTGCAGCGTTCCATACTTTTTTCACCTGTCAATGGCTATATTACAAATCTTAATTTACGGGTTGGTGATTACGTCAATACAGGCAATTCATATTTATCCGTTATTGATGCCGATTCTTTCTGGGTCTATGGCTATTTTGAAGAAACCAAAATGTGGGGCATTCATGTCGGCGATGTCGCCCGGATCAAGTTAATGGGATATAAACAGATACTGCCCGGACATGTTGTCAGTATTGCCCGTGGTATCAATGACTCTAATGCCAACGCTGATAATTTTGGTTTGCAAAATGTTAATCCCATTTTTACCTGGGTTCGTTTGGCTCAACGTATTCCCGTAAGAATTCATATTGATCATATTCCAGACACGATCCATCTTTCCGCCGGCATGACCGCCACAATCAGTGTCGGCCCACAAACAAGTGGCAGAAAAGGAAAACTGGCCACCTGGTTACAAGATCATCTATGAGTATTTCAAACATGTTCCGTCTAAAATCTATCTGGCAGAAAGCAATTACATTTTCCTTGATTGGATTGAATGCCTGCACGGTTGGCCCCAATTTTCATCGGGATCACATGAAAATTCCGGAACAATGGACTGAAAAAGTATGGAAAAGACCAGCCACAGCCCAAGAGATTGTCCAGGCAGCGAACAACATGCGTCGTTGGTGGGAACAGTTTCATGATCCATTGTTAAATCAACTTGTTGAAAAGGCCATCCAGAACAATTATGACCTTCAGATGGCGGGACAACGGATTTTGGCCGCTCAATCCTTGCGTGATCAGCAGGCGTCTAAATGGTATCCCCAACTGGATGGTTCTGGCGGATTTGGATATCAGACATCTTCCAATACCTTATCCAGCAATATCTCGATATCAAAAGGAAATCCAAATAATGCCGTTATACGTCGTTATGGCGCGACATTCAGCTGGCAACTGGATACATTCGGTTTGATCAGACGAATGGTTCAATCCCAAGAAGAGGCCGTAAAGGCCTCGATCGAGGATAGAAGAGCCGTCCTTTTAGCCATGCTTTCTCAACTGGCCAATAACTATGTAACCCTCCGCACCATGCAGCTACGGTTACGCATAGCGGATGAAAATGTTGCAATCGCCCAATATATCTATAATCTGGCACAAAAACAGTATATTGAGGGTACAGGCACGACTCTAAGCACTGCCCAGGCAGAAGCCGAGCTTGAAACCCAGCGAGCAAGTCGAGAGCCCTTGAAAACCAGCATTACCCAGATTACCCATACAATTGATGTTTTGCTGGGACAAACGCCGGGAACCACGGAAACACTTCTTAAGATAGAACAGCCTTTACCAGACTTACCCCCATTTCCACCCTCCATTCCTTCCATTGCCCTGGCCAATCGTCCAGACATACGTATGGCCGAAAGGCAATACGCCATGGCAACGGCAAATATCGGTGTTGCGGTTGCAGAACTCTATCCACAATTCACCATTGACATGAGTGCGATGCCAACGACTTCTTTTACCAGTCAAATGGCCAATATTGCCAGTCTGGTATCCAGCAGCTTTATCAATCTTTCCATTCCAGGTCTGCATGGTGGCCGCCTTAGTGCCGCGGTTAAGCAAGCGCAGGCTCAGGCAGAAGAGGCACGGTTAAATTACCGTCAAACAATCCTGACATCCCTGAAAGAAATCGAGGATGTTATCGCGGCCTGGGGTGATGATTCCGAACATGTTGATCTGTTGCACAAATCCAAAGTAAGCAGCCAGACCGCCCTTATTCGTGCCCAAAAACTCTATAAAGCAGGACTTACAGGATATCTGGATGTCCTGACCGCGCAACGAACAGCCACAAATGCCGCCAATGAAGAGGCTGTGGCCATTTTGGAACGTTTCCAGGATTCCATCAATTTGTTCACGGCCCTTGGAGCCGGCTGGCAGGGTGTGGATATAACAAAAACGGAACTTCCCATGACCATCGAACAACAAAATCTGTTAGCGAAACTGGTTAAACAATAAAATTCGAAAGCAGTTTTAAAAATTATACTTCAATTATATTAACGTATAACCTGATCCAATTTTATAGTTTTAATTTAAAAATTATTTAAATTTATACTTTTTCTGGTAATTTCAATTGTCCAGATTTAGCCCACTCTAACGCTTTTTTTGAATCTGAATCTTTAAAATTTTTTATTTTCGTCAATATTAAATTAAAATCACCTTTAACTGTATCTAAGTCATTTATAACATTGTAATAATCCGAATAAATATTATTATCTAAAATCCAATGATAAACTGATGAAATAAAATGTAAACTACCCCATAATCCCTGTAACTGTTTAACTTGTTTTAAAATATGATTTGTATTAAAATTTTTGTAATAAGCAATACAAGTGATATAACGTTTAAATAAAATTCTTCTCTTCACTATATCCTTACAAGTATTTTTATACTTTCGATCTTCATCAAATAAACTATAATATTTATCAAATTGATTTATATTTTTCTCAAAAATAATATCTAATATTTGCTCACAAATAGGAAAATTATTAATATTTCCATTTAATTTTTCATTTAGTAATTGATCCAATCCATTTGCATTATTCCACTTTGTATCTTGGAGCAAATCAAATAATTCATCAACCTTTTCCATTAAAGGCTCAATTCCTTTATCTATATCTTTTATTTTTTTTATTCTTTCAAAAAGATATGCTGCCAATTCATATTGGTTAATAAAAGGCTGTTTTTGATATGAAACACGATTTTGAAAAGCAGTTTGCAATTGTTCAAGCAATCCCTCTCCTACTAGTACCAACCTATTCAATACATCCAGGATAGATTTTTCTTGTTGAGACAATTCACCATTAAATTGCTTATAGCCTAGATCATGATTAACCTCTGACCAAGCATGCATTAATACTGAAGCAACTTGAATCTCAACAATATGATCAGAATATTCTTTATTCTCTTCTAAAGTGTCAGATCTGATTTCAACACGATAATGATCTGCATGATAACCATCAAATCTATTGTTGACCAGTTTTACTTCATTAGGAAATTTTTTATCTTTAATAATCTTAAAATTCTTCTCAATTAACTGACTCACTCTCATACGATCTGCAGGATAATATAGTGCTATTCGAACACCAGACAAATCAATAATATCTTTACTAATAGCTTCTTCATTTTGGTAACGTTTCTCTTTGCAGCGTTGAATAATTTTTTCTTTTAATCGCTCAGATGTTTTTGCACGATATGTAACAATGGCTTTGATACCATCACTCTTTAATGCTTTTTCACATTGTTTAGCTGCTAATCGGGCAAGCTCATTAAAAAAAACACGTTTTTGTTTATAATGACTTAGAAAAGATTCAATTAATTGATTTAATTGTTCCATCCTTTTCCCCGTTTTCAGTTAACATTAATTTCAAATTATATATAAAACGTAACAAAAAATTATTGTATTATTTTAATTAAATTTCTAAAATTTTAAAAAAAGGGAAAAATCAATAAATTATTCAGGTGGTGCGAACTGTGGGACTTGAACCCACACGTCCAAAACGGACACAAGATTTTAAGTCTTGAGCGTCTACCATTCCGCCAAGCTCGCCCATATTTTGTAAAAGGATTAATAGCATGAAGAACGAAAAGGTCAAAGAGTAAATTTAAAAAAAATTAATTATTTGATAAAAGATTTCAAATCCATGTAAAATTCTCCAATGCAAGTAAATATTCAGCCTACAATGAAGAAAGAAAACCGCTCATTATGTTTTTCAATCAATCCATTCCACTATATAATCCTCCAATTCCCCTGCATCATGTTCACTCACAACCTTTCCCCGCACGGAAATACCGGCTTTATGCATGGCTTCAAAATTACCGGCAATCAAATAATGCCAAGGATAAAGTGTCTTGCCTTCCGCTATTAAACGATATGCACAGGTGGAGGGCAGCCAGTCAATCCTTGATAAATTCTTTCGGGTCAATTGGATACAGTCCGGAATCCTGATTTTACGATGACAATAATCCGAACATTGTCCTGTTTTTATATCCAGCAACCAACAGGCAACATTTGTATAATAAATTTCATTCGTATCATCATCCCGCAATTTATGCAGGCAACACCGACCGCAACGGTCACATAAAGCCTCCCATTGCTCCTTGTTCATTTCTTGAAGTGACAAGTTTTCCCAATAACGATCCGTAACCATAACAACCAATATAATATTCTGATCAAAAAAATGATTTACAATATTTCAAAATTCAATTTTTCAATAAATCAACATTCATCTCAATTTATATAATTCAGGTTGCGATTTAATTAAATTGAATAATTCAACAGGATTGATTATAAACCGTTTAATCAATTTACAGATCAAAACTTTCCTGACGGTTTTCTTGCCGCTTCAAAACACGTACGTCTTTCTGCCCATCATAAAAAGTTAAGATCAAATCAGATCCAGCCCTTAATCCTCTTGCTTCAGTTACAGGCTGACCTTTCTTATTCTGTACCAAGACATATCCCCGCGCCAATACAGCCTTGGGAGAAAGGGCTTCCAATCTTGCCGTGACACTTTCCAATTTCAGCTGCCTTTCTCTCAATAAATTACGTACATTCGATATGGAGAACAGGGGTAAATTATTTTCCAACTGACGCATATAATGCAGCCAAGAAATTGCATATTGTTTTTCATTAAAGGCCAGTTGTCTCTTGAAACGATCAATCAGTCCAAAAAGATATTGATCAACAGCCTGAATGGAAGAAAGCTGATGTCTCCTTTTCAGAACCAATGCTGGAAGCGCCAAATCCAGACGATAGGAACGGTCATCCAGGCGCATACGGTTTTGCGCCAATAAAGTGGGAACATCCGGCAGTCTGGTAATGGCCTTGTTCAAACGCAGTTGATAAGATTGAATAATCTGTATTAATGCTTTATTCAAACGCGTAACCAGCTGCATTATTCCAGCAGCAAGATCAACCTGCGAAGGAACTGCCATTTCCGCAGCTGCAGTTGGAGTCGGGGCCCGACGGTCAGATGCGAAATCAATCAAGGTTGTATCTGTTTCATGTCCAACTGCTGAGATCAGGGGAATTTTCGACTCTGCTGCGGCTCTTACAACAGCCTCATCATTAAAGGCCATCAAGTCTTCCAGTGATCCACCCCCTCGTGCAACAATCAAGATATCAGGACGTGGAATTTTACCATTAACAGAAAGAGTGTTAAATCCAATAATAGCCCTGACAATCTGTTCACTTGCCCCCTCTCCCTGAACCGCCACTGGCCAGACCAGGATATCCCTGGGAAAACGTCGTTGAATTGTTGTGCGAATATCGTGCAAAACCGCGCCTTTAGAGGATGTAATCACACCTATTACTTTTGGCAATAGAGGAAAAGGACGCTTTTTTTCCTGGTCAAATAAACCTTCAGCTTCCAATTTCTTTCTTAATTTTTCGATACGGGCCAATAAAGCACCTTCGCCGGCATAATCAATCTGATCGACAATGAGCTGATATGATGAACGTTCCCCATAAGAAGAAATCTTGCCTGTTGCAATAACCTCAATACCGTTTTCGAGTTTTATAGTAAGTTTTGCCGCCTTGAACCGCCAGATAATTGCCGTCAGTTTTCCATTTTCATCTTTTAGGGAAAAATAAATATGTCCAGACGGATACTGTTTTAACTCGGTAATTTCCCCCCTCACTTTAATCCGAGAAAAATTTCCTTCCAAAACGCGCTTAATCGCTGTAGAAATATCCCCTACACTAAATTCTGGTATATTATCCGTCATTCGATCAGAAAGTTGCTCATCTATCGACATAAATATGATACAGCCTTATCCCAAAAAAGAAACATCAGTAAAGGAAATCTCTATGCGCGTTTTACTCGTCGGTTCTGGGGGAAGAGAACACGCCCTTGCCATGGCTCTTGCTTGCTCACCCAATCTTACCGAGCTTTTTATCGCACCAGGAAACCCAGGTACTGCACAATATGGTAAAAATATAAACATTAAGATAGATAATATTACCGATTTAGTAAAATTTGTACAAGACAATCATATTGATCTTGTTATTCCCGGACCAGAATTACCTTTGGTTAAAGGATTAACCGATGCTTGCGAGCACGCCGGGATCCTCTGTGCAGGTCCCAGCCGAGCGGCTGCACAACTCGAGGGAAGCAAGAGTTTCACAAAAATGATCAGCGATTCCGCCCAGATCCCAACTGCAGCATGGAAAGAGTTTACAGATAGTGAACAGGCGGTTGCTTATTTGAAAACCCAATCTTTTCCGATTGTCATCAAGGCAGATGGTTTGGCGGCAGGAAAAGGCGTTATTATCGCCTATACCTTTAAGGAAGCTGAAGAAGCGGTCGAAACAATCCTGCAAGATAACCGTTTTGGCGAAGCAGGCAATAAAATCGTTATCGAGGAATTTCTGACAGGAGAGGAAATTTCCCTATTTGCCTTTTGCGATGGAGAACATGCGGTTTTAATCGGGGCGGCTCAGGATCACAAACGCATTGGCGATAATGATACGGGACCCAATACTGGCGGAATGGGGGCGATATCCCCACCACCCTTTTTTGATCACGCAGCCCAAGAGAAAGCGTTGGATATAACAGTCAGACCCATGCTGCGCGAAATGGTAAAACGTGGAATTCCTTTCCGTGGCATTATTTTTGCCGGACTGATGATTACAAATGATGGGCCTTATCTAATTGAATATAATGTTCGTTTTGGAGACCCGGAAGCGGAAGTTCTGCTTCCTCGACTGGAAACAGATTTGTTAGATATTCTCTATAATCTCAGTCAGGGAAAATTAAAAAAATCAGAAATCAAATTCTCTGATCAAGCAGGGATTTGTATTGTTATGGCGGCAAAAGGATATCCGGGAACACCAGTTGTAGGCGGAATTATCCAAAATATTGACCAAGCTGAATCCCTACCCCATGTAAAAGTCTTTCATGCTGGAACCAATTATAACGCTCAACAAGAACTTTGTGCAGCAGGAGGTCGTGTCTTATGCGTTGCCGCTTTTGATAAAACACTCAAACAAGCACAGACAACCGCATATAATGCCGTTAACAAAATTAACTGGAAAGATGGTATCTGGCGCACGGATATCGGTAATAAAGCTTTAAAACAGTAGAATAATATAAAAACGATATTTCAAAACAGGTTAAATTGAATGTATCTTAAAATACGTTCAATTTTTACAATTCAGCAAATATGCATTTTATTTTCTAAAAATTATAGTAAAAAATATTGCTATTTAATTTAACTCTATCTTCATACTCTAAATAATGATTAAGATCAAAAATCAACATCTTCAATAAAAGACTTCATTAGATCTGGCGCTTCCATTTTTTTAATTTTTGAAACCTTTGATCCTGCCCAAAATGCGGCATACTGAGGCTGTCTAGTATATTCGTAAATTTTCTTGGCAAAATAATAAGTATAAGGATAAGGTGGTGTTAAAGGCCGATCTGGTGAATCAATTTTTAAATGCCAATCATTGACCAACCCTCTGGCAGGTCGACCAGAAATGGTCGCGGTAATTTGCGTAACTTTAGAATTAAATAATGATTGTCTATAGGTTTCACTCGCTTTTGACGAACTGCATTGGACGAATGCCGTTCCTAACTGAACACCATTTGCCCCCACTTTAAGACAATCATGAATATCTTGTGCATCCACAATACCACCGGCAGCCACAACTGGTATTGATAAATTATTTTTAATCAGAAAAACCAGTTCTAGTGTTGGTATCGCCGAATCAATATTTGGATTAAAAACACCCCGATGACCACCCGCTTCTATACCCTGCGCTATTATTATATCTATACCAGACCTTGCTATGTATGAGGCCTCTATCAAATTTGTCGCAGAAGCCATCGTAACAATATTGGCTTGTTTCAATCTGTGAATTTGACTTTTGCTTGGGATTCCAAAATGAAAACTAACAGCGGGAACTTTTTCTTGAATTACTAAATCCAGAAAATTGTCATTCTCTAAAAAACTGGAATAAAGACAGGAAAAAGCCTGACTAAAATTTTTCATCAGATCTATCCTGCCAAATTTTGAACAGCAATATTGAATCCACTGATTTTCAAGTGTAGCGTCTGATTTCTCTGGTTGATGACAGAAAAAATTGACCTGAAAAGGTAAGGAGGTCAGCTGTTTCAGCTGTTCAATTTGCTTTTTCGCCTCTTCATGATTGCAGGATCCCAGTCCCAATGATCCCAATCCACCAGAATTTGAAACCTCAGCTGCCAGTTTTGGTGTTGATACACCCGCCATTGGTGCAAGAAAAATAGGATATTGAATATTCAAAAAATTTCGTAACATTTTTTATACACTTAAATACTAATAATATACTTCTTAATAAAACCAATTAAATTATAACTTTATTAGTTATTTTAATTTGTATTATATTTCGTTTCAATGTGTTATTTATTATAAAATTATAATTATATTAATAATGCATTAATTTTATTTAAAAATATTAATATATTAATAGAAGAAAAAATTATGAATAATGATTATAATAAGATTAAGATATCTATAATAGGATTGGGATCAAGAGGCCTCAACGTACTTGAAAGAATTATATCCCATTGTATTTGGGATGAGAAACTAAAAGATAGGCAGATTATTTTACAACTATTTAACGAAAATAAAGATTATGGTGCCGGTTGTCATGATATCAATCAATCAGAAAATTTATTGGTTAACACTATTTGCAGTCAGATTACTGTTTTCCCTGATGATACGGTTAAAAACTACAAATATGCAATCCGGGGACCAACCTTTTATGAATGGTTAAAAATCAAATATAAATCACAAGATAAAACAATCAACCCTTTAAACTATTATTCACGAAAGGATCTTGGCGAATATCTATGCTGGGTCTTTAATTATTTATGTTCTATCAAGGTACAAAACCTTCAGATCATCAAAATACAGGAAAAAGTTATAAACATTTCCGGAAGTGATAAAAAAAAATGGAGTATCGTTACAAAAAATAATACTTACTCATCTGATATTATTTGTATAACCACCGGTCACGATACCCAAAATTGCGAATTTCCAAATAAGAAAAAAATATATGCTTATCCTTTGGAAAAATTAGACCATATCATTACGAATAAAGAAACCGTTGCAATACAGGGACTTGGCTTGACCACATTTGACGTTATTTCCAAATTGACTGAAGACAGAGGAGGGAAATTCATTAAGGAAAAAGATCACCTAATCTATCAACCCTCTGGAAAGGAACCTAAAATTATAGCTTTTTCCAGATCAGGATTGCCCTTGAATGCACGGGGGAGAACGCAAAAAGAATTAAGAGAACAATACAAGCCCCAAATTTTT
Organism: Commensalibacter sp. M0133; assembly: GCF_016101485.1. Classification (NCBI taxonomy): domain Bacteria; kingdom Pseudomonadati; phylum Pseudomonadota; class Alphaproteobacteria; order Acetobacterales; family Acetobacteraceae; genus Commensalibacter; species Commensalibacter sp. M0133. The sequence continues at coordinate 82,571 of NZ_JACFQI010000002.1, forward strand.
ACCAAAGAAAAAATAATTGAGTTAAAAAACAATAAAAAAATTGATTTTGAAAAGGATTATCTCCCGTTATTGATTGAAGAAATGGAATGTGTTTACAGTTTTACCTATCTCAAGAATCAGGACATAATCAAGGCTTATAATTTCCTTAATGACTATCTAAGAAACAAATCACAAAGAAACGCGATTGTAAAAGCCTATATTCCCGATGAAAAAGAAAGATTCTCATGGGAAAAAATTAGCGATCCGCTTGCCCATACTTCCTTCAAAAGTCAGGAAGAATTTCATGACTGGCTTTTAAACTATTTACAGGAAGATATACATAACGCTTTACAGGGCAATATAGACAATCCCACCAAGGCAAGCACTGATATTTTAAGGGATGTACGTGATTGGATCAGATTAACCGTTGACCATTGTGGCCTTTCGGAAAAAAGTGCTATCTGGTTCAGTGAAGTATTTAAACCAATCATGATCCGAATTTGTGTTGGTCCACCTCTTGAGAGAATTCAGCAAATGATCGCTTTAATCAAGGCTAACATATTGCGCATAGATTTGGGGCCGAATGTTAAAGTAGAAGAAAAAAAGGAAAGCTTTTACCTAACAACACAATTTAACGAAGTCATTCGTGCTGATTATTATATTGTTGCCATGGTCAATGCACCCATTGCAAAAGAAAGCAAAGACATTCTTTTTCAAAATATCCTGAAAAACAATATAGGCTGTCAATTCCATATTGGCAATTATGCTCTAGGAGAATTTAATGTCAATGCAAACTTCAATTTGATCAATAAAAACAATCAGATAATCAAGTCTATTTATGCTCTAGGTGTTCCCACTGAAGGCAGTAAATTTTATACTTATATTTTACCAAGACCTTTTGTTAATTCGACAGCTTTATTTGATGCAGAAGTCTGTACCAATAATTTGTTATCGCAAATTTCCAGATAATATTTTAACAAATATTCAATAGTTTTTTAAAAACTGGTTTAATCCAAAAAATTCTAAATTATTTGAACAGTAATTTAGAATTTAACATTCGATACTGGATAAATTTATCATTAATATCCGGTTATAATTCGATCAACCAACTGTTTAACTGTTGGAATAAACCCATTATCATAAAATGGATCAGATCCAAATCGCCATCCTGTGGTTCCACTAAACATCAAATTATGATCAACCACCTCTTTTGCGTCAGGACCATTCGCATGAGCTATTGCCTGTAATGTTTTCTGGATACAAAAAGAGCGGGGATCGGGTCGATTTCCTGTCGTATAACTGGGACCAACCTGTGACCAATTTGAAAACTGGCACATTGACAGGCATCCCATGCAGTTATTCTGATCCTGTTGTATCTCTCCTGCTTTTTCAGGAGTTACAAAAATGAATGTATGATCTGGAGTCCGGAGAGGCTGAGTAAACCCCTCGCTTTCCCATTTCTTAATATTTTCAAAACTCGTCTGGGTAACATAAATCAAACGTTTTCTAGCCCCATATTCATATGGAACATTCATCATTTCTGTAGCTTCCCTTGAAAAAGGAACTTGCCTTTGAGACCGTTCCCTCAATTCATTAAGAAAACTATTTTGAACTGCCGATGAATAAAAACCTGTAGGAGAGAAATGATTAAGATATACATCACCCTTTTTCAATGTCCGCAAACGATCTTTCCAAGCTTGAGGGATTTGGCTTTCCCTCGTTAACAAAGGTCTTGTACCGAACTGAAATGCAATCATACCCAAATCTGGATTATCAATCCAATCTTCCCATTCAGAAAGCCACCAGACATTACCTGCCATAATGATTGGAACATGATCCAGTCCATATTGGCGCATGACTCTTCTCAACTCTACAACGCGTGGAAAAGGATCCTGCGGTTCTAATGGATTTTCACTATTTGATAACCCATTATGCCCCCCAGCCTTCCATGGATCTTCATAAACCACCCCACCAAGCCATTCTGGCGTTTTTCTATAAGATCGACGCCATAACGCATTGAATGCACGTCCAGAGGAAACAATGGGATAGTAATATAATGCATGTTTTGCAGCAATTTCTGATAAACGATAGGGCATTCCCGCTCCACAGGTAACACCATTAATCAAACCTTTTGATTGTTCCAAAACCTGAGATGCAATCAGTTCACTTGCAGCCATTTCCCACATAATATTGACATGAAGAGGCACTTTTGGCCCCGCAATATCACGGGCAACCCTTATTTGAGTTATTCCGCCCTTAATTGCATATTGAATGAGTTCTTCATGTCGTTCACGCCGTGTTTTTGCATGATAGATCTGGGGAATAACATTGCCATTTTCATCATAACTATCAGCATTTACAATGGAAATGGTTCCAATTCCACCCGCAGCAGACCAATGACCAGCAGATACTCCTGTAGAAACAGAAACCCCTTTACCCCCTTCAATCAAAGGGAGGACTTCTTTATTTCCCATACGAATTGAATTAACTGCTTTCATTATTACTCCTGCTCTATATGCAGTGGACTAAACAATCTAAACCAAAAAAAACTTTGAATAGCCCACTTATATTTATTCCAATAAAAAAATCAAGAATCATCTTTTTATTGAAAAAATGATACACATAAAAACCTATGAGCGTTTGGACTGGTTATCATTGCGATTACGAGATGACGAGCTGTTTTTGACTCCAACGACTTCACTGATGTCAGCACCTGTTTCCTGATCTACCTCACGCATGGAAAGCTTGATTTTTCCTCGATCATCAAAACCTACAACCTTTACCTTGACAGTATCCCCCATTTTGACAACGTCACTTGTACGACCGACACGCCCGGCTGATAATTCAGAAATATGAACCAGCCCGTCACGAGCCCCCATAAAATTGACAAATGCTCCGAAATCGGCAACCTTTACAACTTTTCCTGTATAAATGCGGCCAACTTCTGGTTCAGCAATGATTGCATTGATACGCTCCTTGGCTTTTTCCGCCTGTTCATTCGATGTAACAGCAATTTGTATTGTACCATCATCATCAATATCAATTTTACAGCCTGCATATTCAACAATTTCACGAATTGTTTTACCGCCAGATCCAATAATATCCCTGATCTTTTCCTTGGGCACATTCATAATGATTACATGTGGTGCATTCTCTGCAATGTCATTACGGCTTTCTGTCAAGGCTTTTGCCATTTCACCCAAAATATGAATTCTTCCTTCACGAGCTTGTTCCAAGGCCTGTTCCATAATTGCTGGTGTAATGGATGTAATTTTAATATCCATTTGTAAAGCGGTGACACCAACTTCAGTACCAGCAACTTTAAAATCCATATCTCCCAGATGATCTTCATCACCAAGGATATCACTCAATACAGCAACACCCTTTTTCTCCTTGATCAATCCCATGGCAATTCCCGCTACAGGACGTTCCAGTGGCACACCTGCATCCATCAGGGATAAAGAGGTTCCACAAACCGTAGCCATAGAGGACGAACCGTTACTTTCCGTAATTTCAGAAACTACACGCATGGTATATGGAAATTTTTCCTTGCTTGGCAACAGAGGATGAATAGCTCTCCATGCCAGTTTTCCATGACCAATTTCACGACGCCCAGGTGAACCCAACCGTCCACATTCCCCCACAGAATAAGGAGGAAAATTATAATGCAACATGAAATTAGAACGATATTCCCCTTCTAACGCATCCACAACCTGTTCATCTTGAGTTGTACCTAAAGTTGTCACAACCAGAGCTTGCGTTTCACCCCGGGTAAAAAGAGCGGATCCGTGTGTTCTAGGTAAAACACCAACCTCACTGATAATGGGTCGAATCGTGGTTAAATCACGTCCGTCAATCCGCAATCCTGTCTTTAACACTGAATTACGAACAATATCGGCTTCCAATTTATCAATCAAGGAACCCGCCTTGGCTGTATCAAATTCTTCCTCAACAAGCTTATCAATAATTTTGGTACGTGCCGCATCCAGTAAAGTGTAACGTTTTTGCTTTTCCTTTTCCTTATAGGCTTCCGCCAAAGGTTTGCGTCCAATCTTGTCAATACGAGTTTTTAATTTCTTCTCTTCTGCAGTAGGTTCAGACAATTCCCAAGGTTGACGGGCAGCATGCTCGGCCAAAGCGATAATTGCATCAATAACAGGCTGACAGGCCTCGTGACCAAAATTAACAGCCCCCAACATTACTTCTTCACTTAATTCCTGGGCTTCGGATTCAACCATCAGAACCCCTTCGGAAGTACCCGCCACAACCAAGTCCAATTTGGTTTGATCCATCTCCGCCAAAACCGGATTTAGAACATATTCATTATCAATATATCCAACCCGGCAACCCGCAATCGGTCCAAAGAAAGGAATACCGGACAGGGTCAGCGCTGCAGAACAGCCAATCATGGCAACAATGGCAGGATCATTTTCCATATCATGACTTAAAACAGTCGCTATAACCTGCACTTCATTACAAAAATTATCAGGAAATAATGGACGAATAGGCCGATCAATAAGTCGAGAGATCAATGTCTCGATTTCAGAAGCGCGCCCCTCACGTTTGAAAAAACCGCCAGGAATTTTTCCAACTGCAAAAGCCTTTTCCTGATAATGCACAGTTAATGGAAAGAAATCCTGATCTGGATTGGCTTTCTTATTTCCAACAGCTGTACATAATACTGTAGTCCCGCCATAAGTAGCCATCACTGCACCATCTGCCTGACGCGCTATTTTACCTGTTTCCAGAATAAGAGGACGTCCCCCCCATTCAATTTCCTTACGATAATATTTAAACATTTTTTATCCTATGAAGTTATACGCAAGAAAATTTTTTAACCATCATTACATTCAATGCTGTAAATAACAGCGTTTCGGACGGCATGGAGCATTTATATTTTGTTATTTTCACACCATGTGGCCTGAAACGCTGTAAAGCTGGATTTCAAAAAACTTTCCTGTTTTGATTATAATATACTCAATATTCTTAATTTATAAAATAAAGACTGGTTTAATAGATAAACCAGTCTTTATTTTTTAACGACGCAAACCTAGACGCTTGATCAGGTTTTCATAACGGCTTTTATTAACCCGACTGATGTAAGCCAGCAAACGACGACGTTGACCAACCAATTTCAATAACCCACGCCGGGAATGAAAATCCTTGGCGTGTTCTTTCATATGTTCAGTTAAATTATTAATTCTTTCTGTTAACAAAGCAATCTGAACCTCAGAAGACCCTGTATCATTTTCTTTGGTTTGGTATTCTTTAATTAGCTGGGTACGACGATCCGGTGTAATCGACATCGTATATCCTTTCATCAATTTAAATATTAAAAATACGAACAGGACGCAGCCATTTATTGTTTAAATGACACAATCCTATAAAATGCTCCTTTTTCATTGCACGAACAATGCCATCATATGAATTCACATCCAGTGCAAAACGATTCCGTATCTCGGTCAGATCAATAGATTTGCCAAAATTCAGGGATTCAGCCTCCTCTTCAGTCATAGCTAGAGCCGGGATGTCGTCCAGCGCAGTTTGAACGGGAAGAAGCATATCTAAAGAAACAATTCCTTTTTTGCCATTTTCAACGAGTTTGTCCAGTAAAAAAGCATTTGCAATATCAAATGGACCCACGCGAAGGCGGCGTAATTCAGAAACATAACCAACTGTATTACAGGCAACCGCCAAATCCCTGGCTAAAGAACGCATATAAACGCCTTTACCAGAAACAACTTCAAACTTTGCACGATCTTTATCAATCCGTTCTATCATTCGAAAAGAATCAATACGTGCCAACCGTTCTTTTAGTTGAGGTTTTTCCCCTTGACGTGCTAAGTCATAAGAACGTCTACCTTGCACCTTTACCGCTGAGTAAATAGGAGGTACCTGATATATTTCTCCTTGAAAGGACTGTAAAGCTTTATTGATTTGTTCATCACCCGGTCTGAACTCTGAATGGTCAAGAACCTCACCTTCAGCATCATCCGTTGTACGAGATTCTCCAAAAGTAAGTTCAAAATGATAAACTTTTGTCTTATCCATAATGTAAGGGATTGTTTTGGTTGCCTGGCCAAAAGCGATGGGTAACAACCCTGTCGCCAATGGATCCAAGGTACCACTATGCCCTACCTTACAGGCATTAAAAACATATTTCACCCTATTTACAACGTAAGCAGATGTCACATTTAATGGTTTATCAACAAGAAGCCATCCATCCAACTTCTGTTTACGTTTTGTATGCATCAATCAATCAAAAATCCTAATTCTCTGAAAAGTAACTTTTATATTACCAATACTTCTCTTTTTTACATAGTTACTTTTTACAAAAAAAACCATATTATATAAAAAATTAAAATGATAATAAATTTACCTACATTTCATATAAGTATATAATGTTTTATATATTTACCTTTTTAGTATAATTTTATGAAATAAAATTATTCAACATTATTCAGACAAAGCATGAGCGATATAAATTCAGATCAGCAGCCTCAGTGGAAACTAGAGCAGCAAGAAAATCATTATGTTATTTCCTTAAGTGGGCAATGGTTAGCAAAAAACAATAACATTCCCCGATTTTCTCCAAAAAATCTAGAAAGGATCCCTGCTCATCAAACGCTTTATTTTGATGCTAGAAATCTTAAAAACTGGGATAGTGGATTGATTGTCTTTCTTTGGGATATCAAATGTCAGGCCACCAAACATTCCATAAAATTCTCTGACAAGGATCTGCCTGCTTCCGCACAAGAACTTCTTTCCCTCTTGCATGAAAGCAAAGATGAGGGACCTGTTAAACATTCATCTCCCTTTCGTCCGTTATATATGATTGGTGAATGGACTATCAACGGACTGACCAATCTTGGCATAACTGTCCAGATGCTTAAGGAAGTTATTATTGGTATTTTAAAATCCCTCACCGGCCGTTCTTACATGCGAATTGTGGATTTGATTTCTGATGTCCAGAACGCTGGTCCGTCTGCCCTCTTAATCATCAGTGTTGTTAATTTTCTAGTCGGGGCAATTCTTGGTTTTGTCGGTGCAGTACAATTACGCAGGTTTGCAGCTGACGCTTATGTGGCAAACTTGGTCAGCATTGCAACTGTTCGGGAAATGGCTGCCGTCATGAGTGCTATTGTTATTTCAGGCCGAACAGGTGGGGCCTATGCAGCCCGTATTTCAACAATGCAGGGAAATGAGGAAATCGATGCGTTAAAAGTCATGGGTGTTTCCGTTATGGAATATCTTATTCTTCCATCAATGCTCTCACTTGTAATCACCATGCCGATTTTATATCTTTATGGCTGTTTTATGGGAATTCTTGGCGGATTGATTGTTTCCATTTTCATGTTAAAAGTTTCAATCATAGGATTTTTACAACAAAGTTTCGGAGCGGTTGCTTTCAACCAATTTGTGTTTGGTGGTCTCAAAACCATTTCATTTGCAATATTTATAGGGGTAAGCAGCTGTTACATCGGGTTAAAATCAGGACGAAGTGCGGTTGATGTCGGCTTGGCTGCGACCAAAGCTGTGGTTACTGGCATTGTAGGGGTGATCGCTATTGATGCCATATTTGCCGTTATTGCTGATATGATTGGAATATAAATAATGAGCAACCAATCCAGCAATATACTTCTATCCGTTAAAAATCTCACCATTGGTTACGGTACAAAGGTTATCCAGAAAAACATTAATTTTGACGTTAAGCAAGGCAGCATTTTTGCCCTAATGGGTGGTAGTGGATGTGGAAAAAGTACACTTCTTAAATCCATGATAGGGCTTTTAGAACCAATAGCGGGTGATTATCTTGTCAAGAATGAAAATTACTGGAGAGTTTCGAGAAAACATCGCATAAAAATCGCGCATAATTTTGGTATTTTGTTTCAAAATGCTGCTCTATGGAGCTCTATGACAGTAGGTGAAAATGTTGCACTTCCATTGCAACTTTTTACCAACCTTTCTCCAGAAATGATTCATCGATTGGTAGAATTAAAACTGGGGCTGGTTGGAATGGAATATGCCATTAACCTGTATCCCTCTGAATTAAGCGGAGGAATGAGAAAACGGTGTGGCTTGGCTAGAGCTCTTGCCCTTGATCCAGAAATCCTATTTTTTGATGAACCCTCAGCCGGACTTGATCCCATCACTTCTAAGAGACTTGATGATTTAATTCTCACCTTACGAAATGGATTGGGAAGCACAATCATCATAGTCAGTCACGAATTATCAAGTTTATTTACAATTGCAGATGATGGTATATTCCTTGACGCGGAATCAAAGACACCCCTTGCCCATGGTTCACCACAAGAAATGCACGATCATCCATCCTGTCAATTGGTATACGATTTTATGCATAGACAACGTTATGAAAATGCAGAAGAGAAAGAAGAACAAAGATGACCATTAATAAACAAACCACAATCGGGGCTTTTGTATTGGGAGGAATAATTCTTGCTCTTTGTGCTGTTATTTTTTTCAGTAATTTTAATCTTTTTTCAAAAAAAGAGCATGCCATAATCGTTTTTCCAAGCTCAATATCAGGATTATCCATTGGAGCGCCTGTTACGTTCAGAGGAGTACAGGTAGGAACCGTTGATTCCATTAATCTCCAATTCGATCAAGGCAGTCACAAAGCATATATCCCTGTAGTAATCAATATTGATCCCAGAAAAATCCGCATAGGATATAAATATAATAATTTTAAAAAACTATTGGAAAAAATGATAGAAAATGGACTTTGTGCAGAAATTAGCACAGAAAGTTTCGTTACCGGTACGTCCAATATTTTTCTTGATTTTGATTTGCAGAATGCCCCTCACTTTCATCCTGTGATTGCAAAAAATCTTACAGAAATACCTTCCCGTCCCTCTACGTTTCAAAAAATCAAATCCGAATTAATGAATCTACAACTTGAACAACTTTCCAGAAACCTAAATGACACTGCACAAAAAATAGGACAACTTGCCGAAACTTTAAACAAACAAACTCCTGATCTTATTAATAGCGTCAAGAAAACATCAGATAGTACAAATATTCTGGTGACTCATATCAACAAAAACATAGATGGTTTATTGAAGAACTTTAATAAATTGCTTGTTGATGGAGATGTCCAACTTCGTTCACGCGGAAAAGAGCTTCACATTTTATTAAACAATTCAAACAAAGCCGTGTCATCAGCATCAGAAATGATTGATAATGTGAAAACGCTTACCTCATCCCGTTCACCTTCACGAAACAATCTTGAAATTATTCTGAAGAACCTTGCTGATGCTTCCACTTCACTTCGAGGATTTTCGCGGGAAATAGAACGTAATCCTAAATTATTACTGATTGGTCGAAAACAATGAATAAATTCATCGCTTTATCCTCATTAATTACCTTATTTATTCTCGGGGGATGCAGTGCTCCCCCTCTTAAATATTACACTTTCAATGAAAATATTATAAATCAGTCGACAAACAAAATTACACAATATTCTGAAACTTCCCCCACTATTATCATTACACCGATCACAGTACCGGATTACCTTGACACAACCGATATTGTTACCCGAGAAAACAGCAGTCTTCATCATAGTGTCAACGGAAGAATGAGTAGCGTTTTATCCGTTGCCGTAACCGATTATGTTACACATTTGCTATCCATAAAAAATCCAACTCTATTCATAACCAATCAAAGACAGGTTGGTATGCCAACAAGTCAGATCCTGATCAATATCAGCCACTTGGATGTACAAAATCTGGGGAATCAAAATGGCTCAGCAATCTTGGAAGCTGATTGGTCCATTATTCCCAGAAATGAACATCTACCCATCAACAAACAAAAAGGAACCTTTTTTGCATCGGGTTCCATTGCTTCTGACAGTGATGTAATCAAAATAGAACAGGCTCTATTAATCCAACTGGTTAATCAAATCAGTAAAAATCCTTTGTACTAACTTGATTATTGATTTTCTTTTTCAAGGTCTCTCAAAACTTCCGGACTATTCAGCACTGCATCAATCTTAGCTGCATAGTCCAAAGTTGTATCAGGCTGAAATCTCAAATCAGGTAAAAATTTAAGTCTAATTTTTTGTGATAGCTGATTTCTCAAATAAGGTGCAACTCGTTTTAATGCAGGTAAAAAATCCCCTACATCACTTTTCCCTAAGTGAGAAATATATACAATTGCATGACGCAAATCAGGCGTCATGCGCACTTCCGTTACTGTAAATTTCTGTCCCTGAAGTTCAGGCACACGAAATTCGATCCGGATGAATAAATCTGCCAAAATATGCCTGATTTCTTCAGCAACGCGCAATTGCCGTTGAGAAGGGCCTTTTGAATCCTTTTTCAAAAAATCCTTCCCAGTTACTATAAATTTATCCATCAAGCCTGTACTGTTTCAATTTCATAACATTCAACAACGTCTCCCTCTCGCAAGTCATTGTATCCTGAAAAAGAAAGTCCACATTCATAATCATGTGCCACTTCTTTGACATCATCCTTGAAACGTTTAAGCTGGCTTAAATTACCCTGATGAATAACAACATTATCACGCAACAACCGAACACCGCAGCCTCGACGGACCACACCCTGTGTTACGTAACATCCTGCAACCTTACCAGTTTTACTGATGGTAAAGACTTTACGAATTTCTGCATAACCTAAGAATTTCTCACGCTGTTTTGGTGCAATACGTCCTTTAATAATCTGTTCAATATCATCAACCACCTGATAAATAATTGAATAATAATGAATATCAACACCTTCATGCTGTGCAAGTTCTCTAGCCTGCGTTGTTGCCCTTACATTAAAAGCGATAATGATAGCCTGTGATGCTTTGGCAAGTTGAACATCACTTTCCGTAATCTGACCAACTGTTGCGGATAAAACGCGAACTTTAATTTCCTCATGTTCAAGTTTCTGAACTGTTGCCTGAATAGCCTCAGCAGATCCCTGAACATCAGCCTTGATTAAGACAGCAATTTCTTTTTGCTCATTTGCTTGAATACGCGCAAGCATCTGATCCAAGGTTCCACGTGCAGCCATTCTAACCGCCGCCTGTTTTTCACGAGCCTTACGTTGCCTAAATTCAGAAATTTCACGAGCTTTACTTTCATTATCCACAACAACAAAAGGCTCACCAGCACGAGGTACACCCGTTAAACCCAAAAGCTCTACGGGTGTGGAAGGTCCAGCTTTTTTCATATTCTTGCTTTTATCATCCAGCATCGCACGAACACGACCCCATTCAGAACCAGCGACAATAACATCTCCTTTATTCAAGGTTCCTTTCTGAACCAATAAAGTCGCAACAGGTCCACGTCCCTTGTCCAAACGGCTTTCAATAACAGCACCCTCTGCCACTCTATTCGGGTTTGCTTTTAATTCCAACAATTCAGCCAGCAAAATGATTGCTTCTTCCAGTTTGTCCAAACCGATATGTTTTTTAGCCGAAACTTCAACATCCTGAGTATCACCCCCCATTTTCTCAACGACGATTTCATGATTCAAAAGCTCCTGTCTTACACGGTCAGAATTGGCTCCAGGTAAATCACATTTATTAATGGCGACAATAATTGGAACATTTGCAGCTTTAGCATGTTTAATTGCCTCAATTGTCTGAGGCATGACCCCATCATCCGCAGCAACAACAAGCACCACGATATCTGTCACTGACGCTCCCCTGGAACGCATCGCCGTGAATGCCTCATGACCAGGCGTATCTAAAAAGGTGATTTTAGCACCTGACTGCATTCTAACCTGATAGGCACCAATATGCTGGGTAATCCCACCAGCCTCCTTATGCGCAATATCCGTTGTCCGCAGAGCATCCAGCAAAGAGGTTTTACCATGATCAACATGTCCCATCACCGCTACAACAGGTGGACGAGGCAATTTATCCTCATCCTTATCCTCTACACCTTCAATACCAAGTTCAACATCACTATCGGCAACCCTATGCACACGATGACCAAATTCCTCGATAATCAATTCGGCCGTGTCTGCATCCAATGACTGATTAACTGTTGCCATCACACCCATTTTCATCAGGGCTTTAATAACGACTCCTTGGCGTGTCGCCATACGATTGGCAAGTTCTTGTACGGTAATTGTTTCTGGAAGAGTGACATCACGAACAACCTTTACCTGATCCGTACGTAATTTCTCCAACTCTGCTTGACGGCGTTCACGTTCTCTTTGACGACGTACCGAAGCCAATGAACGAACTTTATTATCATCCTCGCCCTCAATCGCTGCCTGAATATCTATTTTACCAGAACGTCGACCATCCCCCTTGTTTCGACTACTGCTTTTACGATTTACACCGCTTCCACGACGGGATGAACCACGACGACCTTCCCCTTCATCAGAATCCATATCATCCTGAACATTAATCCTGCGTAAAGATTCAACAGATTTCTTATTTATTTTTCCGTCTTTTTCAGATGTTTTGACATTAAGAACAGATTCACTTGAATTTTTTACTGAGGTTTTACCAGAAACGGATTCTCCATTCTTAACAGACTCACTTACCACAGGTTTTTCAGGCAAAATAGCCCTTTTTGCCAAAGGTTCCACAGGAACAGGTTCTGGTGCCAAGGTAATTTCACCAGGAATAGGAACCTTGGAAACCTTGACCCGACGTAATGGAGGTTCAGATGCAGTTTTCGTTTTTTTGGATTTTATAGTTTTTTTAGATTCTTCTTCTGTCTCAGATACAGCAATTTTTCCCTGCTCAACAGTTTCTTTGCCTTCTTCCTGCGCAGCCTTTTCAGCCTCTGCCTGAGCCTTGGCTAGAACTTTCTCTTCTTCCTGTTTTTTACGTAATCTCTCCGCTTCTGAAAGAATAGATATTTTTTCCTGTTCTTGACGTTCAAGATTTTTACGCTGCTGTTCAAGCTTTTGTTCTTCCAGAACACGCTGTCTGATGGCTAATTCTGCAGCTGTCAAGGAGCGTTTACTCGAACCAGCAGATGCTTTTTTTGCCGCAGGTTTACGGACACTATTAACCTGTTTTTCCTTACTGCCAGGCGCACTACGCTTTTTACGTACTTCAACCTGGACAACCTTGCTGCGTCCATGGCTAAAACTTTGCCTAATAGATCCGGCATCGACAGTCTGCCCCACGTCCCTTTTTACTGATGAACGTAAAGATAAACGTTTTTTACCCTGTCCTTGTTCTTGATCGTTGCCTTCGCTCATATACCTGCCTGTTCTTAAATCCATTTTCGATGGGTTGACTTATTCCATCGATTTATACCCTAATTTATTATTCCTGATAACCGTTTATTATCAAAAAGAATTTGTTTTACAAACGGTCCCTTGTAAATTGCTGCATGAACTATATATTCTCGACCAAAAATCATTCCTAATTCTTTTGCCGTAAAAACTGCCATGACAGGTAAAAGACCCGTTCCTGATAATATACGCTTTTTTTCTTCTTCACTACCATCTATAGCCTGTATAATCAATCCAGCAATATTCTGAGAAATCTTTTCTCTTACTTTTACAAAACCGTACGTAATCTGTCCAGCACGTCTCGCAAAACCAAATGTATCCTTAATTTTATTCCGCAAACCATCCCTAATTATTGACACCAAATTTTCCGGAACCGTAACCTGACATTGCATTGCACGTGAGAACGAACGCATTGCTATCGCCTTATGTATGATATTTTTATCGGCTTTTAACCACATCCCTCTTCCAGGAAGCCGTTCTGTCAAATCTGGAACAATATATCCATCTGGCGACAAAACAAAACGAATTAAATTTTCAGGATCATCTCTTTCCCTTGTAACCACACAGAAACGTTGACGATTCGCCGAGCTATCAGGCCTTTTATTCATTAGCGTAAACTATTCAAAATTAAAAGAAAATAATAAATCAAAATGATTAGGCCTCCCATGAAGCCTAATCATTTAAATATCATTATCAAATTTTATTCTTTATCTTGACTTTCCTCGCTTCCCTCTTCTTCAAACCAATGTTCTCTAGCCTGCATAATAATTGCATTGGCTGTTTCTTCATCAATTGCATCTGCACCAAGAATCTCGATCAGTTCATCACTGGCAAGGTCAGCTAAATCATCGAGCGTTTTCACCCCTTTTTCACCCAATAAGATCAACATTTGTTGTGTAAAGCAATCAAGTTCCACAAGCTCATCCGAAACCCCAAGAGCCTGCCTTTTCTCATCCAGAGAACGATGTTGTTTTTCCAAACATTCTTCTGCCCTCTGGACAAGCTCTTGCGCGATATTTGCATCAAAACCTTCAATTTCAGCCAATTCCTGGGGATCGGCAAAAGCAAGCTCCTCAATAGTATGAAAACCTTCTGTAACCAACAGGCCGGCAATCACATCATCAACATCCAGCTCTTCGGCAAAAATAGCGGATCTGCGACGGAATTCTTCTTGTCTACGATCTGATTCTTCTGTTTCGGTCAGAATATCAATGTCCCATCGTGTCAATTGACTGGCCAAACGAACATTTTGTCCACGACGTCCAATAGCTAAACTCAATTGATCATCTGGAACCACAACCTCCACACGCCCAGCTTCCTCATCCATGACAACTTTTGTAACTTCCGCCGGTGCCAAGGCATTCACGACAAAGGTGGCCGCCTGACCGCTCCAAGGAATGATATCAATTTTTTCCCCTTGCAATTCCTGTACTACAGCTTGTACACGAGACCCCCTGACTCCAACACAAGCACCAACAGGATCAATGGTACTGTCTTTTGAAATAACAGCCATTTTCGCTCGAGAACCCGGATCTCTGGCGACTGCCTTAATCTCGATAATACCATCATAGATTTCAGGCACTTCTTGTGCAAACAATTTCGCCAAAAATGCGGGGTGCGTCCTAGATAAAAAGATCTGTGGACCACGTGGCTCCTTACGGACATCACAAATATAGGCTCTTACACGCTCTGAATTCCGAAAGTTTTCTCTTGGAATCAATTCATCACGCCTTAACAAAGCTTCGACACTACCAATTTCCACCAACAGATTACCATATTCAGTTCGTTTCACTGTTCCATTCACAATTTCACCAATACGGTCCTTAAAATCCTCATATTGACGATTCCGTTCACATTCACGAACACGTTGCACGATAACCTGCTTTGCAGTCTGTGCAGCGATACGGCCAAAATCTATGGGTGGCAATGGATCAATAAGATATTCACCAATCTTAATATCAGGCTGTATCTTGAGCGCAATTTTATATGGAATTTGTGAAGCCTCATTTTCAACTTCCTCCACGACTTCTGTCCATCGGGAAAGGCGCACCTCTCCCGTCTTACGATCAATTATCGCACGAATGTCTTTTTCATGACCATATTTAGCGCGTCCAGCCTTTTGAATGGCCTGTTCCATCGCTTCGAGAATCTCTTCCCGGCTAATGGCTTTTTCACGTGCAACAGCATCAGCAACCAATAACAATTCAGGACGAGCAACAGACGTATCCATTTTAACCTCACAATCTATTGTACCGGATTAAACCGGTTTTGATTTTATTTTCACTTATACTTTATTCGGTTTCCGACCCAGATAAAGCATTGACCATATGACTGCATGCATCAATTAAAGAATCAGTCAGCACCAATTTAGCCTTGCGTATTTCTGATAAAGGCAATTCAATTTCAGAACCTGTATCTAAACGCATACGCGCATTCTGTTCATCCGCTCCCAGGGCAATCCCGGAAAACCGTCTTCTGCCTTCAATTGGAATCATCATTTCCACTTTGGCAAGATGACCCGCAAAACGGTTCCAATCTTTTACGCGCACCAAGGGACGATCGATTCCGGCGGAGGAAACCTCCAATGTCCAGGCACCTTCCATAGGATCATGAACATCCATTACAGCACTTACAGCGTGACTGATCTGTTCACAATCCTCAACATTAATCAGACTACCATCAGCCCGATCCACCATAATCTGTAAGGTCAAAGCTTGTTTGCCCAACAAAGCCACTCTAACCAACTCATATCCCATATTAATCAAAATGGGTTCAATCAAAGCGATAACACGTTGTTCAATACGTACATCAGAAATATTTTCTACGGATTCCAAAATAAAAAAGGCGGCCGACTAAGGCCACCCCCCACATCTAACGGAAGACAATTTTGTATTAATTTAACAATCTTATAAATGCTTTACAAGTAACAAATCCAAATATTTATAATTCCATGATAATGACACGTTATGTTTGGATATATTACAAATGAAAAGTGACCTGTTTAACAAATAAACAGGTCACTTACACTTTAAAACAGATTTTAAGACTTAGGCCATTAGTCTGAGAACATAAGGCAAAATGCCACCATTACGATAATATTCTACCTCTTCTTGTGTATCAACACGACAGATCACAGGAATATCCTGATGTGAACCATCATTGCGAGTTATTCTCATAATCATTTTTTGACGCGGTTTTAAAGTTTCGATACCCAAAATATCGATTTTTTCATCACCCTTCAATCCCAACGTTTTACGTGTTGTACCCTCTTCAAATAAGAGTGGCAATACACCCATTCCAACAAGATTAGAACGATGAATACGTTCAAAACTTTCAGCAATAACGGCTTTTACTCCCAACAACGTCGTACCTTTTGCCGCCCAGTCACGGGAGGAACCCATTCCGTATTCTTTACCGCCAAAAACAACCAATGGTGTATTTTCTTTTTGGTATTCCATGGCAACATCATAGATTGCCCCTTCCTTACCATCAGGATAATGCTTGCTATATCCACCTTCAACTCCTGGAACCATTTCATTACGAATACGGATATTGGCAAAAGTGCCACGCATCATGACCTCATGATTACCACGACGTGAACCATACGAGTTAAAGTCCTCCACCCTGACTCCATGTTCAGTCAAATATCTGCCAGCAGGGGAATCTTTACGAATGGAACCAGCTGGAGATATATGATCTGTTGTAACATTATCCCCTAATAACGCCAATATTCTTGCCCCTTTAATATCATGACGGGCTTCAGGATGCTGCTTCATTCCTTCAAAATAGGGAGGATTACGAACATAGGTTGATTTTGAATCCCAATCATAAGTCTGAGATCCAGTTGCCACAGCCAATCTCTGCCATTCAACCGTACCTTTACTGATATTATCATATCCCTTACGGAATTCTTCACGCGTAATCGCTGCTGCCATTACCTCTTTGATTTCCTCTGTTGAAGGCCAAATATCATGTAGATAAATTTCCTTACCATCCTTGGAAACACCAATAGGATCCTTTGTAATATCCTTACGCAAGGTTCCCAATAAAGCATAAGCGACTACCAACGGTGGACTTGCCAGATAGTTTGCGCGAACGTTTGGAGAAATACGTCCCTCAAAGTTACGGTTTCCCGAAAGAACTGCTGTTGCCACCAAATTGTTATTTTCGATAGTGTCAACAATTTCTGGTGCCAGAGGACCAGAATTTCCGATACAGGTTGTACAACCATATCCAACAATATTGAATCCAAGCGCATCAAGAGATGGAATTAACCCGGCCTTTTCCAAATATTCAGTAACAACTTTTGAACCAGGTGCAAGAGACGTTTTAACCCAAGGCTTCCGCTTCAATCCCAAAGCGTGTGCTTTTTTTGCCAATAAACCAGCAGCAATCATCACTTCCGTATTAGAGGTATTGGTGCATGAAGTAATTGCCGCAATTACAACTGAACCATGTTCGAGTTTGAAATCTTTACCGGCAACAGCACAAGCGGCATCTTGATCTTTACCTTCAACATGGAATCCTGAAGACAGCTCTTTGACGAATGCAGAGGTTGCATCGCTGAGGCTGATACGATCTTGTGGACGACGAGGTCCTGAAATAGAGGGAACAACGTTACCAATATCCAGTTCCAAAGTATCAGTAAATTCTGGTTCTTCCGCATTCGCTTCACGGAACATACCCTGTGCTTTAAGGTAAGCTTCCACCAACTTAATCTGATGATCGTCACGACCGGTTAATTTGAGGTAATCCAAAGCTTGCTGGTCAACCGGGAAAAACCCACATGTTGCACCATATTCAGGTGCCATGTTTGCAATTGTAGCTCGTGTATAAAGTGGTAAATGATCCAAAGCCGGACCATAAAATTCAACAAACTTGCCAACAACACCCTTCTTACGTAACATCTGTGTAATTGTCAGAACAAGATCTGTTGCAGTTACACCCTTTGCCAATTTTCCTGTTAACCGGAAGCCGATAACATCCGGTATTAACATTGTAATCGGTTGCCCCAACATGGCTGCTTCAGCTTCGATACCTCCAACACCCCAGCCAAGAACACCCAATCCGTTGACCATTGTTGTATGAGAATCTGTTCCAAAAAGAGTGTCTGGATAGGCATAGGTTTTTCCATCTTCATCACGAAGCCAAACAACCTTGGCAATATGTTCCAAATTAACCTGATGACAAATTCCAGTATCAGGTGGAACAACGGAAAAACCTTTGAACGCTTCTTGTCCCCAACGAAGGAAAGCATACCGCTCAGCGTTTCGTTCAAATTCAAGCGTTATATTTTCTTTCAGTGCCGCATCAGATCCAAATTTATCGACCATTACAGAATGATCAATCACCAGATTTACTGGAATTAGTGGATTAACCTTTTGCGGATCACCTTTTAACTGGGTCATTCCTTCACGCATGGCAGCCAAATCGACAACAGCTGGAACCCCTGTAAAATCCTGCATCAAAATACGGGAAGGACGAAAAGGCACTTCGGACTGGCTATGATGATTCTTTTGCCATTCTATAATTGCCTTGGCATTGTCTACCGTAAAAGATTGACCATTTTCAAAGCGTAAAACATTTTCCAGCAATACTTTTAAGGTATTTGGTAAACGACGAAAATTACCCAATTTTTTCTCTGCTTCAACCAGTGAAAAATAATGATAGGTTTTTCCATCGACTTCCAACGTTTTACATGTTTTTAAATTATCCTGACCAATCAGTTTCATAATGATATCCTTAAATTATGTCGTTAGATAATCGTGTATAAACAACATTTTATATTTGTTATCTCGCCAATTACACTATACTTATTATATCTTGAATATCATAAAAGCAATTATTCATGGGCTTTTACAATTTCACTAAACAGTGTACTTTTGTAACTTAAAATCATTTTTGAAACCCTTTTCATGACCGTATCTATTGTCAATCTAACCACATTTCGAAATGAAAAACTGGTCCTGAACAATATCAATTTTTCTCTATCTGCAGGGGAAAGTCTCTGTATCCATGGTCCAAATGGCGTTGGCAAAAGTACGTTATTAAGAATTCTCGCAGGGTTCAGAAAACCAGATTCAGGCAATGTTTTATGGAACTCCAGAAATATCTTTGAACATCATGAAATTTATGAAAATTATCTTCAAACTATTGCTTGGTTGGGTCATTCAAACGCCTTAAAACCGATTATGACTGTGAGAGAGAACCTGCAGTTATATTCAAAATTTTACAAAACCAATCTTCACGATTGTTTGAAAAAATTTAATTTATACCATTTAATTGATACTCCCGTTCGATTATTATCCGCTGGTCAAAAACGTCGCACAGCCTTGGCCCGCATTT
This sequence comes from Commensalibacter sp. M0133, assembly GCF_016101485.1. Taxonomy (NCBI): domain Bacteria; kingdom Pseudomonadati; phylum Pseudomonadota; class Alphaproteobacteria; order Acetobacterales; family Acetobacteraceae; genus Commensalibacter; species Commensalibacter sp. M0133. The sequence continues at coordinate 102,124 of NZ_JACFQI010000002.1, forward strand.
TGCTTAAACCTGCAACAATTTGGTTGCTAGATGAACCAACCGTTGGATTGGATAGAGAAAACATGATCAATCTTGCTGAAATATTTGCCTCTTTTCAAAAAAATGGTGGCATGATTTTAGTCAGTACACATACAGATCTTCCGTTGATCAACGCAAGATCTCTTAATCTTTCACTCCCTTCCTTACATTAAGATATCATTCCCATGCCTTTCATTCTTCTTTTACAACGAGAAATATTGCTTTCTTTCCGGCATGCCAGTGATACCGTTGGAACAATCTTGTTTTTTATTTTGACAGCGACTCTTTTCCCGCTTGCGCTTGGACCAGAACCTCAAAGACTTCAGCAAATAGCCCCTGCCATTTTGTGGGTTTGCGCCCTGTTGGCCGCTTTGTTGCCTATGGAACGCATATTCCAGCAAGATTATGAGGATGGGTCCCTGGATCAATTTTTTTTGCTTGGAATATCTCCCTCTACCTTGGCTTTCACCAAAATGACAGGTCACTGGTTATGTACAGGGATCCCTCTTCTCTGCGCCAGTATCCCCTTAACAATTTTATATAACTTGCCCATATCAATCCTGCCCATTTTTATTATCAGCCTTTCACTTGGAACCGCCTGTCAATCTCTTGTTGGGGGAATGACAAATTCTATTGCCCTTGGAGCCAAGAAAAACTCTTTTTTGCTCCCTTTATTAACTTTTCCCTTGTTAACCCCCGTCCTTATTTTTGGCACCATGCTTATTGATGCAAAATTAAATAATCTCGCATTCCTACCCAATCTTCAATTACTCGGGGCATGTTTTGCTATTGCTCTACCTTTTTGCCCACTTGCTGCTGGGGCAGGTTTACGATTGGCAATAGAATGAACAAAATCAGGGATTAACAGCCTCAAAAGGAATTTCACCTGTACTTTCCTCCCCTTTCCAATTCCAAACATGCCATTGCAAGATATATTGCCCCGCTTTTAACGGATATGATGTTTTAACTTCCCTGTGATTTAAAGCGGTTGTTGCGGGAATCAAATCAGGTTGTCCAGATTGATTTATCAACAACAAACGACTGCGGAAAGGATCAAATTCATGGTCATAAACCAAATGAATTTCTTGATTCCCGGCCTTAATTTTCTGATGTGGCTGAGGATTGGAAAACTTTAAACCGATTGCTTTAGCTGTACCAGTCGATAATAACAAGGCAGTGCAGCAGGCCATAAAAATTAATTTATTTTGTTTTTTACTCATTTTGAAAGCCCTTTTAAATTTATTCTTTCAAATCTTTCAAAAAAAACTATAGCCCTATAAAATGGTTAAAACCAGTCCTTACAATAATGACTGCGATCACTTACCTATTAATCTCAACTGGAAAGATAAATGATCTTTCATCTGCGCTCTTTGGCTGTAACCATAATTGCTGGAATTAGCCTAAATATCCTGTTTACCTGTAAAGCTGTCGCCCAATATAAACGATGCTGGCTGGAAAATGGTGTTGTTACTATCAACTGCGCCCCTGCTGATGGTTATTTTTTCATAAATAAACAAAATATATATAAAAAATGTCCAATAGTTGCAGGTAGTTTAGAAAAATCCTGCAATATAGAAGATGGTTATGGGTTATTTTATAAAAATTATCATTGGTATCAATGTCCCGTACAACAAGGTAAAAAATTGGATCATTGTACTTTGGCTTCCGGATACCAGATTATTAAACTGCATCAAACTTTTTTAAAAGACTAACGATCTTTCAACATTTTGAATGTTCAAAAATCAATGTGACGGCTGTTATCTCTTCTTACTGCTTATATAAACTCTAAAAATGATAACTGTATGGCTTATATTAAGATACCATACAGTTTGAACCCTATTTCCTGTTAAAGGGGATACCGTTCTCAGGATAAGCGGTTTTCCAGGAAGGAGACTGAGGCATAGATACAGGATGATCCCTTAACTCTTTTAGCAAATAATCTATTGCCGTTTCCAATTGTCTATCATGCCCATGCTGTAATTCATCTGGAGTATTCTCAATTTCAATATCTGGATCGACCCCGTGATTTTCAATAATCCATTCTGATTGTAATCCATACAAGCTTTCTTCTGGAATAGTAATATATCCTCCATCCCTAAGCGGCCAAAAACCGCGAATACCACGTACGCCACCCCAGGTTCGCTTGCCAATCAGTTTACCCAAACCATATTTACGAAAATAATAAGGAAAGATATCACCATCAGATGCAGAATACTGGTTGATTAACGTGACCTTAGGTCCAACAATCAACTGTTCAGGCAAGGAATGCGCCATTTTTTCACGGTTTGTGGTCATTCCCACCAAGATTCTCCTCAAACGCTCAAGAAGAATTTCATCGATAAAACCGCCACCGTTCCAGCGATCATCAATAATAACTGCCTGTCTATCCAGCTGGGCATAAAACTGACGGATAAACTGCTGCAATCCAAGCTCTTCCATATCTGAAAGATAGATATAGGCTATTTTCCCACCTGATAAACGATCAACCAGTCGACGATTATGTTCAATCCAGTCTTTCTCTCTTAATGACAGTTCACTTTTAATCGTATTGACTGTTACATTTTTCACGGCTTTTGATTGCCGATCCTCAAAAGAGAGTTGGACAGGATTTTCGAGCCCGACAAAAAACCGGTAAGGGTTGGTATCACTCTTTACCTCTTGACCATTTACCGTTAACAGATAATCACCTGCATGAATATTAAATCCTGGTTCAGATAAAGGACTGCGATAGGCTTTGCGGCTATTATCTCCGGAATATATTTTTGCCAAATAATAACGCTGCTTCTGTGCATCATAGGCAAAGTCAACCCCCAATAAGACTGTGGGAACTTTTTTTGTCAAATTCTGTTGATCTCCACCTCCAACATATGTATGTGAATTACCGATTTCTCCAACCATCTGACCAATAAGATAATTGATATCCGATCTTGATCCAGCCAATGGCAATAATTTGGCATAACGATCATGAATTTCATGCCAGTTCTGTCCATTCATTTGAGGATTAACGAAAAGATCACGCTGTAAACGCCAGGCATTATCAAACATTTCCCGCCACTCTTCAGACGGAATGACAAAACTTGTTAAGGATTCAAGCTTTAATGATTTATCTTCCGTATGTTTTTCCTTGGCGTCACTAATAACCCACCGATTATTCTTGTTATATAAAAATTTCTGACCGTCATACGAAAGACTATAATTCTGAATACCCTGTTCAATTATGGTATCTTTTCTCTGTTTAACGTCATAAATATGCAACGCAGGTTTTTCACCCGGAAATTCACTAGAAATCGTTTGTGGAGGACTCATCAAGTAATAAACCTTATCCCCTGCAATCTGCATATCTGTAATCATGCCACCTTCAATTGGTAGGGGAACAATTCGATCTTCCAATCCTTTTTCATCGATCTGAATTGAAGAGATCGTTTTTCCATCCTTCTCTCTTATAACCCTATCTTTATCTACAATTCCCTCATCAGAACGAGGGGCGAATAAGGATGGGGTTGCAACCCGTAGGGTTGCCACATATATTCCCGCGCTTTTAACCGTCAGGGCGTTCATTTCATTGTCAGCAAAAACAGTATTTTCATGACGATTGGAAACAAAATATAAATATTTTCCATCAGCAGAAAATAATGGCAAATAATCATTATTGTTTCCGGATGTTAGCTGAACAATCTTATTCGTAGCAAAGTTATAAGCCCAAATTGCCCGTTGCTGATTGGATTGCGTTAAACTATAAACCAACCAATGACTGTCAGGAGAAAAACTAAAATCATGTATTTCCGCATGAATATCGGTAGCAATTTTTTTTACGGATTTACCCTCAAAATCAACTGTCCATAAATTATGGTTGCCATCTGAAAAGGCAAGCTGTTTTCCATCCGGAGAAAAATGCGGAGCATAATAATAACCTGACTTGAAATGGGTTAAAAGCCGTTCGGCACCCCCCAGAGATGGACGAACGGCAATATTCTGTTCACCATCACTATCTGTTGTATAGGCGATCCATTTCCCATCCGGTGACCAGACGGGATGATCTGCATCTACATTACTTGCATTAATCAAATTTCGGATAGCTCCATTTTCAACAGGAACGGTGAATATATTTCCCCTTGCGGCAAAAGCGGCCCGTTTTCCATTTGGAGCAATCGAGAAATCAGGTTGTTGGGCAGAATCAGTTTTACGTACATCATCAGTCAAAGACACATGACGACGCATGATTTTTATACCATCATCCGGTACAATAACATGGATTTCATGCAGGTGCTCCGATGGAAGATCAAGCACGTATAAATGACCGCCCTGTTGAAAGACAATGCCTTGATCACCCAATGACGGAAAATCAATATCATAATCGGTAAAATGCGTTACCTGGCGTTTTTTTCCTGTCGTTTTGTCATAAACCCATAAATTAACGCGTCGATTGGCATCCCTGTCAGATAAAAAATAAATTTTGTCCTGATACCACATCGGAATGGTATCTGTGCCTTTCCAATGAGTTATTTGTTCCAGTTTTTTTGTATCAAAATCATAAATATAAATATCCTGTGCCAGACCACCATCATAACGTTTCCAGGTTCGAAAATCACGATAGATACGGGTATAAGCAATTTTTTTTCCATCACAATCATAACTTAAAAATCCAGAACGATCCAGGGGAAGCGCTTTTGGCAGACCACCTTTTATGGATACGGAAAAAGGCAAACTCATCCAGCTGTTCCACGCATTGCGACGAGATAAAAATACGATTGATTTCGAATCCGGTGTCCAGGTGACAACCATATTATCAGGCCCCCAACGTTCCGGTGCAGAAGCAACAATGTCAGAATGATAGGTTAATCGTTTGACCTCTCCACCCGCAGCGGGCATGAGATAGACGTCTCTATTGCCTTGATAGCTTCCTGTAAAAGCTAGCCATTGACCATCCGGTGAAAATCTCGGCATCAAATCCTCACCCTGTTCGGAAGTCAACCGAACGGCCGTTCCACCTGATTTTGAAACCTGCCAAAGATTACCCCGTGCCGAAAAAACAATTTTATTCCCATGTAAAGTTGGATAACGCATGAGAACTTGATTGTTTAAAGTTTGACTTTCCTGGGCAAGACCTGGAAAAAAAGTTCCTGCACAACCGATCATTCCGACATGAAACAATATCGTATTTACTAACAACCTATTCCATCTGTTCATGCCAAATCCACGCACTTTATTATCTCCATCTGTTCATGCCCTTTTCAGCCATTAAAATCTTCAATAGCAAAATTGCTTGTCAGGCCGAATCATTTTTTTGTAATAAGTTAAAAACTTATCGCTAAAATCACAACAAGGAAACCTAAAAATGTCAGACGTGCTTCCCGATCGCCTTTCTGCCGATCCACAAAGCCCATACTATAATGAAGAGCTTTTAAACCGTGGAGTTGGTATTCGCTTTAAAGGAGTGGAAAAAGATAATGTTATTGAATATTGTCTGAGCGAACAATGGGTCAAGGTATCCATCGGCAATACATTGACACGCAGTGGCAAGCCCATGAGCATGAAACTCAACGGCCCCGTTGAGGCATACCTCAAAGAGGAAAAATAATATTAAAAATTAAAGTAACGTAAATTTAAATATCATTCATACGTTACTTTATCGACAGCAATCTAAAAAGAATCCCTTAAAAACCGAATGACAAGCCCCATACAGGTTTGAAACAGGGCGGGATCATAGCGTGGCCCTTCATCCCTTAAAAAAGCGTGCTGGGCATTGAATTCATGCCATTCGTACTGAACCTCTGCTTTTTCCAGGGCTTCACGAATCAATTGCCGACCCGCAAAAGGGATATGGGGATCCTGTTTGCCCCACGTAAACATAACCTTTCCCTTGATATCCTTAAATCGTTTCAAGGTATCATCCCTTTGCCCCTTACCAAGGGTGGCATCATGCACATTGGTGGCATAAAAACAGACAGCTGCTGATATTTCAGGATTCAGGGCAGCTCTTAACGCTAAATGCCCTCCTAGACATACCCCCATTGATCCAATCTTGCCATTAGAATAAGGATAGGTTTTTAACCATTCAATAACTGACGTCGTATCGGAATCATAAGCTGAAACAGGTTTTTCAAATTTCAAACAGTTACCCCGATCCGTCCCTTCCTTATCATATTCCAAGGCAACACCTGGATTTTCATATTCATGATAGACTTCTGGAACAATAACAATATAACCCTGCCCCGCTATATAAGATGCCAAACGACGAATTGGCTGAGTTACCTGATAAATTTCGGAGTAAAATATGATCGCCGTATATTTTCCCTCTTTGACAGGTCGGAAAATATGACAACGCATCAAGCCTGTTGGCGTGTTAAGATCCTCTGCCTCATTCGAATAAATAATCACCCATTCATCCTTTTGTTATCATTATTTAAAATATTTTGCGGTTATTAATATCTTATTATTTTCATCAAGCAACCTTAGATATTTTCCACCAATGGAAACTGATTTAACCAATTTTAACTTGTCAAAGAAAAATTCATCCTGCGCATTAACCTGGGGATCCAAACAGGTATTTTGCTGACGTTCAATTTTACTGATTGTAATTTGGTTTCCATTGTTTTGAAAAAATCCAAGAAATTTATTACATAAACCACTTCCATTAATTCGATGTGTATAAGGATTAAAACTTAAATATGTGAATTTCTGATCATTTTGATAGGATTTAATAAATGTTTTTTGATGACTTAAATGTTCAACACGCCATATTGATTCATCAAAAGGAGCTTTACTTTTTGAATCTTGGGCAAAAGCTGAATTTATTCCTGCCCCCAATAACCCCATACCGAAAATCATTACAATAATTTTTTTCATTTAAATTTATCCTTCTATTGCGCTTTCCCATTCAAGTAAATCTACCTAATCATACGAATGAGTTGAAGTAAACAAAATGAATGCAAAACAATCAATGAAAACAAGATCTCATCATATAAACCGTTGCAATTCCGAGAATGGTCAATCCTATTGAACAAATAAGATGCGTAAACACTATAATTCCTGCCCACATAAAACGCCCTTCTTGCATGGAAAGAACAACTTCTGCAGAAAAAGATGAAAAGGTTGATAAACCACCCAAAAAACCCGTAATAATGAAGAGGCGCCATGGTAGCAGGACTGGAATTACCACAAAAATTGCCACGGCAATACCAATAAAATAACCAGCAAGACAATTGGCAGCCAAAGTTCCAAGGGGCAAATAAGGAAAAAAAGCGTTCAAGGCAATCCCCAACCACCAGCGCAACAGACAGCCCAAGGCCCCACCTATACTGACCATCATAATTGAATTGATCATTCATTTACCTTGTTCATACAATTTATTGAATCAATCCTATAAATAAATCATTCAAAATATTAATAATAATTTGATAATCATAAATAAAACTATTCATCAAATTGATATAATTTATTTTTTTATTATCATATTATTACTTATTTCAATTAACTGATCATAAAAATCATGAATATTAATAATATCTTTTATATTAGTTTCAAAGATATTTCTCTCCACTTTTTTTCCCTGTATATTTGAATAGGCCTCAACAAATACCTTTAGATGACCATCCCATGATAATCTAAGCATAAATTGACCGACAAATCTGTTTACTGATATTTTCCTTTGATCTGCCTCTTCAACCTGAAGATCCTGTAAAAAAAATAACTTGTCATTATTTGGCAAGGTCTTACACAACCTTCTTAAATTCACCCAATCACTATCATTTAAAAATTCTCTCTCTTTGAAATCCTTTGAAAGATAAGGGGTATCGAATGTATTGCGAATTTCCACTTTAGAAGCATTATAATCCTTAACAAGCCTATTAAATAAATCTGGCAATTCTTTCAAGTTAGACTGATATGCCATGACTATAAATTGTATTCTAATTGGATGAACAGATGTCAGGACCGCTTTTTTCAACTTCTCCATATTTTCCAAAAAAACATATTGTTTGGCACCTTTTCTCAATTGTTCATAAATTACAGAATCAAAGGATTCAAGAGAAATATTGATATGATCTATCCCGGAATTAACAAGCCAATTAAAAAACTGATCTGACATTCTCTTGGCCAGATTAGTTGTAAAAAAAATTTTATTTCTATAAATTTCAGGAACCTTCTCTATATAATCCTTTAATTTGGGATGAAGAGTAGGTTCATGCAGACATGAAAACCAAAATTCACTGTTCCGAATATAAGGCAAAAAACGTAAAGCTGACTCTATAACCTCTTCACTCATAAAATATGTTTTATTTGTCGAGGTATAATCATACAAACAGAATGGGCAGCGTAAGTTACAATTATTAACAATATCCATTGCCATATGTACAAATGGTTGAAATTCCAATCTAATATTTGATGCAAAAGGTATTTTATAATTTGAATTTTTTACTCGAATAACAACATTTTCATGCTCTTTCACACTGAGTACACGTGGGAATTTCATATAGAATGCATAATAACAGCTCCCATCTCCAATTTCTTTAATCGTTTCATAATGCAATTTATCAGCTACAGAAGAGACCAGTATTTCATTTGTCTTCTGCAAAATTGCTTCACAAATCAAACGCTGATTAGGAAAATCCTGATTGCATACCCAACCATATGCATATGAATCACTCAATTCATCTACAAATCCTATAAAAGGCTCATGAACTGTAAATAAGGATTTTAATTTCTTTAATAGTTTTTTAGAAATATTATACATTATGCAGATTCATAAAAATGAAGGCTGGCTTTATATAATACATATTCGAAAAAATTACGATAAATAAAATATATTTGTACAGAAATAAAATTGGTGAGCCATAAAAAACAATAAATTATTTATAAAATTTCATGAACGGTTATATATGATCTTCAATTTGATTGATCAATCCTGTACAAAACCAGTAATAATTTCATAATGTTTACATTTATAATATGCAATATTTATGATTGAAATTCAATAAAAGAACCGCTATTAAAAACCCGTAATTAATTTATTGATAGATAATTACATATTTTAGTACTTATTTTAATATATTATTGGATTTATAATGAAAAAACTGTTTTTTTTACTAGCAACCACGGGATTACTAGCCGGATGTGCGGGTGGTAAATCACCCGTGGGACTAGCTTTAATCAGTAATGTACAAGGCCCTATTTCAGCAACTGATCACACTGTCACCTCAAAAAAAGGCGCAAGTTGTGCCCACAATCTACTAGGTATTGTTGCAAGCGGGGATGCATCAATTGATTCTGCCAAAAAGAAGGCAGGCATAACAAAAGTTTCTTCTGTTGATTATAAAACCACAGGTATTTTCCCTTTTTATGGAAAAACCTGTGTCAATATAAAAGGGGAATAACTTCCTTTATATAAATAATTAACTTTTTTGGAAGTTGTTTATGAATTATTAATATAAACAATTTCTAAAAAGTGTTTTTTTCGCTTTATAAATAAGAAACAACACTTTGCGATCACTTTTAATTTGCTGACAATCATTGCGATTTAATCATTATCTCCGAGTGTGACAGCGATAAATATGGACTGGCCATCTCTTAAAATCCTCAATAAAACAGTTTTGTCTGTTTTTAGAGATGAACTAATCAACCGGTTCGCCATTTCCGGTTTATCAACATCTTGGTTATTAACGGATACAATGACATCACCGTTCTGCAATCCGGCATGATCAGCTGGGGAATCGTTTTTAATCGAGGTAACAATTACCCCCTTGATTTTTTCATCAATACCAGCCTGTTGCCTTATTTCAGGGGTTAATAATGATAAGGAGACACCCAAACTGCCAGGAGCAGGCGCTGGTGTTTTTTTACTCTTGGTATCCTCGTTTAGATTACCTACCTGAACCTTTACAACTTTCCGCGTGCCATTTCGCAAAATATTCAGATCAATCATTGTATTTGGAGTAATAGCCGCAACCTGATTGGCAAGATCCCTCGGATTTTCAACCTTTTTATCATTCAAAGAAAGAATGACGTCCCCAACCTTCAATTGGGCCTTTTCAGCAGGACTATTGTTTGCAACAGATGCAATCAAAACTCCTTTCGGTGGAATACCATGCTCAGAGGGAGGCAATTTTAACATTTTCACCATTGAAGGTGTGATCATCTGGCCCATAACCCCTAAATAACCACGGGTAACATGTCCTGTCTTTTCCAATTGAGTAACGACATTTTTCACCGTATTTGATGGAATGGCAAACCCGATACCGATTGATCCTCCTGAAGGAGATAAAATTGCTGTATTAACACCGATAACCTTACCATCTTGAGAAAAAAGAGGTCCTCCCGAATTTCCACGATTGATTGGAGCATCAACCTGGATAAAGGAATCGTAAGGAGTATCACCGATATCCCTTCCCCGGGCAGATACAATCCCTGCGGTAACGGTACCCCCCAAACCATATGGATCTCCAACTGCAATTACCCATTCACCAGGCTCAATACCATTTGAATCTCCAAGCTGGATAAATGGCAAAGATTTTTCAGACTGGATTTTTAACAACGCCAAATCTGTTTTTGAATCCCTTCCAATAATTTTTGCCTGATATTTCGCACCAGTCTCCAGGGCAATCGTTATTTTCTTCGCCCCTTTAACAACATGATTATTGGTTACGATATAACCATCAGGCGAAATGATAAATCCTGATCCACGTGCCTCAGCCACCTGCTTGGGCATTTGTTGTGGAAACATGGGAAAGGGAAAAGGAAACGGAAACGGATTCATATTATCATCGCCATTGGGAAATCCATTTCCCATCATTGAATCATCATTGTCTCCGACAACAACCCGTGAAGTAATGGATACAACAGCAGGTTTGACCTGTTTGACTAAATTTACAAAATTAGGCAGATTTTGCGTTGAGGTTACCGGCTTGATCGCATCAGAATGATCCTTTAACAAATCTGTTGCCTGGGCTGAATTATAACCTGTGACTGCACTGCCCAGCACTAAAGAAGCCAATAAACCCTGTTTAATTTTTTTTCCACAAACATGATTTATAAGCTCTAGAACCGTTTGCTTTTTTTTAGAATATTTATCCATAAAATTCCTCGTAATTTCTTTATTTTTACATAAAATTAATTATTTAAGAAATAATATGATGATCAATTATGGCAAAAATTAAAAATTTTTTACCGTAAATTCATAAAAAAATTTCTTAATAATTTTTGACAGGCATGCTCCCGAACACCTCCTATTATTTCGGGATGATACATCGTTTGCTGGTGTGAAAATATACGCGCCCCATGCTCTATTCCCCCACCTTTTGAATCATATGCTCCAAATACAATTCTTGCGATCCGAGCATGCATTGCAGCAGCGGCACACATAGGACAGGGTTCTAATGTAACGACCAGACTATATCCCATAAGCCGTTTACTCTTGACTTTTAGACAAGCTTTTTTCAAAACGATCATTTCGGCATGCGCCAAAGGATTTTGATGCACCTCTACCTGATTAAAAGCCTGCGCAACAATCTTGTTTTCCGGTGACAAAACAAGCGCTCCAACCGGAATCTCTCCCCGCTGATATGCTTTCCTCGCAAGATGCAGAGCCTGATCCATTCTCCAGTAAGATTGTTTAGAATATAATGATATCATATCTTAAAATTAATACATGTTATAATTCTATAGTAAATTTTGAATATAGAATATGTCATCTAAATCACCAATTCTTTCAATTAGAAGAACTATTTTCATCTTTAGTTAAAAGATACTTTGACAAAAATATCTTTTTCTTATTAAAAACGTCTATCCAATTTATTCTCCCTTAACATTCACCACCTCCATGATTCTTGTATGACAAATTCTTCTTTACCCTTGATTGGCATCACGCTGGATAGTGGTACAATTCCCTTTACAGATAATCACAACATTTGTTCCTATATTCTGGACAGAAACTTAAAAACAAGTGTTCTTGAGGCAGGTGGAATTCCGTTGGGTATTTTTCCAGTCAATCAAAAGAATTTATCAATGATTCTTGACAAAATGGATGGGCTTGTCCTTTATAAAAATAAATTTTCCGACTCTTCAAAAAATCATGAACCCTTTGATCAAAATCTTCTTCAATATGCTTGGGAAAAAAACATTCCCATTCTGGCCATTGCGGGTGGTGCCTGTCACATGACCTTTTTTCTCCAAGGGGAATTATATAAAAATATTCAAACGGAATTGCCTGAAAGCCTTCCTCATATTCAAATAAATTCTCCCTATCAAGGAAGTCACTGCATTCAACTTCAGCCAAAAAGCTGTTTATATTCTTTAACCAAGCGAACAAAATGGATGGTAAATTCTTTTCATCAATCTGGAATAAAATCTGCAGGAAAAGGGATCCCAAGTGCCCTTGCCGAAGATAACACTATCGAAGCAATTGAAGATCCTTCAAGGTTTTTTTTTGTTGGTGTACAATGGCATCCTGAATTTGCTGTTGATTATACTGATCGCAAATTATTTTCAGCACTAATTGCCAAGGCCAGAACCTATGCCCAAAACAGATCCTGATTCTCCCAATCTCTCATTTTCAAAAGGAGAACGCATTGCCAAATGGCTTGCACGTGCAGGTGTGGCATCCAGAAGAGATGCTGAGAAACTGGTTTCGGAAGGTAAAGTCTTTATTAACCAACAGCAAATCACCCAACCCGCCACCTTTGTCTCGAATAATGACAATGTCTATGTTAATGGAAAACTCATTTCTTATCCAGAACATTCTCGTTTGTGGCGATATCACAAACCTGTTGGCCTGATAACCACCCACAAAGACCCAGAGGGACGACCCACTGTTTTCGGTGCACTCCCGCCCAACATGCCGCGTGTTATCAGTGTAGGTAGATTGGATTTAAATAGTGAAGGCCTTCTACTACTCACCAACGATGGCTCCCTGGCAAGGCAGCTGGAACTTCCCTCCAATCACTGGGTGCGTCGGTATCGGGTCCGGGTATTTGGTCATATCGTACAAGCAAAACTGGATCAGCTAAAATATGGCATTACAGTTGAAGGAATACACTATTCCCCAATCATTGCCAAAATCGATTCACAAAAAGGAATGAATGCTTGGCTTACAGTTTCATTACAGGAAGGTCGTAACCGGGAAATCAGACGTGTTATGCAACATTTTGATTTACAAGTTAATCGTCTAATCCGAATTGCCTATGGACCTTTCCAGCTGGGTTCATTACCAAAAAATAGTCTTGATGAGGTTTCAGGAAAAGTCATTAGAGAGCAAACGGGTAAACACATACCTTTATCCAGAAATAAATAGATAGATGCGAATTATTGCCGGTAAATATAAGGGTACACATTTGTACCCCCCTGCTGGTCTGGAAACCCGTCCAACGGCCGATCGTGTAAGACAAACATTATTTGACATGCTTATACATGCAGAATGGGGAGGACAATATTTTTTGCAGGACAGCCTTGTTCTCGATGCTTTTGCCGGAACGGGTGCCTTGGGTATTGAAGCTTTGTCCAGGGGGGCAAGAAAAGGTTTTTTTTGTGAAAAAAATAAATCAACTCGTCAGGTTTTAGAAAAAAACTTGACCCGTTGTCATTGCCATTTGAATAGTGTAATTTACAGTGATTATCAGGCCCTGCCAATAACTGAACACCCCTGCAACCTGGTTTTCTTGGATCCCCCATATCGAAAAAACCTTATACCTTATACACTCCAGACGCTAGAAAATAAAAATTGGCTTTCCACCCGATCCATTATCATTACAGAAATTGCACAAGATGAAAATCTTATGCTAAATGATAATTATCATATGTTAGCTGAACGAAATTTCAAAAATACATGCCTAAAATTTTGGGTAAAAAGAAAATAACCAAGGGTATATTTCAGTTTTATAACCCTATAAAAATAAATAAACCCCTGTAAGGATTTGGATAATTACTGTGCCTAACCAGAATAAAATTGGAAAAAACACGACTTCAAAATTTCAATCTTCATTCAGTAAAAGGCTGATACAGGCAAGCGGCTGGATTCTATGGATATTTGCCTTGTTACTTATGCTGGCATTGATCAGTTACAATCCTTATGACCCTTCATTCAATACCTCGTCAAACCAGCCTCCCAGCAACTTGCTCGGTTATATTGGATCCCATTTGTCAGATATTTTAATTCAATGGGTTGGAATAGCCAGTTTTTTCCCAGTGCTCGTTTTTATTGCATGGGGTTGGCGCATCATACGGTTTCAATATTTAAAAGGAATAATTATCCGTTTTATAGCCATGATTATTGCCATACCAGTCATGGCTGCGCTAATTGTGGCAACCATCCTGCTATTTTCAGGCAACAAAGTTCCTACGCTTGTTATTCCACCTGGATTGGGGGGATCAATTGGTTACGTGATCGCGAGAACATCTTTGATAGCGGCTCAGGATACACTTGGCATTATGGGAAAAATCTTGATCTGGGTTTTAAGCGCCATATTTTGTTTGCTGTTAATCCCTCTAACAATGGGATTGTCAAAACAGGAATGGAAAAAGATCATAGGTTTTTTCAAAAAGATCTTTCAATTTTTCTATTATACTTTACTCAGGAAATCTAAACCTTCCGAACCAGAAACTGATCATTATATCAATAATTCTTATAATGTCCCTCCACGAACCCACAACCATTCGCCTTTTAAATCCAATCCAGATATCCTGAAGGAAGAACAAACCTATACCCCTCCCGCCTATCAGGATTCTGTCAGGGAAACAACCCATGCCATTCAGCCTTATGCAAAAAAACAGAAACCCTCTTCACTGGCACCAGACAACACACCTATTTTCAACCCGGAGGACGATCAGGAAGATGCCCAGAATAATTATCGGCCGGCATCGCAGTCCTTGATAACAAAGCAAGAAACAACAGTATCCACCACAGTTAATAAAAATGAGCAACCTCTGAGAGAATTAACAAAACCCACCGAATCAATAGAATATGGAGATACCCGGCAACCTGACAAACCTTATGAAAAAAGGGAAACTACGCCCATAAAAAATAAAGGTATTTTTTCCCTGCTCCATAAACCTCTTAAGGAACACTTTGTATCTTCCAATAATGCATCTGAATCTCACCCTCCCTCATTTGAAGAACAATCAGGAAACGGTTGGTCTTTTCCTTCCCTTTCCCTGTTAAAACCCAATTTAAATCACGAAAGCAATAAACCTACACCTGAAATGCTTCATGCCAATGCTCGCATGCTGGAAACCATTTTGGATGATTACGGGGTAAAAGGCACTATAGGTAATATTCTACATGGCCCAGTAGTAACTTTATATGAATTGGAACCGGCTCCAGGTATCCGGTCTGCTCGTGTCATTGGCCTGTCCGATGATATCGCCCGCTCTCTTTCCGTTATATCAGTGCGCATTGCCACCGTTCCAGGCAGAAATATCATCGGAATTGAGGTTCCCAACAATATTCGTGAAATTGTATATTTTTCCGAACTGCTTAATACAGAAAACTGGCACAGAAATTCTGCACGTTTATGTCTGGCTTTGGGGAAAAACATTTTTGGTGAGCCAATTTATGCAAATCTTGCAAAAATGCCACATCTATTAATTGCTGGAACTACCGGTTCAGGGAAATCAGTGGGCGTTAATGCCATGATTCTATCCTTATTATATCGCCTGTCTCCTGATGAATGCCGTTTGATCCTAATTGATCCAAAAATGCTAGAGCTTTCTGTATATGAAGGTATTCCCCATCTTTTGACCCCTGTTGTCACCGATCCGCACAAAGCCTTGTCTGCCTTGAAATGGGCGGTAAGGGAGATGGAAAGACGTTATCGTCTTATGTCCCAGCTTGGAGTCAGGAATATTGATGGTTATAACCAGCGCATAACCAATGCAAAAAATCAAAGCAAGGTCATGACAAGACGCATACAAACAGGCTTTGATCCTGAAACTGGTAAACCAACATTTGAGGAACAGCAAATTCCCCTTGAACATTTTCCCTATATCGTTATCGTCATTGATGAAATGGCTGATCTCATGATGGTGGCCGGCAAAGATATCGAAGCTGCCGTTCAACGTCTTGCGCAAATGGCTCGAGCTGCCGGAATACATGTTATCATGGCAACACAGCGTCCTTCCGTTGATGTAATTACCGGGACCATTAAGGCGAATTTCCCCACTCGTATCTCTTTTCAGGTAATCAGCAAATTTGACAGCCGAACTATTCTTGGTGAACAAGGAGCCGAACAATTATTGGGACAGGGAGACATGTTATTCATGCAGGCGGGTGGACGTATTGAACGCATTCATGGTCCCTTTGTTTCTGATGAAGAAGTTGAACGGGTTGTTCAGCATTTACGCACACAGGGTGAGCCGATTTATGTTGAAGATGTTACCGTTGACCCTGTGGAAGATAATAATGGACGTTCAGGCGGCAATAATGATGAATTATATAACCAGGCAATCAATCTTGTTTTAAGGGAGGGAAAGGCTTCCACCTCATTTATTCAACGTCATTTATCCATCGGGTATAATCGAGCAGCCAAAATTATTGAACAAATGGAAAAAGAACGGATTGTCAGTCCTGCCAACCATGTTGGTAAACGTGAAATCCTTATTAAAAGATCAGAATAAGGGGAAGATTCTTTACCTTGCTTCCTTTTAGAATTCTTTATCAAGATAACTATTATATTATCATTGACAAACCTGCTGGAATGCCTGTGTATTCGAGCGATAAAAATGTTTCCATTCCCTCTGTCGAAAATTTTTTTCCCCTGTTATCAAGACGAAAAGAAGGGCCGTGGCTAGTACACCGTTTAGACCAGGATACAGCAGGATGTTTATTAATAGCCCTACGCAAGCAAGCCCTAATCAAGGCCCAAGCCTGTTTTGCGCAACATAAAGTAAATAAAGTCTATTGGGCCATTGTTCAGGGTAGACCGAAAAAATATTCCGGCATCATTACATCCCCCCTTTTAAAAATAACACAAAAGGGCCAATGGAAAATGATACAAGATAATAAGGGTCAGAATGCACTGACAAAATGGAAATTTTTGAAAGGCGATAATACTTGCAGTTTAATTGAACTTAATTTACAAACGGGTAGAACCCATCAGGCCAGAGCCCATTGTTCCATTATGGGACATCCAATTATCGGTGATACAATATATGGTGCCAAGAAATATTCATCCATTCCATTATCACTATTGAGTCGAACCCTAACGCTTCAATTGGAAACAGCCATTTCTGCTACGGCTCAGCCACCACAACATATGCTACATTACATAAATAAATTCAGCATATATAAAAAGTCTTAACCCTCAAGATCAAGACTTTTATATTTAAATTCTATGTCGAGAAAATTTTTTTAATGACATTATCAACACTTTTATGCCAATCCGGTAACCGTATGGCAAAAGTTTTATAAAGCTTGTCCGTATTCAACCTTGAATCCTGCGGTCTTTTTGCAGGAGTTGGCCAATCTTCAGTTTTTATAGAAGTAATGGAAGGCATTTTTTGTCCATAACGCTCTGCCTGTCTCAATGCATATACAGCCAAATCATACCAAGTCGCATCACCCGTTCCAACAGCATGATAAATACCGCTCCAATTCTCCTGCCATTTTTGACCGACAATCTGGTCTGCTATTTTCATAATCGTCCAAGCCAAATCATCAGAACAGGTTGGATTTCCCTTCTGATCCCCTACAACACGAAGCGCTGGATTTTTGGCTCCCGCGTTAATCATAGTACGAACAAAATTTTTTCCGTGCGCCGAATAAACCCAAGCTGTTCTCAATATAATTGCATGAGGATGGGCCTGTAAAATAGCCTTCTCTCCTGCAACCTTACTTGCCCCATATACTGTTTCGGGAGAAATTGGATCCGTTTCAACGTAGGGAGTCCCCTTTTCACCAGAAAATACATAATCCGTTGAAATATGAATCATGGGAATATTATATCCTGCACATAATTCAGCAAAATAGGCAGGCCCATCGCTATTGACCAAATAGGCTTCATCTCGATGATCCTCTGCCGCGTCAACAGCCGTCCATGCTGCAGTATTTACAACAAGGTCAGGTCTATCTTGCTCAAAAACTCCGGATATCGTATTATGTTGTGTAAAATCAAACTGTGGACGGCCGATGAACTTTAAGCGTTTATCATGCAAATTCCGTAAAGATTCTGCCAATTGTCCATTTTTCCCGCCAATTACTAGAATTGTCATCAGTTTATCCTTTTATGAATATGAAAACCAATTCTTTGCTGCTGAAAATGATGGATTTTGCATATCTTTTTCTGATAAAATCGCATCATTTACAGCGATTGGCCATTCAATGTCAATTTCTTTACAATTCCATAAAACAGCACGCTCACTGGCTTTATTATATAAATTTGTACATTTATATTGTACCATAACGTTTTCTGTTAACGTACAAAAACCATGTAAAAATCCTGGTGGTATCCACAATTGAGACCAATTGTCAGCTGATAATTCCGCAGCAACCCATTTCCCATATGTCGGAGAACCCGTTCGCGCATCAATAGCCACATCCCAAATCGAACCTTGCGTACATCTTACCAACTTCCCTTGTTCATAAGGGCCCAACTGACAATGCAAACCCCTCACAACACCTTTCTGAACAGAAAGGCTTTGATTATCCTGCACAAAAGGCAAATCAATCCCGACTTCTTTTAATCGCTGTGCATTATAGGTTTCTGAAAAAAATCCACGATTATCCCGAAAGCGAGGAGGTGTTATCAATAATACTTCTGAAATGGCTAATTTTTCTATTTTCATGACAAATATTTCTTACTTTTAATAATTAATTACTTTTGATTAAAACCTTCGTTTGCAACATCCATCAACATTCTCCCAAGGTCTGTTTTATTCAATTTTTTTGCAATTGTACGTAATTGCTCCGCATTAATAAATCCTCTATGATAGGCCACCTCAGCAGGAGATCCCACCAAAATCCCTTGTCTTGCCTGAATCATTTGCACAAAATTTCCCGCCTGCATCAAACTGGCGGGAATACCGGCATCCAACCAAGCACAACCCCGACCCAGACGCTCTACATGTAAATTGTCATTTTCAAAATAAATTTTATTTAAATCCGTGATTTCATATTCACCACGTGCTGATGGTTTAATTTTTTTTGCATATTCTGTAACCCTTGAATCATAAAAATACAGTCCTGTCACAGCCCAGTTTGAAGGAGGATCTTTCGGTTTCTCTACAATCTGGGTTACCTTGCCATTTTCATCGAATGTCACAACACCATACCGTTCAGGATCACTAACCTGATAACTGAATATCGTTGCACCGGATTTTCGTTGAACCGCCTTTTGCAACAACTGACTTAAATGTGAAGCAAAGATCAAGTTATCCCCCAGCACCAGGGCACAAGGGGAAGCATCCAACCACTCTTCAGCTAAAACAAAGGCTTGTGCAATACCTTCAGGTTTGGGTTGAACACAATAGTCAAACTTCATTCCAATATCAGAACCGTTTCCCAATAATCTTTTGATTTGTGGTATATCATGAGGGGTAGAGATAATCATGATTTCCCGAATACCTGCCAGCATTAATGTTGTCAGCGGATAATAAATCATGGGTTTGTCATATATAGGCAATAGCTGTTTACTGGAAACAGCTGTCAAAGGATATAACCTTGTACCTGATCCACCAGCCAGTAATATACCCTTTATTGATTTTTCATGCTGATTTGTCATTGTTTTATTCCCAACCGTTGTCCAGCATAATGTTTTTGACGAATATTCTTCCACCAATCCTCATGATTCAAATACCATTGAATCGTTTTACGAATTCCTTCTTCAAAATTGTGTTTTGCTTTCCATTTTAATTCGGTTTGGGCATGGACTGGATTTATTTCATATCTAAAATCATGACCTGGACGATCCGTTACAAAATGAATCAACCGCTCGTATTTTCCCTGAGGATCAGGCTTCAGTTCATCAAGAATATGACAAATCGTTTGCACAACCTCCAGATTAGTTCTGGGTTGTTGGGCACCAATTGCATAAGTTTCTCCCGGAATTCCAAGCTCTATAGCTTTTACAAGCGCTTCAGCATGATCTTCAACATACAGCCAGTCTCTTATATTATCTCCCTTACCATAAACTGGTAGAGCCTTGCCTTCCAAGGCATTGATAATCATTAACGGGATTAACTTTTCTGGAAAATGCCAAATGCCATAATTATTTGTTGTGTTTGTCACAAAAGTTGGAAGTCCATATGTATGAAACCAAGCCCTAACCAGATGATCTGAAGCTGCTTTTGAAGCAGAATAAGGACTGCGCGGATCATAGGGAGTTTGTTCTGTAAATGGGGGATCTCCAGACTGTAAAGCACCAAAAACTTCATCTGTTGAAATGTGATGGAAACGGAATTTTCTTTGTCTATCTACTGACATTGCTCTCCAATATTCATAAGCAGCCTGTAATAAACAATATGTTCCATGAATATTGGTCCGAATAAACACTTCTGGCCCATCAATCGAACGATCTACATGAGATTCTGCAGCCAGGTGCATTACTGCATCAGGCTTGAATTGATTAAATATTTTTTTTAATGAAATAAAATCAGTAATATCAGTTTTGCAAAAAGAATACCGGCTATTTCCGGCTATTTCTGCCACATTATCAAGAGAAGCCGAATACGTTAGGATATCGATATTAACCACTTCATGCTGCGTATTTTTTATAAGATGTCGAATCACAGCTGAACCAATAAAACCACATCCTCCAGTGACTAAAATCAACATTATTAATGTACCTTAAATAATTTTTTTGTATTTTATATTATAAATTTATTGAATATCTTCAAAATATCTTAAAAATTTATAATAATTAAATCAAACCAATTTGCAATTTATGATATAAATACCCATATTTTTTGACTATATAAAGTATATCATTGCTTATGTCTAACAATAATTTTAGTTTCATAGACCATCCTGATTCTATTGGTGATACGACACGTTTCTGGTTTATTCGTCATGCAATTGTTAATGAAAAGGATCGTTCTTATCTTTATGGTACTAAAGATGTTCCAATCTGTCCTACACATTTAAAAAAACAACAAACATACTATCAGTTTCTGGCCAAGAAATTACCCAAGACACAACTTTGGTTCATTACCAGCCTGTCCCGTACAAGAGATACGGCCTTACAAATTCAAAAGGCGGGTTATGGATCTGAGAATTTACAAATCGAAAATGCTTTTCTGGAACAGAATCTTGGAGCCTGGCAGGGTCTATCACATGTTACAGTTGAAAAACACCGAAAATTTTCTGCGCATCCTTTTTGGCCCTTCTCAGCCGAAGAAACTCCACCCAAAGGTGAAAACATGAATGATGTCCATCAAAGAGTCAGTTGCAAAATGGAGGAATTTAGCAGAATATACACAAATAAAGATATTATTGTCATATCTCATGGCGGGGCTATTCGGGCTGCCCTTGCCTATGCTTCAAAAATCCCGGTTAATTCAGCATTATCCTTTGCCATTTATAACCTTTCCATTACTCTGATAGAAAAAACACGTGAACATTGGCATATTATTACGGTAAATGATATGATTTAGCCTTTTATTTTTCTAAAAAAAATTACTATATATTTTAACTTAAAAAAAAATTGCTAAGGCATTATCTCTTTAATGCCCTGAAAAACTGAAAATAACAAAATCTGTTTACTTGAAACTATGGAATAAAGAGTGCCAAAGAATAAAATCCCTTCCTATAGAGGCAGTTTAAGGCGGTCAGGATATAACGTATTAAAATTATTAAGCGGAAAGATCATCAATGTTCCTCTTGGTTTAGCCCAAATTTATTTAACAACCCGACTCATTGGTGATAAAGGATACGGTTTTCTGGTTCTTATATACGCTTTTGGCCAGCTTGTGGGCGATGTGGCAGAATTTCAATCATGGCAGACTGTCTTGCATTACGGTCTTAAACCCTATCAAAATAAAGATCTTCCCCTTTTTCAACGAGTGTTGCGATTTTCTTTTTTACTTGATGCATGCAGTGCTACCTTTGCCTTGGTCGTCAGTGTTCTGATTGCCATAAATTTCAGCAATATTTTGGGGTGGCCACCTGAATGGCATTATCTGGGTATCATTTTCAGTTTTTCTGTTTTATTTACGACAAGTGCAACAGCCAATGGCGTTTTATTATTATTGAACCGTTATGATTTACTGGCCATTCAAGGGACAACAACAACAACAGTTCGGTTCTTGGGCATCTCTTTTCTTACCCTTATTCATGGTGGTATGTTGGGAGCAGTTATTGTCTGGACTTTTGCCACTTTCATGAATTTCATTACTATTTTGGTCACCGCTTTGTACCAACTTTACAAACAAGGTTTTTTAAAAGGATTTTTCAATCGTATTAATGATGGGCTTACCAAAGATTTACCCGGGATATGGAAATTTGCCTGGAATACCAATATAAACATGACTTTTTCCCTTGTTTCCGCCCATATAACCGCTCAAATTATTGGAAGTATGCTTGGTACTGTTCAAAATGCACGCTATTCGATTGCCAATAAAATTTCAGAAGCGATTGCAAAACCTGTCATTATGCTACAATCTACATTATATCCGGAAATGACCCGCTCATGGCAAGGCAGCAAACCATCGCACCTTTATAAAATGGCCTTGCAAATCACTCTTTTAACCGGCGGTATCATTTCCGTTATTTTTCTCATTCTACCTTATATTGCACCATATATCATTTCATTATTACTTCATAAATCCACCACACCTGAAACCCTTCATTTACTATATTGGTTGGCTGGTGCAAAAGCAGTTATCCTATGGGGGATTTCTTTGGAACCCATTTTAATCACAACAGGAAATACCAAAGGGGCATCCATTTCTCGTGGAATAAACAGTTTCATTTATATACCAATGTTGATTATTTTTATTCAAAAATGGGGGATACAGGGGATTGGACCAGCCACCCTAATTTCATCTGTATTACTGGTTATTTCCCAAATCCTTTTTGTTATAAAATATAAAAAGAAAACTATAACACAATAATAAATTCTGCATTATTATGAATAATATTCTTATTAAATATTATAATATTGTTTAATGCTCATTAATTTTTTTATTATTTAAATAACCAAAATTCTAAAACATGAATTTTAAGCTCATAATATGGGGCTTTTAACTTAAAAATACATATTTCTCAAAATTATATTTGATAAATAAAAATTTCTGTATCAAGAAAATGGTGGGCGCACAAGGGTTCGAACCTTGGGCCCGCTGATTAAGAGTCAGCTGCTCTACCAACTGAGCTATGCGCCCCACACAGAACTTTTATCAAGAAGCGATCAAAAATACAAGATGAATTCAGTAATTAGACTGAACTTTCCTTATAAAATTTAAAAATTAAATTCTCCGCTTTTCCCACCCTTTTTAGAAACAAGATGAATGTTATGCATGACCATTCTTTTATCTACCGCTTTAAGCATATCATAAACGGTTAACAATCCTACAGAAACCCCTGTCAACGCTTCCATTTCAACTCCTGTTTTGCCCTCTGTATCAACAGTAACCCGCATATGCACAATATGTTTGCTTTCTTCCAATTCAAATTCCACTTTTAGATGATTTAGCGATAATGGATGACATAAAGGGATCAAATTTGAAGTCTGTTTGCTGCCCTGTATGGCGGCAATTCTTGCTATACCTAGTATGTCACCCTTATGACTGTTTCCTTTTTTCAAAAGTTCAAAAGCTTCCTGAGACATCTGGATTGCCCCCCCAGCTATGGCAGTTCTTTTCGAGATTTTCTTATCTGCGACATCAACCATGTGAGCTTGCCCAGACTCATCAAAATGCGTCAATTTACTCATGATATTCTTCCTATATTAATCTTTAAACTCATTCTAGCAGATGCTATATATATAATATGATAAAAATCCGTTATTTTGGTTTTCTTAAAGATATTTTACAAATTGAAGAGGAAGAAATTACCTGGGACAACGGTAATTCACAAGATTTACTTAATTTTTTAAGAAGCCGCAATGCCTCTTGGTCGGACGCCTTGGCAGAAGAAAACATTTTCCGCCTGGCCATTAATCAACGCATTATCTATCAACCCACTCCCCTTCATCCTGATGATGAAGTTGCCATTCTACCTCCTGTTACAGGAGGTTGAATTGTTCTCTGTCAAAATACAGACCCAACCTTTTTCACAAGAGGAATTCCGAAAAAAGATTCACATTTTCAATTGTGGTGCAATTGTCAGCTTTACCGGTATCGTCAGGGGGTTTGATGAAAAAGAACCGCTTGATTATCTTTATCTTGAACATTTTCCGTCTGTAACTGAACAAGAAATTGAACGAATAATTCATTTGGCAAAAAAACGATGGGATATACAGGGTTGTCAGGTTATACACCGCGTGGGGAATTTACGGGTAGGAGAAGAAATCGTTTTGGTTCTGACAGCGGCCAGTCATAGAAAGGCTGCATTTGAATCTGCTGAATTCATAATGGATTATTTAAAATCAGAAGCTCCATTCTGGAAAAAAGAATTTTTTAGAAACGGACAGTCAAGATGGGTCAGGGCTAAATCATACGATTTAAAAGAAAAAGAACGATGGTCCAGTCATGAATGATAAAAATATTGCCGCCTTTATTCTGGCAGGTGGGGAAGGTCGGCGTGTAGGATGTCAAAACAAAGGATTACTTTCTCTTAATAGTCATCCCCTTGTCAATCATGTTATCCAACGTATTCAACCGCATGTTCAAAACATTTTGATAAGCGCAAACAATCATATTGAAACTTATCAATCTTTTGGTTTTCCAGTCTACCAGGATCTCCCCCAATGGAAAGGAAAAGGTCCCCTGGCTGGCATTGTCAGTCTTTATTCCTTTATTCCCGCTCATACAGATTACATATTGGTTGTTCCCTGCGACACTCCCTTTTTACCCGCAAATCTAGTTTCCTCACTTTATCACGCATTGATATCAAATCCAGACTTGCTAATTGCGTACGCAGCGACACCAAAACAGATTCATCCAAGTATCTTCTTATGCAAACCCTGTACGAATGACTATCTTGCCAATCATTTAAATCATCAGCATTATAGCCTTAAATCATGGATATCTGCACACCCAAATATAAAAGTGAATTTTCATGATGAACATGAATTTACCAATATTAACGACCTTGACACATTAACCCGTTATCAACAAGACAGGCACCATGCTAAAAAACTATGATGAGGCCCTTGAAGAACTTCTGCAAAGAACCTCTATTAAACAACCCATAGAAGATTATCCCCTTTTAAAGGCAAATCATCTAGTTCTTGCTGAAAATATTTATGTTCAATATGACACACCTTTTTTCAGCAATAGTGCCATGGATGGCTATGCTCTGGGTGGTGACCCTTGTCAATGTTCTGAATGGCAAATTACAAACCGGATTGCAGCAGGAGATTCCCTTTCCAATGTCACCCTTCAAACTGGTGAAGCCGCACGAATTTTTACCGGAGCTCCAATTCCCCCCGGAACCAGCGCTGTAATCCAGCAAGAAAATACAAAAATTGAAAACAACACCCTAACTCTTACCTCGCAGATCAAAAAAGAACAAAATATACGCTATCAAGGGGAAGAACTAAAAAAAGGTGATATACTGCTTACACAAGGCCATAGGCTTACGCCCGCAAGTGTTGCCTTACTGGCAAGTCAAGGCTATCAAAATGTCAAAATATATAAACCTTTAACCATTTGGGTTTATTCCACAGGAAATGAATTGATCAACCCAGGTCAGCCTCTATCTTCTGGCAAGATTTTTGATGCAAACCGTTATCTTTTGCTAACCTGGCTTCAAAAAACCAGACATCATGTCATTGATGCAGGCATTCTTCCCGATAATCGGGATAAAACTGAAATCGCATTAAAAAAAGCCGGTAAAGAAGCAGACATCATTATCTCATCTGGTGGAGTTTCGGTTGGTGAAGAGGATCACGTTCATGCCGCCTTACAACAGCTTGGCCAACTCATTTTCTGGAAACTTGCCATTAAACCCGGCAAACCTTTTGCCTGGGGACAAATCAATAGCAAAATATTCTTTATGTTACCCGGTAATCCTGTCAGCACCCTCGTCACCTTTCAACAACTTGTTATTCCCGCTTTACGACATCTTGCCGGCGAAACATTACAGAATTGCCTGCCAAAAACTATTCTTGCTCAAGCCCAATTTGAAAAAAGGAAAACCCAAGCAAGACGGGAGTTTTTACGGGTGCGGGTTGATTATTCTCAATCACCTGCTCATGTTAGTCTTTTAAATAATCAGGGTTCTGCCATGTTGGCAACATTTTCCCAGGCAAATGGATTGGCAGAAATTCCGGAAAATACCCCTGTTCATAAAGGAGACTTTATAAAAATTTATCCACTTGACTATTCTCTTTAGACTTTATTGATAGGAAAATATAAAATGACAGCAATAAAAATTGGTTTGGTTTCTGTCAGTGATAGAGCCAGTCAGGGTATATATGAAGATAAAGGTTTACCTGCCTTGAAAAATTGGCTGGATAAAGCGGTTCTTAACGAAAAACAATATATTGAGCATTTAATTCCTGATGAACAGGATCTGATTGAAAAAACATTAATCGATCTGGTCGATCATCAAAATTGTCCCCTTGTTTTAACCACGGGCGGTACAGGCCCTTATATCCGAGATGTGACACCTGATGCAACTCTGGCCATCGCAGATAAAGTTATGCCCGGTTTTGGTGAGCAAATGCGTCAAGTCAGTTTATATTTCGTGCCAACCGCCATTCTGTCACGACAAGTGGGCGTAATCCGTAAAAAAAGCCTGATACTAAACCTGCCCGGACGTCCGAATGCCATTCGTGAAACGTTGGAAGGGGTAAAAGATCAAGATGGCAAGGTTCTTATACATGGAGTATTTGCCGCGGTTCCAATGTGTATCGATGTAATTGGTGGACCCAGGATTGAAACAGATGAAAAAGTCGTAAAAGCTTTTTTACCTAAAAAATAGGACTGTCAACCTATCCTCCTGTCTTTGACATAATACGCATAATTTTATTGGGCTGTTTTAAAAAATCATGTTCTTTTGGCTTTAGTTCTATCGCTTCTTGAATGGCCTGATCCAGTTCTTTATCACTACAATGATTTTTTAATAACGGCCTTAACGCAAAGCTGTTATCCTGTCCCAAACACATATAAAGGGTTCCATCAACCGACAATCTAACCCGATTGCATGTCGCACAAAAATGCTGTGATAACGGTGTAATTAATCCAAGACATACATTACCTGTTGCTGTTTCCCAGTAACGCGCCGGACCATTTCCTATTATCTTCATCGTTGAACGCAAATCGTAATGTTTCCTTAATCCTTGTATAATGGGTTGTAGCGAGACAGTTGTCATATTTTGCCCGGTTTTTCCCATTGGCATGACTTCAATCAAACACAGAATAAACCCGTGTTCAATACAAAATTCGAGCATTCGTTCAATTTCTGCCATATTCTTATCTGGCAATACAACCATGTTAATCTTTATTTTATGAAAACCCAGTTGTTTTGCTGTTCGCAGACCCTCCATAACCTGCTCTAGACAATCCAGACCTGTAATATCCTCTATATTTTTACGATTCAAGGAGTCAAGACTTATGTTCAAACGATCTAAGCCTGCCTCAAACAATGATTTGGCATGGTATGTCAGCAAGGTTCCATTCGTTGTAATGGATAAATCCTCCACCTCATCAATTTTTTTAATTCGATGCACCAGATCTGTCAGGTTTTTGCGAACCAACGGTTCACCACCAGTCAAGCGAAAACGTTTTGTACCTAATCTTACAAACGCACGAACAACACGCATTAATTCATCAAAAGTGAGCCAATGGTCTGGAGTTTCAAAATCATTAAATCCTTTCGGAATACAATAAGAACATCTTAAATTACAGCGATCCGTAACAGAAATTCTTAAATAATCAATTGTTCTACCAAATTTATCAATCAGCATCAGAAACTCGGCCACGTCATAATTGCAATAAAGACTTTGTAGTTATGAATTTTATATATGTGTTTAAAAATCAAAAAAAAAACATAAATATTTCTAAAAAATCATTATAGATAAAATACAATCAAACTATTATTTATTAATTCATCTAATAATTACTATTTTTTCCCAAATGTAAGATATCCTCACCAAAACACTCTACATCCTCATCATCGTGCGATATAACCATCATCAAGCATTGTAACCGTTGTTGAATATCCCTTATTTCATACCGCAATTTGCGTCGCAAGCGACTATCGAGCATTGAAAACGGTTCATCTAGTAACAACAAATCGGGTTGCGCAACCAATGCCCTGGCCAATGCAACCCGCTGTTGTTGCCCCCCCGACAATTGATATGGATAATATTCAGCATAGTTCAGAATTTCCAAGCGATTCATCCAGTCCTTAACAATTGCAAAATCCTGACTGACACGGGGATTAAATATTCCCTTGACAAGTGAGAAGGAAATATTCTGTTTGACTGTTAAATGCGGAAAAAGACTATAACCTTGGAAAAGATAAGCAAGTTTTCTCTCCTGGGGGGCCAGATTGATTTTACATTTCTGATCAAAAAAGATTTTATTATTAATTTTTATCAACCCGCAATCTGGTGAATTTAATCCCGCTATTATTTTAAGCAATGTTGTTTTTCCAGATCCAGATGGGCCAAATATCACCACTGAACGATTTTGAGAATAAAAATCAACATTGAGCTGAAACATATGATGATGATTTTTTATTATTTTTTTGAGATTTATTTGAAATATCATGATCAATAAATTGAATTATGCGTAACATTCAGCCGTTTAGCCATAAATAAAACAAAAATGCAAACAGCGGATAAAATCAAGACGGATATATTTGCAACATGATCCTTTCCCGCTTCAACGGCTTCATAGATTGCCAAAGATAGGGTTTGTGTTTTTCCGGGAATATTTCCGGCAATCATCAGGGTTGCACCAAATTCTCCCAAAGCTCTGGCAAATGCCAGTAATAAACCTGCCATAATACCACGCCAAGCCAAAGGTAGGGTTATACGGAAAAAAATCGCCATATCAGAAATAGTCAATACCCGTGCAGCCTGTTCATAACAAGGATTGATTGATTCAAAGGCACTTCTTGCGGGTTTGAATATCAAAGGAAAAGTCACGACAATAGCGGCTAAAACAGCCCCCTGCCACGTAAATATAAGACTAAGATGAAAATATTTTCCCAATATTTGTCCTATCCAACCATGCTGTCCAAACAATACTAACAAATAGTATCCCAATACAGTCGGCGGCATAACCATTGGCAATGTAAAGACAATATCTAAAAATTCCTTACCATAAAAACGATATCGAGCAATAAAATATCCTGCAGGTATTGCCAGAAACATATTGATCGCGACTGCGAAAACGGCAATTTTCAAGGATAGAAAGAGAGCCGTCCAGGTAAAATTTATTCCCATGAACAATTACCGAACAGCAAAACCGTATTGTCTAAAAATTCTCTGACCTTTAACTGAAAATAACAGGTCCATGAACGCCTTAGCCTGATTTGGGTTTTGAGTATTTTTAACCAAGGCAACTGGGTACTGAACAGGTTTTGGCAAAGGAACCCGATAAAGTATTTTAACTTTATCTGAAAAAAGTTTTGCATCACTTTCATAAACAAAACCAACATCCACTTCATTACGGGCAACATAATCCAGAACCTGACGGACATTTTGCGCAGGAATGAATTTATCTTGTAATTTTTGCCATAAACCTGCAGCCTGCAATGCATGTTTTGTATAACGACCCGCTGGAACAGTTACAACTTGTCCCAACGCGATCCACTTAATCAAGGGTTTATCTAAATCTGCCAGCTCCCGTATCTGTAACTTGCTATGAATAAAAGTCACAAGAACCAAATGATTATTAATAAAATCCTGTCTTGATCCAGGAAAAATCAATCCTTTTTGCTCCGCCATATCCATTGTGCTTTCATCGGCACATGCAAAAAGATCAACCGGGGCACCCTGTGCTATTTGATTTAACAGACTGCCCGAAGAACCAAAATTAAATAAAATTTTATCCTGAGGGTGCGATGTTTCATAAATTTTAGCTATATCTTTAAAAGCATCGCTTAAACTAGCCGCCGCAGAAACAACAATCTCTTTTGCCTGAACGGAATGAAAAAATCCAAAACAAGCCAGAACAACAGCCAATAGTTTAAGCAATCTTAATTCCAGTATTTTGGGATTTTTCATCAGTTCACATCTTCACGTTTATGAACGTGGTCTTACCAACTGCCAGCGTCGAGTTACATAACTGACCATGGCAAAGCCACTAAATACATGAACCAAACGAGTAAATGGGAAAATAGCAAATACCGTCATTCCCATAAAAAGATGGAATTTGAAGATTGGTGACGCATTCATGATATAGGCCACGGCATCACCTTGAAAGGTAATTGTATGCTGCACCCATGTCATAAGTTGAACCATTTCATGACCGTCCGTATGCTGAGCCGAAACAAAAATTGTTGATAAACCAAGTAACAAAGTCAATAATAACCAGACCAACAACAATTTATCACGCCAGGTACTATTTGCCAATATACGGGCTGAAACAAACCTTCTGTGAATAAGGATCAAAATCCCAACCAAACAGATACTACCCATGATGCCGCCAGCCATCATGGCGAAAATCTGTTTTGCTGAATGGGTAACTCCCAGTGTATCCCAAACCCAGATGGGTGTTAAAAGACCGAAAAGATGCCCAAAAAACAGACCTAAAATACCAATATGAAAACAGATATTTCCAAATCTTAATTGTCCACGATATAAAATCTGGCTGGAATCACTTTTCCATGAATATT
Source organism: Commensalibacter sp. M0133 (assembly GCF_016101485.1). Classification (NCBI taxonomy): domain Bacteria; kingdom Pseudomonadati; phylum Pseudomonadota; class Alphaproteobacteria; order Acetobacterales; family Acetobacteraceae; genus Commensalibacter; species Commensalibacter sp. M0133. The sequence goes on from NZ_JACFQI010000002.1 coordinate 133,013, forward strand.
GTTCACGTTCAAAACGTACTAAGCATCCAACAACAAAAATTGTTAATACGATATACGGATAAATTCCAAAAATAAATTTATCGAGATAATGCATGACTTGCCCCTTTATTTTCATTGTCTACAGAACAGAGATTACAGGCATTCGTTTGTAAAAGAGGTTCAACTCCCTCAATATTTGGGCCAAATTTCTCCATTGCCTCTTCCATATCTTTAACTGGAGAAACTTTTAAAGGTTGAGGTTGAACAGAAGAATAATTGACAAGTAAAGTGAAAATACCCGCATAGACAGACTGACTTTCCCGCAATTTTGATCCGATGTGATCAATCACGTCAATTGATGCCGCCAGTAAATCTTTTGCTTCATCTTCATTACAGACAGATAAAAACTCTAAAAATAAAGGCAAATAATCTGGTAATTCATCGATTACTGAAATATCATAACCATTTGCCTTATATTCTGACATGAGATTGACTAGGGCTTGCCCCCTTAGACGGTCCTCACCGTGAATATGCTCAAATAAATGCAATGAACATGATGGATTACGATCGAAAAGTGAAACATACTCTTCTTGCAAATCAATCAAATCTTTTTCTTGCAAATGTTCCAATAAGGGAGAAAGCAAGCTCCATTCAATCTCAAGCGTTTTTAAACGTCCCAAAATTGAAGGGAGTGCATCAACCAATTCTTGCTCTGGATAACATAATAAAACTGAAAGTATCTTAAAAATTTCCATCAGCTATTGCTTTCTTTTGCCTTGTTCTGTTCACGATCCTCTACAGCGTCGTGAAAGATAATTGGAGAAACCTTTTTGCCAAAAAGACTTGCCTTATTCACCCCGTCAGAGCATCCATTCCCGAAAGTAAATCCACAGGAAGCCTTATCCTGGAATGCGTTTTCAACCATTTCCTTGTGAGATGATGGAATGACAAAACGATCTTCATAATTCGCAATCGCCATAATCTGATACATTTCTTCAATCTGGACTTCAGTCAAAGCCGTATCTTTCAAGACAGAACGATCAGGACGTTGATCAACAGACTTGCTACGCATATAACGACGCATCGCGATCATGTTTTCCAAGGCGTTAATAATGGGTTCTTCTTTCCCCGCCGTAAGCAAATTAGCCAAATAGCGAATTGGAATACGTAAATCCTTAATACCAGGAATAATTCCATTCTTGCCAATCATGCCATTCGCTACTGCAGACTGAATAGGCGATAAAGGTGGAATATACCAAACCATTGGTAAGGTGCGGTATTCTGGATGCAGGGGGAAAGCAACTTTCCATTCTACTGCCATTTTATAGACCGGTGAATTTCTTGCCGCATCCAACCAGCTTTGGGGTAAACCCTGTTTAAGAGCTTCCGCAATAATTGCCGGATCATTGGGATCTAAAAAAACATCCAGTTGGGATTCATACAAATCCTGGGTATCTTCCGTAGATGCAGCCTCTTTAATTTTATCTGCATCATAAAGTAAAACACCCAGGTAACGAATACGTCCTACACATGTTTCGGAACAAACGGTTGGCTGTCCACCTTCAATACGTGGATAACAGAATATACATTTTTCTGCTTTACCAGAAACCCAGTTAAAATATATCTTTTTGTAGGGACAGCCCGAGACACACATCCTCCAGCCGCGACATTTATCCTGATCTATCAGGACAATACCGTCATCCTCACGTTTATAAATTGAACCTGAAGGACAACTTGCAACACAGGCTGGATTTAAACAATGCTCGCACAATCTTGGTAAATACATAAGAAATGTATTTTCAAAAGTTGACAGCATATCCTTTTGAATACCATCAAAAAGCTTGTCTTTTGCACGCTTTGAAAATTCTCCACCAAGATCATCCTCCCAGTTTGGTCCCCAATTTATTTTTTCCATTTTTTGTCCGGTTAGGACCGAAACTGGTCGGGCAACAGGGGGAGTTTTTACATCCGGAGAATTTTGCAAACGCTCATAATCATATGTAAAGGGTTCATAATAATCATCAATTTGCGGAAGATTGGGATTGGCAAATATATTTGCCATAATATGTAACTTGCCACCCTGACGGGGACGCAACTTGCCACCTTTTAAAACCCATCCACCATTATATTTATCCTGGTTTTCCCATTCCTTGGGATATCCAACCCCTGGTTTTGATTCAACGTTATTGAACCATGCATATTCAACACCATCTCGACTGGTCCATACATTTTTACATGTCACGGAACAAGTATGGCATCCTATGCATTTATCCAGATTCAACACCATGCCAATTTGAGCTCTAATTTTCATTGGTAATCTCTTATGCCTCAACTTTTGGGTAATTAACGCTAACAGTCTCTTCAAGCCAATCGACATGCTTCATTTTACGGACAACAACAAATTCATCACGATTTGAACCAACTGTTCCATAATAGTTAAAACCATAGGAATATTGCGCATAACCGCCAATCATATGTGTCGGTTTTAAGACTGTTCTTGTTACCGAATTATGAATGCCGCCGCGTTTTTTTGAAACTTCTGCACCGGGAACATTGATGATCTTTTCCTGAGCATGATACATCAAGGTCATTCCTTCTGGAACGCGCTGACTTACAATTGCTCTGGCCGTTAAAGTTCCATTTAGATTGAAAACCTCAATCCAGTCATTATCAACGATACCAGCCTTTTGTGCATCAATTTCGGAAAGCCAGACATGTGGCCCGCCACGGGATAATGTCAACATCCGTAAATTATCGGAGTAAGTACTGTGAATGCCCCACTTTTGATGTGGTGTGATAAAATTCAGGACTATTTCTGGATTTCCGTTACCATGCTGTCCCAAAACCTTTTGAGTTGTTTTCAAGTCAACCGCTGGACGATAGACACACAACATTTCACCAAATGCACGCATCCATTGATGATCCTGATAAAACTGCTGTCGACCGGTCAGGGTTCTCCAAGGAATCAGTTCATGAACATTTGTATAACCAGCATTGTAACTTACCGTTTCACTTTCCAGGCCTGACCAGGTTGGGGAAGATATAATCTTACGTGGCTGAACCTGTATATCACGAAAACGAATGGAATCATGTTCACGAGGGGTGGCCAAATACGTATGGTCAATACCTGTTACTTTTGATAATGCCCCCCATGCCTTGACAGCGATATGCCCATTTGTTTCAGGAGCAAGATTCAGGATCATTTCAGCCGCATCAATAGCAGTATCAAGTCTCGGCTGTCCCTTTGCAATACCCTGACCAACAACCTTGTTTAAATTACGTAATTGATCAACCTCATGCTTGGTATCCCAACTTATACCTTTACCACCATTACCAAGTTTTTCAAGTAAAGGACCAATTGATGTAAACTGTTCATAAATTGCTCCATAATTTCGCTCGATAACTTTCATGGCTGGCATTGTTTTACCAGGAATAGGATCACATTCACCCTTTTTCCAGTCTTTAACGTCAAAAGGCTGCCCCAACTCTTGTGGAGTGTCATGCATTAAGGGTGTCAATACAAGATCTTTTTGATTTCCAAGATATCCTGCGGCGAGTTCAGAAAATTTTCCAGCCAGTCCTTTAAAAATTTCCCAATCACTTTTACTTTGCCATAAAGGTTGTACAGCCTCGCTTAAAGGATGAATAAAGGGATGCATATCCGATGTATTCAAGTCATTTTTCTCGTACCAGGTGGCCGTCGGAAGAATTACATCTGCATATAAACAAGTCGTTGACATACGGAAATCCAAGACGACCAGAAGATCCAGTTTACCCTCTGCGGCTTCTCTTACCTTGATTTCCTTCGGTTTAATACAATTTTGCTCTTCACTTAAAACTGCATTCTGAGTACCCAAAAGATATTTAAGGAAATATTCATGTCCCTTACCTGAAGAACCAAGAATATTGGAACGCCATACAAACATGTTGCGTGGAAAGTTCACTGGATTATCAGGGTCATTACAAGACATGTCAATTGCACCTGATTTCAATCCTTCAACCGCATAGTCAATGGGATCTTTATTTTGAGCAATTGCATTTTGTGTCAACGTCAACGGATTCATTGACAATTGCGGTGCAGAAGGTAACCATCCCATCCGTTCAGCCTTGGCATTACAATCAATCAGCGCCATACCTTCAAATTCACTCAGGCTATTTTGTGAGGCAACTTCATTGATAGCCAGCTTTTCATGACGCCATTGACTTGTATGATTGTAAAAGAAGGATGTTCCGTTCATCTGACGAGATGGACGATTCCAATCCAATCCAAATGCCAATGGAGCCCAACCGGTTTGTGGCCTCAGTTTTTCCTGACCAACATAATGGCACCAGCCACCTCCACTTTGACCTATACATCCACAAAGCATTAACATGTTGATAATGCCACGATAGGACATATCCATATGATACCAGTGGTTTAATCCGGCGCCCACGATGACCATGCTTTTACCATGAGTTTTATCGGCATTTTGGGCAAATTCACGAGCAACCTGAATAACCAATTCAGGTTTTACACCAGTATGTTTTTCCTGCCATTTAGGAGTATAGGGAACATCATCCATATAATCTCTAGCGCCATCACCTAGACCACGGTCAATACTGTAATTGGCAGCCATTAAATCAAAAACTGTAGTAACCTTTACCTGATTGCCATCAGCCAAGGTAATGGTTTTAACCGGAACCTTTCGGAGCATTTGTTCATTTTTGCTTTCTCCAGCAAAATAATTGAACACAACCTCCGCAACATTATCATGCTTACCCAGCAGACTAAGTTGGGCCTTAACAGTCTGTCCTTTGCTATCCTGTTCTTTAAGATTCCATTGACCTGTTTCACCCCAGCGAAAACCAATTGATCCTTTGGGGGTTACAATCTGTCCTGTCAATTCATCAATAACAAGCGTTTTCCATTCAGGATTGTTTTTTTCATCAAGCTGATCTGCCAAATGACTGGCACGCAAGAAATATCCGGGAACCAGTTGGCCATTCTTTTCATCAAGCATAACCAGCATTGGCATATCTGTATATTGACGGCAATATGACGTAAAATATTCAGAGGGACGGTCCAGATGAAATTCTTTGAAGATTACGTGCCCCATCGCCATGGACAAGGCAGCATCCGTACCTTGTTTGGGAGAGAGCCATATATCACTGAATTTTACCATTTCACCATAATCTGATGAAACAGCGACCGTTTTTGTACCTTTATAACGAACTTCGGCATAAAAATGAGCGTCTGGCGTGCGAGTCATGGGGATATTTGATCCCCACACTAGTAAATAGGTTGAATTATACCAATCGGCTGATTCCGGAACATCGGTTTGCTCGCCCCATACTTGTGGGCTTGCTGGTGGCAGATCGCAATACCAATCATAAAAAGATAGCGGAACACCCCCAATAAGAGAAAGATAACGGGATCCGGAAGCGTAGCTGACCATCGACATAGCCGGAATAGGAGAAAATCCGATAATACGGTCGGGACCATATTTTTTGATGGTAAAGTTATTTGCCGCGGCAACAAGCTCGTTGACTTCCCGCCAGGTTGATCGGACAAAACCGCCCAATCCACGTCTTTTCTTGTAAGAACTGGCCAATTCTGGTGTTTGACTGATATATTCCCAGGCGGATATCGGATCCATCTTCTGACGTGCATCACGCCATAATCTAGCCAGCTGTCCACGCAGCATTGGATATTTAACACGTTGGGCAGAATAAACATACCAGCTGTAAGATGCCCCGCGAGGACATCCCCTGGGTTCATGATTGGGTAGATCCGCACGAGTTCTCGGATAATTTGTCTGTTGGGTTTCCCAGGTAATCAATCCACTTTTAACATAGATTTTCCAACTGCAGGATCCAGTACAATTCACACCGTGAGTTGATCTTACGATTTTATCCTGTTGCCAACGTTGTCTATACGCGTCTTCCCATTTTCTGTCCTCGTTAACAACAGCGCCATGCCCGTCAGCAAAACTGCTTTTCGTTTTTTTAAAAAAGTTTAAACGATCTAATATATGGCTCATAATCAATTTCCAAATTCTAAATCAAATTTGTCTTAACAACGTATTTCAGCATTTCTGCGAAGGTAGTACCAACGGTTTATCAAAAGGCAAAATACGTAAAATCCCACAAAAATATAAAAAGCTAAATTATACGATCCGGTATAACTTAAAGAGGTTCCATACAGTTTTGGAATTATAAATCCACCATAGGCACCAATAGCCCCCATAAAACCAAGAACCGCACCGGTTTCCTTGGCAGCATCCTCATTCATCTGCTCTTCAGATTCAGCTTTTTGTTTTTTAAGGTATTTCTGGTAAAATATTGTGAATATTCCGGGAACTTGGGCAAATACGGATCCATTTCCCAATCCAACAAAAATGAACAGGATCATAAAACTTATCAGGAAGCCGACAAAACTTCTTGATTCTTCCGGGGCTGAGATGAAGAAAACGATACATAAGGAAAAAACAATCATACCCAGGAAACTGATTTGAGTTACCCGTGTCGCTTTGAATTTGTCAGAGGCAATTCCCCCAACAACTCTAAATATGGACCCTAGCAAAGGGCCTAAAAAGGCGTATTTTATTGGATTAACATCAACGAATTCATGCTTTATCAACAGGGGCAATGCTGCTGAAAAACCGATAAAGGATCCAAATGTACCCAGATAAAGCAAACAGGCAACCCAGGTATGTTTACGCTTGAAAATTATTGATTGCTCTGAAAAAGATGCCTTGACCGTGGCAAGGTCATTCATCCCAAACCAGGCAGCGATAACGGTTACCGCAATAAAAGGTACCCAAATATAGGTGATATTCTGTAACCAGACAAGACTCTGCTGACCGTTATGAATACGTGTTTCTGGTCCACCCCCCAAAGCACCAAAGATACTGACGCCAATAACCCACAAGGTAACAAATTGTACAAACGGTACACCAAGATTTCCCAGTCCAGCATTTACCCCCGTGGCAAATCCCTTTCTTGATTTAGGGAAAAAATATCCGATATTTGCCATAGAGGAGCTGAAATTTGCTCCACCAAATCCACACAACAGGGCCAAGATCACCATTGTTGCAAAACTGGTATTTGGATTTTGTATGCATATACCAAAACCAATGGTTGGAATCAAAAGGGTGGCTGTTGAAAAAACCGTCCATCTTCTTCCACCAAAAATGGGAACCATAAAGGCATAGATGATTCTCAGGGTTGCCCCTGACAATGCAGACAATGCCGTTAAAAGCATTAGTTGATTTTGAGTATATTTAAACCCAACTTCTGGTAGATAGACAACAACGACACTCCATAATTGCCATACAACGAAAGCAAGTAAAAGAGCAGGAACGGAAATCCATAAATTCCGTAAAGCAATAACACGTCCTTGCTTTTCCCAAAACTGTTGATTTTCCGGTTCCCATTTTGTTAGTAAATGAGACATTTTTTTTCCTTGGTTGATGAACCAATACGTTTATATCTGTATTGTTTTGATCTTTATTGTATAAGTTAAATAAAACGCATAATTGTTTTAATATTATTTACATCTTCCGCAAGATCGAACCAATTAGTCAAAAGCTTATAGAAATCTGGAATAATGGCTAGGTTGTTTATAGCCATTTGGCTAAGTATAATTAGTCGTTTTCCTACTATTAATATATCATATTCATTTCCATTATTAGAATAATTTCTTGAATTATTAATCCATGAAGAATTTGCATGAATAGAAAACAAAAATATATTCTACCCCTGCTTCTTCTTTTCCCTCTTCAAACAATGGCACAAAAGATTTCAACCTCGAACAATATGGAAAGAGATGATGAAAAATCCGAAAAAATTACTGTAAGGGGACAAAGAAGGGCTGACGGATCAGTTGCGGTAATGAGTACTCCAGACGTTACCTTGGGCCCCTTGGGTTCCTTGAAATCTGAAGACGCACCTTTTTCAATCATGTCAGTTCCTCATGACGTTATTGCCAATCAACAGGCAAGAAACGTTAATGATCTAATGAAATACCTTCCTTCCATACAACTCGAGGCCCGTGGATCTGCAGGCATGGCCAGGCCGCAATCCAGGGGGTTTGAGGGGGACGTAACAGCAAACAGCCGTATTGACGGGCTCAATATGACAACCACCACCCCCTATCCAACGGAAATGTTTGAAAATTTGCAGGTTCTGAACGGGTTGGCCGGGGCTATGTATGGCCCACAAAATCCAGCCGGCATTTTCAGTTACCAGCTCAAACGTCCCACTGACCGTCGTACGGAACATCTTTCAATCAATTACGATTCAATTGGTGCCGTGACGGAATATGCGGATGTGTCTGGTCGAGTCGGTAAAAATGGGTGGTTTGGATATCGTTTAAACCTTCTGCATGATGAAGGCACCGCCTATGTGGAACACAGTCAGTTAAAACGTAATCTGGTCAGTGGTGATTTTGATATTCATCTTTCCTCCAAAACCGTTATTGAGATAGATGCCAGCCATTATACCTATAATGAAAGGGGAACAGCGACGAATTTTTCGTTTGATAATTCCATTCAACTGCCATCCGCACCCAATATGGGCAAGGCCTATCTTGGGCAAAAATATGCCGGCTTTAATACGGAAACAAATACCTTTCTCGGAAAAATCAAACACCAAATCAATAAAAAATGGAGATTTACTGCGGGAGGGCTCTATCAGGATGCCAAACGAGAGATGTTCAACAACAGCAATCGACTCCTAAACAGCAAGGGTGATTATCAACAATCTATTTCGGTAGCCGGTCAGGCAAACGTTTTTCAGGTAGGGAGCAATTTTGCCTATGTGAATGGAGAAGTAAATACAGATTTTGTAAAACATGAACTTGTTTTGGGCACCAATGGATATATGAGGGGTAATTACAATCCCACTCATACTGAAACAATCAATCTTGGAACCAGCAACATACACAATCCTCGTCCATTACCGGGTCATAGACCAAAAGGATGGGGACGTTATCAATCGGCCTTAATCCAGCAACAAGCCCTGATTGCAGGCGATACAATCCATTTTAATCAACAATGGGCCATTATGGGTGTTTTCAGTTGGAGCTGGTTAAGCAATGACAGCTGGAACATGAAGGGAAAGAAAACCGCACACAATTCCCATGATGCGGCATTTAGTCCAACAACAAGCCTGATTTATCATCCTCTTGAAGGTCATACCGCCTATTTCACTTGGGCAAGAAGTCTGCAGGCGGGAGATATTGCCCCAGCGACGGGAGTAATTAATCCAAACCAGATCATGGCTCCCTATCGTAGTGAAGAATATGAAGTGGGCTATAAGGTCAAATTCAACCGCCTGTGGTTAAATGTTGCTGCATTCCGTATGACACGTCCATATGCATTTATCAATCCAACAACCCATATTTTTGCCGTCGCAGGACAACAGCGCAATTATGGGGTTGAATTTCAGGTCGCAGGACAGATATGGGATAGTCTATCTATTCTTGGAGGTGTTACATGGCTTGATGCACAATTGGGAAAAACAGGAAATATTGCCACCTCTCATAAACAAATTGTTGGTGTCCCACCTGTTCAGGCCAACCTGCTGATTGACTACCAATTACCTGTCGCAAAAGATCACATCCTGTATGGTATGGCATTCAACATCAATCTTCACTATACAGATCGTCGGGCTGCCAATAATTACAACACCACTTTTGCCAAGGGGTATTTTACGACAGATGTCGGGATGCGCTACGCCTTCAATGTCTTTAACACCCCACTTGCAGCACGATTTAATGTCAATAATGTAACCAATAAACATTATTGGATGTCTGTATATCCATCCTCAATTAACGGAGGCACCGCAAATAACAGTGCTTATGCTGGATTACCCAGAACATATCAATTTTCATTGGCAGTTGATTTCTAATATTTAATTCAAATATATGTTAAAATAATCTTATCATAATATTTACGAACAATTATCAAATAATGAAAATCACGCGGTATTTTAACAAGCTTTCAACCAAACTGCTTACCTGTACTATCGCATGGGTTGTATGTGCCATATTCTTTACGGGATATGCACTCGCCCTGCTTTGGCAGCTTGAAAATGCTGGAATTGCCATCAATTATACAGGCAGTTTGCGCATGCGTGTCTATTACATGATGTTACTTTCTAATCAAAACGATTATGTAAACCTGCAGCATGAACAAACGAAATTTATTACAATCCTTAATAAATTAAAAAAATACGATAATAATACCTTAATTTTTTCAAATAATAAAAAAATAAACCTGCAAATAAAATATATTGAAAAAACCTATAATAACCAGATATTGCCGCTTATAAACCAGTCCTCTGGATATCACAGATTAACTGACAAAAATTATTATCATCTCAACACATTCGTAGAAGACATTGATCTTTTAGTCAAACTGATCGAAAATCAAAATACGCAAGACATCATTTGGCTTCGATACATAATCACAACAATTATCCTGATGATACTGATAACTGCCTTTTCGAGCATATCCCTGTTATATAAATCAGTCATCAATCCGTTGAAACATCTTGAATCAAGTATCAAAGCCCTAAGTCAGGGTAATCTATCCAGACGTATTCCTGTAAATGGCAATAGTGAATTTGATATTGTCTCCTCCGGTTTTAACCAGATGGCACATAATTTGCAGGACTTATACAATAACCTTGAACATAAAGTTTCGGATAAAACACTTGCATTAAAGAAAAAGAATCATGAATTAACTATTCTTTATGACATGATCACCTTTTTACATACCTGCCTGACTCCCAATATGGCAACCGAGAGATTCCTTGAAAAAATTATTGATTTAAGTCAAGCGGATGCCGGATTTATCGGCTTTCTTAACGAAGAGAAAGACGCCATGAATTTTATTTGTAGCCAAGGTTTTCCAGCACAATTAAACACCATTGAACAATGTTATTTTTCTGCCAACTGTTTTTTTGATATTTCTTCCCTGCCCAAAAATTCCTATCCTATTTGCGTCAAAACTGATCAGCAGGAAAACTGTCTTATACCCTCGTGCGTTAAAAAATTATTTAGTCATTTTATCATTTTTCCTATTTGGCATAATAAAAATGAAATAGGGTTAATGGTTCTATATTTTAAAAAAAGGGAATCTACTTTTTCTCCAGAAACCTACCACTTGATTGAAACATTGACCTGTCAACTTGGTGTATCCATTGAAAATTACCAATTAACCGCCAAAGAAAAACAGCTTGCCATTATGGAGGAACGCAACTTAATTGCACAGGGATTGCATGATAGCATAGCCCAAGCATTGTCCTTTCTTAACTTGCAAGCTCAAATGCTTGAAAAGGCAATCAATAAGAATGACCTTGACAAAGCCAAGCAAAATCTGGATTTTATTCAGCGTGGCGTGCAAGAATCCTATGACGATGTTCGTGAACTGTTAATGAATTTTCGAACCAAGATTGGCAAGGAAGATTTTGAGACTGTTGTTAAGAAAGTCGTGAACCGTTTCAAAGCCCAGACAAAAATACCTGTAAAATTAATTAATCTGCAAAAATTTTTATTTATTACAAAACAACAGCAATTACAGATCATTTTTATTCTTCAAGAAGCTTTATCCAATATTCGTAAACATTCAAAATGCAAGCTTGCAACAATTGAATTTAGTTATAATAATTCTTTCATGATGCGTATTCATGATGATGGTGTCGGATTTGACCTTAATACCTTGCAAAAAAAACAACAGAACCATATCGGTTTATCAATTATCCAAGAGAGGGCAGAAAATATTTCCGGAAAAATAAACATTACCTCAACACCTAATCATGGTACAACCTTGGAACTGACTATTCCGATAAACTTATAGAACGGTAGTATAAAGAAAATGCAAACAAAAATTAAAATTCTGCTTATTGACGATCATTCTTTATTTCGTTCAGGATTGAAATTTCTTCTTAACAATCAGGAAGATATAGAGGTTATTGGAGAGGCGCAAAATGGATCAGAAGGTATAAAACTGGCCCAGAAACTTAACCCTGATATCATCCTCCTTGATCTGGATATGCCAAGAATGGGTGGAAAAGAAACGCTCCAAAACCTTTTAAATATTAATCCAGACCTTAATGTCCTAATTTTAACTGTTTCTGAAGATAATGATGACCTTATTCAATGTATGACACTTGGAGCAAAAGGCTATCTTTTGAAAAATATCAATACCGATTTCCTATTGGACAGTATTCACAAAGTTTATGAAGGAAATAATATTCTCTCCCCAGCCATGATATCAACCCTTATCGATCAATTCCGACCCAATGAAAAGGAAAAGGACGAAGATCTCTATGATTCTTTAACACCAAGGGAAAAAGAAATATTGGCTTGGCTGACCAAGGGAATAAGTAATAAAGAAATTGCCCGTTTTTTGAGCGTGTCAGAAAGTACAATCAAATTACATGTTCAGAACATATTACGAAAACTTAATTTACACAGCAGGGTTCAGGCAGCAATTTATGCCCTAGAACATGGTTTTGACAAAACACCCTAGTTCCTCAAACAACCACACACGTTACAATGCGGATTGCGATCACATTCCAGCATATGAAAAGAAAAATTCAAAGCATTATAATGCAGTATCCTGCCTGTAAGAGCTTGACCCATCCTGGATATTACCTTCAAAGCCTCTGAAGCCTGCATAGCTCCCATTGTATTGACCAATGGGGCGTAAACACCGGTAAATGAACAACGGTCCTGTTCTGTTTCCGCTCCATCAAATAGACAGGCGTAACATGGTGATCGATCATTATTTGAGTCAAATACACTTAATTGCCCTTCAAACCGTATGGCCGAGGCATAAATTAAAGGTATTTTACTAGAATATGCAACCCGCCCGATCATTTGTCGGGTTTTTAAATTGTCACTACAATCCAAAATCACATCATAATCATGAATTAATGAAGATAATTCATCCTCGGATAAACGGTAAGGCACAGTATCAACAGTAATATCCGGATTTTGTCTATGAATGAAATCAGCCATTACATGATTTTTGAATTTACCAATATCATCAGGTGTATAGTATGTCTGTCGTTGTAAATTGGACAGTTCGATCCTGTCATTATCAACCAGCATTAAACTGCCAATACCCGCAGCAGCAAGAATAGGAATTGCTGCACAACCCAGTCCCCCGCATCCTATAACCATAACACGGCTATCTAAAAACCGTTTTTGTCCATCCAAATCAATTTGCGGCAAAAGGATATGGCGACTGTATCTTACCAATTGATCTTCATGCATTATTTGAAATAACCCAAATAAATAACCATATAATGATAAGCGTCATAAAGAATACTAGCCATAAGACTAGCAACAAAATATTCACAAAGATTAATATAACCTTATTCTTAATATAAATAATACTATACATGTGGATAATATAAATTCTTTTCTTAAAAGAATAATATAATTAAATAAAACAATAATATTAGTATGAATGATAAACTATGAATAAATCAACTATTCTGGCTAGTTTAAAAGTAGTTAATCATATTTGTTTCTCATTACTACTTTTAACTTCAATACATACTTACGCTAAAGATCAAACAAAACAAACATTACTTCCAACAGATTCAAAAATTCAAAATAAAACCGATTCTACATTTACTGATTACTCAAATCTTAATAACCGTTGTACAAAAATTGTCACAGCGGCTGGTAAATATGGAAATACACGATATCCGGATTGGGGTGTCTTCAACAAACACAGCGGTTTTGGACCCGTTGGTAATTATTCTTGGTATGCTTTCGGACAATACGCCCCATACGCACAAGCAAGATGGGCAGAAGACTGGAGCGGATTATGCAATGATCCCCATAAAAATGATGACTGGTTTAACCGACTCAAGTATATTCCCCTGAATGATTCTGGGGATATCTGGCTGAGTTTAAACGGCAATGAGCGGTTTCGTCATGTTTTCGACAGCAAACCATATATGGGATTTGGAGCCAAAACAAATTCCAACCGTTTATTGATTCGTAGCGTTTATGGTGCTGATTTGCATATTGGTTCCCACGTAAGAGCTTATGCCGAACTCATTAATGGTGTTGCTGGTGGCAGCAACACTTTTGGCTATCAAACAGGTTTTCAACGTAAACGACTTGATATGCAGCAAGGTTTTTTAGAAATAAAGGGGAACCTGCTTGGTGCAAAAATGGGAGCAATGGGAGGACGTCAATATTTTGTTGATGCCCCACTCTCCATGACTTCCGCACGGGAACTGACTAATATTCGTTACAGTTGGGATGGATTCCGAGGCTATGCATTCTGGAAAAATTTCAGAGTCGACATTTTTGACTTCTGGCAAACTGACTTTTCCAAAGATCATGTTTTTGGTGCAGGACCCAGTTATAATGCTCGCATGTTTGGTGGTTTGGCCAGTTATGCTCTTCCCAGCTTTAAAGTGCAGAATGTGAATAGCCAATTATATCTTGATGCCTTTTATATTGGTTACCTTTATAACGGTAATGCTGCAGGTCTTCCCACACCAACACCCGGAAAAAACCGTCAAGGCTCTACAAGACGTGATAATATCGGCGGAAGGTTGAACGGAAATATTGGCAATTTCACCATTGATATTACAGGTATATATCAGGGTGGTGAATTCCGTCCCGCAAATTCTGGTAGTAAAACACGTCCAGTCAGAGCCTATGCATTTGATGCGATTTTTGCTTATAACTTTAAAAACGTGCCGGGAAATTTGTCATTGGGCCTGCAAAGCGACTATTTTTCTGGTGGCAACTATCACAAAGATCACGGCGCGGTCAGAAATTTTGCTGTTCCCTATTTTACAACAGCAAACTATCAGGATATGACGCTATATCTGGCAACTTCCAATACAGTCAGTACAGGTCCTTTAATCACTTACAATCCAACAAAAAAAGCACTTGTCAAATTGCACGCACCTGTAATTTGGAGAGCCAATACCAATGATACAATTTACGGTGTCGGATTCAACTATCCTTTGCGTGACAATTATTCTGGTGGATTTGTTGGTGCAATTCCCCAGTTTACTCTCGCTTATGCAATTGCTCCCCATCTTGTTTTAACTGGAGACTTTGGCGGTGTTCTAGCCTCACAATCCATAAAAAAAGCTGGTGGCAATGACAGTGCTTTCCTTATGGAAACACTCGACTTCAGGTTTTAACCTTTTTCATTCTATACTTTACTTATTATTTTGTCGCTTATTTTTAATAATAAGCGACTTTTTTATGTATGGGTCTATGAAGTATCAATATTTCATTTAATTTTTTAACAACGTTAAAATCTCATCAAACTGTTCAAGGGATTTATAAAATATTTTTAAGGACCCACCTTTACCATCAAATTGAATTTTGACATTAAACCCTAATCTGCCACGCAAATCTTTTTCAAGTGACTCTATCTCAGGATCGATTGGCTTTTTTTTCAAGTGTAAATTTTTATTAACCGCTTTGGCATTTTTAACTAGGGCTTCTGTTTGTCTTACAGTTAAGTCATTTTGAATAATTTCTTTTGCCGCTGATACAGGATCGGGATGCATAAGCAAGGCTCTTGCATGTCCCGGAGTTAATATCCCATTTTTCAAATAATTTATAATCTCATCCGGCAATTGCAATAGGCGGATTATATTAGCAATATGTGAACGTGATTTACCCAATGCAGAAGATAACTCATCCTGAGTAAGATTGAACTCATTTAATAATCTTGAAAAACCTTCAGCCTCTTCGATAATATTTAAATCCGTACGCTGTAAATTTTCCACTAATGCGACAGCCATTGCATCTTTGTCAGTAAAAGAGCAGATCCTAACCGGCACCTCATCAATCATGGCCAGTTGGGCAGCACGCCAGCGACGTTCCCCAGCAACAATTTGGTATTGACCCTTTTGGGTATCTTTTTCCTTAACCAGCAGAGGTTGTAAAATACCATGTTGTCTGATTGAGTCCGCCAACTCTTGTAAAGCTTCAGGCTGCATAATTTGTCGAGGTTGAAAAGGACCAGGCTCAATTATGTCAATAGGTAAAATCTGCATTTTCAAATCTGAAATCCCAAGATCGGATCCGATATCTTTCTGATTATCCTCATCTTTAACCGACTCCCCTAATAAAGCGGCAAGTCCTCTTCCCAAACGAATTTTACCCTGATCCCTTTTCTTACCCTTCATATTTCCTACCCTCAAATTAAGCAAATCGACGATTCAATTCCTTAGCCAAGTTTATATAGGCTTGTGCTCCAGTTGATTTAGGATCATACACCATTATTGGCTTTCCATAACTTTGTGCCTCTGAAATACGGATATTGCGTGGAATAACTGTTTTACAGACCTTATCCCCAAAAAAATTCCTGGTATCTTCAGCAACAAGCTCTGAAAGTCTGTTGCGTTTGTCATACATCGTTAAAACAATTGCCTTTATATCCAGATCAGGATTTACCTTTTTCTGCAAATGTGTAACCGTTTTAACCAGATGACTTATTCCTTCAAGTGCCAGAAATTCACATTGCAACGGAACAATAACACCAGTAGCAGCCGCCAAGGCATTTACCGTTAACAGTCCAAGGCTTGGAGGACAGTCAATCAAAATATAATCATATATACCTATAAATTGCTTAATTGCTTCCTTGAGCCGAAATTCACGTTTTTCAATATCAATCAACTCAAGCTCTGCAGCCGCAAGGTTGCCATCAGCTGTAATCAACGATAATCCTGGAATCATGGACTCCTTGATCATTCCATCAACCACTTTGCCATTAATTAATAAATGATAGGTTCCTTTATCACGATCGCCATATTCAATTCCCAATGCAGTTGAACTATTTCCTTGAGAATCAAGATCAATTAATAGAACCTTCTTTTTTTCAGCGAATGCGGTGGCAAGATTAATTGCTGTCGTTGTTTTACCCACCCCACCTTTTTGGTTTGCAATTGCCAAAATATAAGTCTTTTTTGATTTTGTCTTTTTAAGCGCCATTTTATTCAACACGTTCAAATTGATTAATCTTAACTATTACCCCATCGGCATTCGTTTGACTGGAAAAGGTTTTATAATTTATTTTCCAATTCTTTTGTGCCTCTTCAATTTCCAGATTAACAGACCGGCCTTTCAAAAATAAACAATAACCATTTTTATTTAAAATATTTTTTGAAAATTTCAAAAGCTGAGTCAATGAAGTCAATGCCCTTGCCGTCACAACATCTGCACTGATAGCATTCACATTTTCAATCCTTTGGCAAAGCACAGTTGCTTGTGTTTTAGTCTGTCGCAGAACTTCCCTTAAAAAAATTGTCTTTCTCATATCAGATTCAATCAATATTACAGGAATATCTGTTGACAATGCCAAGATCAGACCGGGAAATCCTCCACCTGATCCAAGATCAGCAATAGATTTTACAGATGAATCAAGATACCGAATCAATTGAAAGCTGTCATATACATGACGTTTCCAGACCTGATCCATACCCTGTTGCGATACCAAATTTATTTTTTTGTTCCATTGCTGAAGTAAAGAGATATAAATTTCCAGTTTCTCTATTGTTTCACGTGAAACACTCTTTAAAAACGGATAATTTTTTATATAACCGTCAAGATTCACAACAATTATCCTTTTCCCCTTTTTGCGGGGTTCGAATATATGCCAATATAGCCATCAATGCAGAGGGTGTTACCCCCGGTATCCTTTGGGCAGCACCAAAAGAAACAGGGCGAACCGCTTCTAGACGTTCCTGCATTTCACGACTTAATCCGCCAATTTTCCTATAATCAAGATCCAATGGCAAATTGATTCTGGACTCCTGGTCAAGCTGCCTGATTTCCCTGGCCTGTCTAACAAGGTAACCTTCATAACGGGCCTCGGTACGAATATATTGTTGAACTCTTGATGTTAATTGATGAAACCAAGGAGCGACTTTCTCAATTACCTCCTCAGAAGGGCATAATGATAAAATTTCAAATAATGACCGCCAGCGTCCATCAAACGAAATCTGCATTCCATAACCATTCAGGGTTTTAGGCAGGTATTTCTCTCCCTTCGCTCTCTGAACAGAATTTTTGATATGATCTATATCCTGAAGATATAAAGCCAATCGTTCAGCCCCCAAACACCCCAACTGTTCAGCCAAAGGAGTTAACCGTATATCTGCATTATCTGCCCGTAAAGTCAAGCGATATTCTGCCCGTGAGGTAAACATACGATAAGGTTCAGTCACCCCTTGCGTTGTCAGGTCATCTATCATGACACCAATATAACCCTGGCTACGATCAATTATAATTTTTTCTGATCCAGAAGCATGATTTGCGGCATTAATTCCAGCCAACAAACCCTGAGCTGCGGCTTCCTCATACCCTGTTGTACCATTGATTTGTCCGGCAAGAAACAATCCGGAAAAATTTGGCAATTCCAAGGTCGGATTCAAGGATCTCGGATCAATATAATCATATTCCACGGCATAACCTGGCCTGACAATCACGGCATTTTCCAGACCTGGAATTGAATGAACCATTCGTTCCTGAACATCTTCTGCAAGACTGGTTGATATTCCATTCGGATAAACCAAATCCCCACCTTCATGTCCAGGCAATGCTTCAGGCTCAATAAAAATCTGATGACGCTCCCGATCAGCAAAACGGACAATTTTATCCTCGATTGACGGACAGTAACGAGGTCCTTTTCCAGTAATTGCACCCCCATAGACTGCAGAAGTATGAATATTATCCCTTATTATCCGATGTGTTTCAGGAGTGGTTGCAGTTATCCGGCAGGAAACAAATTCATTAAAAGCGTTATCAGTCAATCGGCTAAAAAACTCAGGAGATTTATCCCCCTTATCTTCTGTCAACCGCTCCATATCGATGCTTGATCGCAACAGCCTTGGAGGGGTTCCTGTTTTTAAGCGACCCATACGCAGTCCCATCGCTTCCAATCGGTTTCCCAATATTGTGGCAGGTTTATCTCCAACTCTTCCGGCTGGCTGACTTTTATTGCCAACATGGATAACTCCGCGCAAAAAAGTTCCCGTCGTTAAGACAACCGCTCCTGACAGAAATTCACGACCATCCTCGCAAATAACACCACATATTTTATTGCCAATATCGACATTGAGATCAGCAACCGCACCCTCCATAATAGTCAGGTTGCTTAATTCTTTTAAAAATTGTTGAACCGCATTACGATATAACATCCGATCAGCTTGAGCCCTAGGTCCATGTACTGCTGGACCTTTGGAACGATTAAGCAGCTTGAAATGAATACCCGCCCGATCCGCTGCTTTTGACATGATACCATCAAAAGCATCAATCTCCCGAACAAGATGCCCTTTGCCTATTCCACCAATTGCCGGATTACATGACATGATCCCAATCGTGTTAAGAGAATGGGTCAGCAATAAAGTTCTTGCCCCCATCCGAGCAGAAGCTGCAGCCGCTTCACTTCCAGCATGTCCTCCACCAACGACAATTACATCGTATTTTACATTTATCATTAATCTTTTCTCAACTCGACCTTACTTACCGATACAAAATTGACCAAATATGGTATCCAACAGATCCTCCACACCTACAGCACCAGTTAGTCTACCCAAACTCTGCATAGCTAACCGCAATTCTTCACCACGCAATTCAGCCCATTCCATTTCTTGAGCTTTTTGCAAATGTTGAACACATTCTGTTATACCTAATCGATGTCTTACCCGTGTTAAAGGGGGTGGCCCCTGACGGGATATTAATTCTTTGGTTTTCTGAACCAATAAACTTTTGAATTTATCCATCCCCTCACCCGATTTGACGCTGATTAACACGGTTTTATCTGACTGACTTAATAATGTTTCACGTGAAACATTTAAATCAATTTTTGTTCGAACCAATAGATCACAAGATAATTCAGGGCAATCATTTTTATCCGCAGCATCCATCAAACACATTACATAATCTGCATTTTGAGCGATCTTGTAGGCTCGCTTTATCCCCTCTTTTTCAATTTCATCTTCTGTTTCACGTAACCCTGCGGTATCCACCAAGGTTACAGGAACATCACCCAATACTACCCTGACCTCAATAACATCTCGTGTTGTTCCAGCCTGTTCGGTCACAATCGCCGCATCACGGTCAGCCAAATAATTCAATAAACTAGATTTTCCAGCATTTGGTGGCCCCACAATTGCAAAGGTCAGTCCTTTTCTCAAACGTTCCCCTCGTCCTTGATCATTCAGATGGTCAATCATTTCAGAATGCAAATCAACGATTATCCTCTTCACATTCTCCTCAATCTCTTGCGGCAAATCCTCATCCGGGAAATCAATTAATGCCTCTTGAAATGCCAACACTTCGCGCAATTGTTTTGCCCAACCATGATAAAGGTCACTTAATCCACCTTCCGTTTGTTCCAAAGCCTGTTTTCTTTGCGCCTGCGTTTCCGCCTCAACAAGATCGGCAATACCTTCCGCCTGTAATAAATCAATTCGGCCATTCAAAAACGCTCGCTTGGTGAATTCACCTGCCTGGGCAGGAATGGCACCATAAGAAACCAATACCTCCGCAACAGCATCAACCACAGCAGGACCTGCATGCAAGTGCAGTTCTGCACTATCTTCACCCGTATAACTGTTAGGGCCCGGGAACCACAGCAGCAAAGCCTCATCCAGTAATTCTTTCTGACCCTCCTGAATTTTCCATAATTTACGAACCGACGCCAAACGTGGTTGCGGCACTTGATGACACATTCTGTGTAAAATAGAATAAGTTAAAGGCCCACTCAAACGCATGATCGCAACAGCACCCCTGCCCATTGCAGTTGCCAAGGCAAAAATTGTCGTATTTGAATTTAATGAAATATTTTCCATACAATATTAACTTATCTACTTAAGATATATATTTTTTATATGGTCGTAACATAAAAAAATCTTTTAATACATACGAAAAGATAAATTCATTCATATAAAATCAATTTTCTTCAAATCAATAAACTAAATATTACTACACATATCATTGTACGCTACCTATAATAATTATAATTATGCAACTAAATTGAAGGGATATAATATGCGTGACCTAACAGATAATGAAATTAACAATGTATCAGGTGCCGCTTCTTTTACCGCAATTGGTTCGTTAATTGGTTCTCGAATTGGTAATGGACTAAATCAGCTGAGTAAAAATATCTCTGGAAAAGAGCCAGAGAAATCATATATAACAGGTGCAATAAATATAGGTTATGGAATCGGTGAATTTCTGGATAATCTTAATAATCGATCTGTTTGGGGGGATGCATGGAATAACACTCAAACAGGTATCACTCAACTTATTAATGCAGCCGTGACGAATAGTCTTAATGATCTGAAGATTTTACTTCCCGCTTAAATTTTAGAGACAATCCCCAATAGAATAAATTGATAAATAAAATAAATTATCTTAATTTTGTAAATTGCTACATTTACAGAAATAAATTTCAGATTTTTATAACACCATGGGTTTTATATCTTTTCATTCTCCAGTCGGTGATCTTAGTATCGCTGAAAATGATAATCTTATCGTCTCAATTGATTGGGGCTGGGGTAGTCTTGAAGAAAAAACACCCTTATTGGAGGAGGCAAAAAACCAGATTGACGCGTATTTCAATGGTAAACTAAAAAAATTTGATTTACCCATTCTATCGCCTGGAACAGCCTATCAACAACAAGTCTGGGAATTTTTGCAAACTATTCCCTTTGGTACGACAAAATCCTATTCCGAACTCGCCAAAATAATAGGAGGAAGTGCCCGTTCCATTGGAAATGCAAACGCCGCAAATCCAATTCCCATTATCATTCCATGTCATCGTGTCATTGGTAAACGAACTTTAGGTGGATATTCTGGAGGGGAAGGGATTAAAACCAAAGAATATTTATTGAATATTGAAAAATTATTTAACACACCTTAATCAATATCTCTATAATTCAGGAAATAGAATAAATACATAGGATTTATTCTATTTCCTAATGTTCAATACTTTTTACGATCAAGTATTCATAGCATCAAAAAAATCTTGATTGTTTTTGCTGTATTTCAACTTATCAAGCAAGAAATCCATTGCATCCATCGTTCCCATTGGCGCCAAGATACGACGAAGCACCCAAATTTTTGACAAGCTCGAACGATCCACCAATAGCTCCTCCTTACGGGTACCGCTTTTAGTAATATCAATCGCAGGAAAGGTTCGTTTATCAGCAAGCTTACGATCAAGAACAAGTTCAGCGTTACCGGTTCCCTTAAATTCCTCAAAAATAACCTCATCCATACGACTACCCGTATCGATCAGTGCCGTTGCGATAATGGTTAAGGAACCACCCTCTTCAACATTACGCGCTGCACCAAAGAAACGTTTTGGACGTTGCAACGCATTGGCATCCACACCGCCAGTCAGAACTTTACCTGATGAAGGAACAACAGTATTGTAAGCCCGAGCCAATCGCGTAATGGAATCAAGCAAAATCACAACATCGCGTTTATGTTCAACCAGTCTTTTTGCTTTCTCCAAAACCATTTCCGTAACCTGAACATGACGATGCGCAGGTTCGTCAAAGGTTGAGGAAACAACCTCACCTTTGACTGAACGAATCATATCCGTAACCTCTTCCGGACGTTCATCAATCAGAAGAACAATTAAGACAACCTCGGGATGATTGGTTGAAATTGCTGTTGCTATATTCTGCAACATCACGGTTTTACCCGTTCTCGGCGGTGCAACGATAAGCGCACGCTGCCCCTTACCAATGGGTGTTACCAAATCAATAACTCTGGGTGTAAAATCCTTATTTGGATTCTTGCTTTCCATTAATGATGGAATTTCCATCTGTAACCGTTCATTTGGAAATAGGGGGGTCAAATCATCAAAATTGATACGATGACGAACCGCTTCCGGATCCTGATAATTGATTGTATCAACTTTCAGCAAGGAAAAATAACGCTCCCCATCTTTTGGAGCGCGTATTTCACCAGAAACAGTATCCCCTGTCCGCAAACTAAAACGGCGTAACTGTGCGGGAGAAACATAAATATCATCCGGTCCTGGCAGATAATTGGATTCAGAGGAACGTAAATATCCAAAACCATCTGGTAGAATTTCCAGAGTTCCCTCTCCATAAATAGCTTGATTGTTCTCAGCAAGCTTTTTAAGGATGGCAAACATCATATCTTGTTTACGGAGTGAGGACGCGTTTTCAATCTGCAAACTTTCTGCATAATTGAGCAGTTCTGCTGGAGATTGCGCCTTGAGTTCGGCAAGTTGCATAGATGGAGGCTCTATATAATAGAAAATTAAATCATATAAATAAGGAAAGGAAATATGGCGATCAAATACTTAAACATTTACCAAATTGTATATTGATCCTTTATTCATACATTTCAAAACAAAAACGTAAAAATAAAATACACATTTCATACGAAGGAAATTTTGATATATATATATCAAATATAAGATTGGATTTATAGATAAAAAGATCAAAAACGTCAAGAACTTTAATTTTTAAATAAAATTGAAAAATAACTATTTTTTTTTCAAAAAGCCATTTAAGTTACAATTCCATTTATTTGCTGTAAAATCCAGAATCATTTAAACTCAACCAAACGATAATTTTGTTGATTTTTTATTTCAATCAAGTTTTTAGGAGAGAAACGTGGGGTCCCAAACTAGTTCATCCTTTAATAGTTTAAGACAGGGTCCTGATGAACATGGACATTTTGGAAAATATGGGGGAATGTTTATTGCCGAAACACTTGTCCCTTTAATCCTTGATTTGCAAAAAGCTTATCAATCCATTCAGAAAGATCCTGGATTCCAAAATGAATTGACCTACTATTTAAAAAACTATGTTGGAAGACCCAGCCCATTATGGTTTGCAAAACAATTAACAAACATTGCCAATGGTGCAAAAATCTATCTGAAACGTGAGGATCTCAACCATACGGGAGCCCATAAAATTAACAATGTCATGGGTCAAATCTTGCTGGCCAGACGCATGGGCAAAACACGCATAATCGCTGAAACCGGAGCTGGCCAACATGGCGTTGCAACAGCCACAGTCTGTGCACTATTCAATATGGAATGTGTAATCTATATGGGCAAGGTTGACATTGAACGTCAGAAACCAAATGTTTTCCGCATGGAACTGTTGGGCGCAAAAATCATTCCTGTCACCGCTGGCAATGCCACATTAAAAGACGCCATCAATGAGGGGTTAAGAGACTGGGTAACAAATGTTCATAACAGCTATTATCTTATGGGTACAGCTGCCGGACCTCATCCTTATCCCATGATGGTCAGAGATTTTCAATGCATTATTGGCAATGAAGCCAAAAAACAGATTTTGGAAGCGGAAGGGAAGTTACCCAATAAAATTATTGCTGCAATAGGCGGCGGATCAAATGCAATTGGTATTTTTCACCCTTTTCTGGATGATCCTACCGTATCCCTAATTGGTGTTGAAGCGGGAGGAAAGGGGCTGGATAGTGGAAAAACCGCAGCCTCTATTGAACGGGGATCATCAGGGGTATTGCATGGTAACCGTACGTATCTGTTACAAGATGATGATGGTCAAATTACTGAACCTTACAGTATCAGTGCCGGACTGGATTATCCCGGAGTGGGTCCTGAACATTCCTGGTTACACGATCTGAAACGAGTGGAATATGTTGCCATCAATGATGATGAAGCAGTTGACGCATTTCAGAAATGCACAACCAAAGAGGGAATCATCCCGGCCCTAGAAAGCTCTCACGCTCTTGCTCATGCATTGAAAATTGCTCCTGCCATGAAGTCAGAAGATATCATCATTGTCAATCTATCGGGTCGAGGCGATAAGGATATTGATAATATCGCAAATTATTTAGGAGTAAAATTATGAGCCGTATTGCCACCTGTTTCAAAACTGTTAGACAAAAAAAACGTGGAGCTTTTATCCCTTATATAGAATCTGGTGACCCTGATTACCAAACCGCCTTAAATATTCTAAAGGCCATGCCACATGCAGGCGCGGATCTGATTGAAATTGGCATCCCCTTTAGTGATCCCATGGCAGATGGCCCAACAGTTCAGGCAGCTGCCAACCGTTCGTTAAAAGCCGGAACCAATATGCAAAAAACATTGCAAATGGTTCGGGATTTTCGTCAGGACAACCAAACAACCCCTATCATTTTAATGGGATATGTTAATCCAATCGAACATTATGGATACGAACGTTTTTGTCAGGATGCCGAACAGGCTGGTGTTGACGGTCTAATCATTGTTGATATGCCTCATGAGGAATTAGGCTGTATTCTACCATATGCAGGAAAACATCATCTTGATGTTATTCGGCTGGTAACCCCGGTCACTCCCAAAAACCGTTTGGAAAAAATTCTTAAAGATGCCAGTGGTTTTATCTATTATGTCAGTATTACGGGAGTGACAGGCACCAAAACCGCGTCCCAGAAAGATCTGGAAAAAACCATTCCCATCATTCGTTCCGTTTCCGACCTCCCTATCGCAATCGGGTTTGGAATTTCAACAGCTGAACATGTTCAAAACGCTATAAAACATGCAGATGCTGCCGTTGTTGCCTCAGCTTTATTAAAAACACTGGAATCAACCTTAAATCAGGACTATCATTCTACTGATACAACCATTGAAAAAGTTATCCAGCATGTTGCGCTCCTGTCAGCGAATACCCTGTAAAACAGGTTTATAAATTAATCATCATCAATGAAAGATCAGTTATGAGTTGGCTTACGGAATATGTACGTCCCAGAATTCAAGGATTTTTAAAAAAAGATATACCTGATAATCTGTGGACCAATTGCGATGCCTGTGACCAAATGCTGTTAATCAAGGATTTACAAAAAAACATGAATATCTGTCCACATTGTGGACATCATATGCGTGCATCTGTGAAACAGCGTTTGGAATGGACTTTTGACCAGGATTCCTATACTTGCATAGAGCTCCCCAAAATGCCTGTAGACCCCTTAAATTTCAGGGATAAAAAACGTTATACCGATCGACTAAAGGAAAACCGCACAAAATCACAACTTGAAGAATCAATTGCCGTCGCACATGGTACCATTCTGGAACAAAAAGCAGTGGTGGCCGTTATGGCCTTTGAATTTATGGCAGGCACAATGGGAGCCGCCTTTGGTGAGGGTTTCCTTGCGGCAACCCGTCTTGCCCTTTTACAACAATCCCCTTTAATCATATTTACCGCATCAGGGGGGGCCAGAATGCAAGAGGGAATGATTAGCCTTATGCAGATGCCCCGTACCGTCATCGCTGTAGAAATGCTGAAAGAGGCCAAAATTCCCTATATCGTCGTCTTTACCAATCCAACAACAGGCGGGGTGACTGCTTCCTTTGCAATGTTGGGGGATATCCACATCGCAGAACCCAATGCATTAATCGGATTTGCAGGTCCACGTGTTATTGAAAATACTGTTCATGAAAAATTGCCAGAAGGATTTCAACGGTCAGAATATCTTCTTGATCACGGCATGATTGACATGGTTGTTAAAAGAACAGATATGCGAGAAACGCTTGCCAATCTCATCAGCCTGTTATGTAACACAAATACACAAACATCCTAGCTTTTATGAATTCTCCTGTTTTAACCGAATTTACTGGACGCTCAGGTCAAATACTCGAGCGACTTAACAAACTATATCCCTCTTTGATTGATCTATCCCTCAATCGATTGAAACGGTTGCTAAACGATCTGGAAAATCCAGAGCGGCATCTTCCCCCAACAATTCATGTGGCCGGTACGAATGGAAAAGGCAGCACCTGTTCCTTTTTGCGTGCCATAGGCGAAAAAGCGGGATGGAATGTTCATGTTTCAACTTCACCCCATCTGATCAATGTCACAGAACGTTTTCGAATTTCAGGCCATCTGATTGATGAAGCAGAATTATCAGATACCTTGTCCTACATTGAAAAAGTTAATAATCAACAACCCATCACGGTTTTTGAAGTTCTAACAGCCGCCACTTTTTGTCTATTCGCGAAATATCCAGCTGATCTGGCAATTATTGAAGTAGGATTGGGTGGGCGCTTTGATGCAACAAATGTCATATATCCCATTGCCAGCACCATCACCTCCATCTCAATGGATCATGAAGCTTTTCTTGGCAACAGTCTTGTAAAAATTGCTAGGGAAAAATCTGGAATCATCAAAAAATCCATACCTGTTATAACTTATAATCAATCCCCAGAAGTATTGAACATTTTACAGGAAGAAGCTCAAGCCAAGAATGCCCCACTATTTATCCAGGGGAAAAACTGGACTATTGAAAAACAAAGGGATTATCTAGTTTATAATGATTCCAAGGGAACGCTTCAATTACCTCTACCCAGTCTAATGGGATTTCATCAGGTTAATAATGCAGGTTTGGCGATTGCCACTTTACGTGCAACCCAACTTGCCGTGCCAGAATATGCATGGCAAGGTACTGCAGAGGCACAATGGCCGGCACGTTTGCAACGCTTACAAGGAACATTGACCAGGTATATCACTCCAGAAACAGAGTTATGGCTGGATGGAGGACATAATGCCGATGCCGGGCAAATCCTTGCCCGATTTATAAAGTCTAAATGGCAGGACAGGCCCCTTCATCTCATTGTTGGCATGAAAAACAATAAAGATTCCAGTGCATTTCTTGCCCCTCTTATCCCGTTATGCACCTCTATACAGGCTGTGGTTGAACCTGATCAACATATGGCCATGTCCATTGATAATATTATCCAGGCTTCTAAAAATCATGCCATTAGCGGTGGAACGATTAAGAATGCTTTAATTCATCTTCAACAAACAGAAAAAAAACCTTACAGAGTCCTTATTTGTGGAAGTCTTTACTTAGCAGGAAGTGTTTTACGTCAAGATGGATGGAAACCTGTTTAAGGTTTATTTATATAACTATTTATAATTAAACTTTTATTTTCTTTTAAATATATGATTTTTACTTTTAGTACAACTATACTTTACCAGAAATAGCCCAAATAGGGCCATTTCTTGCTTGATATTTCATATCTCCTGAAACCATATTAAAAAAATAAAATTAAATAAATAAAATATTCTTTCAGGAGATTACTAATGAACACCCAGCCTACAACCTATGATCTTTTAATTGTTGGTGGTGGCGTCAATGGAACAGGTATTGCTCGCGATGCAGCAGGACGAGGATTAAAAGTTTTACTCGTTGAGAAAGATGATCTGGCAAGCCATACTTCTTCTGCAAGCACAAAACTAATTCATGGCGGATTGCGTTATCTTGAATATTATGAATTTCGCCTGGTTCGGGAGGCCTTACAGGAACGTGAACGTCTTCTTAACCTGGCCTCTCATATTATACGTCCTCTTGAATTTGTTCTTCCTCATCGAAATTCCATTCGACCAGCCTGGATGATTCGAATCGGATTATTTTTATATGATCATTTGGCAAGCCACCCAAAATTGCCTAACTCCAAATTAATCTCATTACAAACCTCTCCATATGGACAACCTTTACGAAATGACATCAAAAAAGGCTTCACCTATGCAGATTGCGCCGTTGATGATAGCCGCCTTGTTGTATTAAATGCAAAAGGGGCCTCTATGCTGGGTGCCAACATTCGTACTCAAACAAAATTTGTGGATGCCAAACGCTCAACAAATGAATGGAGTGCAACAATCCAAGATAATAAAACCCAGAAAAAAACAACCATAACAGCAAAAGTAATTGTGAACGCAGCCGGACCATGGGTTGCAGAACTTTTACAAGACAAACTGCATGTTCAAAGTAAAATGAATGTTCGGCTTGTCAAGGGCAGTCATATTGTTGTCAAAAAACTTTATGAAGGTCCTCAAGCCTATATTCTACAAAATGATGACAAACGGATTGTATTTGCCATTCCCTACCACGAAGAATTCACATTGATTGGCACAACAGATATTTCCTGGGATCAATCTCCAGATATTTTACCTGGGATTGATGAAAATGAAACCGAATATCTATGTAAATCGGTGAACGATTATTTCAATAAGAACATTGCTCCAAAAGATGTAATCTGGAATTATTCTGGCGTTCGTCCACTGTATGACGATGCCTCCAGCAATGCTTCAGCAGTAACCAGAGATTATCACCTCGATTTGAATGAGGAAAACAGTCAGGCACCTTTACTCTCAATCTTTGGCGGGAAAATTACAACCTATCGCCGCCTTGCAGAACATAGCATGGAAAAACTAGCCAAGTTTTTCAAATATACCCGCCAAAATTGGACGGACAAAGAACCTTTGCCAGGTGGAAATATTACCGATGGCAATTTTGATTTATTTTATAAAGATTTTCGCAATACTGTTTCCTTCCTTGATGAAATCACTGCCAAACGCATTGCACACAGTTATGGAACAGATGCCATAAACATTATTCACAATGCCAAAAGCAAGACGGATATGGGTATTGATTTTGGCCATGGTTTGACACAACATGAAGTTGATTACCTTGTCGAAAAGGAATGGGCCATGACTGTAGAAGACATTTTATGGAGAAGAACAAAACTGGGATTATATTTCACCCAAGAAGAGCAAGGAAAACTGGCTCAATATTTGCAAAAGTCTCAATAACCTCCCCCCAGAAAGTCAATAACATATGCAAAATACAAAAAATCTCATAGGAGAGCTCATTTCTGAAGCGATTGCAGTTACAATTATCATATTTATTGGTTGTTCAGCAGCAGCAATGCTTCTTATGTATGATCCAAGTCCTTATCAAAATGCCTATTGGGGTGTTGCGATTTCCTGGGGATTAAGTGTAACTTTCGCGATCTATGTTACTGGCAGCATAAGTGGCACCCATGCCAATCCTGCTGTAACACTAGCCCTTGCCTTATTCCGGAATTTTTCCTGGAAAAAAGTCCCCGCCTATATAATCGCCCAGGTTTTTGGCGGGATTTGCGGTGCAGTTCTTGTTTATTGCATGTATTATTCAGTTATTGACCATTATAATGTTGTCCATCACCTGACCCGCCCATCGGGCGGTGGGGCCGGTGTTTTTGTCACATCGCCCGGATTAACAGTCACACCTATCCATGCTTTTTTTAACGAAATCCTTTTAACTGCATTTTTGGTTTTCAGTATTTTTGCCATTACTGATGAATACAATACCATTGCCCCACAAGCAAACAGTGGTGCACTGATTATCGGATTTGTAGTTGCTGCTATTGGTGCATCGGCAGGATATCTTGAAGGATGGGCGATCAATCCCGCACGTGATCTTGGTCCTAGAATATTCATCTATTTGGCTGGCTGGGGACCTTCTGCCTTTCCTGGTTTACCCTCTTATTGGTGGGGCCCTATTTTCGGCCCATTCCTAGGCGGTGTCATGGGTGGAGGTGCCTATCAATTATTCATTAAACCCTTTTTATCTCGTACATCATAACCCAATTACAAAGCGGATATAATTTCCATGAATAAAGCTCATTATATTATTGCCCTTGACCAGGGCACAACATCTACACGTTCAATTATCTTCAACACACGGGGCCAAGAAATATCGCTCAGCCGACATGAATTTACCCAGCATTATCCTCAACTTGGATGGGTTGAACACAATCCGGAGGACATCTGGAGTGATACTGTATATACAATTAAAAACGCCATTGCCAAAGCTTCCCTTGAAGGTAAAACCAGTGAAATTGCCGCCATAGGCATTACCAACCAACGTGAAACAGTTGTTATCTGGAACCGTAAGACGGGCAAACCTGTCTACAATGCCATCGTATGGCAGGATCGACGGACAGCAAATTCATGCAGAGCTTTAAAGGAAGAAGGGCTGGAAAAAACAATCTATGAAAAAACAGGCTTACTTCTTGACCCCTACTTCTCCGCGACAAAAATTGCCTGGATATTGGATAACATCCCGAATGTAAGATCTGAAGCAGAACGCGGTGAACTGGCTTTTGGTACAATTGACAGTTTCCTTTTATGGCGTCTAACTGGAGGCAAGGTTCACGCAACAGATGCAACCAATGCCAGTCGAACCCTGCTGTTTAATATACAAACACAATCATGGGATCCAGAACTACTCAAAATCTTTAATATTCCCGCCTCTATTTTACCTGAGGTAAAAGATAACAGTACTTTGTTCGGCACAACAGACCCTGCCTTGTTTGGTAATTCAATTCCCATTATGGGAATGGCGGGGGATCAGCAAGCCGCATTAATCGGTCAAGCCTGTTTTGAACCCGGCATGGTTAAGGCAACCTATGGCACGGGATGCTTTATGCTGTTAAACACAGGGGACAAAATCGTAACCTCCCAAAACCGCATGCTCACAACAACGGCCTATCGCCTAAATGGTAAACCAACCTATGCACTTGAAGGATCCATCTTTGTTGCTGGTGCTGCAATCAAATGGTTAAGGGATGGTATCGGAATCATCACCCATGCCTCACAAACCAATGATATGGCAACCAAGGTTAACGACAACCATGAAGTATATATGGTTCCAGCCTTTGTCGGATTGGGTGCCCCCCATTGGGAACCTGATGTCAAGGCAATCATTACTGGATTAACCTTCAATGCGACAGCTGCCCATATAGCCCGTGCCGCACTAGAATCCATTGCCTATCAGACCTATGATCTTGCCGAGGCAATGAAAAAGGACAGTCTTGAAGAAATCTCATCCATCCGTGTTGATGGCGGAATGTCAGCGAATGACTGGTATTGTCAATTCCTGGCCAGTATTATGAATACAACCGTCGAACGACCCGCTTATATTGAAACAACCGCAATGGGAGCTGCCTATCTTGCTGGTCTTGGGTGCGGTATATGGAACAATATCGAAGATATTACGACCAACTGGTCCGAAGGTAGCACTTTCAAACCGGCAATGGAACAAGCAGAACGGGAAAGAAAACTTAAAGGTTGGCGACTAGCCTTTAAAAAAGCTTTACTGAAAGAATAATTTTTTCTCATGCCTTTATCCTTATAAAGGCATTTTCATTTTTTATTATTGGGAATTGAGATACAAACCAGACATAAAAAAATCAAACCAATTCCTAACCAGCCAAAACCTGAAAATTTTTCCCCTACAATTATTACGGCAAGAAATGTTGCAATAACAGGTTCCAACAAGGTTATCAAAGTTGCCATGCTTGTTGGAACAAAGGACAGGCCGTAACCAAAACAAAGATAACCAATAAACATGGGAATAGTCGCCATATAAATTCCAACAGATAAATTGCTCCATGAATTCAAATATGTTCCGCCCGTTATCAATAAAACTGGTAACAGCAAAAGACCACCAACCCCGAAAATACTTCCCATCGCTGCCTTTGATGGAATTTCATGATGTATCAAATGTCTTGCAACCCATGTATAGAATGCATAGGTGAACCCTGCCAACAATCCCAATAAAATACCCAGACTGATTCTTGCAAAGGATATTGGGCTATATAAGGTATGTTGGGCAGAAAAACAGAGCAAGATGATACCCGATACTCCCATAAAGGCACCAATAACCCATTGTAGGGTGACTTTGAAATGATCCATTATGTTTTCAAGTACAGCGGAAAAAAATGGTGCCGAACCAATTGAAACAACTGTTCCAACCGTAATACTGGCAACCCGCATCGAACCATAAAAAGCCAAAGGGTAAAACATAACGGCAAGGGCACCCAATATAATCCAACCTTTTTGACTATATAATTTCCCCTGATAATTTTTTAGACATGGCAAGGCAATCACTGATTGCAACAACCCACCGATACCCATAGCACCTGACCCAATCGCAAGCGCACTCACTTCAGGTGCAAATTGAGCGGCAACCCCTGTTGTCCCCCATAAAACAGAAGCCATTAAAATAGAGATTATCCCTATGTATTTTTTTCCAATATTCATATCCGTTTTTTTACCGATAACTGATTGATTTTACTATCCATTGCAATTCGGCACCTGTTCAATACAATTTTTCAAAATAAAAATAAAATTCATATGGATAAAAAAAAGAGATTATCCTCTTCAGATAATCTCTAATCGCAAACCGATTTAATTCATAATAAATTTATTGCTTGCTCTTATCTACCTGAGTATTCAATTTCTTTCCATTGGATTGATAGGTCTGAAAAGCATTTTCTGCACTCCATCCTCCTCCCAACGTTCTGTACAAAGTTGAAAGACTCTGCATATATTGAAGACGTGCCTGAATAGATGAAACTTGGGCGGTCAATAATGTTCTTTGCGCCGTTAATGTGCTGATATAACTATCAATTCCATTACTGAACCGGGCATAGGACAAACGGTAATCTGTCTGGCTTGCCTTGACATTGTCAGATTCAGCTTTCCACTTTTCTTTTAATGTTGTTCTGGCTGCCAAAGCATCCGCAACTTCCTTGAAAGAAGATTGTATCACTTTCTGATAATGAGCGGCGGCGGCACGCACTTTAGCTTTTGCTGTTCTCAATTGTGCCAGATTTTGCCCCTCATCAATTACAGGTACGGTAATTTTCGGCATAAATGTATAAGCCGCAGAATATGGCCCAAACATTTGTGCAAAAGTTGCTCCTGCCGTACTGCCTGATGTTGTTAGCTGAATGGATGGAAAAAAAGCGGCTCTGGCATATCCAACATTCGCATTGGCTTCTTTAAGCTGATGTTCTGCCAATAAAATATCTGGACGACGTTCGAGAAGATCCGATGGCATACCCGACGCCACCTCTGGCATGGAAACAAAATTATCCAGAGAGGGATTAGGACCGGCCTTTTGCAAGACAGATTGTGGAATAGGCTGACCAATCAACAAAGTAAGACTGTTCAGATCATTGGCAACCGTTTTTTGATAAACCTGCTCCTGACTTCGGGCTTCTTGCAACAATTCTGTTGCTTGTGCCACAGCCTGGGCATTTTGTTGACCATAGGTATGCATTCCTTGAATTAATTGTAAATTCCTTTCACGATTATGCAAGCTTTCCTGAACAGTACGAAGACTGTCACAATCCGCAAGCCAGGCCATATATGTATTGGCAACCTCGCTAATCAACGAAATTTGCACAGATAAAGTATTCTCTACCTGCTGCAAGTAACTTTCCCTGGCCGCTTTGGTCAAACTCCGAACATGATCGAATATATCAATTTCATAATTTGATACACCAAATCCCGTTGATAATTGGTTCCAATGCGTATAGCCCCGCATACCGCCCAAGGTTTTTCCCGGACTCGTTTGATAGGAAGCCCCCGCAGAATAATTTACTGTTGGAAACAAATCACCTCTTTGACGCATGTAACTGGCATGGGAAGCCGTAATATTCTCGATTGCCTCACGTAAATCACGATTATTAGCCAAAGCCATGGAAATTAATTCACTCAAGACTGGATCCCGAAAGAAAACCTTCCAACCGACATTATAGGCTTGTGGCAAATTTGAATCCTTGGGCAAGGGGGGCCCATAAGCGGGGCCCATCGGCCATTGCTGGGAAATTGATGCATCTGGGCGTTTATAATCTGGAACAAGATTACAGGAGGTCGTTGAAAATATCATTAAAGCTAAAGTCATGGATATAAGCGGTGACCGAAATGACTTTCTTATTTTCATCATTATTTTACTCTCCTGTCTGTCCAGCGGTTGCATCAACATTCTTATTATTTAATGGATGAGGACGCACCTTGAATAATCCCAGAACGACAATAAAAAATACAGGGACAAAATAGAGGGCCAACAAAGTGGCTGTAATAACACCACCCACCACACTTGTACCAATGGCCACGTGACTTGCAGCACCCGCCCCTTTTGCAATTGCCAGAGGAACAGTTCCGATCACAAATGCCAGCGAGGTCATCAGAATAGGCCGAATACGTTCACGTGCAGCCATTATCGCTGATTCTTCCAATGTTTTTGTACCAGTATCATAATGTTCCTTAGCAAATTCAACAATCAGGATGGCATTCTTGGCCGCAAGCCCCACGGTTGTTAACAACCCAACCTGGAAATAAATATCATTATCTATTCCACGCAGATAAACCGCTGCCGCCGCTCCAATAATTCCCAAGGGAACCACCAGGATAACGGAAAAAGGTATAGCCCAACTTTCATACAAAGCCGCCAAAGATAAAAAGACTGCCAAAATAGAAACAGCATATAGTTTTCCGGCTTGTCCAGAGGACTTTTCCTGTTCATATGACATGCCCGTCCATTCATAGCCTATTCCCTTGCCAAGTTCATTTGCATAACCCTCAATGATTTTCATCGCTGTACCATTACTGATACCAGGAGCTCCCTGCCCCATGATTTCAAAAGATGGATAACCGTTATAGGTCTCCACTTTCTGAGGAGCCATTTTCCACTCACCATCAACAAACGAGGTTAATGGAACCATCTTGCCATTGTTGTTCCGGACAAACCAACGCCTTAGATCATCAGGCTTCATTCGCGACTTGACATCTCCTTGTACAAACACGTGTTTTACACGGTCACGCAAGTTAAATAATCCCGCATCAGAAGATCCCAGAGCAATGGATAACGTTTGATTGATACTGTCAATACTAACCCCTTGGGCATGTGCTTTATCACGATCAATATTGAAATAATATTGCGGGGCAATAGGCAACCCATTCGGGCGAACGGCAACGAGACGATGATCCGCACTGGCCTTTTTTAACAAAGCGTCCCTTGCCTTCATAAAGGTAATGGTATCCAGATGTCCACGATTTTGCAATTCAAAGTCAAACCCGGTTGACGAACCTAAATCCATAACGGGAGGCGGAAGAAATGCCAACACATTGGCGCCAGGGATAGAAGACAATGCATGCATCGCCCTTGTTGCGATAGCTTGAGCGGTTGCCCTGGAATCGCTACCCCTTTCATCAAATTCTTTCAAACGGGCAACACCAAAAGCTGCACTCTGGGCCTGACCACCAAAATTGAACCCAATCGCCGTAAAAACAAACTTGATATATTTATTCTCATACTTAACAAAGTAATCTGTCATTTTCCGGGTGACATTCGACGTCATTGCGGCTGAAGATCCAGGACTCAATGTTGCCTGCATGTAAACAACCCCTTGATCTTCATCAGGTAAAAACCCTTCGGGTAAAATATAAAAAACACATAATCCGGCAACCGTAATGAATACATAAATAATCATGGTTATACGTGAATGGTGAATCATATGCTTCACCCCTCGAATATACCCATCGACCATTTTATCAAACCCGTTATTAAATTTCGTAAAGAACCAACCGTGCTGTTCCTTTTTTTCCTTAGGTTTTAAAACCGTTGCACACAAAGCGGGGGTAAAAATCAATGCAATGACAACAGAAAGAGCCATCGCTGCAACAATGCTAATTGAGAATTGCCGATAAACCACCCCGGCAGAACCGCTGAAAAAAGCCATGGGAATAAAAACAATGGATAGAACAAGCGCAATACCAACCAGGGCCCCACTAATCTGATCCATGGAAATTTGAGTAGCCTTTTTAGGAGAACAATGTTCCTCCTCCATAACACGCTCAACATTTTCCACGACCACAATCGCATCATCCACAAGCAACCCAATGGCAAGCACCATAGCCAACATTGTCAAGGTATTGATCGAAAATCCAGCAAAAAACAGGATTGCGAATGTTCCCAACAAAACTACGGGAACGGCAATTGCAGGTACAAACGTCGCCCTAAAATTTTGCAAGAAAACATACATCACAACAATAACCAGCAAAATCGCAATAACAAGAGTTTCAACGACCTCTTCCATTGATTCAATAATATATGTCGAGGTATCTTGTGGATATAAATAGGTTGTATTTGCTGGAAAATACTTGGATAATTCTGCAATCTTATTATGAATATCTTTTGACAGCGCCAACTGGTTGGCCCCAGAAGCAAGCTTGACACCAAAAGCAGCAACAGGCTGATTGTTAATCATACCAATTGGCTGATAAGTCATTGGTCCCAATTCAACCCTAGCAACATCTTTCAATCGGATACGTGCACCGTTTACCTGTGTTTTAACAACTATATTCTGAAATTCCTCTGGTGTGACCAAACGTCTTACACCACCTGTATAAATATCAGAACGCTGGTTAGGCAAAGCTGGCAATTTTCCAAATTCACCCAAAGGCTGTTCCGAGTTCTGGGAACCAATTTCATTCATCACATCCGTTGCATTAAGCTGATAATCATGCAGCTTATCTGGATCCAACCAGACACGCATCGCATATTCTGATGAAAAGGCTGTATAATCTCCCAACCCGTTCAATCGGGTAACGGGATTCTGTATATCACTTGCCAATAAATCTCCCAGAGCTCCCTCATCCATGGATTGATCAGAAGATTGAACGGCAAAAAACATCATGTAACTTTTATTGGATTTCGAAATACGAATTCCTTGCAACGCAACCGTTGATGGTAACAATGAACGGGCAACATCAATACGGTTCAATACTTGAACCTGTGCAATATCCGGACTGGTACCCTGTGCAAAGGTGAGGGTAACCAATGCGGTTCCATCAGCATTAGCGGAAGTGGAAATATATTCTAGGTTATCCAAACCGTATAGATTTTGACTGATTGGATCAACAACCGTTCTTTGAACCGTATCTGCGGTAGCACCTGGATAGGTAAAACTTAATGTAATTGGTGGAGGGGCGATTGAAGGCCATTGTGCAATAGGCAGGCTTATAATAGAAATTGTTCCAATCAATGAAACAAGAATAGCAATAACCCAAGCAAAAATCGGCCTGTCAATAAAAAAACGCGACAATGACATGTAAAAATTCCAATTATAACACTTTAATTAGGGACCTCTGCCGTAATCGTCCGTCCTTCTTTAGGAACGACTTTTTGACCTGGCCTGTATGAAGTTGGATTACTAACAAGAAGATGATCACCATCTACTGGACCTTTTGTAACAACCCAGTATGTATCCTGAATACGTTGTAATTCTACATTACGTCTTTCAATAACATTGTCCTTGTTAATAATATAAATATAGGGAGCATTATCCAAACCACGCATAATAGCTTCCTGAGGGATTAAAAAGGCCCCTTTCTCATATCCTTCATGCATAACAGCACGAACATACATGCCTGATAACAATAATTTATCAGGATTACGTATGATTGCCCGCTGAATAACAGATCCTGTTTCCTGATCTGTCACAACTTCGGTAAATAATAAATTCGCCTGTAAGGGATAACGAGAACCATCTTCTAAAATCAAATCAATAGGAACATGGGCTGCCCCACGTAAGGTCTGTAATTTTCCATTTTCCTGTCTTGAACGTAAACGCAACTGTTCTGCGGTAGGTTCAATAATATCAACAAAAATTGGATCAAGTTGCGTAATGACAGCGACTGGATCGGCCTGATTAACAGACATTAATGCGCCCTGCGTTTGGATAGAACGACTTATCCTTCCAGAAATGGTGGCATTAATTCCCGTATATTCAAGATTCAGTTCAGCCTGTCTTACTGTTGCTTTATCACTTTCAATATCAGCCTTAGTTGCTTCTTGTGCAGCAAGTGTATCATCATAATCCTGACGACTGACAGCATCCATATTTTTCAATGGGCCATATCTTTTTAACTTCAAAGTCTGGGTGCGTAATGTCGCCAAATCACGGTTAAGCTTACCCCGCGCCTCATTTAAAGCGGCTTGATAGGGTCGAGGATCAACCTCATAAAGCTGTTGTCCCTTAATAACATCCGTACCTTCTTCAAATAACCTTTTATAAAGATATCCATTTACCTGAGGACGAACCTGTGAAACGCGCATCGGAGAAACACGTCCAGTCAGCTCAACTAAATTCTCAACTTCTTGAGCATGAACCGTTACAAAATTCGCACTAGGTATGGGTCGAGCAGGTTGCTGTTTTTTACATGCATTAAGTGGCAATAATAAAGCAAATAATAAAGCATATTCTTTATGCCATTTTGTAAAGAAAGAATCTGTTATTGTCACTTCTCTTCCCTATTTCCTTAAAAATCAAGATAAATTTACTGTTGAGTATCTATAAATAAAGTAAATTTTAAATTATAATATGAACAATTTAAGCTTATTCACTTAATAATATACATAATATTGTATATTCTTATTAAAAGCCTTCCCATAATATCGGTATGCTTCGAATAAACAACAGTTATTTTTCAACAAACAAAAAAATTGAATCCAAATTTTTCATTTTCAGCAAATTATTGGAAAACTTAACCAATAAATTTAACTATTAAAAATAATCTTATTTACCGTATATTTTTATAAGCTGTATAGCCGGTTTTGATTTTAATATTAAAACTTATAAAGTAAAAATATACAATTCCAACATTTTATTTTAAAAAAAAGAATGACCACCATTGGTAACAACGTCAAAAAAATTAGAAAATATTTAAAACTTTCTCAGTCCCAATTGGCAGAAAGAGTCAGAAAGCTAACGGGTCGATGCTCCCAACAAACCATAGCGAATATTGAAAATGGCAATATTCGTGAAAGCTCTCTTTTACCTTATGTTGCACTTGCTCTGAATGTTAAACTCGACCATCTAAACCCAAATATCGGCAAGGGGAAATTAAAAAGTCAGATTAAACTTACCCCAAAAATAACTCAATTTTTCAATTCAAATTTTAAAGTTAACTCAAAAAAAGATAGCTCTGATTTTAGTGATCATTCTTTTGATAACTTTAAACTGGATGAAGAAATACCTGTTTTCGGTACAATGAACTTGATCCATGATGATTTTATTCTGACGGATACGCCCATTGAGTATGTTAAACGTCCCCATGTTGTAACATTTGAAAAAGATGCTTTCGGTATTTCAATCGCAAACCGTAATATTGAACCTATCTTTAAAATTGGCGACATTATAATTTTACATCCCCGTAAAATTGCCAAGAAAGGAAATATCTGTCTTTTTTTAAAGGTGGATAATAATCTCCACATCTATACAATGGGAGAATTAATAGAGGATCACCAGAATTTCTGGTTAATAAAATATTACAATCCTGAAAAGGAAAGAAAAATCTGTAAAAAAACGTGGCAGAATTATTTTACCGTCGTTGCAAGATTTCTTTAATTCATTGAAACCAGAGAATCAATTCAGGTCTTAACATCTATGGTG
Source organism: Commensalibacter sp. M0133 (assembly GCF_016101485.1). NCBI lineage: Bacteria > Pseudomonadati > Pseudomonadota > Alphaproteobacteria > Acetobacterales > Acetobacteraceae > Commensalibacter > Commensalibacter sp. M0133. The sequence continues at coordinate 173,071 of NZ_JACFQI010000002.1, forward strand.
GAGTTAAGGGGAATCGAACCCCTGACCTTCTCATTGCGAACGAGACGCTCTCCCAACTGAGCTATAACCCCCTAAAATAAAATCTAATTCATTGATACTATTCCTAGAAAAACTGTCAAGAAAGAATTATATAATCCATACCATAATTTACCATCAGAATCCGTTATCAAGGAATTAGATATGTTTGAACTATATCAATTACTTCAAACCTTATTAAGCCTTTATTCTTTCATCCTGCTCGCTTATTGTATTTTCAGTTTTCTATTTGCACTTAACATCATTAATCCTAACGCACGGGCCGTTTATGTAATTGGCACTTTCCTGAGCAAGCTTTGCGAGCCGATTTTACGACCCATTCAAAGAATTTTACCAGATCTTGGTGGTATAGATATCAGTCCTATCATTGTGTTTTTAATTATTGATTATCTTATTCGTCCATTATTGTTTCGTATTTTTTTTAACTTATCAATTTTTACCCATTAAATTAAAAAATGCCGTTATTCAAAATTAAACAATACCCAATAATGAATCATTATCTTTGCTTTTCAAAAACAGCATTTCGTATCAATTTCTTTTAATTACCATGAATGAACTTTATACAGACCCAAATTCAATTTTTTTCCAGTCGAATAATTTAATCCTTTGATTTCTCCCAATAAATCGACGGAAATATTATCTTTATCCAAATACTCTTTAAACACTTTCTGATCTTTCCGATCAACCAAAGCTATTCCACACACCTTATTCTTTTCAAGAAATGCAGCTGTTTTCATCACGTTAATCAGCTGTGTCTCTTTCCCAACTAAAAAAACCAGGCTTGGTTCTGAATAAGAGGCCGAAGCCAAAACCGTTTTCTGACAGGGTTTAAGAAAATGAACAGTTCGTGCGATTTTATAACTTAGCCATTCTGGTTGTAAAGAAGGAATCAAGATTACGAATAGTTGAATATAAACAATTAGAGCGGCCAATATGGAAAAAAGAGAAGCCCTTTGAACATTTTGTTTGCAGAAACAGTAAATAACATACCCAATCAGACATAATACAGTGACTGCCCCGATCATCGCGGCATAATACCATTCCCCTGTCATGAAATGTGCCCAGATAACACTTCCAACAGCCAGAATGACTCCAACCAAACACCATAAAATCATATAAAAATAAAATAGTCCCTTTCCCAAGACAGAAATTGGACCATGCCACCTTTCAGAAATTTTCCATAATGCAGCAGATGTAAGAATTGCAATCGCAGGATATGTAGGCAATACGTAATGGGGAAGTTTGGTTGCAATAACCTCAAAGACCATCCAATGGGGAATAATCCAACATAACAAAAATTTTACTGATTCAGTTTTTCTTTCCATCCATATAAAAGGTAACGACCATGCCGTAAACAGGGAACCCGGCCAAAATGCAATTAGAAAAACCAGAAGATAATACCCTGGTGGTAATCCGTGCGCCTGTTGTCCTGACGCAATCTTCCCTAAAAAATTCGTACCAACTGCATTTGTGAAAAACTGTCCATGACTTATCAAGGCAATGGCAATACACCAGGGTAGGGCAATCATTACAGAAATTAACCAGCCATAGCCGGGCCTTAATTGTTTCCACCATGATTTATCCTTTTGAACCCAGGCTAGAGTCAAGGGAGTCAATAAGGTTGGGATGAGAATAACTGGCCCCTTCAACATCAATCCACACCCAATTGCGCCCCAATAGATTGCGGCAATGTGAAAAGGTGATTTTTCCACAGATGAACGGGATAACCACGCTTTTGCAACACTCGTTTGGGCAAGTAAAATGAAAAACAGTAAAGTCGTATCTATTGTGGCCATACGACCTTCCGCAGTAAGTATTACCGAAACTGCCAGAAAAATACCCGCAAATAAACCAATACATGAATCAAATAATAGACTGCCTATCCATACAGTCAGTAAAACAGATCCAACCGCAGCAAAGAGGGAAGGAATACGATATGGCCAAACCTCTTTATGACTGATGGAATATGCCGCCTTAACAGAAAACGCTTCCAACCAGTAAATTCCGGCAGGTTGCAGATAACGAGGCTTGTCCTGAAACCGAACATCAATATAATTACCGCTCTCCAGCATTTGAGATGTTGCCTGCATATACCGGGCCTCATCCCTATCCAGTGGTGGAAGGCTTGCTCTACCAGGTAAAAACAACACAAAAACAAACAAGGCAAGCCACAAATAATGACTTGCCTTCAAACGAAAAGACGATTCCGAGAGATGAGAAATACTCATGCTTATCCCTTTTTATCTTGATCTGTTTCGGTCTTAAGACTTTCTAATATTACTAGGCAAATGAATACGATTTAATAACCACATTACCCCCAGTAAATCCCTTATTCCCACAAGGGCACGATTTAAATTGGTATATTTAGAAAATCCATTCAATCTTTGTCTATGATGGACAGGATAACATAATAAAGGAACGCCATAATGGGCAAATAAAGCCGGTAAAAAACGATGTAACCCTTCAAACTGCGGTAAGGAAAGAAAATCGTTTTTCATAAACAATTTCATTGGCGCACCCGTATCTGGACAGCCATCATTCAACAAACGGCGTCTTAACCCATTTGCAAACCGCGTTGCAAACCGACGGGAAAAATTATCATGTCTCTTTAATCTTACCCCTACAACTAACGGGGGTTTTCCTTGATATCGCTGCATTACATTCCACATTGCAACAATATCAATGGGATCATCCTGACCATCCCCATCCAGAGTTGCAATCCATTCCCCCTTTGCAACTTTGATTGCAGTCAATAATGCAGCTGATTTACCGCAACATTTAGGATGAGATAAAATAACAAGCCCGGGAAGAATCGTTTTTTTTATTTCGATTAACTGATCCAGCGTATGATCAGTACTTCCATCATTAACAAAAATAACTTCACTATCAGGCAACTTTGGCAAAACAGAAGCAATTTCCTGACAGACAGGTAAAATATTATCCGCCTCGTTTAAAACAGCAACTACAATTGAAAGTTTATAATTCATGTGCATGAACGAGACGAATAAAATTAGGCATTATATTGATCTTTGGCCAACATCTTGGGAACTTCAGCAATTGCATGATCAATTAAGGACTTATCTTTTTCCTCAGTCATAACAGATGCAATTACTTCTCTTGCAGCTTTTACAGCAATTTCAGCGACCTCTTTACGAACAACTGAAATGGCTTCTTGTTCAGAAGCGGCCATTCTTTGGCGAATAAGCTGTTCATGACGTTCAGCCGCAAATTCTGCATCCTTTTTTGCTTTGGCAGCAATACGGGCTGCAATTTCCTTGGAATTTTGCAACATTCTCTCTGCCTCTTCTTTGGCAGCCTCATGCTCTTTTCTGGCATTCGTATATATTTCTTCAGCTTCCCGACGCAAACGGCTGGCCTCTTCCAGTGCCGCCTGTATCTGTGCAGACCGTTTATCCATCATTGCAGCCAAGGGGCGCCAAATCTTTTTACCAAACAGGACAAAGAATAAAATAAATGCAATAGCAGCCCAAAAACGTGGTTCTTGTAAAAAAAGCATCATACTCTCTCTGCTTGTTTAATGTGAAGACGAAGGGACAAATTGTCTGATCTTTTGATCAATAACGCCGCTATCTATCTCTTCATTCAGCATTTTCTTCACCAAAAGATACGCAACCTCTTTTGACATTTGATCAACCTGGGTCAGGGCTTTATTTCGAGCTTCAATGATGCGTTTTTCAGTATTCTTCATTTCCTGATCAAGCTTACCTTGCAATTCCTGCATTTTTTTTGCAGAATCTGCTTTGGTTTCCTGTAAAATAGCATCAACATGTCTTTGCGCTTCCAGGGCAGCATCATGACGTGTTTTATTTAATGCAGCGACAGCTTTATCAGCCTGTGCCTTAGCCTGACGTGCGGAATTCAAGTCTTGATCAATTTTTGAACGACGATGAGAAATGACATTTTCAACCTGAGGAATTGAAAAATATTTCACCACCAGAAATAAACAAAAGAAAATAATCAATACCCAAAAAAATTGACCCATTACCAATGGGTTTTTAAAGTCCATCTGGGGCATGCCAGCAGCTCTGGCATTCGTAGCAAAAACAGGTGCCAGCAACAGGCTTGCACATCCCCCCGCCACGAGAGACGCCGCCAGACGGGTAAAAAAGACTGAAAAGCGTCTCATATAAAAGAACCCTTTACATGAACAGAATAAGAAAGGCGATCAGGAGTGCGTAAAGAGCCACAGCTTCTGTAAGAGCAAAGCCCAACATTCCCAAACCAAATACATGAGAACGTGAAGCTGGATTGCGAGCAATACTGCTTACCAGAGTTGCAAAAATATTACCAATACCAATACCAACACCGGAAAGAGCGATAACAGCGAGGCCGGCACCAATCTGTTTTGCAGCCAAAAGAAGCGAATGATCCATTTGTTTTTTCCTTGTTATTAAAAATAAAGTAAACGAAACCCAAAGTTAATGATGAACGGCTTCTTGTAAATACATACAGGTAAGGATTGTAAATACATAAGCTTGCAATGCACCAACCAATAGTTCAAGGGCAAATAAGGCTATATTGAGCAAAATAGGAAATATACCTAAAAAACCGCCAACAGCCAATCCCAATCCAGCAGCCAACATAATCGTGAAAGCAGCAAACATTTCCAACATGACGTGACCAGCAACCATATTCGCAAACAAACGAATAGACAGGCTGACAGGTCTCGACAAATAGGACAGGATTTCAATGGGCACCAATAACGGGGCCATTAAAATTGGCGCTCCAGCAGGCATGAAATGGGCAAAAAATTTCAGTCCCTGATTTTTGAGGGAAACAATGATTGCCAAGACAAACACCATCAAGGCCAAGCTTACCGTTACAACGATATGACTGGTAAAAGCGAAAGAAAAAGGCAAAAGCCCAAGATAATTCCCCGTCAGGATGAAGAAAAACAATGCGAATATAAATGGGAAAAACCCTTTGCCCTTTTCACCCATGGTTCCCACAGCCATACTATATACAAATTCATATAGTATCTCTGTTGCCGCCTGATAACGACCGGGAACCACTGCCTTACGACGCATGCCAAAATAAATAGCGACCGGGACAATTACTGCTGCAATCACCATCATTAATTCTGACTGGCTGAAACGGATTGTTTCACCCAAGGTTCCAAAAACTGGATGCAACTCAAATTGACCGAGCGCGTCTATATTATGACCGGCCACTAATTTTCTCCCAATATAAACCGAATCTTACCAAAAATAGCATTTATTTTAACCTTATATCATTAGGTTTAACAAGATGCCAGATATTAAAAATGCCCGCAATCATTCCTAAAACTGAAAATATAAGAATAAAAACTGGTTTTGTTGATAACCAATAATCCAATCCATATCCTATTACAAGACCGACAATAAAGGCAGATACTACTTCTACACCAGCACGACAGGCAAAAAACCAAGGATTAGCGCCATATTCTGTTTTTTTTTCTCGTTTTTTTGAAGAGCGTGGATTTAATCGATCTTCAAAACTATTCAATTTCTGATCAAAGGCATCAAACTGATTCTTTTCCTGATTCATTGTTATAGCTTCAAACCTCCAAACTGAGATCAATAACTGATCCAAACACTTCTTCAAAAATCAATTTCAAAGAAAATTACTGCGGAATATAATCATACGATGGACTTCCTGCAGGGGCACCAGCTGGTGGAACATTAAATTGCGACAATTCTACCATGGTATTTTCCGTCTTACCGATTATCCTTGCCTGTAACGCTTTACCCAGAGAATTGACATTTCCCATCCCGCTAACATAAATTTTCTGACCTACACTCAAAATAAAATCAAGTTTTTTAACATCAGAAGAGCGAATATAAATAACTGTTCCATCCTTTAAAACAACACCCATTTTTTCACCTTGCAAATTATATAAAACTTGCTTGACTATACCATTTACAGACAAATCTGGTCCAATAATAGGTACAGGTGAAAATTTTGCCTCGGGACTATCCTCCTCAATCTGTTCTCCACGTTGATTGATAATCACAAAAGCCTGGACAAAAGGTAATGAATAGGCTTTCAACCCACGAATCACCACGTCCTGACCCGGATGAACAAAGGATTTCACAATTTCCCCAAACATTGTGGAAAATATGATTTGCGTTCCATCCGTCAATAACAATCCACCCAAATTGCCATAAGGGGTAGGAAGATATTGTGCAACATTTCCCTTAACAACAGGCAATACTGAAAAATCCAGAACAGTTTTTGCAACCCGATTATTTTTCTGAACCGGATCAACCTCCCGTATATGATGTATATTTCCATTTTCTGGCCTGGCCTGGCTTTCTGACAGATTGGCATTAACAAAGACAGAACTTACCAAAAAACAGCCGGCTAATTTCCATTGATTGTTTTTCATAAACGACCACAAACCTAAATAAATTTAATAAATTTAATACGAATATACACATATTTATGGTTTTCTGTAATTATATACTGTTTACTTCAAAATGAGAAACAATCAATTTTTTTATAATAATATCCTTTTTTAGACCGAGACACATGTGCATACCTCTTCTGTAACCATCCATCCTTTCAGGGAGAAAAATAGAGCTTTCTCCGTTGTCCTTTTCATCGAATTATGGGAGCGCTTTGGCTATTACGGTATGCAAAGCATTTTAGTGCTGTTCCTCATTAACAGAATGCATTTCAATGATCAGAATGCCAATCTTCTAATCGGTGCATTTTCAGCGATGACTTATGCCGCACCAGTACTTGGGGGATGGATTGGCGATAAAATCATTGGAAACAGAAGAGCGATGCTTTATGGCAGCATAATTCTTGCAATGGGCTATCTTTTATTGGCAGAGGCAACCCATGATACAGCCATTCTATATCTTACCATGGCTGTCATCAGTACAGGAAACGGTCTTTTTAAACCCAATGCGGCAACGCTGGTTCGACGCATTTATGATCAAAACGATGATCAACTGGACATTGCCTTTACCCTTTATTATATGGCAGTCAATGTTGGCTCGACCGTTTCCATGCTTCTCTGTCCAATTCTTAAAGACTATTATGGATGGTCCGCTGCCTTTATCACCTGTTTTATAGGACTTGTCCTTGGCATTCTCAATTATTTTGCCACACATAAAAGATTAAATCCCTATTTGCCCAAGAAAGATCAGGATCCATTATCCTGGCCGGTTCAAGGTCTGATTTTTCTAGGGATTGTCACCTTTATTTCCGGAATGACCTTTCTGATTCAATCGGCAACCTTGATTGCTGCATGTATGTGGGCTGCGGCTATACTGATCTTTCTTTTATGGATCATCATGTATTACAGGATTGATTCATCAAATCGTTATGGTCTAAAAATAATGTATATCCTAACTCTGGAAGGAATGCTTTACTTTATTTTCTATCAACAAATGTCAACATCTTTGACCTTGTTCGCGCAACGGAATATAAATCCCGCTTTTTATATCGGATCATATCATCTTTTCAATTGGTCTTCGGGACAGTTTCAGGCGCTCAATCCCATTGCGATTATCATTCTCAGCCCCATTCTGGCAAAACTATATGACTATATAAACAGGCAATCATATGATATTTCCATTGCCACAAAATTCATTACCGGTTTCAGTTTTGTCGCCTTCGCCTTTGGTATTTGGTGGTTTGCCTGTTTTAGAAGCACAACTCCACAATTATCCTCCTGGGTTATGATATATGGTTATTTTTTCCTTTCTCTGGGAGAACTTTTAACCAGTGGTCTCGGTTTGGCAGTCATTGCCCGCTATGTCCCGGCATCCATGAATGGGTTTATGACCGGATCTTATTTCATGGCTTCAGGTATCTCCCTTTACATAGGCAGTAAAATCGCAAATCTTGCAGCCTCAAAAAATATCAATACAGCAACTGACCATCTTACACTTCAATTATATCAAAATTTATTTTTAAATCTTTTTATCGCTGCCATTATTGTCTTGATTTTGCTGGTTGTTTTATATCCCCTTATTCAAAAATGGGATCGTAATTTTAAAACCAATCAAATATGAAATGAGATTTCATTGATACGAAACCATGTTTATTTTAATATTACGCAAGACATAAAAAGCGCATAAAACCGCAAAAAATCCAAAAGGCATAACCCCAATTGCCTGACCAACCAATATTCCTTTCGGGCCATAAGTTGCACCAAACCAGACAAAGGGAATTGTCCCCAACGTGGCTCTACCCCAATTAAACAGGGTCGACAATAAGGGATATCCCAAATTGTTAAAAGCCGTATTGGAAACAAATAACATCCCCAAAAATAAATTGCTTAAAATAACCCAGTGACAAAATAACCGCATCAGTTCAATACCTGCCGCCTTTAACGCAAACATTTTGACGATCCATTCCTCTCCAACAAAAAAAAGGATCCATGCACATAAAACACATAAACATACCAATTTTAGCGAGACCATCAAAGTTTCACACATCCGATCCCTAAACCCGGCACCGAAGTTTTGCGAAATAATCGGCCCTACCGAACCTGTCAAAGCAAATACAAACGCAAATGCTACAGGAACGATACGATCAATCGCGGTTTGCCCCGCAATTGCATCGCTTCCAAAAGATGCCATTGTTTTGATAACAAAAGTGTTTCCTGCTGGTGTCGCTAGATTGGTTAAAATCGCAGGAAATGCAATTACAAAAACAGGATAAGAATCAGAAAAGATCTTTTTCCAAACTGGCTTATGAATTAATTGATACTTCCTCAAACTATAAAAACCAAAAACGGCAACAGCCGCTCGTGAAAAAACGGTACTTACTGCCGCTCCTTCCAATCCCCAACCAAAATATAAAATGAACAAAGGATCCAAAACCGCCGTGACCAGGGCTCCTGCAATTGTGATATACATGGATCCTTTTGCATCACCCACCGCCCTTAACAATCCAGACAATGCCATTCCCAACCCTATAAAACATAAAAAGGGGGAAGTAATAGCTATAAACTGACCGGCTTGTTCAAGCACTAAATCCTGTGCCCCTAACAAAGATAAAATTGGATATCGGAAAACCATGATCGCAATACCAATTACAATCATAATTACCGTCATCAATAATAAAAACGAATTTATAATCTGACCTGCCAAATCATGTTTTTTGGCCCCAATCAGCCGTGCAGTCACGACCGTGATTCCAATAGACATACCAATACAGATCGCCACCTGCAAAAAGTTAATTACATTGGCAAAACCAATAGCTGCTGTGTAACGTGTATCCCCCAATCTGGAAATATAAAAAAGATTCAGAAAATCAACCAGAAAAACAGCCATTAACCCAATTGTTCCGGTTCCGGCCATAACGATCACATGCCGCATAATAGACCCTTCACAAAAACGGGGTTTATGTATTGATGGATCTTTGGCAGAAATTGTCATAATAAATCACGGTCTTAATTTTAAAGAAATAATAGAAACTTTTACACACAGATCATTGATTCATAAATCTTTTATTTATGACGATCCTGTTCCTGAAGATAAGGCAAATAGATTTTTTCCAAAAAAGAAACAGGAAACAAATCAAGGATTCTTGCGATAATGGCAAGCCAAACTGGAAAAATAACACGCCTTTTTCGTCCTTCTATCCCTTCCAATATCAATTGTGCCGCCTTATCCGCCGATATTTTCCCTGGCATATAAAATTTGTTTTTTTGTGTCATCGGTGTTTCAACAAAACCACAACAAACACTCGTTAACTGAATTCTGCATTTTTTCCACCAACCCATACCACTCGCCACCATAAACCGATCCACAGCCGCTTTTGACGCACAATAAGATGGAGCCCAGGCCGAAGTGAAAAAGCTTGCAATTGAGGCAATAGCAGCTATTCTTCCTCGTATATGTTCTGAATTGCATTCCTGTCTTTGCATCACCTCAATTGCGGGAAGAACTGTATTGAGGACACCATTCATATTGGTCTGCATGATTTTATAGCACTGTGCAATTGGTTCTGGAATAACATGCGCATGGGTCTCAACATGGGGAACGAAAGAAATTCCTGCACAAGCCAATACAAGATCAAGCTGTCCAGCAGATTTAATCCATTCATCCATTTCCTGATGATTGCAGACATCAATAATTTTCGTATGAACATTGGCACCCAGTTGACAACATTTTTCAGCCAATCCTGCCAAAGCATCCGAACGCCGGCCTGATAAATGCAATATAACCCCTGGTTTGGCAAGCCGAATAGCCAAGGCATACCCAATACCTGATGATGCCCCCGTGATTAGAACTGATCGTAATTTCATATACATATATTGTTTACTTTTCTGTTATAAGCTTGAATAATTACTGCTTATCAAGGAATATCAAGGTATGTCTGAATCTAAAGCCAAATCAACATCAACTCCAAGAAAAAGAGGAATCTGTTTTGTTCTTTCCGCCCCTTCTGGTGCTGGAAAATCAACAATTGCCAATGCTCTCCGGGCGACTCAACCCAATTTGTTTCCTTCGATCTCAGTAACAACCCGTGACCCTAGACCCGGTGAGGAACACGGTGTTCATTATCATTTTATCAGTCAAGAAGAATTTGAAAAACAAGCAGAAAATGATGAGTTACTGGAATGGGCAACCGTCTTTGGTCGAGGTTATGGTACACCCAGGGCTCCTGTCGAAAAACTATTGTCGGAAGGCAAAGACCTTATCTTTGACATAGATTGGCAAGGACATCAACAGATTCGTAAGGCTTTACCCCATGATGTTGTAGGTATCTTTATCTTGCCCCCCTCACTTAATGAACTAAAAAATCGCCTTCAACTGAGAGGGTCAGACCATATTGACGAAATTAACAATAGAATGAACAAGGCAATGGATGAAATATCCCATTGGAATGAATTCGATTATGTTATTATTAATCATCAATTAAACAAGGCTATTGAAGAAATTGAATCTATTTTAGCCAGCGAACGATTAAAAACAGACAGACAATTATTTTTAGACCCTTTCATTCAAAATTTTCAACATGAGCGATAATACTAAAATGGATTTTTCAGCCTTAACCATCCTGTGCATAGGCGATATTATGCTGGACCGCTTTATTTACGGAAATGTCCAGCGTATTTCACCCGAGGCACCAGTACCTGTTCTTCATTTAAACAGCCAAAAAGAAATGCTGGGCGGTGTTGGAAATGTTGCCAATAATATTTTATCCCTAAATGGTAAGGCTGTTCTGGTTGGATTAGTCGGAAATGATGAATATGCATTGAAAATAAAAAAAATAATGCGTTCGAAATATATTCCCGAAGATTCCATTATTTCCTCTCCCTATCGCCCAACTATCTGTAAATCGCGCTTTATCGCTGCAAATCAACAAATCATTCGTGCAGATGAAGAAAGTCTTATTCCCCTTCATTCCGAAGAAATCACCCTATTGATTGAAAATATTGAAAAAAATATTCCATCTGTTCAGGCTGTTATCATATCTGATTACGGAAAGGGGGTCTGTCACCCTGAGATTATTCAGTTTATCACACAAAGGGCCAAGCATTACAGCCTGCCTGTATTTGTTGATCCTAAATCCAGGGATTTTTCCCTTTATAGACATGCCACCTGTATCACACCCAATATTGCTGAAGCAAGCCAGGCCGTGCAGATGTCCCTGAAAACTGATACCGATTTTGAAAAGGCAGGACAGGAACTCTTAGATATCACCCAGGGACAAGCCATTCTGATCACGCGATCAGAAAAGGGAATGACATTAGTTGAAAAAAACAGAAACATCCAACATATACCCTCCCGAGCTAGGGAGGTATTTGATGTTTCTGGCGCGGGCGATACAGTTATTGCAACCTTGGCATTGGGGGTCGCCTCGGGATTATGCATAAGGGAATCAATGCATATTGCAAATGCAGCTGCTGGTGTCGTAATCGGAAAAGCGGGAACCTCCACCGCCACCATTGCAGAAGTTCAAAATGAACTGAAAGCACAATCCTCAGAAGAGACTTTTCCTCTTGTTACACCTGAACTGATTTCACTGAATGATTTGACCCTTCAAGTCAATAAATGGAAAAAACAGGGGCTTACTATTGGTTTTACCAATGGATGTTTTGACATCCTCCATACAGGTCATATATCGCTTTTGCAATCAGCACGCACACAATGTGACCGGCTTATCGTTGCACTGAATTCAGATACAAGTATTCAACGTTTAAAAGGACCCAAAAGACCTATTAATCCGTTAAAAGAACGCGCCAGACTCATTTCTGCCATACGGTATGTCGATGCCGTTGTTGCCTTTGACGACGATACCCCCCTTAATCTTATTCAACATATAAAACCTGATATTCTAATCAAAGGGGCAGATTATATTGGAAAAGAAGTTGTTGGACAGAATATCGTTGAACAATATAACGGCAAAGTTATTTTGACAGAATTGCAGAAAGGTTTTTCAACCACCAATATTATTGATAAAATAAAACATTTATAAATCAATGTAATTTGAGTCTAAAAAGTCAAGTATTATGCCTATCTCCCAAAATATAACCCGATACTATATCCTCTTTACTTCCTGGTTATTTGATAAGGCCTTACCATATTGGGGAACAATAGGATGTGATGGAACCGCAGAAAACCCTTTTCTTTACGGAGTTCATGAACAACTAAAGCTTGATGGACAACCTGATTTTCCTGGATACAAACGAATGCGTGTTCAGGCACGTCAACTTTATACCTTTAGTCAAGCAGGACTTTTGGGATGGACAAAGGGCAACATAATTGCTGAAAGAATATATGTTTTTATGCAAAATGCCCTTCAAGGTGAGGGACATTGGGCAAAATCCCTAACACGAAAAGGAAAAATTCTTGATAAAGCTTCTGATTTATATGATCTAGCCTTTATCATTTTCTCTCTGGCCTGGTATGGAAAATTGAGTAATAATCCCAGACCCATTCAACAGGCCCGCCAGACCATACAATGGATCCTGCAATTTATGGCTTATCCTGAGGGTGGTTTTAAAAATATTCTCCCCTTGACTGCCGGATATCGTCAACAAAACCCGCATATGCATCTCCTGGAAGCAACGCTGGCCTTGTTCGAAGTTACCCAAAATGAACGAGATCTTCTTTTAGCCCACAAACTTATTTCTCTATTTAAAAATCATTTTTTTGATCATCAAGCTGGTGTTTTAGGTGAATATTATACTGAAGGGTGGTTTAATGCTCCTTGCATGGCTCGGGAAAGTATCGAGCCGGGACATCAATATGAATGGATTTGGCTGCTTTACGAATATCAACGCTTGACTGGAATCAGTTATAAAAACGAAATTGACCGTCTATTTCTTTTTAACCGTTTACATGCCATTGATCAAAAAACCGGACTCGTTGCGGATAAAGTAAGAAGAGACGGGACACTAACCCATAAATCTGCCCGATTATGGGTTCAGACAGAAGCTTTACGGGCGACAATTCATAATCAAGATGAAACAAGTTGCCGCCATCTTGTCCAAATTCTTCATAACTTATTATATCGCTATTTTACCCACTGCCCGTCAGGCACATGGCAAGATCAATTAGATGATCACTATCATTATAGAAACGATAAAATACCCACCAGTTCATTTTATCATATCATGAGTGCCTATATACAACTTCATAAAACAATCAACTTATCCACATTATCCACAGATTTCCCCACAATTAACACCCCCATTAGTCAACAAAAAGTGATACAATAAAAACGTGAGTAATAAAGAATCCAGTTCTAGTAAATCATCTTTGTTGGAAATGTCTCAAAGACTGCCTCCAACCAATATTCAAGCAGAACAGGCATTGCTTGGTGCTTTACTAACCAACAATAAGGCTTATGATAAAATCGCCGATTTTTTGATTGGTGAACATTTTTCAGATCCCATCAATAAAGAAATCTACGATGCTATTGTAAAGCGTATTGAAGCCGGTCAAATAGCGGATGCCGTTACTTTGAAAGCTGAGTTTGAACATTCGGGAAAATTGGATCAGGTTGGCGGAGTAGCTTATCTAGGACAATTGTTACAATCCATGGTGGGAATTATTAATGCCAAGGATTATGGTAAAATTATTCATGATGCCTGGATAAGAAGACAGTTAATTGATATTGGCGAGGATATTGTCAACGAAGCTTTTCAATCAAATACTGAAATAAATGGCACTGATCAGATTTCTTTGGGCGAAGAAAAGCTTTTCCAGCTTGCCACGCATAAAGGGCAAGAGGGTGGTTTCGTCACCTTTGAAAATGCATTAACAGAAGCCATTACAATTGCTGAAAAGGCTTTTACAAACAGTAGCGGAATCGCCGGACTCACCACAGGATTACGTGACTTGGACAAAAGAACTGGGGGATTGCATCCTTCTGACTTAATTATTCTGGCTGGTCGGCCTGCCATGGGAAAAACTGCCCTGGCAACTAAAATCGCTTTTAATGCAGCACGGAATCTTTTACAAGAATCACAAATTCAATCGGATACAAATCATCATAAAATAGGAACTGTTGCCATTTTTTCTTTGGAAATGTCTTCTGAACAATTGGCCACCCGTTTACTTTCCGAGGAATCACGTGTTTCAAGTGAACGCATCCGTCGTGGAGAAATTGGACAAAAGGAATTTGATCGCTTTGTTCAAGTCAGCCGAGAATTATCACAGCTTCCTCTCTATATTGATGATACACCTGCAATCAGTCTATCCGTCATGCGAACACGCTGCCGGAGATTATCTCGAACAAAAGGGTTGCGATTGGTTGTCGTCGACTATTTACAACTGATGCGTCCATCCGTTGGCAGTAAACCTGAAAGTCGGGTCTTGGAAATTTCACAAATTACCCAAGGATTAAAAGCTCTGGCAAAAGAATTTAACATTCCCGTTATTGCACTTTCACAACTTTCAAGACAAGTCGAAAGCCGAGAAGATAAACGTCCGCAACTTTCAGACTTACGAGAATCTGGTTCAATTGAACAGGATGCCGATAGCGTCATGTTTGTCTATCGTGATGAATACTACTTACAGCAACGCATGCCGAAACCGACCACATTTGAAAATGAGGATAAATATCAAATTGCCTTGGAAAAATGGCAAGCAGATATGAATAAGGTTCATAATAAAGCAGAACTCATTCTTGAAAAGCAACGTCACGGCCCAACCTGTAAAATTGACCTCTTTTTTGAAGGAGAATTTACACGCTTTACCGATCTTGACGAAATTCACGATTATTAATTCAATAAAAAAAATCAACAAAACCATTCATGTTAATGGCTGTTAACATCCCCCTGAATCAAGGGAACCTGCGTGACTTTTTGAGGGGTAAGGGTTACAATCCGATAAATAATGCCATTCCCTTCCCCAGCGACACCACTTAAATCTGATTCTTGATTGTAAAAAGAATAGTCTTCATCATTTTTAACCACAGGAATATTCATTACAAAAATCCATTTTCCTGCCGGCAAATAGGCAATGTGAAAATCACCTTCTTGATCACAAGTTACGGAAAAACGGTATTGAACAGACTGTGGATTTAAATTCTTGATATTGGTAATACCTCGCATTCTAAACTGCAACTGTTCCATTACATAATCAGAATAGGGATAATAATAGACGGTTTGTCCTGCACAACTTTTCATCGTACCATCGGATAATCGATAGATACCCATACCTGCGACCGCTGCATTTCCTGTTGTTTTAGACCATTGAACCGAAGCTGGATCAAATTGACTTTTCAAGCGATATTCTTTCGCATAAGCAAACTGCACAAACAGAAATAAAGAAGAAATACAGAACAAACCTATCCGTTTCATTTTCCCTTGACCTTTTAATGACGGAAATGGCGCATTCCCGTAAAAACCATTGCAATTCCAGCCTCATCTGCGGCCGCAATCACCTCATTGTCACGCATTGAACCACCTGGCTGAATAACCGCAGTGGCTCCTGCCGCTACGGCAGCCTGCAAACCGTCTGCAAATGGAAAAAAGGCATCTGAAGCAACAACACTTCCCCGGGTCATGGGTTTTTCTAAACCGGCTGCTTGAGCTGCTTCCGCACTTTTGTGGGCAGCAATCCTGGCTGAATCGACACGACTCATTTGACCCGCACCTATCCCTACAGTCGCTTTATCTTTAACATAAATAATTGCATTTGATTTAACATGCTTGCCAATCGTAAAGGCAAAAATCAGATCTTCCATTTCCTTTTCAGTAGGTTCGCGTTTAGTTACAACCTTAAAATCGGAAGGTCGTCCATTATCACGATTTTGTAAAAGATACCCACCCGCCAAAGTACGAACCGTCATACCTTGTGCCAATGGATCAGGCATTGCCCCTGTTTCTAAAACCCTTACATTCTTTTTCTTTGAAAGGATCTCCAATGCATCTGAATTGACCTTTGGAGCAATAATCACTTCACTAAATATAGTTATAATTTTTTGTGCGGTTTCTTTATCTAATGGACGATTGACCGCAATAATTCCTCCAAAAGCAGAAACAGGATCACACCGTAAAGCCAAATCCCAAGCTTCTGATAAAGAAGATGCGCTTGCTGCACCACAAGGGTTTGCATGTTTGACAATAACAACAGATGGTTTATCAAATTCAGCCACCGCTTCAAAAGCTGCATCTGTATCGTTAAGATTATTATAGGAAAGCTCTTTACCCTGTAATTGTTGGGCTGTTGCAACACCCGGACGTTGTTCATCATTCATATAAAAAGCAGCCTGTTGATGAGGGTTTTCCCCGTATCGCAAAATCTGTTTCCGTTGGCCACTTAAATTTAGGCGTTCTGGAAATATATCTTTTGCCTGACCTGCAAACCAACAGGCAATCGCAGCATCATATGCAGCGGTCCGGGCATAAGCCGCCTGGGCCCATTTTCGCCGCTGCTGTATTGTTGTTCCACCATTCTGCTTCATCTCTTCTTTAAAAGCAGCATATTGATGAACATCCGTCAACACCGCGACATGACTATGGTTTTTAGATGCAGCCCTGATTAAAGCTGGACCACCGATATCAATATTTTCTATAATATCTTCTTTACCGGCGCCTGACACGACTGTTTCCTCAAAAGGGTATAAATTGACACACAACAAATCAATCGGCAAAATATTATGCTGTTTCATTTGTTCCTGATGACTGGCCAGATCACGTCGTCCCAATAACCCACCATGAATTTGAGGCACCAGTGTTTTAACTCGACCATCCAGAATTTCCGGAAATCCTGTAAAATCCGAAACCTCCACCACTTTTATTCCGGCATCCCGAAGTGCATTGGCTGTCCCACCTGTTGACAAGATTTCCACGCTGTTTTCAGCCAATAACTTGGCCAAATCAATTAAACCTGTTTTATCAGAAACAGAAATCAAAGCCCGACGAACAGGAATAATCTGTTGATCCATATTAATATTCCAAACCTAATATTCTAACAATTTACACTTATTATAATTTTTATTGAGGATGGGCAACCCATCGCCATGCCTGAATTCCCTGCCGCGCCAGTTCACGATGGATAACCAATGCAGGGAAACGCATTTCTTTATCTTTAGAATTAACAATACGACGTGCAAGGTCCTCTATAACGGTAACTGAACGATGACGTCCACCAGAACATCCTACCGCAATTGTGACGTATTTTTTTCCTTCTATCGCAAAACGGGGAAAAATCAAACTTAGCATCTGATAAATCTGATCAACAAATTTCTCATAATCAGGATCACTTTTAACATAATCCTGGATCGACATATCCAGCCCCGTCAGTGCTGATAATTCTGATATATAATAAGGATTATGCAAAAACCGTGCATCGAATACCATGTCCGCCTCTCTCGGAATTCCAACAGGAAAGGCAAAAGACATCAAGGTTAGGGTAAAGCGGTTTTTAGTATCCAGATGATTAAAGTTATACCTTGTTTCCACAAGCAACCTTAATTCCGTAGGGGGAAGATCCGATGTATCAATAACCAGATCAGCAACATTTCGTAATGGATTCATCAAGGCTATTTCAGCATTAATCCCGTCCTTAACCGTACCATTGGCAGCCATTGGATGACGACGACGGGTTGCTGTATAACGTCGCAACAAAACGTCCAACTCTGCCGTGGCATAAATTAGTTCAACCTTAAGGGATGAATTCTGCTTTAAACTATTTAAAACCTCTAGAAATGCATTCACCTCAAACCCATTGGTTCTGGAATCAATGCCTATTGCAATGGGCCCCTGAACACGCCCAACAACATCCGCAATAAGCTGTAAAGGCGCATTATCAACCAGTTCATATCCTAGATCCTCAAAAACCCGAAGAATGGACGCTTTACCAGCTCCTGATAATCCCGTTACAAAAATTACCAATTTCTTACTTGACGTGAAATCATGCATTCTGAAGAAATCAACTTTTTAAATAAAAATTTTCAAATACCCCATAAAGGGTTATGTTAAGCAATCCTTACTCTTTATACAATATGATATTTATAAATACTTTCGAAATGATATTTTTCTTTTGAAAAAAAGCAAACTTATTGAATAAATGACAAAACTAAAAAAGCTGATCCAAAAAGATACTGGCAAGTCTGTATACCAAGAAGCCACTATACCACTCCAGGCCTCAAATACAGCCAGGAAAACCGAAACCATAAGTGCCCGCCATATTGTCTTACCCCATTGCCTGGCAACAGCAGCAGGTCCAATCATCAAAGAAAAGGTCAAAAGAATACCGGTCACTTGAACACAAGCAACAGTTATGCAGGCAACCAGCATTAGAAAGACTATCGAAACCCATCGTAAAGAGATCCCTCTTGTCTCGGCCAAATCTGGTTGCAAGGTGGCAAATAACAAAGGTCGCATAAAAAATAGCATAACAGCCAGGCAAAATAATGCGAGACCGACAAGATCATATAAAATGACTGTATCAACCGCAAAAATATTGCCGAATAACAAGCTCGTAACTTGTGTCGCGTAATGGGTATAAAAATGAAGAAATAACAGACCTAAACCCATTGATGCTGACAGAACCAGGCCAATAGCGATATCACGATCCCTCAACTGTGGACCTATAAAACCGATCAATCCACCAGCAAATAAACTGAAAACAAGCAGTCCGGCAAAAGGGGATATTCCCAACAGTCCCGCCCCTGTCGCCCCAGCGAACCCTATATGCGATAATGCATGTCCTGCAAAGGCCTCTCTTCTCAATAAAAGAAAATAACCAATAAACCCTGTCAATAAAGCCACAATCCCTGCAGCGGCAAAAGCATGATACATAAATTCAAGGGTAAGCATCCAAGAATATACTTTCGAATTTCTTAATTAAAGGATGTTGTTACAAAACACGTATTATTTGCCTTTATCACCTGTATTGGGAAACCATAAAGCTTCGTTAAAGTCTTTGCTGTAATGACATCCTGAACCTTACCCAGAATTGCTGATTGATTACCAATACATAATACCTGATTCATAACATGAATTAACGGATTTAAATCATGCGTTGACAATAAGACAGAAATTTTTCTTTCCTGCTGTATATTTTTTATCAGGGCTAAAATAACTTTTACCCATTTGGGATCCAAGTTATTAAAAGGTTCGTCCAGTATAATAAATCTTGGCTCCCCCAAAAGGGCTTGTGCCAATAAAATTCTCTGTTTTTGGCCTCCCGACATTTCCATCAAGGATAGATCAGCCAGATCCCTTGCCTCCACATCATCCAGAACCCGATCTATTTCCTGATGGTCTTTTCTTGCTAGAAACGGTAAACCCAAACGATTCCCATGGACAGAACTTGCAATAAATGATCTTCCCGTCAAATGAAAGCTATCCATATTTTGATACTGAGGGATATAGGCTATTTCCTTCCTTACCTGTCTTGGATGTTTTCCAAAAATTTTTAAGGTTCCTTGCTGAACAGGTAAAATACCTAAAATTGTTTTCATAAAACTTGTTTTGCCCGCCCCATTAGGACCGAAAACCCCTATAAACTGGGGTTCATCAATGCTAAAGGTTAAATCTGATAAAACAAGCCGGTTACCAAACTGGATACGCAGCTTATTGCAAGCGAGGATTGTCATCAGGGGATGCTCTGTATTACCGCCTCAATTTTATCTAATGTCTGGTTAATCCATGTTTGATAAGAAAGAGAAACAGGCATAATCTCTTCAACACCAATTACAGGAATTTTATATATTGACGCCATTTTTTTCAAATGCTCTGTCGCGCCGTTACTGACCTGATTATTATAAAACAAGATTTTTATTTTATGGGTTTTAAAATCCTGGATAAATTGGGCTGTTTGCTGGGGAGTCGGTTCTCCACCGTTCATAATTACCCATTGATAGGATTCTTCCAATACCCTAAAGCCCATATGTTTGGCCATCAACCCAAAAACAGGTTCCGTAGCAGCCACGCTTAAATCAGGATGCTGAACACGAATTTTATGAATACGCTGATCTATACTGTCGATTTCATGCAAAAAATAATCACGATTATGCAAAAAAGAATTCTTGTGTTCAGGATCCTGAACAGATAATTTTTGCTCCAAATACCCAGCCAATTTCTTGACTGACTGAAGATCATACCATAAATGTGGATTACTACCATCAGAACGATTTAACAAATCCTGAATGGAGATAACCTTTCCGTTTTTTATTTCAACACGGGAAATTAGCCGATTGATCCAGTCATCATACCCTAAACCATTCATGATGATTAAATCAGCTTGACTTGTCATTCTGCTGATATGCGGGGTCAATTCAAATAGATGCGGATCTTGATCAGGATTATTTAAAATCACGTCAACCTTGACGTTATCACCCCCTATTTGTTGGGCTATGTCCCCGTACATATTTTCAGCAGCAACAATATGAACAACTTTGGCTTTTACATCATCATGACAAGCATAAAATAACAAAGCAAAAATACTTAATAAAATACTGAAAAAAAAATTGCCCTTGATTATGTCACCATTTTTCATTATTTAGAATGCCATTCCCCAACTTAAAATTAAACTGCTCACCAATTCCTATAATTCCCAGGCACCAATAATCATAATACTAAGCAATACAATTAGGGCCAGATGAAGAATCAACAACCATTTAATGGTTATAACTGGAACATAATACTTATCTCTTGGTTGCTGTAATTCCCATTTCATCGCCCTAATCCTAACCTTATTAATATTATTATTTCCACTTAACCTTATTCATTCAATTGAAACATTGTTAAAAAATCATGCCTCAATTGAAAATCTTTTATCTTAATGCTTTAAGTTTTTCCTCTAATTGAGGGAGAATTTCAAATAAGTCACCAACAATACCATAATCTGAAGCCTTGAAAATTGGAGCATCGGGATCTTTGTTAATTGCAACCACGATCTTACTGTCTTTCATACCCGCAAGATGCTGAATGGCACCAGAAATGGCTACTGCGATATATAATTCCGGAGCAACAATTTTCCCTGTTTGGCCAACCTGACAATCATTATTGATAAATCCGGCATCAACTGCAGCACGAGATGCCCCAATGGCGGCATTTAATTGATCCGCCACCTTTTCAATTAACACAAAGTTTTCACCGCTTTGCATACCCCGTCCGCCTGAAATAACAACACGGGCAGATTCCAATTCTGGTCTGTCCGATTGGGAAATTTGCAGTTCACAGAATTTGGATAATGATTTTTCTGAACCGGGAAAATTACCCAGAATCTCAATCTCGGCACTCCCCCCATCTTCAGCAACAGGAGCAAAAGCCGTTCCACGAACAGATAAAAGCTTTTTGGAATCATGAGACTTAACCGTTGCCAAAATGCTCCCAGCATAAATAGGTCTCACAAAGGTGGAGGCATCAATAATTTCGATAACATCAGATACAGGCTGCATATCCAACAACCCAGCAACACGAGGCAAAATATCTTTTCCTTCAGCATTTGCAGGAACAATAACCGTATCATAAGAATCGGCCAGAGATGCAATCAGATCTGCGGTTGGCTCTGCCAACATATGGGCATACACCTCATGATCAGCAACCAGCACCTTTGAAACACCAGCCAGCGCCACAGCCTTTTTCGTTATTGCTTCTAGGTTTTTCCCAGCTAATAGAACATGAACTTCCCCTAGTTTGGATGCGGCTGTAATCGCTGATCGGGTAATAGAACGAATTTGATCACCTTTTTCATAACTTGCCAAAACTAAAACGGTCATTCTTAAATTACCTTTGCTTCATTTTTAAGTTTATCAAGTAATGCATCAACGGAATCAACAATGACGCTTTCACGAGATGAAGAGGATTCTTTTACGGAAATAACTTCCAAATGTTTTTTTGCCTCAATTCCCAATTCACATAAAGCGACCGTTTCCAAAGGCTTTTTACGTGCTTTCATAATATTAGGTAATGATGCATAACGAGGTTCATTCAATCGTAAATCGGTTGTAATGACTGCTGGCAATGTTAGCTCGAGAATTTCCTGTCCATCATCGACTTCCCTGGCAATTTTTGCGTGTCCATTAGATAACTCCAGTTTACTGACAAAAGTACCCTGTCCCCATCCAAGTTTGGCAGCTAATATCTGCCCTGTCGCATTCATATCATCATCTGAGGCCTGTTTACCCATTAACACAAGGTCGGGTTTTTCCCTGTCCACAAAGTGTTGCAAAATTTTTGCAACGGTCAGAGACTCCACAGCCTTATCCGTTGTCACCAGAATTCCCCGATCCGCCCCCATTGCCATAGCTGTTCGCAATGTATCTTGGCATTTCGCTTCTCCTATGGAAACAACCACAATTTCCGAGACAATTTTTTTCTCCTTTAAACGAACAGCCTCCTCAACAGCTGTTTCATCAAAAGGATTCATGGACATTTTTACACCATTAATCTCAACATCAGATCCATCTGATTTTATCAGCGGTTTTATATTGGAATCAACAACCCTTTTAACCGGAACAATTACTTTCATAATGACCTTTCTCTATAATTACACATAATTAAATGATTTCTACATTCCCCCTGAATAATTGGGACCACTGCCACCTTCAGGTGTTTCCCAATCGATATTCTGTGTTGGATCCTTGATATCACAAGTCTTACAATGAATACAATTTTGCGCATTAATCTGTAATTTGGGTTCTTGATTCTCATGATCAACATCAACAACCTCGTAAACACCAGCCGGACAATATCTTGTTTCAGGAGCCTTGAAAATATCCCAATTAACCGTTTTCCAAATTGAAGGATTTTTTAATTTCAGATGAACAGGCTGATCATCACGATGATCAATATTCGCCAAAAATACGGAAGATTCACGACTGAATGTCAATTTGTCATCGGGCTTTGGATAATCAGGTTTAACACATAAAGAAGCCGCTTTTAATTTATCGTTATCAGCCAAACGATGGCGAAAGGTCCAAGGCACTTTCCCCCGAACCAAGGAATCAAATCCCGTATACAATGTTGCAAACTTTGCACCAAATTTTGCAAATGCGGGACGAATATTCCTCACTTGATACAATTCATCATAAACCCAGGATTTACGGATACGAAATTGATAAATCATAGGTTCTGCTTGTTGTGTATTTAATGCCTCAACAATCGACTCAGCGGCAATCATTCCTGATTTCATTGCAGTATGCGTTCCCTTAATTTTTGGAACATTCAAAAAGCCTGCTGCATCTCCGATTAATAGACCACCAGGAAAGGTCAGTTTTGGAATGGATTGGTATCCACCTTCAGATAATGCACGGGCAGAGTATCCTATTCTTCTGCCTCCCTCTAAATATTTGCGGATAATGGGATGTTTTTTTACACGCTGCATTTCATCAAATGGAGAAAGCCAGGTATTTTCGTAATCCAATCCCAAAACAAAACCACATGAAACCAGATTACTGCCAAAATGATAAAGCCATGAACCACCATAAGTGCGATTGTCCAAGGGCCAACCAAAGCTATGCTGTATATATCCAGCCGAAAATTTTTCCTGTGGAATTTCCCATAATTCCTTAATTCCAATTCCGTATGTTTGTGGGTCAACACCTTGACGTAAATTGAAATAGCCCATGAGCTTTTTGGATAAGGAACCACGACAGCCTTCTGCAAATAACGTATATTTTGCCCTTAGCTCCATACCTGGAACATAATTGCCTCCCTGGCTGCCATCTTTTTCAAGTCCCATATCACCAGTCACTACACCCATAACTCGATTATTTTCAATGATGAGATCACTACCAGCAAATCCTGGAAAAATTTGAATGTCCATTGCTTCAGCTTCTGCGGCCAGCCACCGACAAAAATCACCCAAACTTCCCACATAATTTCCCTCATTGTTCATTTGAGGCATAATAGATTTAATAATGGGGATATTTATAGACTTGTCTTCATTCGGCAAATAAAAAAATGCCTCATGCTGAACCGACGTGTCTAAAGGGGCATTTTTTTGCTGCCAATCTGGGATCAACTCATTAAGCGCTGTCGGTTCGATCACCACTCCTGAAACAATATGGGCACCAATTTCAGAAGCTTTTTCAATCAAACAGATCTCAAGAGATGGAAGTAATTGCTTTAATCGTATTGCCGCTGAAAGACCAGCAGGTCCTCCACCAACGATTAAAATATCGAATTCCATTTGCTCTCGCACAACCTCACCCATAATTCCTTAATCTCTCTTCTGCTGATATTTATCAAGTTGCAAATTATATATATCTTTAATCTTAATTAAAAAGACTTTATTCAATTATGAGGGAAATGCCAA
Source organism: Commensalibacter sp. M0133 (assembly GCF_016101485.1). Taxonomy (NCBI): domain Bacteria; kingdom Pseudomonadati; phylum Pseudomonadota; class Alphaproteobacteria; order Acetobacterales; family Acetobacteraceae; genus Commensalibacter; species Commensalibacter sp. M0133. The sequence goes on from NZ_JACFQI010000002.1 coordinate 197,802, forward strand.
TTCATGTTTTGCACGCCAACTTGAATCTACATAATTTAAAATAAGGGTACGACGCACTCCCTTGATAGGTCGCTGTTCAAAACCATGCCAGGTATTTTTAGCGGGAATAAATAAAAATGCTGAATTGAAAACGCCTGAGCTTCTTCCCAAAGACTGACCTTCCTCATTCATGATATCGGTCCCCCATCCCTCGGCCCCTTCTGCAGTGGACAAAGAAAGCAAAAAGGTTAATTTCTTTGCCCCAATATCTGTATGTGGTTCCAACCAGAACCCATCAGTATCAAGGCATAATTCCAATCTTAACCAAGTATTGGAAAGGTCACCACCTGTTAAATGAGAGAAAGCAGAACGAATTTCCTCTGAATCAAAAACTTGCGCCAAAACCGCACAGGCGGGGTCCTCCCTCTGTTTTTGCTGGGTTACAAATACACGATCTTTATTATGATTTTCCCTTTTGCCCTTCACATCACCGGCAATAGATCTTGAATCAGGCATCCAATTCAACAGAGAGTCACAAATAAACGAAGGCAAGACATTCGTCATTGTCCAATAGGAATATGGCAGCGAATGATAATCAGCATGATCAATTACGTTTTTGATATCTTGTTTAGTTTGCTTTATCTCTTCTACAAGTTGCATAATTTTTCTTTCACCTAAATCGCCTGCGCATGGCGATGGGGAGCTGCACGGTAATAAGCATCAAAAACCACGGCAATATTTCGTAAAAAGGGACGACCTTCTTCTGTCACTGTAATTTCATTATTACGAATAATAACCAGACCATCCTCTTCAAAACTGCGTAGCTTTGTAAGAAACTCACCTAATAAAGACGTATCTTGTTTATATTGACCAATCATTTTCTTTAAATCAACATGTAAGTCACACATTAACCGCTCAATTATTTCCCAACGGAACAAATCTGCTGTACTACGCTGTACCCCCCTTACAACGGGCAAGATATCGGACTGCTGCATTGCCTTTTGATAGCCATAGGAAGATGGCTGATTTTGAAAAATACCTTGCGGTAAAATTGAAATTGATGAAGCACCAACCCCTAACAGTGCTTTGGCTTGGTCTACGGTATATCCCTGGAAGTTGCGATGAAGTGCACCTTTTTCCATTGCCTTACTCATGGAATCATGAGGCAAAGCATAATGATCAAATCCGATAACTCGATAACCCGCTTTTTTTAAAACTTCATCAATAATCTGTCTCTGCTCAAAACGTTCAGCCGGATTGGGTAAGATTTCCCCCTCCAACAAAGTTTGGCGTTTAAATTTCCATGGGACATGTGCATAACCAAAAACAGCCAAACGATCAGGCCTTAACGTCACAATAGCTTCTATCGTTTCTCGAACACTGGCAGCTGTTTGATTGGGCAGACCATAAATCAAATCACAATTAACCGATTTTATATTTTTCTGCCTGACACGATCAATACAATCAGAAATCATTTCAAAACTCTGGATTCGACCGCAAGCCTTTTGCACTTCAGGAGCAATATCCTGAACTCCAAGGCTAACCCGTGTAAACCCAACAGAGGGTAATAATGCAAGATAATCCTCGGAGATATGTCTTGGATCTAATTCTATCGATATATCGGCATCTTGCTGAACATAAAATAAGGATCGTATTGTTGACATTACTTTTTTCATCGCTTCAATCGGTAATGTTGTAGGAGTACCCCCACCAAAATGAGCAAAACTTACTTTACGACGCGATTTTAAAAGGGTTGCCAGTCGTTTCAATTCATCACATAGAAGACTACCATAAGCAACCCGCACATTAACCTGATGAACGACCTGTGTGTTACAGGCACAAAATTTGCACAACTCATCACAAAAAGGAACATGGATATACAAAGAAACAGGCTCTTCTTCAGGAAAAGCCTGCAACCAATGTTTATACTCGTTAAACCCGACACACTCTTCAAACTGTACAGCTGTTGGGTAACTTGTATAACGCGGCACGTTCCCTTCATACCGCGCAAGACGGTCAAAGGAAACTTCGGGTTTCATGCCAATCTCCGCAATGAATTAAAAGCGATATCCAATACCCATACTTACAACGGTTGGATTCAAAGAAGTACGAGCATCAATTCTGTTGGGACTGTCATTAATATGGGCACGTTGTTGTAAAAGAATCTGTTTTACATCAGCATTATAGAACCAGTTTCCAACAATCTGATAATCAAACCCGAAATTGAAAGATGGACCAACTGCTGTTTCCAACCCCACTTTTTTGACAATACCCCCTGCAGGAGAGATATTATGCCAGAAAGCGACTGTCAAGCCAACACCTACATAAGGATTAAAGGCCTTATGAGGACGGAAATGCCATTGTGCTGTCAAGGTAGGAGGTAAAATCCATCCACTGCCCACATCCACCTTACCAAGACCCGGGACACCCTGTGCCTTGATTTCATGACGTGTACTTGCCGCAATTAATTCAAATGACAAATTATCCGTGACAAAATAATCAAAACTTAATTCAGGCATAACCTGGTTTGTTGCATTGACATGCCCTCCAACGGATGTTTTAGAACTTGTATTATTCGTGATAACACCCAATGCACTTAATCTGATGATAAAATCACCTTTACCCAAACCAATTCTGGTTACACCAGGACATGTTTTAAATAAACCACAATGAGGTTTTGGTTTTTTAGGTGGAGCATACATTGGAACTTCACGATACTGGATTTTTCCACTCCAGCCAGAAGCCCAGATTTCTTCTCTTCTCATAGGAATTGCCGTTGCTGGGGCAGTTGTGCTTGAAGCTGGAGCCAATGCTGGATTGGCAGCAGGAGTCAGATTAGGAGAAGCATAATGTTGTTGTGCATAGCCTGCGACTGGCGTAAACAAAAATGCACAGGTAAGAATACGACTTAATGATTTTTTCATTGTGATGAAACCTTACTGATCAAAGTAAAGATGAAATGATCAAATTAAATAGTTAAATGTTCTTTTTTATTAGGATCATAACCATTGATCAGGCAACCAGTTTCTAACAATATATACTTAAACAATACATAATGTGACCAAATAACAACAAATAAATATGTAATCTTTCGCAAAAAAAATTAATTAGTTCCTGATAAAGCTTAACAAATTAGGATAATCATTATTTTAATAAGTATTTTTTTTACATATTATATTACAAATATATATTTGTAATATATCTTTAATTGAAATTAAATATTCGAAAATTCTTTGAACGAATCGGTTTTTGTTTGATTAGATTTTTAAATTTACAACAAAATCCAATCAGTTATTTTGCCCTTGGTAAAGAAACCACAAAAGAGGCGCCAATAACTTTTCCTGCATCATCATACCGGTTATAGGCACGAATTGACCCTTTCAAGGCAACCACAATTTGCCGACAAATTGATAGTCCAAGACCTGAATGTTGCCCAAAATTTTCTCCTTGAGGTCGCTCTGTATAGAACCGTTCAAAGATATTGTTTAATTTGTTTTCAGGAATCCCCGGCCCCTCATCACTGACCATGATTTCCACGTTATCTTTGACTGCAACAGCCGACAAAATAATTCTTCCCTTTGATGGAGAAAAAGAAGATGCGTTTCCAATCAAATTCCTTAAAACCTGTACCAGTCTATCTTCAATTGCCAAAACAGAAAGCGGATATTTAGTATCGTCATTTTTCAGATCCACGACAATATAAGGATCATCTTCTTTCTGTGTGGCTGCATTGATATCAGCAAGCAAACGAAAAATAGGCGCTACAGCAACAGCTTTTGGAGCCACCCTTGACATTTCAGATTCAATACGACTTGAATTGGCAATATCCGTTATTAAACGATCCAAACGTTTAACATCATCGGTGATGATAAATAATAACTGTTGACGATGTTTATCGTCTTTTATTCTTGGCAACAATTCAATTGCAGAACGAATGGAAGACAAAGGATTTTTCAGCTCATGACTGACATCAGCCGCAAAACGCTCAATTGCATCCATCTTGGCCCATAACTCTCTTGCACTATCCTGAATTGCCCTTGCCAGATCACCGATAACATCTTTTCGGATCAAAAGGGAATCAGGAACCATTCTGTTTCGTCCCGTAGATTTATGAATCCTGTAAGCGGAATTAGCCAAACTCAGTAAAGGTTTTGCAATAGTCAAAGACAAATACCAAGATAATAGGACCGTTATTGCCAAGGCAACTAAAAATAGAATCAAAATTGATGCACGCACAGAAAATAGCGCCTGATCGATATCCTGTGCCTCTCTTGTCAGTTCAATAATACCTACAAGCTGGTTCTGATGGATGATAGGTTCAGATACGGTAATCAATAAACGATAATCAACCGTCCTACGAATATAAGGGGGAGCTTCATAATTATTTGATAATTCATGCAGCTTAAATGTCTGATTATCATAAGGTACACTATCTGGATCGGCACCCATTTCAAGAAACTCAATTCTTCTTGCATTCGTATAGGGAAGCCAACTTAAAAGATGATCATAAATCTGTTCTAAAAATCCGTCATAATTTAAATATTTATTTTTATTACTCTCACCAAATACGGCTATTTTTTTCTGTGTATCTTGTTCAGTATTTGAAAAAACCGAATTATCAAGTCGATTATCTTTATGAGATCTATATGTTTTTTTTCTTTCATTTTGACTGTCAATAACCAGTTTTCCATTAACGGCATAAACACGTGCACGTACACGTGGACTGGGGTTTGTTAGGCTTAACAAAAGAGGTCTGGCCAATTCAACAGATAAAGATTGATTATTCCGCTGTTCTGGTACCAAAGCATAAAAATCCAAGGATCGAAAAAAAACATCATCCTTAATCTTCTTAATTGCGCTTTGGCTGAGTGCTCCAGCATAAATTTTTGCCTGCTCCCGTAAAACATTGATTTCTGTTTCCAACAGGCTATTCTGAAATTGATTCAAATAAAGAAGTGTAACAACCAAAACCACAAGAGGAAGCGTATTAACCAATAATATCCTCTTCATCAGAGGAGAGAAAAAAAGCTTCCTGAATCTTCTATTCTCCAAAGGATGGTGACGATAAAAAAAACCAAAGAGTTTATAGACTTTTCTAATCTTCTTTGTAACGATATCCAATGCCATACAACGTTTCTATTTTATTAAATTCAGGATCAATCTGACGAAATTTCTTGCGGATACGTTTAATATGACTATCTATTGTTCTATCATCAACATAAATATTTTCACCATAGGCAGCATCAATCAACTGATCCCTTGATTTTACTAGGCCAGGCCGTGTTGCCAATGCTTTGGTCAATAAAAATTCAGTTACTGTCAATTGAATATCCTGGTCATGCCAACGACATTGATGGCGCATATCATCCAAGGTTAAAGCACCACGAACAACCAAACCGTTATTGATCCCACCATCATTTTCAGCCTTATTGACTTCATGACGCCTTAACAAAGCACGGATACGCTCCAGAAGAAGACGCTGGGAAAAAGGTTTAGTGATATAATCATCTGCTCCAAGGCGCAACCCCATTAACTGGTCAATTTCCTCATCCTTGGAAGATAATATTATCACGGGCATTTGGGAACGGTTACGCAGTCTCTGCAACAATTCTATTCCATCCATCCGAGGCATCTTAATATCCAAAACCACCAGATCAACAGGACGTGATAAAAGACCTTGCAGCGCACTTTCACCATCCGTATAGGTCTGAACAATAAAACCGTCAGCTTCCAGCATCATAAAAACAGAGGTTAAAATATTACGGTCATCATCAACCAATGCTATGACATGTTTCCCTGCTTCCACCTGTTACACTCCATCAATCCATTAAAAATAAATCAAAATCTTATATAAATATGCTAGAATAAAGTTAAATAGAAAATAAATTATAAAATCAATTCTAAAGGTTAATTTCTATATCTTATTTGCTCTATTTCATTCGTATTTCTTGTAACTTTCAAAAAGTTTATTAAAATAGATCTGTCTTAAATTTTGTAAGGATACCGATCTTACCTAATATCTTTTACAATCTTTTTAACAGAATAAAACAAATTTGGTTATTATGACAAAAGAAGAAAATTTACACGCCAATCCAGAAAATAGCTCTGTTCCTGATCAGGAACAAGATTCACGGGGTCATGAAACTATTTTCCCACAAGAGGAAAACGGCACGGAACCTTCAGATTCCTCTTCCAGCCAGAATAGTGAAGTTGACAAGTTGAAAAATGAACTGCAAGCCATGAAAGATCAGTGGATGCGTTCAGAAGCTGAAAATCAAAATCTGCGCAATCGCCATAAAAAAGAGCTTGAAGATACACGCCTCTATACTGTACAGAAATTTGCTCGTGACATCGTAGAGGCAGCCGAAAACCTGCGTCGCGGCATTGATAGCTTGCCAAAACCAGCTGAGAATGAAGATCCAATGATTACAAAAATGCGTGAAGGTTTTGAAAGTACTGAACGTTCATTTTTAAAAATTCTGGAAAAAAATGGTATCAAATGCGAAGATCCGACAGGCAGTCCATTTGATGCAAATAAACATCAAGCAATGGCAGAACAACCATCTGATGAACACCCTCAGGGAACCATTATTCAAAGCTGGACACCAACATGGACCCTAAATGACCGTCTGTTAAAACCAGCCATGGTTGTCGTGGCCAAATCTCCTGAAAACACATAATGCAGATATTAAATAACTAAATTAATTAGCTGACTTCCATTAATTAAATGTGTATAATGGAGCTGTTCAAAAGGTTTCTTGAAGATTTCACTAAAGAAACTTATATAATGGTAACAAGTCATAACTGTAACCTCGCCATTATTGGGGGTTAATGTTTAATGACCATGATTTTTAGAAAAGGACTTTTAGAAGACGCTTCGGGTCTTGTGAAAGTTGCTATTAGGAGATGAATTAATGAGTAAAGTTATTGGTATTGACCTTGGTACAACAAACTCCTGTGTTGCTATCCGTGAAGGTAATGAAACCAAAGTAATAGAAAATAGTGAGGGGGCCCGTACTACCCCTTCGATGGTTGCTTTCACTGAAAACAATGAAATGCTTGTTGGTCAGTCAGCAAAAAGACAGGCTGTCACCAATCCAACAAATACATTTTACGCCGTAAAACGGTTAATTGGTCGTCGGTTTGACGATCCGACTGTAAGCCGTGACAAGGGGTTGGTTCCCTATTCTATTGTCAAAGGTGAAAATGGCGATGCATGGGTTGAAGCCAGAGATAAAAAATACGCCCCTTCACAAATCTCTGCATTCATTTTAGGTAAAATGAAAGAAACAGCAGAAGCATATCTGGGCGAAAAAGTAACACAGGCTGTCATTACTGTTCCAGCTTATTTTAATGACGCGCAACGTCAGGCAACCAAGGATGCTGGTAAAATTGCTGGACTTGATGTTCTTCGTATTATCAACGAACCAACAGCCGCCGCGCTGGCCTACGGTTTGGAAAAGAAAAATAGCGGCACCATTGCTGTATATGACCTGGGTGGTGGTACTTTTGATATTTCTGTTCTAGAAATATCTGATGGTGTAATTGAAGTTAAATCAACCAACGGTGATACTTTTCTTGGCGGTGAGGATTTTGATGCTCGAATCATTGATTTCTTGGCTGATGAATTCAAAAAAGAACAAGGAATTGACCTTCGCAGTGATAAACTCGCCTTACAACGTTTGAAAGAGGCGGCTGAAAAAGCAAAAATCGAACTTTCCTCTTCAAAAGAAACGGAAATTAACCTTCCATTTATAACCGCTGATGCTTCCGGTCCAAAACACTTGGTCATTAAACTAAGCCGTGCAAAACTGGAAAGCTTGGTTGATGATCTAATCACCAAAACCCTAGAACCTTGTAAGGCAGCGATCAAGGATGCCGGATTATCAGCAAATAATATTGATGAAGTTATTTTGGTAGGTGGAATGACCCGTATGCCAAAAGTCATCGAGGTCGTCAAAAGCTTCTTTGGCAAGGAACCCGCCCGTAACGTTAACCCTGATGAAGTCGTTGCAATTGGTGCTGCCATTCAAGGTGCTGTTCTTAAGGGGGATGTTAAAGACGTACTGTTGCTTGACGTTACTCCTTTATCCCTTGGAATTGAAACACTCGGAGGTGTTTTCACACGTTTAATCGATAGAAACACAACCATTCCTACAAAGAAAAGCCAAACCTTTTCTACAGCAGAAGACAACCAAAGTGCTGTTACCATCAAGGTTTACCAAGGTGAACGTGAAATGGCGGCAGACAACAAGTTGCTTGGCAACTTTGACCTGACAGGAATCGCACCTGCACCACGTGGAGTTCCACAAATTGAAGTAACATTCGATATTGATGCAAACGGTATCGTTTCTGTATCCGCCAAGGATAAAGCAACCGGTAAAGAGCAGCAAATTCGTATTCAGGCTTCTGGTGGCCTGTCAGATGCCGATATCGAAAAAATGGTTAAAGATGCTGAAGCGAATGCTGAGGCAGACAAGCAGAAGAAAGAAATGGTTGAAAGCAGGAATCAGGCAGATATGATGGTCGCCCAGGTAGAGAAAAACCTGCAAGAGCATGGTGACAAGATTGATGCTTCAACAAAATCAGATATTGAAGCTGCCGTAGCCGATGTTAAAAGCAAAAAAGAAGGTGATGATTTGGAAGCCCTAAAATCATCAACTGAAAAACTTTCCCAGCTTTTAATGAAAATCGGTGAAACCATTTACAAAGCAACCAATGATGCAAATGCAGCCGCAGGGGCTGCTGGAGCAGAAACTGCAGATCAAGCGGGTTCCTCTGCAAAGCCAGAAGAAGACATTGTTGATGCTGATTTTGAAGATGTCAATCATAATGACAAAAAATCTAGCTAATGGGTCAATGCCTATTAAATAAGATATATTAACTAATTTGATATGTCGTAAGAAGTCAAGCCCGTCCTTTCAACAAAGGCGGGCTGCTTTTTGTTACGATACCTATTTGAAGATAATTTGAGGACATCAATGTCTAAACGAGATTATTATGAAATTCTAGAGATTAGTCGCACGTCAAGTAGCGAAGAAATTAAAAAAGCCTATCGCAAGAAAGCAATGCAATACCATCCTGATCGTAATCCTGGCGATCAGGAGGCGGAAGCCAAATTTAAAGAAATCAATGAGGCCTATGATGTTCTAAAAGATGAACAGAAAAAAGCCGCTTATGACCGTTTTGGTCACGATGCTTTCCAAAATGGCGGGGCCGGTAATGGTTTCGGTGGTGGTTTTGGAGCTGGTGGCTTCAGCGATATCTTTGACATGTTCGGCGATATGATGGGTATGAACCGTGGCGGTAACAGTCGCAAACGTTCTGGTGCTGATATCCAAATTCAAACCGAAATCCAGTTAACTGAAGCTTTTACAGGCATTAAGAAAAAGGTAAAATATAAAACAAAAAAACCTTGCCAAAGCTGTGATGGATCAGGATCAACAGACAAAACCAATGGAAATAAAACCTGTCCGACCTGTCATGGTTCTGGAAAAATCCGTGCTCAACAGGGATTTTTTCTGGTAGAACGCCCTTGTAATACCTGTCATGGAACAGGCCAGGTCATCAGTAACCCATGTAAAAAATGTCATGGTACCGGGCTTGAAAATCAAGATAAAGAGTTGGAAATCGATATACCTTCTGGAATTGAAGATGGAACCCGTATAAGGATTTCGGGGGAAGGGGAGGCCGGCAGCAATGGAAATCCACCTGGGGATTTATACGTATATGTTTCTGTTTTACCCCATGATCTATTTCACAGAGAAGGGGCAAATATATTCTGTCGTATCCCCATTCGAATCACGCAGGCTGCTTTGGGAACAGAGCTTGAAGTACCTATCATAGATGGTGGCAGATCAAAAGTGAAAATTCCTGCCGGTACCCAAACAGGTAAACAATTCCGTTTACGAGGTAAGGGGTTTTCTGTTCTACGCTCTTCATCACGTGGTGATATGTATATTGAAGTCAAAGTCGAGATTCCTCAACATTTGACAAAACGCCAGAAAGAGCTGCTTGAAGAATTCGAGGCAGAAGCACAAAATAAAGAAAATGAGGGAAATCCGGAAACAACAAGTTTTTTTAAGAAAGTCAAAGATTTCTTTGAAGGAAAATCCTGATTAATCTATTCTTTGATAAATGAAAGTGTTTAGAATGAATACATCTGTTTTACGTATTGGTATTGCTGGCATAACCGGACGTGTTGGACATCTTTTGATGGAAGAAATTACCTCTAGAGATAATGCTGTTTTATCTGGAGGTACATCACTTTCAAAAGACATTCATGATATACCAGATTCTGTTCAAATCTTCTCTGACATTGCAAGTCTGGTCGAAAAAAGTGATGTAATTATCGATTTTACAAATGCTACAGCAACGGAAACACATGCAAAAGCATTAAACAATAGTAAAACAGCATGGATTTTAGGAACAACAGGCATATCTGAATCCGTCCAAAAACTTATCAAAGAAACCGTAAAAACCATTCCCGTTGTTCAGGCGGCTAATTTTTCACCTGGTGTAACCTTGATAACCCGACTGGCTTTTGAACTGGCGAAAGCTTTGCCTGCCGATCAGTATGATGCTGAAATTGTGGAAACACACCATCGTCAAAAAATTGATGCTCCATCTGGAACAGCTTTGGCAATCGGAGAGTCCATTGCAAAAGCAAGAAAGGTGGATTTAGGATCTGTTGCAGAAATTGGCAGAAAAGGGTTTACAGGGGCCCGGAAAAAAGATGCCATCGGATTTGCTTCCTTAAGGGGCGGACAAATTGTTGGTGAACATAGTGCCATATTTCTCTCCGATGTTGAGGAAATTGTTCTTACACATAAAGCTTTTGATCGTCGCATTTTTGCAAAAGGTGCCGTTCGAGCAGCTTTTTGGTGTATCAATAAACCCGCAGGTTTATATGACATGAACCATGTTTTGGGACTGGATCCGGTCAAATAATAATTTTTTTTAAATTAATACTTGACGGATAGACCACAAAAGGGTCTGTTTACAATACTTGTGTTTTTTTATTTATTAGTGAGATAGCAGAAAAATTATGCGAAACAATAGCGATTTTCTGTTCGCTTCGGAATCGGTATCAGAGGGTCATCCAGATAAAGTTGCCGATCGTATCAGCGACACCATTTTGGATACCTACCTTGCCGCAGATCCAGAAGCGCGCGTAGCTTGTGAGACTCTTGTTACAACCAATCAGGTAATTTTGGCTGGAGAACTGCGTGGCCCGAAAAGCATTACCAAAGAAATGCTTAATGAAAAAGCCCGTGAAACCATACGTGAAATTGGATACGACCAGGACGGTTTTTCTTGGAAAACCGCAAATATTTTAAACCTGTTACATGCACAGTCTCCCCATATTGCAGTCGGGGTTGATAGTAATGAAAGTAAAGATGAAGGCGCTGGCGATCAGGGAATCATGTTCGGTTTTGCAACGTCTGAAACCGAAACCTTAATGCCTGCCCCAATTTATTATGCTCATAAGATCCTAAAAAATCTCAATGACCTACGTAAATCAAGTGACCCTAAGGGTAAAGGATTTCTTCCGGACGCAAAAAGTCAGGTAACCTTGCGTTATGTTCACGGTAAACCTGTTGGCGCAACATCTGTTGTTTTATCAACCCAACATGAGGAATCCATGCCACAGGAAAAAATTCGTGACGTTTTAAAAGAACTGATTACGAATACATTGCCAGAAGGCTGGATGTGTCCAGAAAAAGAATTTTATGTCAATCCTACAGGAATTTTTGTTATTGGAGGTCCTGATGGCGATTGTGGCCTGACAGGTCGTAAAATCATCGTCGATACTTATGGTGGGGCTGCCCCTCATGGTGGTGGAGCTTTCTCGGGTAAGGATCCAACCAAAGTTGATCGCTCAGCAGCATATGCCTGTCGTTATCTTGCCAAAAATATTGTAGCTTCCGGTCTTGCTGATCTTTGTACCCTGCAAATTTCATATGCGATTGGAGTTTCCCATCCTCTCTCTGTTTATGTTGATTTACATGGAACAGGCAAAGACATTGATGAAGCAAAACTTGAAAAAGTTTTACGTGAATTAATGGATCTTTCTCCAAGAGGCATCCGTAAACATTTACGATTAAATCGTCCCATATACAAACAAACTTCAGCCTACGGTCATTTTGGACGCCATCCAGACCCGGTAAAAGATGATTTTACATGGGAAAAAACTGATCTTGTTGATGCTTTGCGAAATGCTTTTAATCGTTAAAACTTAAGTATATGACCATAATTCAAAAAGGTTCTTGTGGAGAAAGTGCTCAAGAGCCTTTTTCCAAAACAGATTCATCTCTACCCAAAGACCGTTTGTACGGGCGTCGTCGTGGTCATCCTTTACGCGACAGACAAAAACGGCTTCTTTCAGACTATCTTCCCCGAATCAAATTCCCAACCAGAAATATCAAACACCCCTTTGAGGCTTTTGAAAGTCAGCCCAGGGCACTATGGTTGGAAATTGGGTTTGGGGGAGGTGAGCACAGTCTTGCCCAGCACCAAATACATTCTGATATTGGTTATATTGCATGTGAGGTATTCGAAAACGGAATTTGTTCCCTATTATCCAATCTTGTTCAGGAAGATGTTAAGGAAACAGAAGCAACTGTTCCAAATATGCTTCGGATATGGAATGAAGATGCACGTATCTTGATCCGTGCATTACCGGAAAATTCAATTGAAAAGGTTTTTCTGCTTTTTCCTGACCCTTGGCCAAAAACGAGACATGCAAAAAGACGATTTGTCCATCCAGAACGTCTGCCTTTGCTTCATCGTATTCTAACCCCAAAAGGACAATGGCATATTGCAAGTGATGATCCAACCTATCAGGCATGGGTTGAAGAAACCATGGAGAATCAACCCTATTTCAAGAAAATCATGCAAACGAACAAACGTCCTGAAAACTGGCCACCAACCCGTTACGAACAAAAAGCCTACAAGGCTGGAAGATCACCCATTTTCTGGATATTTGAAAAATCATGATTTTTTATTATTATCAACTTTTAGTTCCTGTTCTGCGCGTTTGACAAGCCTATGTTCGTTATTACGTAAAAATATAAACACCAGAACAGCAACTACAACAAAGATAATCCCTATAACAAGGCCTATAGTCCCTTTTAGTCTAAGAAATTCCTGCCCCAGGAAATATGCGGTATATGTAAAGGCACCTGCCCAACACATACCCCCCAAAGCGTTATAGATTAAAAAATCCTTCCAATGCATATGTGTTGCACCTGCCAATAAAGCCGTAAAAAACCTTAAAATGGCAACAAAACGCCCAAAAAAAACAGCTTTACCCCCATGATGCCTAAACAAATATTGTCCTAATAATAGACGATCTGGAGTCAATTTGAATTTAGGACCATATTTTTTCAATACTGGATATCCAACAATACGACCAATAAGATATCCAAAATTATCCCCCATAATCGCACCGACAATCGCGGATAAGGCTATATAATTAATATTGAGGCTACTGTAATGAGAGGCACAGTAAATGGATATGGTAATCAGCAAGCTTTCAGCTGGTAGGATTAATCCCATACTTTCCAACATAATGATAAGACCAACAATATAATAGGCATGGGATTCATAATGATGAACAAATTGTAAAATATAATCTAACAGTGTTTAAAATCCATATTGTTTCATTTCTAAAAATCTTACTATCTTTATGACCGATTCTAGCCAATTAAGAAAGATTTAATTTTTATCGAGTTTGTTATGAATATGTTCAAAAAAAATGGCCCTTGTGGAAGTTGGCCCTCCCCTTTCACAACGGAAACTGTTGCAGGGAAGAACGTTATTTTTTCCGAATTACAAATAGATGAGGAAAACATATATTGGCTTGAAAGACGTCCACAGGAACAAAATAGAACCGTTCTTGTCCAATGGAATAAAAACAAGGGTATAAAAGATATAACCACACCATCATTTTCTGTTGGAAATAAGGTACATGAATATGGTGGAGGATCCTATAGCGTTCATAAAAACAGTATTGTTTTTAGCGATCTTTATACAGGTGGGATTTGGACTGTTTCACAAGATCGGCAGGCTACTTGTCTGTATCAGGACAAAGCCTTGCGTTTTGCCAGCTTTAACTTGATTGATAAACATGTTTTCTGTGTTTGTGAAGATCATTCAACAAATAATGTTAAAAACAGTCTTGTTCTATTTTCATTGGATAATCCAAATATAATGATAACACTGGATGAAAAGGCTGATTTTTATAGCACACCAACATTATCAAAGGATCAAGCGAAGCTCGCCTGGATTGAATGGTATCATCCTTTCATGCCATGGGAATCAACGTATTTATGTTGTGCAGATTTTGATATTAAGGATAAAGCGATTAAAAATAAAAGGATCTTGGCTGGTAATAAACAAATTGAATCTCTGATTGAACCAGGCTGGACAGAAAATAATCAGCTCTATGTTTGCAGTGACCGTGAAAATTGGTGGAATCTTTACCATGTAAATTTACACACTAACGAAGCTGATAACTTAAGAGCCATTACCCAGATGAATGCCGAAATTGGTAAACCACATTGGATTTTTGGCCAAAAAAACTGGTATCCGGTTTCAAATAATAATTTTGTTGTCCAGGCTATTCATCAGGGATTTCCTGAAACATTTATCATAAGTCATAATAAAATCAAAAAAATTTCCCTAGATCAACCTGAATATTGTCCTGTTCCCATAAAAAATAATGAATTTGCCTGGATAAACTGCTCAACTTCCCGACCAACGGAAATCATTTACCAGGATAATCATCACAATAGACAGGTTATTCAAATATCAAGTCTAGTTCATATACACAAGGAAGACATTTCCATTGGACATACTATATGTTTCCCAACACAGGACCATCAATATGCTTATGGTTTTTTCTATCCACCAACCAATCGGCATTTTCAACCAAATAAAAATGAATTACCTCCCTTGATGGTCATTGCTCATGGTGGACCAACAGGTCAAACTGTTAACAGTTACAATTCAAAGATACAATTCTGGACCAGTCGAGGTTTCGCGGTTGTTGATGTTAATTATCGAGGATCTACGGGTTTTGGAAAAACCTACCGGAATGCATTACAAAAAAAATGGGGAATCCTGGATGTCCAGGATTGTATTGATGCCTGTAACTATCTGATCAAGCAACAAAAGGTTGACCCAAAAAAAATCGTCATAAAAGGCAGTAGCGCAGGAGGCTTTACCGTATTATCAGCCCTAGTCAAGTCCAAGATTTTTGCTGCAGGATCATGTTTATATGGTGTGGGGGATTTAACAGCCCTGGCCGAGGAAACACATAAATTTGAATCCAACTATTTAAATGGTCTTATCGGATCTTATCCAGAAGAAAAAGAGCTTTATCATGAACGCTCCCCTTTGACCCATATTCATCAAATTGCATGTCCCCTTATTCTTTTTCAAGGCCTTAAAGATATGGTGGTCCCTCCATCACAGGCAAAAAATATTATTAAAGTTTTAAAAAACAACCATATTCCCCATGCATATTATACATTTAAAGAAGAAGGACATGGATTTAAACAAGAGGCAACCGTAAAAAAAGTTCTTGAGCTGGAGCTGGCTTTTTTTGGTAAAATTCTTGGGTTTAAACCGGATAGTATTTCTGAAAAGGTAACATTACACACTTAGATAAAAAAGCAAATCCTTTTTTGGATTTGTTTTAATGGGTTACAAACATTTACAATAATTCAAAAAGCAATATTTCAGCAGCTTTAACTGTTGTGATCTGAATATTTTCCTCATCAAACACAGCAACGCCATCACTTGTTTGAATCAATTGTCCATTTACTCTCAATTCACCAGTAACAACTTGAATCCATACATTTCCGTATCTTTTTAAAATTGTATATTCATGATCTTCTTGTGCCTTAAATCGCCAACGCCAAAGATTCATGTCTTGGTAAATCTTTAGGGAATTTTCACGTGCGTCTGATGATAAAATGAGTTGCCTACCCTCAACCTCAGGAAAATATCTTGTTTCATACCGTGGCTTAATATTTATTTCATTTGGTTTAATCCATATCTGATAAAAATGTAACGTTTCCTGATCAGAGGGATTATATTCTGAATGATGAATTCCGGTACCGGCACTCATGATCTGAAACTCGCCGGCTTTTACCCGTTCCCTAAAACCCATACTATCTTGATGTTCAATGGTTCCTTCCAATACATAGGAAAGAATTTCCATATTCTTGTGTGGGTGCTGACCAAACCCTTTACCCACCTGTACCCGATCTTCATTAATTACCCTTAAATCTGAAAACCCCATAAAATCCGGATCATAGTAATTTGCAAACGAAAAACTGTGATAGGTTTCAAGCCAGCCATGGTTGGCATGCCCTCTTGCATTTGCCTTACGTACATAAATCATTCTATAGACTTTCAAATATTCAAGATAATGGAATCGATATTAATCAAGAATGTTTCATAAATACCATTGGTTTCCTAATTCTTAACGGAATGGTCTCTGCGAAATAATGTCCATTCCTCAATAACCTGTCCACCAGGTAAAAGACAATCATTATATTCTCCAAGATTATTTTGTCTTTTGATCAGCTTTCCCTTTAACTTTAGACAATAAACAGAGGCGGGATTGGGCATCCCTATTTTTTGGGCGGGAAATGAGATTTTATGATTACTTTTATTGGCCGCCTGGCAATTGGACAGGGTAAAAACCGATAATAATATTCCAATATTAACAAAATATTTATTCAAGTTTTACCCCTTTTGAATGTATTTACTGTTTTATAATACTATGTTTCAGATAATTTCAGAACAAATTATTTACCTCCATTCTCTCATCAAATATCAAATAAAAAAACCTAACCTCAAACAAGGTTAGGCTCCATATCAGAATTTAAACCCAATTTGTAGCTAAACTCTTCTTTTGCCTGCAATCCAAACCTGTTCAACCTGCATATTGGCATTCATCACAACAAAATCTGCCCTTTTTCCAGGTGTGATCTCACCACGATCAGTCAATCCCTGATATTGGGCTGCATTTGTACTTACCAAACGTGTCGCTTCCGGTAGTGTTGCCCCATGAACCAAAGCGTTACGAAAGGCTTGATCAAGCGTTAGGACACTTCCTGCAAGATGTCCATTCATTCCCATCACACAACCATTTTTAATGATCACTTTCTGTCCACCCAATTCACTTTCACCCTCAAGCATTCCAGCTCCACGCATCGCATCTGTCACAAACAGCAAATGATCGGGTTTTTGACGATGTGCCAATCGAAAATTGACAGGATGAACATGATGGGTATCAAAAATCATCTCAGCGTATGCCTTATCATCATCTAATATGGCCCCGGCAAGACCTGGAGCGCGTCCTTCAATCCCACCCATTGCATTAAATAAATGGGTTCCTCCCACAACACCATGATGCGTATGAGCTATTTGCAAAGCATGTTGGGCTTGGCTATAGCTGCATGCCGTATGTCCCAAACTGACACGAATTCCAGCCTTGGTTAATAAAGGAACAGCCTGTTCAATATATTCAACTTCAGGGGCAATGGTAATGACTCTGACAATATCCAGTTCTATCATTTCCTGAAGCACTTCTGCCTTTGGCATGATATTAAATGGAGGCTGGGCACCCAGTTTTTTACTACTGATAAAAGGACCTTCCAAATGGGCACCTCGAATATCGGGAAGATCCGCTAATCCCTTTTGTCGCACCTCTTTAACTGCCCGAAGTGAATCAAGAATTTCTTTCCATGGCCGTGTTATGGTTGTTGGTAGAATGGTTGTCGTGCCATGATGCATATGAAATCTTGAAAGCCTTTCAATTGCCTCCGCACCATCCATTGTATCCGCGCCATCTCCACCATGAACATGACCATCAATAAAACCCGGCAGAATATAATATTGTGGATCTTTATTGGATAAATTTCCAGCCTCTATATCAGAAATTATCTCACCAAAAAATATGTTACCTGTAACAACCCGATCACGTAATACAATACGTCCTTGTAAATTGGTCATCCCTATGCACCCTCATTAATAATGACAGGTCGAGATGCTTTGCCTCTTTTCAGGTCAAAATAACCATAAATGCCATATAAACCCATAATCGTGTAACAAATAATGGCTATACTTGCAAAAATCGTTTGGAAATCAATAAATTTCGTATAATAACTGTAAATTTGCGGAATAACAGCACCTCCACAAATCCCCATTACCATTAAAGCTGCACCACTAGCTGTTCGTTCACCCAAACCACGTATGGCAATTGGAAAAATAGCGGGCCACATCATTGAATTGGCAAATCCCAATAGAGCGATAAAAGTAATTGAAATATATCCGGTGGTCAACCATGCACCAATAGCAAAAATAATGCCTAAAACATTGGATACAACCAGATAACTTTCTTGAGAAAGAATTTTAGGGGTAATAATAATTCCTGCAAAATAACCGGCCAACATTGCAGAAAGGGTAAAAGAAGAAAAAAACTTGGTAATATCGAGAGAAATATGAAAATCTGATCCATAAGTACCGATGGCACTTCCAGCCAAAACTTCCATACCTACATAGGTGAAGATACACAAAACACCAAACCATAAACGAGGAGAGGTAGGAATTCCACCACTATTTCCTTTTTGCTGTCCATCATCTTCATTGTTGATTTCTGGTAAAGTCGAACGATAAATTCCAAAAGCAACCAAAAGCAAAATCAATGCCATTCCCATATATGGATAATAAACTTTATCAGCAAAAACAGATATAATTTGCGTTTTCTCACTAATGGATTTGGCGGCATCAATACGTTCCTGGATGCCACTGATATTTGTAACAAACATTCCAAAGATTACAGGGGCAAGAATACCAGCACCCTTATTGCAAATACCCATTATTGCCTGCCTTTGGGCACCTTTTTCAATAGGCCCCAAAATACTAACATAAGGATTTACAGCGGTTTGTAGACACGACAATCCAACCCCAATAATAAATAAACCTATTAAAACCCCAGTATACCAATGAGATTTTATAAACTGGCCAAAAATTAATGCACCTATTGCCATGACAATCAATGCAATACACAAGCCATTTTTCATGCCTGTCTTTTTTAACACCCATGAGGCGGGAAGTGAAAAAACAAAAAAGGATATGTAAAAAGCAGATAAAACAAAAAAAGCATTGAAATCATCAAGCGAAAAAGCAACTTTTACAAAAGGGATTAAAGGGCTATTAATCCAAGTAAAAAATCCAATAACAAAAAAAAGAACACCTACAATAATAAGAGGTTTTGTCGTATTCTGAGGAACATTAGACGATATCTGATCAGACATATATTTTCCTTTTATCCACACCTTGAATTGTTATTTTTAACGATATTGGGCATATTCAGGTTCGTTTTGGAAAACCCAATCATAATATTGGCGACCTGACAATTGAGAGGCTGCCGCTTCATCAACCAGAATCTTACATGCGGAATGAAGTTGTAGTGCAGACGCACTAATCATCGAAGTGATAGGTCCCTCAACTGCCTTTGCCAAAATTGATGCTTTGCTTTCTCCTAAGGCAACCAATAGGATTGACCGCGCTTCCAAAATCGTACCAACACCCATGGTCATTGCACGACTGGGAACCTTTTCCGGATCTCCTCCAAACATTTCTGCATTTTGTTGACGTGTATGAGGGGTTAAGCTTTTATCCCTGGTTCGTGACATTAACGCAGACAAGGGTTCATTAAAACCAATATGACCGGTTTCACCAATACCTAACAATTGAAGATCTATTCCGCCCACTTTACGAATTTCTTCTTCATAGCGTTTACCTTCGGAATGCACATCCTGTGCCATACCATTTGGAACATGTGTATTTTTCAAATCAATATTCACATGCCTGAATAAATGATAATCCATATAGCTACGATAAGAATTGGGGTCTTCTGCGGACAAACCAATATATTCATCTAGATTGAAAGAATGACATCCGGAAAAGTCCAGCCCTTCATTTTTATGCATCTGGACCAAAATTGCATAAATCCGTTCCATGGTTCGACCCGTTGCCAGTCCTAAAACAATCTTTTGTTTTTCTTTGATTTTCTGGGCAATAAAAGTTGCCGCCAACTGTGCTGTTTTCTCTGCATCTGGGCGAATAATGACTTCCATTAATGTACTTCCTTATTTTTATATGCTTGAAGCGCCAGATAATAGGCACCATCTAAAGATTGACCTTGAGCAGGAATAATATGTTCACGCACTTTTGGAGATAATCGAGATAAGAAAATATTCGCCAGTCCCCCTAATAAACACAGAGGAAGATCCGCATATTCGTCTTTTAGTAATGCCAAAGCCAAATCAGATATAATTTCCGCCGCTTTATCCAAGAATAAACTTGCGTCAGAACATCCAGTTTCCGCTTGCTCAATCAGCCATGGAACCAAAGAACCAAATTTTTGTGGTTGCGCTCTTACTGCCCACAACATTGGATCCTCTCCCTGCCGCTTTAAATGGTTATATAATTTTCTGCTTAAATCGGTTTCCGGCTTACGTCTCTCTATACGTTGCAACATGTCAGATATCAATTGCAATCCCAGCCAGGCTCCACCTCCCTGATCATCCTGCGGAAAACCCCAGCCGCTTAATTTTTTATGTTTATCATTGAAAATGGCATAGGCCACTGTCCCTGTTCCAATGGCAATAACCGCGCCATTTTTACCTTTATGCGCACCTAGACATGATGTATGAGCATCTGTTTCAAATATAAATTTTTCAAAACCTGTGCATAATTTCCTAAAATTTTCACGGGCAACAGGAACCTCTGCACCGGCCAGACCAGCACCTCCATATAAATTAACATCCTCTGGTGTAATATCCAATTGTTTTAAACTGTTATCCAGAGTTTCTTTAATAGAAAACCAGCTTTCTTGCGTGTTACTCGCAATATTCGCTGGCCCCCCTTTATTTTCTAATAAAAATTTTCCATCAGCTGTAAAAATTTGTAAGATGGATTTAGTGGCTCCACCATCAATACTGATTAATAAATCTTGTTTTTTTTTCATAGTCACCCAATCTAGATTATTCGTCGATTAAGCAAATAAAAAATTTAACAAATAAAAAAAATTTATTTACTTTATAAGCCCCTCATTTATTAATTAATTATTAACTTTTAAAATTCCAATAGAAGATAATAAATACGTTTCATTATTCTGGTTTAATTTTGCGATTTTCTTTACATCCATAAAGAATGTAATGCTGAACAGGGTTAATACCTGCCGCTTTTACATCAGGATAGGTTTCCAGATAAAAATCCTGATCAAATTCACGAATAATGTCCCATTCTTTTAAATGAACTATTTGACTTTTATCTTTTAAATCATTCAGGAATTCTTGTTTTTGATTTCGTGAAAACCAGGGGTACCGGAAAAGCGGCTCCTCTTTTAGGTCATTTAGCGTTTTTTCATTATTTCTTGCTTCTTCTGGGGAACCTGTTGAGGGAATGGGCATCAATTTTAATCCACTATCCATAACCGCATAAACGATGGAATTATCTTCCCTGATAATTCCCCCAAATCCAGATTTAACATATCTTGTTGAATAATCCGTATGTTCATGTCCATAACGCCCAAAACGGTTATCCATATAACCGACCAGAGGAAAAGCCTCCCTGCTGACCGTGATACATGAACCCGCAATTAGTGGGGATATGCCCGGATTCTGCGCATTACAATCACCATAAAGCAATTTGTCCTTCCATTCTGGAACGACAAAGGTGACATGTCCATGAATTTGGGCTGCCTTTGCCCATTCCACATCCCATCCATACATCGTTGGGAAAATATCATCATCCAGTAAAATAAACATATCGGCTTGCGTATAGTTGGCCAAGTAGTAAATCCCCCTGTTTTTATTCCAGGCGATACCCTTGTTTTTTCCCGTAATGTAATTTATTTTTTCCCTGTTTAAAACATCAACCGTTTCATCTGTTGAACCATCGTCACATACAATCAGTTCATATTCATTCAAGGAAAACTTTTGGATCAGGCGTATTTGTTCTATTAAATATTCAATCCGGTTAAATGTAGTTATTGCAATACCAATTTTCATAAAATTATCAACTTCACAAAATTAAATTCATTAAAATAACCCTCAATTCTGGTGTAATTAACACTCAACAGGCTTTAATGCTGGTTAAGGGTTTCATAACTAATTATTAACTTTTTTCTGCCAATCTCTCAAATAATTAATTTTGTTGTGTAATAATTTTACAAATTCTGGTTTGCCTGCCAATTTCCCGAACAGCATTTTGTCTCCCGCATATTCCGCAACGGGGTCCCCTGCCTTGAACATTTCGTGAACAGCTTGCTGATCCATAATACCATCCTGATATTGATAGGGAATTAGATCCTTTACATAATTTTCCAGGAAAACAAAAAATAATGCTGGTAAAACGGCAGTTGCATCAGGTGTTTTACCCCGATCGTAACATTCGGTTAAGGTGGGTGTAATAAACCCCGGGATTTTGGAAAAACTGTCTGCAGCCACGCGTTGATTCGTATCTTTTATATACGGATTACTAAAACGATCCAATACAACATCCCTGTATCTGGCCAAATCAAGGGGACTTGGTGTCAGACAAGGGATAACGTCCTCTGTAACATAATTCCATGCCATTTTCCTGATCTCAGCATTGGCCACATCCTCATGAATAAAGGAGAGCCCTGCCAAGGTTCCCGCCCAAGCGACACAACTGTGACTTGAATTCAGGATACGAATTTTTGCCTCTTCCCATGGATCAACCGATTTTACCATTTCAACCCCGACTTTTTCAAGTTCGGGGCGACCATCGATAAAATGATCCTCGATAACCCATTGAATGAATGATTCCGCCATAACGGGGGCGGCATCCCTGAAATGCGTGGCCCCATATACCCGTTCCGGTAAATCGGCTGAGGGGCGAGGGGTGATACGATCCACCATAGTATTTGGAGAGGAAGTGTTTTTCCTTACCCATTCCAGCAACTGGTCTTCCCGCGACAGTTTCAGGAATTCGATAAACCCGTTTCTGAAACGTTCCCCATTGTGACGTAAATTATCACAACTTAACAGGGTGACAGGTTGGCCACCCTTTCTAATTCTTTCCTTTAGAATTGCCTTTAAGGCACCATAAATCGTGCAGATTTCACCCTTGAGTTCAGACTGGATATCCCTGCTGCTCTTATCAAGCTGATGATTGGTATCCAGATAATATCCACCTTCTGTAACGGTAAAAGCGATAATTTTTGTTTCAGGCCTGATCCCCTGTTCAACAAGGCCTTGCATTTTATCATCATAGGGCAGGATTTTTTGAATAGATGTGATTTTTTCATAATCCCGTTCACCTTTTGGGGTGACGGTTTCCAATATATACTGACCATCCTGTTTTGACAGGGCGTCCAACAACGGAGCCGTATCCTTGCGTATCCCCCCAGCCGCCACAATCCATTTTTCCCTGGTATTTTCCTGTAACAAACGATGAAGATACCATGCCTGATGGGCACGCTGAAAAGAACCAATACCAATATGCATCCATATATTTGTCATGACTGAACCCCTTGAGATGATTGTACCTAATATTGCAGGATCATTGTGAATGAGATTATGTTCTGTATTAAAACATATTATATAACCAATTGAAATAATTAATAAATATTTTAGACAATGCGAATCATAATCAATTGACCGATTATTAATAAATTAATTGATTTATCAAAATAATTTGATGGAATGGAACGATATTTACCAACAATGTTATTTCAAAAAGGTAAGAAAATTTAATAATTTTGATTATTTGTTAATTTCTTTTTAGTATTCATCATTTAAAATGACCTCGGCATTACAGAATTTACTGGAACAATTCCGTCATGCAACGCAAACGGAACGGGATAAGGGAACCAGTTTTGAAAACCTGATGATCAAGTATTTCAAAACTGAACCGGCTTATAAAAATAAATACAAGGATATTTTACCCTATTCTGACTGGGTGTCCTGTTATGGAAAGATCCTGAACATCACGGATAAAAAGGATACGGGTATTGATTTGGTCGGGGTCACTTTGAATAATGAACTTCATGCCTTTCAATGCAAAAACTATGATCCGGACAGGACAATCAGCAAAAATGACATAGACAGCTTCTTTACCGCTTCGGGCAAGAAATATTTTACCTATCGCTATATCATATCCACGACTGACAAATGGACAGAAAATGCTGAAAATGCCCTGGAAAACCAGAATCCCCCGGTCAGCAAGATCGATCTGCATCACTTGGAACAGAGTGTTATTGACTGGTCAAAATACTTGCATGAAGAAAAACCGGTTTTAAAACCCAAGAAAAAGCTGCTTGATCATCAGGCGTCCGCCCTGGAAGCCGTGCAACACGGCCTGAAAACCGCGGATCGCGGCAAACTGATCATGGCATGTGGTACAGGAAAAACATTTACCTCGCTAAAAATTGCCGAGACCATGGCGGGTAAGGGGAAAACCGTATTATTTCTGGTTCCAAGCCTTTCCCTGCTCAGTCAGAGCCTTACAGAATGGACGCAAGAGAGTGCCATTGAAATAAACAGTTTCGCGGTATGTTCAGACAGTGATGTAGGCAAGAAACATGCCAGGGAGGATGACCGTGTCATTGCGGGAATCAGTGATTTGCAATATCCGGCAACAACCCATGCCGAAAGTTTGAAAAAAGCGTTTCACGTGGCCCTTGATAATAATCCCGAAGCCATGACGGTCATTTTTTCAACCTATCATTCCATCGAGGTTCTTAACCAGGCGCAACAGGGTGAAAACGCCATTCCGGCATTCGATCTGGTCATCTGTGATGAAGCGCACCGTACGACGGGTGCAACCTATGAGGGGGATGATGAATCCGCATTTGTCAGAATTCATGACAATGAATATATTCATGGAAAAAAACGTTTATACATGACCGCAACCCCCCGGATTTATGCCGAAGCCAGCAAGAAAAAGGCCAGGGATGAATCTATTGTCGTCTATTCAATGGATGATCCGGCTATCTATGGTGAGGATTTATATGTCATCACATTTTCCCAGGCGGTATCACGGAACTTGCTGGTTGATTACAAAGTCATCGTTCTGGCCGTGGAGGAAAGCCACATCAACAGACGCCTGCAAGAATTGCTGAAGGATCAGGATAATGTCTTGAAGGTTGATGATGCGGCAAAAATCGTTGGTTGCTGGAAAGCCCTGTCTAAACAGGGTCTGTATGAAAATCCCGATAATTCGGCGGATCCCATGCAACGCGCCGTTGCCTTTTGCCAGGTCATTGAGGCAACCTATAAAGGCAGGACACACAAAGTCAGTTCCAAACTAATCGCCGAGATGTTTGGCAAGGTTGTTGAACAATATCAACATCACGAAACCGAAGAACGTTCAAAAGAAAATCCTGACGCATTTCCGGACAGGGCCTTGAGCATGACTTGCGAGGCAGAACATATTGATGGGGGAATGAACGCGGGGGAAAAGGAAACGAAACTGGAATGGCTGAAATCCGAAATACCAGAAAATACCTGTCGCATACTGTCAAATGTCCGGTGCCTGTCCGAAGGGGTAGATGTTCCGGCACTGGATGCCGTTCTTTTCCTGACAGCCCGTTCATCCCAGGTGGACGTGGTTCAATCCGTCGGCCGGGTTATGCGCAAGGCACCCGGGAAAAAATTGGGATATGTCATACTGCCCATTGTCATACCGGCAGGCATTGAGCCTGAAAAGGCACTGGATGACAATCAGACCTATCGTGTTGTATGGCAGGTTCTAAATGCCCTCCGTTCCCATGATGACCGTTTTGACGCAACCATCAACAAGCTGGAATTCAATGGAAAGGCCCCCTCAAGAATAGAGGTGATCGCTGTTGCCGACAAGATCGGCCCCAAAAGACAAAAGCAAACCAGATCTCAGGAAATAGCGGCAAGGGCGAGGAAAAGCCATATTATTGGCCAGGCTTCCCAACCCTCATCGAACCGGCAGGGAGACCTGGTCTTCGAGGTTGGGGAAATTGAACGGGCTCTCTATGCCAAAATCGTTAAAAAATGTGGAAACCGGCATCACTGGGAGGACTGGGCAAATGATGTCGCCAAAATTGCCCAAACCCATATCGATCGCATCCAGCACATTCTGGACAACCCGAAAAATCATCAGGCCATTCATCTTTTCAACAAATTTGCCAAAGAGTTGCGGGACGATATCAACCCAAATCTCGATGATCATGAAATCATTGAAATGCTGGCCCAGCATATGGTCACAAAACCTGTCTTTGACGCCCTGTTCGGACATTACCGGTTTACCGAGCACAATCCCATCTCAAAGGGAATGCAGAAAATCCTTGAACAGCTGGACAGGGAAAAACTGGACAAGGAACGTGCAACCCTGCAGGCCTTTTACGAATCCGTAAAAATGCGTGCCACGGGCATTGACAGCGTACAGGGCAGACAGCGCATCATCATCGAGCTATATGACAAATTCTTTCGCAATGCCTTTCCCCGCATGACCGAAAGGTTGGGAATTGTCTATACACCGGTTGAGGTGGTGGATTTCATCATCCACAGCATCGAGCATGTCCTGAAAACCGAATTTGGCAGCAGTCTCGCCGAACCTAATGTCCATATTCTTGAGCCATTTGCAGGTACCGGAACCTTCATCACAAGAATGCTGCAAAGCGGCATTATCACAAAGGACAAACTACCCCACAAATATAAACGTGAAATCCATGCCAATGAGATTGTCCTGCTGGCCTATTATATCGCCACGATCAATATTGAATCAACCTATCACAGTATAATGACGCAACAAAACGATGCTGGCAAAACAGAAAAGAAAGAAGGGGAATATACATCCTTTGCCGGAATCTGTCTGACCGACACGTTCGAAATGGCGAAAGGCAGGCAAAAGGATATCGGAAAGGATATCCTGCTAAAGGAAAACAATGAACGGGTTTCCCGTCAGCAGGCGCTTGACATTCAGGTTATCATGAGCAATCCGCCCTATTCCGCTGGACAGGAATCCGCCAATGACAATAATGCCAATCTTTCCTATCCAGACCTGGATGAAAGAATTCGTGAAACCTATGCCAAATATTCAACGGCAACCAATAAAAACGCGTTGTATGACAGTTACATAAGAGCCATCCGCTGGGCATCGGATCGAATCATGGAATGCGGTGTTCTCGGTTTTGTCAGCAATGCCAGCTTTATCGACAGCAACACTTGTGATGGTTTGAGAAAATGTCTAGCTGAAGAATTCACCAGCCTTTATATTTTTCATTTACGTGGTAATGCAAGAACTTCCGGAGAGCAAAGACGTAAAGAAAAAGATAATATATTTAATATAGGAAGTCGTGCCCCAATTGCCATTTCAATTCTGGTTAAAAACCCCAACCAAAACCAGAGGGGACAAATATATTTCCATGATATTGGCGATTACCTCACCCGTCAGCAAAAACTGGAAACAATACGGAAATTCGGCAATATCGATGGAATCACCCGAAACAATGGCTGGATCAATATTGTTCCTGACCGGTTCAATGACTGGAACAATCAGCGTGATCCCGATTTCAATACCTATATCTCCATGGGTGATAAAAAGGATAGGCAAACAATAAGCATATTTGACAACTATTCTCGTGGCGTTGCAACAAGTAGAGATGCCTGGGTTTATAATGCCTCTCGCGGAAAATTGATTGCCAATATCCAAAATTCCATTCAGTTCTACAATGACGAGGTTGA
This sequence comes from Commensalibacter sp. M0133, assembly GCF_016101485.1. Lineage (NCBI taxonomy): Bacteria > Pseudomonadati > Pseudomonadota > Alphaproteobacteria > Acetobacterales > Acetobacteraceae > Commensalibacter > Commensalibacter sp. M0133. Next base: position 225,554 of record NZ_JACFQI010000002.1, read on the forward strand.
TCGTTATCTTGCCCAACCCCAATCCACCAAAATTATAAAGGCTGAAGATTTCGTCATTTTTGATTCAACCAGGTTTTCATGGGATCGTCAAAATAAAAAAGATTTAGAAAAAGGAAAAAAATATCAGTTTGATTCTTCCTCCCTGTATAAATCCCTATATCGTCCCTTCACGAAATCTTACTTGTATTTTAACAAAGATTTAAATAACATGACTTATCAAATGCCGCGAATTTTTCCAACTGCACAGGCTGATAATCGAGTTATCAGTATTACAGGTTTGGGAGTTACAAAAAAATTCAGCTGTATAATATGTAATGTTATTCCAGATGTACAATTACAAGCCAACGGTCAGTGTTTTCCCCTATATCTCTATGACATTTCCCCTCGTGAAAATGATTTGTTGGAAAAGGAAACACCCAAAAGACGGGACGCCATCTCCAATGATGCCCTAAAACATTTTCAGGCCGCCTATCCCGATCAGGCCATTACCAGGGAAGATATTTTCTATTACATTTACGGCCTGCTTCACAGTGAAGATTACCGCAGCCGTTATGAGGACAATCTGACCAAGGAACTTCCCCGTATTCCCCGTGTCAAATCATTTGATGATTTTACCGCCTTCACACAGGCGGGACGCATGCTTGCCGACCTGCACCTGAATTATGAAACTGTTGACTGTTACACCAGGGTTAAAATTGATGGGTTAACCCTTACCCCATCAGGAATTGTCGGGGGGAAAGACCATGAATTTCACGTTACCAAAATGAGATTTCCTCAAAGAAACCAAAAAACGGAAGTCATTTACAATGACTGTTTCACCATCAAAAACATACCTGAGGAGGCCTATGACTATATCGTAAATGGAAAATCAGCCCTGGAATGGGTTATGGAACGTCAATCCGTTACAACAGACAAAAAAACAGGCATTACCAATGATGCCAACGACTGGGCCATTGAAACCATGCATAATCCAAAATATCCGCTTGAACTCTTTCTTCGTGTCATCACTGTCAGTCTGGCAACAAGTAAAATTGTCAATGCCTTGCCTAAACTGAAACTGTAACAGTCAACAGAAATGATATTCAAGGAACAATCCTCATATATCATTCCGAAACCAATTGTTATAAAGATAGAATATTATCGTTGAAACTTGTCTATTAAGAAAGCGAATTTAATAATTCAAAATATTGTACCCATTTTTGTACCCACTTTTTATCACATAGTCTGTCATGAACTGGCAAGAATATGATAGGTAAATATGTATTTTTTGGGAAAAACAAGGTATCTGTCAGGAATTGGCAATATCCAACCTATTTAAATGGTGGAGCCAAGGGGAATCGAACCCCTGACCTTCTGAATGCCATTCAGACGCTCTCCCAACTGAGCTATGGCCCCTTTTGAAAAAAATATATAACGGTTAAACCTGTAGATGGCAAGTTAAAAATGGTAACTTTTAATTTTTATCAAATGATGGAAAATTCAGACAATATTCCGGCTTTCTTTGATAAATCTCCACTTCAGGAAAGATATTCAAAACAAAATCCGAAAATATCTATCATCCGAACAGCAATTATTGATTGAACCAACAACAAACATCCCGGATTTCAATCAATTATTCAGGTTTGGTCGCAAAAGCTATCGCAAAACGGTTCCAGGCATTGATAACATTAATGGTAACCGTCAACTCGACAATTTCCTGATCATCAAAATGTCTTCTGACCTGACTGTAAATTTCATCAGGGGCATGTTTTTCCGATACAAGCGTCAGTGTTTCCGTCCATAATAAGGCTGCCTGTTCCCGTTCATTGAAATAGGATGTCTCCCGCCAGGCACTGAGGGTCAAGATCCGTTTCAAATCCTCGCCTGCAGCCAGGGCATCCCTGGTATGCATATCAATACAGAAAGCGCAGCCATTAATCTGGGAAGCCCTTATCTTTACCAATTCCCTCAATGAAACGGGAAGAATTGACTTTTTTGAAGCCTCTTCCAAATTCCACATGGCCTTCATCATTTCAGGAGCGGCCTTAAAATAATTCAGTCGTTTTTCTACCATCTCAAATTCCCTTTCTAAAATAAATTTTGGTTTCCCATAATAAAAAATACCTATTATAAGATGTATTTACAATGAATTTTATTCTCGGTTTTTCCAAATCGATTCCGACAATTTTTCATCTGATTTTATGATTGGGGTACAATGAGGTACATGGGGATTAAATTTCAAGAAAAACAGTCAGGTACTGAGTACCGGGGATTGTACCCTTTTTTATTTTTCAGTGAGTTGTACACAGGTTTGGTTTAACAATATCTGGATAACCTAAATTTATTGAATGAATTCAACCTGTTAAAAACTGTACACTCTGTTGGAAAAATGGGGTACATTTTTTAAATAACGGGTACCACAGTACTAACAGGATTTATAAACAAACATCAAAAAATTTAAATTTTCTTTTTATTTTAAAGGACATGAAAAAAAAAAAAATTTTTGATACTGTTTTATCAAGACGAAAAAGAAAGAATATGAATGTTAAAATCTGAAAAAAAATTGATGAAAGTTCTGAAAGGGGAAAAAATATGGCCACCCCCTTTATGGATGATGCGACAGGCAGGAAGATTTTTACCTGAATTTCGAAAATTAAGGGAACAGGCAGATTTTCTTACACGTTGTCTGACACCTGATCTTGCCGCTGAAATAACATTGCAACCCATAAGACGTTTTGCTTTTGACACCGCCATCCTTTTTTCAGATATTTTAATCCTGCCATGGGCGATGGGACAAAAATTACAGTTTGTTGAAGGAAAAGGCCCCATTTTACACCCTATTCATTCGGAGGAGGATCTGAAAAAACTCCATCCGGAACAGATTGATGAAAAAATTGAACCGGTCCTGATCACCCTGCAAAATCTTAATAAATTGCTTAATAATGGTGAATCGATTGGAAAAGCCTCACCTGGATCGGTAACCCTGATGGGATTTACAGGATCGCCTTTTACAGTTGCCTGCTACATGGTTGAAGGTAAATCCTCGAAAGATTTTTCAACTGTGTTTAAAATGATTTATCAAAATCCTGACTTGTTTGATAAGATCATTGATCTTCTTGCAGAAACAACAGCAACCTATCTTTGTCATCAAGTAAGGGCCGGTGCCGAAGCCATTATGCTTTTTGACAGTTGGGCGGGTCTGCTCCCTTCAACCCTGTTTCAGCGTTATGTCATTGATCCCACCCGACAAATCATTGACAGAATCAGACAGGTCTATCCTCTGGTCCCGATTATAGGTTTCCCGCGGTTGGCCGGGGCACAACTGCTAACCTATATTGAACGGACAGGTTTAAATACGGTTGGAGTGGATCAGTATAACGATATATCCTTCTTAAACCGTCAAGTATCCCCCACAGTTGGATTTCAGGGTAATCTTGATCCCTTGTGTCTGTTATATGGCGGGAACATGCTTCAGAAGGAAATTCATCGCTTATGTCATGAATTGAAAAACAGGCCGCATATTTTTAATCTAGGTCATGGAATATTACCTGCAACCCCTATTGAACATGTCGAAGAATTGGTTAACACTGTACATAATTTGAAATAATTGGGAGATTGGGAATGGACGATAGAATAAAACAGGTCATTCAACAGGCACCGCAGGCAGTTCATACTAATGGATCTTTAAAATTGGTTATTTTTGATTGCGATGGTGTTCTGGTTGAAAGTGAGCATATTGTCGCAGAAATTATGGGAAAAGAAGCGCGTCAATACGGATGGAACATAACCGATAAACAGGCCCGTGAAGAATTTACCGGAGTGCAAATGGTGGATATCGGAAAAAAGATAGCCAAGCATGCAAAAAGGAATTTACCGGATAACTGGGCTGAGGAAGCACATAAAAAGGTTGTCGAGGGCATGTTCGGCAATGTGGAAAAAATTCCTGGCGTTGAATCAATTCTGCAAACCCTACATGATTTGAAAATACCTTATCGTGTCGGCTCGAATTCCTCACAGGAGGAAATGAAAACAAAATTTGAGAAAACCGGATTGATGAAGTGGTTTCCCAAGGATCGTATTCATTCTGCTTATGAGGTTAGAAATTCAAAGCCTTTTCCTGACCTTTATTTGTATGTTGCTGAAAAAGAGGGGGTTAACCCTGATGAATGTCTGGTTATAGAGGATTCTGATACAGGTTTAAAAGCTGCCTATGATGCGGGGATGGCCTGTATGTTATTGAGGGATTTAAATAAAGCAGCGCCAAATTATAAAGGGGTTATCCGTGTTGATTCTCTTCAGAAAGCTATCGATATCATAAAGGAAATTGTTCAATCTCAGCATAACAGGGAACATTAGTAATGATGTCCTCTCTATTGCCTTATGTCCTGTGGATAAAAGCTTTGCATGTCATTTCAGTTATTGCCTGGATGGCAGGTCAGTTTTACTTGCCCCGGTTATTTGTCTATCATTGTCAGGTAAACAAAGAAACAGATGAAAATGAAAGATTTAAAATAATGGAGTATAAATTGCTTCGTTATATTATTAATCCTGCAATGATGGCGGCTTTTTTATTTGGAATTTTATTGGCCTTGACTCCTGGGATCATTGATTGGCATGCAAAATGGTGGGTGGTTAAGCTGGTGGCTTTATTGATCTTAACAGGATATCATGGGTTTTGTTCACGTTGGCGTCGGCAATTTGCTGCAAATAACAACCATCATTCTGAAAAATTTTATCGCTGGATGAATGAGATTCCTACAATATTAATGATTATTATTGTTATCATGGTTATTGTGCAGCCTTTTTAATATTTTTAAAAATATTCATAATTACAGTAATTGTTACAATTTATATTTGTAACAATTGCTGTTCATACAGGATCAGTCCTTAATCATTATCTTTCTGGGAAGCGTTACAACTGACCCATTGATAGGATTTTGGAGAGGATTTGTTATAGGATAACATGAACTGATTTTTTTCTTTTTGACAGATATTGTTTTGTTTTAGCAAACCAAGAACAGTTGAATATTCTTTCTCGCAGGTTTCCCTATCATTTTTTTCCTCTTTGCATTTTCTAGCCAGTGCAGCCTGTTGTCTGAATAAGGGATATAGATCTGGAGGAACGATATTGGGTATATCCATTGTCGTGAATTCATCAATTTTTGAGGAAAATGGAGGGGGAAGAATAATATAATGATCTTTGGCGAAATTCTCCATTTCATTTATTGCCTTATTGATTCCTGCCAAGGGAATGGTATAATTTTTTTGTTCATCAACAATTAATGTGAATATTTTTTGTTGTTTCAGATTATTGATAAATTGAACGGTACTAATAGGTTCCAGGACAGTTTTGTAAGTGCCTGTTTCCTCTTTCTTTAATTCACAGGTAAAATCACCAACATCTAGTTCAATAACTGGTTGATTACTCCGTAATTTGTTAAGGGTAATGGAAATTCTTAATGAATAGCTGTAAGGATGCAATTTTATTGTAAGATCATTATTCTGCCCGGTGGAAGTTAACCAGGTTCGAGTGTAATTTTTGGTTAGCGACCAGTTTTCATAATGATCTTCTTGAATAAAAAAAGGATCCTTTGCATTGGTTTTTGCAATGAAGTTATTGCAAATAATCATAAGAAATATAAAAATGTATAAAAATTTTTTTAACATAGAATTTCCTTTAAAAAAATAACAAAAAGAATGAAATATATTAGGATTTTAATAATATTATAAAAAATATAGAGTAATTAATCTTTATATTTTAAAAAATATTTGTTAATTAAAGTTATTGTTGTAATATAAATTAATGTTATTAATTGTTTTTTCTTTCCTTCGTAAATATATAAAGGTGAATACTACGATACAATTCTAAACTTATTATTGTGAAAGTTGTAAAATGACCAATACACGAATTCCCACATATTTACATATTGTAAGCACAATCGGAATTCTTACGGCATGTTTTATGTATGTATCTTATATTCCTCAAATTATCAATAATCTTAATGGTCATCCAACTCCGCCTTATCAGCCCGCTGTGGCTGCTTTAAACTGTATACTGTGGGTATGGTATGCTGTACGTGTCAAAAACTGGCCCGTAGCGATCGCGAATGCTCCTGGAATTTTATTTGGAATTATCGCTGCGATTACTGCATTGTTTTATCAATAAAATAATTTTTCGAACTAATTTTCGTAATAGAAAACTTGCAATAATTCTAAGGTAAAGAATAAAAATGTTAGAAAAAGATCAAATTCCCAAATACATTCATATTGTGGGTTGGATAGCCACCATAACGGCATGTTGTATGTATGTTTCATATGTTTTTCAGATTATTGATAATCTTCATGGTCAAATTACACCTCCCTATCAACCGGCTGTGGCTGCTGTAAATGGTGCATTATGGGTTTGGTACGCTGTTAAAATCAAAGACTGGCCCGTGGCAATCTCAAACGCTCCAGGTATTGTTTTTGGTGCGATTGCTTGTATAACTGCAATACAATTCTGATCATCACATGAATTCTTGATTATATTGCTTTGTATATCTATTAAACAGCAAAGCAATATAATGTTTAAATATTAAAATTATTATAAAAAAGTATTAGCAAATATATATGGAAAATTAGGAAAGTAAATCTATAATAACAATAAATTGAATTGATAATAATTATAAATATTAAAGATAATAATTCTTTAACTTTATGGATAAAGGATTATTTTTATGAATACAGAAAAGCCTTTATTTGGTTTTATGACGGTTCCTTTGATTTGGGGATATATTGCAATTGCGATATTTATGGCCGGGGATGGATTTGAGGCCGCTTTTTTATCGAAATATATAACTGATATAGGATTTTCTGAAGCACAGTCAGGTTTTGTCTTTACTGTCTATGGGTTAATGGTTGCCTTGTCCGCATGGTGTTCTGGGGTTGTTGCGGAAATTATTACTCCACAAAAAGCGATGTTTGCAGGATTTGCCATTTGGGCAGCCATGCATATATTCTTTATGATATTTGGCCTCACCTATCACAATTATTGGATGATGGTGATTTTTTATGGCATTCGAGGACTTGGCTATCCTTTGTTTCTATATTCTTTTGTTGTGCTTGTTATTTACAATGTTGATAAATTGCAAATTTCTAATGCAATGGGATGGTTTTGGGCGGCATATTCTGTTGGGTTTGGTGTTATAGGTGGTTTTTTTCCAGGATTTATAAATCCGGTTATTGGGGAATATAATACTTTATGGATGTCTCTGGGTTGGGTTATTGTCGGTGGACTGATTGCATTAATTACGTTGCATAATGCAAGGACCAACAAGGAAAAAGCCAATCTGACTTTTAAAGAGAAAACAGCTGAATTAGGTCAGGCAATTACCATCTTATTCAGAAACAAGAATATATTTATGGCTGCGCTGGTTCGTATCATTAATACGACACCTTTATTTGGATTTGCCGTTGTAATGCCTTGGTTTTTAGTTGGAAAAACATCCCAAGATCATGGATTGGGATTTTCTAAAACTGAATGGCAAAATATCTGGACACTATTTTTGTTTGTTACGATTTTTACAAATATTTTATGGGGTATTTTGACAGATTATATTGGTTGGTTACAGCAAGTACGCTGGGTTGGTTGTATTGGTGGTGTTTTTGCCTGTTTCAGTTTTTATTACATTCCAATAACATATGGTCATAATATTTGGATGGCAATGATACCGGCAATTTTGTTTGGAATTACGGTTGCTTCTTTTATGCCTATGACTGCTATTTTTACAACTCTGGAACCGCATCATAAAGGGGCGGCAATTTCAATATATAATTTGTCAGCTGGATTGAGCAATTTTCTTGGTCCGGCTATTGCCACTACAGCGGTACCTTTCTTGGGGGTTGGAGGAGCAATCGGAATTTATATGGGGCTATATGTTTTTGCCGCCTTATTAACGTTATTGATTAAAGTGAAACAGCCTTCAAAAGAGGAAAGAGTCAAATTTCAAGAAAATGGAATTGAACCAGAATATGATCAGATTATTTTGGAAAATTAGATTATGATAAAACAAAACTGTCAGTAATATTTATTCTGACAGTTTTTGTAATTAATTCATATAATTCTCGTCATCAATATTTAATGTCTGGTTTGTTATATAATTTGAGTCAGAAGATACCAGAAACAAAGCTGCTCCCATAAAATTTTCTGGTAATCCATTCGTCCCAAAGGGAGGAGCCTGAAATGACAGATTGATAATTTTTCCATCTTCATTTTGTTCTACCATTTGTTTGGCAACAGTTTGCATAAGAAAAAAATGATTCTTTTACATTAACGGTAAATAATTGATCAAAGACATCTCATGATTCATCCCATAAAGGTTGCATGTCAAAAATTCCTGCGCTATTAAATAAAATGTCAACTTTATTAAAGTTTTGGAGAGTGGTTGACAAAATTTGTTATATATCCTCTTTTTTACTGATATCAGCAGTGTAGAGTAATAAATTGATCTTCAAGTAATCAAGTGCAATTCATGAAGGTTTTTTAAATCGACAAGAACACACTTGATATCTTCTTCTAAATATTTAAGTGCGATTGCTTTACTTATACCGCTATCTGCTCCCGTAACAATAACCGTTTTGCCTTTGAGTTTCGTAAAACTACCTTTTTTTGAAATAGATATTTTATTTACAGGCAATATAATAGTGTTTTAGTTTATTTTTATTTGATTTTATAAACAAGGATTTACAAAATCAATTATATTTAATTGATACCAATAGTCTGACCACCATCCACAATCATGGCATGACCAGTAGTAAAGGCAGCTTCTTTGGAACTAAGCCATAATACAGCAGCAGCGATTTCCTCAGGTCTACCAAGACGGCCAATAGGTTCTTGAGCAATTACACGAGCTTTTCCTTCAGGCGTACCACCACTGAATCGCTCAATCATTGGCGTGTCAATAATACCAGGACAAATGGCATTGATCCGAATGTTTGATTTTGCATAATCAAGTGCGGCGCATTTGGTAAGACCGATAATACCAAATTTAGTCGCGGCATAAGCAGCTTGCCCTTTAATGCCAATAATGCCTGCACTGGAAGAAGTATTAACGATTGATCCACCACCATTCCTAAGCATAATAGGAATAAGATATTTCATACATAAGAAAACACCATTTAGGTTTATATTAATATAATAATACCAATCGTCTTCTGTAACTTCACCAATCGGTCCAACAGGTTGTTCAACACCAGCATTATTAAATGCTAGATCAATATGACCAAACGTGGCAACTGCACGATCGACAGTATTTTTTATCTGTTGGCTATTTCTTACATCAGCAGTAATAGCCAAGGCATGTTGCCCAATTTTTTCAATAAGGTTTACGGTTTCCTCCAACCTAATTTCGTCCAGATCCACTAAAATTATATTTGCTCCTTCTCTTGCAAAAGCAAGGGCTGTGGCCTTACCAATACCTCCTGCTGCACCTGTAATAAAGGCAACTTTATCAGTAAAACGTTTATTTTGATTTATAGTCATTTTTTAATTCCTTTTTCCTAGTAGCAATTTAATGAAAATTATTATTTATTCTTTTGTTTAGGGAATCAGTACAGTGGCTTTTGTGAGTTTGCGTGATTCAAGTCGCTGATGGGCTTCAGCAGCGTGTGCCAAAGATAACTGAAAAGGTAATTGAATTTTTACAATATTATTCGAAACAATATCAAAAAACTCTTTACTCATGGAAAGCACGTCGGAACGTTTGGAAAGATATGTTGTTAAGCCAGGCCAAGTTGCATAAAGCGATCCTTTTTCTAATAAAGTTAGAATATCAAAAGGCGGAATAAGTCCTGAAGAAAAGCCAAAACTAACAAAACAACCAAAAGGACGCAGGCAATCCAGTGAACCAGGAAAGGTTTTTTTACCAATACTATCATAAACAACATGACATCCCTGACCATGAGTGATGGTTTTAACTTGTGTCACAAAATCACATTCATTATAGTTTATTACATAGTCACAACCATTTTGTTTGGCAATTCTGATTTTTTCCGAAGAACCAACGGTACCGATAATAATTGCTCCAAGATGTTTGGCCCATTGTGTCAGGATACGTCCAACACCACCTGCCGCCGCATGCACTAAAAGAATATGGTTGGCTTTAACTTGAAAGGTTTGTCGGATTAAAAACCGGGCTGTTAATCCTTTGAGTAAGGATGCGGCTGCGGTTTCATAAGAGATGTTATCAGGCAAGGGTACAAGAAAATGTACAGGAACAATTGTTTGTTCTGCATAAGCACCCAAGGTTTCGATATAAGCTACTCGATCCCCAACGGAAAAATCTTTTACTCCCTCACCAATGGCAATAATATCGCCAGCCCCCTCTTTACCTGGAATAAATGGAAGTGGTGTATTAAAAATCCCTTTTCTTAAATAAATATCGACAAAATTGACTCCAACTGCTCGATTACGGATAAGAACCTCTCCAGCTTTGGGATGAACAATAGGTATCTCTTCATAATTTAAAACATTTGGATCACCATAATTATGAATTTGTATGGCTTTCATTATCTGTATCCCTAGATTTGTAAATGTATTTTCAATTCGTGTCGTAGATTTTTTAATAAAATCAATAGAATGAATGATTTAAAAAATTGCGGATCGATTTAATTATAAAGGGAATAGATTAACGTGATTAGATTTAATAAGTTTCATGTGGTTATGAGAAAAAATCACAAATAAAAATATTGAATTTCAAGATCATCTGTATGAATTTCTTAATATTGATCCAAATTTTTCAATTAAACTGTTAATAGAAATTGATTTAATCTCTATATCGAATAGCTTGAATAAAATTAGAAAAGGCTAACGACATATTCCTACGATTGGGATAATATAGGTGAAATCCTTGGAAAACAGGGCACCAATCATTCAATGTCTCTTGTAATTGACCATTGCGTAAATAAGGTGCAGCAAGTGGTTGGGGAATAAAGGCCAAACCTATTCCATCAAGGGCACTATTCAACATTTGTAAACTGCTATTTAAAATGAGAGGCCCATTAACTTTGACCGTGAATTTTTCATTATGTTTTCTGAATTCCCAGGCATAAATGTTTCCGGAATTATTATGTCGAATATTGATGCATTTATGATGGATCAATTCATATGGGGTTGTTGGAAATGAATTTTGTTGAAAATAATCAGGAGACCCGACTACAGCCATGCGCCAATTGGTTCCTATACGAACAGCAATCATATCTTTGTCTATGGAATTTACAAGACGAATACCGGCATCAAATTTATGTTCTATAATATTTATAAATTCATAATTGATATGTAATTCTAAGATAATATCAGGGTATTGTATAAAAAAATCTTTTAAAAGAGGTCTTAGACACATTTCAATAGAATCATCAGTACAAGTTATTCTTATAGTACCTACTGGTTTACCACGTAATTCATTGAGCTTTTCAAGTTCCAAATTTATTTGATTTAAATGAAATCCAACCGATGTTATTAATTGTTCACCAATTTTGGTTGGAGAAACATTGCGTGTCGTTCTGGCGAGTAATCGTAAACCAAGTTGTTCTTCAAGATCTTTGATTATATGGCTTAAAGCTGATGGAGTTATTCCTAATTCAGCTGCAGCTTTTGTAAAGCTTTTATTTCGTGCTACGGCCAAAAATGATTGCAATGCATTAAGTGTCGTTTTTTTCATTTTATTGTCATAGGTTTGAAAAAATAAGAATATTAAATTGAAGAATAAATTTTAAAGTTTGGTTAGAAATTAAAGAATTATTTCATATATATAGTGTATTCGAATTTCCATTCGAAACAATTTCAAATTTTGTATACAAGGAAAACCTGTAATAAATTTTATCTTTAAAAGATAAAAAATTATATGGTACTAGAATACTTCATTGATTGTTTGAACAGTTTTGAAATTAAGATAATGAGCTATGCAGTAAAAGAAATTTTTCTTACCTTGCAGGGAGAAGGCTATTTTGCAGGCAGGACAGCGGTTTTTTGCCGTTTCTCCGGTTGTAACTTGTGGTCCGGACAGGAAAAAGACCGAGCTACTGCGATTTGTCAGTTTTGTGATACAGATTTTGTCGGAATGGATGGTTCTGGTGGTGGACGATTTGAAGATGCAAATTCGTTGGCCATAGCTATTGAAAAACATTGGGGAGAAAGGGACACTTCCTATCGTTTTGTTGTTTTTACCGGAGGGGAACCTTTGTTGCAGCTAGATAAATCCTTGATTGATGTTCTGAAGAAAAAAGGTTTTTTTATTGCTGTTGAGACAAATGGAACGATGCCTGTACCAAAAGGGGTGGATTGGATTTGTGTAAGTCCCAAACAAGGGGCTGCCCTAATGCAAATGCATGGGGATGAATTGAAATTAGTGTATCCGCAAGAAGCGATGGATCCCCAGAAATTTGAATCATTATCTTTTAAGAGTTTTCGTTTGCAGCCTAGGGATGATGAGCAGAGAGATAAACATTTGCGTCAGGCAATCCAATACTGTCAGGATAATCCAAAATGGTACCTTTCATTGCAAACACATAAATTAATAGGAATTCCATAATGAAAAAAACAGCAGATTTTTCAGAAGGGGCCTTGGTTTTATTTTCGGGAGGCCAGGATTCAACAACCTGTTTGGCCTGGGCTTTGACACATTTCCCAATTGTCGAGACGCTAGGATTTGATTATGGACAACGTCATTTTGTGGAAATGGAATGCCGTTCGGTAATTCGCGAAAAGATCTTGAATATTCAACCGGAATGGAAAGAGTGTCTTGGAGAGGATCATATTTTGAAATTATCAGATTTGGGAGCGATTTCTGATACATCCTTAACGCGGGAAACCGAAATTGAATGGAATAAGCAGGGATTACCTTCGACTTTTGTTCCTGGAAGGAATTTACTTTTTTTAACTTATGCCGCGATTATTGCAAACAGAAGAAATTTGCGGCATTTGGTTGGTGGCATGTGTGAAACAGATTTTTCAGGATATCCTGATTGTCGGGACGATACGTTAAAAGCTTTGCAGGTTGCGCTTAATCTGGGAATGAATACGCGATTTGTTTTGCATACACCATTAATGTGGCTTGACAAGGCTGCAGAATGGAAATTGGCTGAAACTTTGGGAAATGATTCACTTATTGAATTAATCAATAAGGAAACACATAGTTGTTATTTGGGCGATCGTACTCATTATCATGAATGGGGATATGGTTGTGGTCATTGTCCTGCCTGCGAATTACGTCAGGCTGGATGGGAGACCTATTTGCGGCAAAAGGAAATGTTTGGTGTTTGATTTGGTTTTTACTCGTCGTTATTCTATGGGGCATCGTTTGATTCACGGGGCTGGAGATATTTGTGCCACACCGCATGGGCATAATGAAGAGGTGAGCGTTTATTTAAAGGCTCATGAAGCGGAAAGACTGGATGGTTCTGCAAATATGGTCCTTCCTTTCTATTATGCAAAAAAGAAATGGCATCAATTTGTGGATGGTTCCATAGATCATTCTTTTCAGCTTTCAGAAGATGATCCCCTTTTGCCCTGGTTTATCAAAAATGAACCAAAACGTGTAAGGCATTTAGTCGTGACACCAGGTGATCCAACAACTGAATTAATGGCTTGTTTATTAATGATCAAGGTCAATAAAATTTTGGATGCAGAAAAAACCGGCTTATATTGTTTTAAAATCGATATCAAGGAAACCCCGACAAATACGGTCAGTTTTTCGGGCAATCCTTTTGATTTTGTTCCCCAATCGGAAAATGGACAAGGTCATTGGTGGGAACGGCCGGATATGTCAATTTCTGATTTGGAAATCTAGAGGGTGAGTTGATATAATATCGTGTGACGACTGGTACAATCTTCCAGTTCCATTGTTGTCGGAATATTATATTCATGAATAGGGAAAAGTTCTTCTTTGGGTAAATAATTACGTCCAGGATCTGCAATAATGACCTGTGCACCGGTGGCGGCACATTTTTTTAGCCAGGGCCAGATATGCCTGGTCATTGGGGCTTCATAACAAACGTCACCACAAAGAATCAGATCCCATTGACAGGGTAGTCCAACAATATTTTTGGAATTTTTATCTAGAAGAATATGATTGACCTTTGCATTTGATGCACACGCTTGCTGTGCCAGAGGGTCAATATCTGCGACTTCAATAAATTGCGCGTTGTTTTTGCCCGCTGCAATGGCGGCAATTCCACATCCTGCTGCAAAATCCAGGACTTTTTTCTGTTTAACAAATCGAGGATGATCTATAATATACCGTGCGAGAGCTTTTCCCCCAGGCCAGGCAAAAGCCCAGAAAGGCGGTTCAATATTTTGCTCGGCAAGCCAGTTTTCAGTCGCTTGCCAAATAGGTGTAATATCACTGGCTTGATAAAGTGAAATTTTCGGAACAAAATCAACTTCTTTTAAAATGGTATAATCGGAAATAAATTTTTGGAATAGTGCCGGATTCATTGAAAAATATTTCCCATTAATAAAGCCAGGGCGATCAATATACCGGCATCACGATTGGATTTGAACAATATTAGGCAACAGGTTGGGTTGCATAAGTCAAAGTTTTTAAGCTGCCATATAAAATGGCTCAAGGGTAAGAGAAGGGCACAGAAAGAAACCCAGCTATTCTGATTTAAAATCATGGCAATCAATAACATTATGATACAAAAGCCATAATTTGTACCCACGAAAATCTTTCCTGCCTCCCCGGCCCATCGGGCGGTTGATTTGACACCAATTCGTTGATCATCTTCTATATCCTGATATCCGTAAATAGTATCAAAACCGATTTGCCAAAAAATAGTTGCGGCATATAACGCAAATTGGGACCAGGATAAACAGCCTGTAGCGGCGGTATATCCAAGGGGGGCACCAAATCCAAATGTAAATCCCAGAACAAGTTGTGGCCAGGCAAAAATTCTTTTTGCACCAGGATAGAGAGCAACAAGAATTAGGGAGGAAGCGCCCAAAAGCCATGAAAGCGGATTTAGCTGTAATAGAATGAGAAAACCAAGAGCCAAGAGAACAAGTAAAAAACAAACTGCTCTTTTTAGGGAAATTGTATTATTTGCAAGGGGCCTTTGTTGTGTTCTGGCAACCTGACGGTCAAAATCACGATCCCATATATCATTTACAACACAACCGGCGCTGCGCATGATGATACTGCCCAGCGCAAAAAGAAATATGAGTTTTAAGCGTATTGCCCAATTGATTTGATGGGGTAATAGTATTCCCCATAACCCCGGGATAAAGAGAAGCCAGTTTCCAATCGGGCGATCCAGTCTGGATAAGATGGCATAAGGTTTTAAGGAAGACGGTAAAAAATTAATCCAACTTGATAAATTGATATCAGAATATGATGATTTTTGATTCACAGTTAATTCCAAAAGGCAAATTTGTGCCTTAATATCGAGGATGGTGTAAAAGCTTTATGGATTTTATAGTATAAAACTGTTTTTTTACTAGAAAAAGATTGTTTGAATATTTTGTTACAGAATGGTGGAATGAATGTCTTTTGTACCGCGTATCTATATTGATTTAGATCAATCTATAACATTGGTTGCAAATGAACCTTGTTATTTATCCGCTACGATTGCTCATTATCTAGGAAATGTTTTACGGTTGAAAAAAGGTGGCAGGGTTATTTTGTTTAATAACCGAGATGGAGAGTGGATTGGTGAAATAGAGCATATATCCAAAAACAAAGGGGTTGTTCATCTGTTGGAGCAGGTAAGGTTACCCATTCTTGCTCATGGACCAACCTTGCTTTTTGCACCCTTGAAACGAGATGCAACAGATTTGGCTGTTCGTATGGCGACTGAATTGGGGGTCAGAATTATTCAGCCTGTTCAGACATTGCGAACAAACAGTCAAAGAATTAAAGATGAAAGGTTACTGGCTATCGCCAAAGAGGCTGCAGAACAAAGTAACCGTTTGACCATTCCCGAAATAAGGTCACTTTGTTCCCTATTCGAAATTTGTGATGTTTGGCCACAGGACAAGCCTTTGCTGATAGCGCTAGAGCGTGGAAATGAAAGAAAGATTGATGCAACTTTTCAACCATTATATAATGGAAACGAAGGGCTCCTTATTGGTCCCGAAGGAGGGTTTGATGAATGTGAAATCGAAAAATTACTTTCCTATAAATTTATACTTCCTATATCCTTGGGAAATCTTGTTTTAAAAGCGGAAACAGCTATTGCTGCAGGACTTGCAAAATTATTTCCTTATGTAAAAGCTTAATATAGTATAATAATTACTTCTTTTTTAAAAATGTAAATGTAGATAGATTGTATATGTCCAGTTTAATTGATCATGATCAGACTCTAGTAACTTCCGTAAAACAATTGGCTGATTATTTGGCCGGTGGATGTAAACCTGTTCAAAATTGGCGTATTGGTACTGAGCATGAAAAATTTGGATTCATTAATTCTCAGAATGATCGTGATTATTTATTCCCTCCCGCTTATAAACCGGATGGAATAGAGGATGTTTTAAAAAATATTCAAGATCAGCATGAAAGCTGGCAGCCGCTTTACGATATGAATAACCTTATCGGATTTAATGGTGACAGGGGTGCGATTTCCCTTGAACCGGCTGGACAATTTGAGCTATCTGGGGCGCCTGTTGAAACTCTGCATGAAACGCGCCGGGAAATGGATTTGCATTTTCAGGATATGCATCGTGCTGCTGACTCTTTGGCATTGGGATTTTCTCCTTTGGGATTTCATCCGTTTGCACGACGTGACCAAATGCCCTGGATGCCCAAAAAGCGATATGAAATTATGAAAGCCTATATGCCAAAGGTTGGAAAACTTGGCCTGGATATGATGACAAGAACTTGTACAGTTCAGGTCAACCTGGATTTTTCTTCAGAAAAAGACATGGCACGTAAAATGCGTGTATCTTTGGCTTTACAGCCCATATTTACCGCTCTATTTGCAAATTCACCCTTTTATGAAGGAAAACCGAGCGGGTTGCAGTCAATGCGTGCATATATCTGGACAGATACGGATAATCAGCGTGCAGGTATGCCCGATGTTTTTTTTGACGATCATTTTGGTTTTGAACACTATATCGAGTGGCTGTTGGATGTGCCGATGTATTTTGTCATTCGTCATGGTAAGATGATTGATGTTTCCGGGGCATCTTTTCGGGCATGGATACAGGGTAGAACACCTGCGGGTTTGGAGCATGAGAAACTGACCATGGGAGATTTTAAAAACCATATAACAGTTGCCTTTCCTGATGTCCGTTTGAAACAATATCTTGAAATGCGGGGTGCGGATGCAGGATCAAGGGAAATGATGATTGCAATGTCGGCTTTCTGGACGGGATTATTGTATGATTCTTCAACGTTGCTGGCTGTGGAAAAACTGGTCAGGGAACAGGAATGGTCTGTCTATAAAGCTTTAAGAAATAAAGTGATCGGACAGGGATTGTCAGCATCAATCGGTAGAGAAAACCTTAGGGAATTTATGAAGCGTCTTCTTCAGTTGGCTCAACAAGGATTGAAAAATCGCAATTTTAAGGATGAGAATGGTGATGATGAAACCAAGTATCTGATTCCCCTATTTGAAATTGCTGAGGGAGGTCCAACCCAGTCTGAATATTGGTTACACCGTTATGAAACGGTTTGGGGGGGAGATGTAAGGCGAATTATGAAAGAGTCTATGATTTAGGGAAGATAAAAAATTAATTTTATTGTTCTTTGAGTCATTAAGGTTGAATATTGTAAATTAATAAATTGATTTTATAAAAGGAATTTAGTCATGTCGATTCAAAATTTTGAATTTTATAATCCAACACGTATCGTTTTCGGACAAAATACAATTGAAAAATTGAACAGCTTAATTCCTAAAAATGCAAAAGTACTAATTACTATAGGAGGGGGCAGTGTTCGCAAAAATGGAACCCTTGCTGAGGTACAAAAGGCATTGGGTGGTCGTCATGTCGAGATTTTTGAAGGAATAGAAGCCAATCCTATTTTTGAAACTCTCATGAAAGCTGTTGAGAAAATTCGTCAGGAAAATTTTGATTTTATATTGGGCGTTGGCGGAGGATCTGTCATGGACGGGACCAAATTTATCGCCGGGGCAGTACATTGCAAGGATGATCCTTGGAAATTGGTACTTGATGGTGGAAAAGATATTCAGCAGATTGTTCCTTTCGGATTTGTTTTGACCTTACCGGCAACAGGTTCGGAAATGAACAGTAATGCTGTTATCTCACGGAAGACAACAGAAGATAAATTGCCGATTAAAAACGAGCTTTTATATCCTGTATTTTCTATTCTGGATCCAACGAAAACATTCAGTTTACCGAAAAAGCAAGTTGCAAACGGAATTATTGATGCTTTTGTCCATACTACAGAACAATATTTGACTTATCCAGTTAATGGATCCATTCAAGATCGTTTTGCTGAAGGGATTTTGTTAACTTTAATTGAAGAGGGTCCAAAGACCTATAATAATCCAGAGGATTATGAATCTCGCGCAAATTTTGTATGGGCAGCAACAATGGCCCTAAATGGCTTGATTGCCGCAGGGGTTCCGGAAGATTGGGCCACTCATATGATTGGACATGAATTGACAATTTTGTATGGTCTTGATCATGGGCAGACTTTGGCGATTGTACTTCCATCCTTATTAGAGGAAATGCGTCAAGATAAACGTGAAAAACTTCTTCAATATGGTAAGAGGGTATGGGGATTAACAGGATATAGTGATGAAAAGATTATTGATGAAGCAATCAGGAAAACAAGGGAATTTTTTGAAAGTTTTGGTGTAAAAACCTATTTACACGAATATGATATTGATAATAATGCTGCGGAAAAGGTAATTGAGCAATTAAAGAGACATCATATGACCGCATTGGGGGAAAGAAAAAATATTACACCTGATGTAAGTTATCGTATTGTGCAGGCAAGTCTGTAACAATAATTACATTTCTGCTGAAAGGGTTTGGCCATGCGATTGTTGAAAGTTGTTTCCATTTGCTGTTTTATTGCCGTTTTGGAAATGGTTGGTTTAAGAAATCTTGCTCTTGCTCAGGATAAGACAGGGAATGCAATGACGGGTGTGACACTGACGTCCAAGCAGCTAAATAACATTCAGCAGTTGGAAAATTGGATCAACAATCTGACAATAATGAAAGCCAATTTTCAGCAGATTGCCCCGAATGGTCAACGAAGCACTGGACAGGTTTGGATCAAGCGTCCAGGGCGGATCAGGTTTGAATATGATAAACCCAGTCAATTATTGTTGGTAGCGAATGAAGGAAAAATGGTTTTTCATGATGGAGCTGTTGGTCAAACAACAACCATTCCAATTGATCAAAATCCATTAGGACTGTTATTAAAGCCGGATCTTCATTTTTCCGGAGATGTCACGATTGTTAAATATGAAAAGGAAAATGGTTTAATTCAGGTCAAGGTTGTCAGGACGGCCTCTCCTTCAGAGGGAAGCTTGACGTTGATATTCAATCAAAATTATATGGTTTTAAGAGGATGGGAGGTTGTTGATGCGCAGGGTCAGGTTACCAAAGTGGACCTGTATGACCTTCATCCTAAAAAATCTGTTTCTGATGAGTTATTTAACATTCATTTTAAGGATGATGAATAGGGATTATATTTTTTGCAGTTCAAGCGCACGTTTATAAACAATTTTTTTGGGCAAGTGAAGAGCGGTGGACACAACTTGGGCAGCGTCTTTAATGGACATTGTTTTTAAGGCCTCAATAAGATTTGTATCAAGATCTATCATATCATGATTATTTTTTTTTGAAGATGGAGGGGCCAATAATACAATTATTTCACCTTTTGGTGAGATTTGGGAAAATTGATCAAGCAAAGATTTTAAATTACCACGTTGAATTTCTTCGAATTTTTTTGTCAATTCTCTAGCTACGGCTGCCTCACGATTTTCGCCAAAAACCTCTTTCAAATCTTTTAGCATATCGACCAATCGATGAGGTGCTTCATGCCAGATATAGGTTGGGGTCAATCCTATATTTTCTACTGCCTTTAAGATAGCAAAAGAATTTTGCCGAGCTGTTGATTTTGGTGGCGGAAAACCAATAAATAAATAGGGATGTGGTGGAAGTCCTGATAAAGTTAATGCCATTAAAGCTGCATTTGCGCCTGGAATGGCTGTAATTTTAATATTTTCTTTTATGACAGCATGGGTTAGTTGATATCCTGGATCAGATACCAAAGGGGTGCCAGCATCAGAAATCAATGCAATTTTTTTACCCTGGTGAAGTAAATTTAAAACATGATGGATACGATGGGTTTCATTATGTTGATGCAGGCATTCGGTTGGGGTTGTAATACCATAGGTTGATAGAAGTTTTGCACTGACCCGTGTATCTTCACACAAAATCAAATCACATTCCTGTAAAATCATTTTGGCACGAAAACTTAGGTCACCAAGATTGCCAATTGGTGTGGAAACCAGAAAAAATCGAGCATTATTTTCAATGGTACGATTATATTTGATTGTGTTAATATTTGATTGAATATTTTGTTTTTGCATTTTAATAATAACTGATAATCAGATTTTGATTAAATCAAAGGAGAATACTATTGATAGAGCAGAAAAAACCTTTTAAACAAAATTGTTTGGGATTGAATTCTTTTATGGCAAATTTGTTAAAGGTCACTATCCCTGTATGCTTGCTGGCAGCTTGTTCTTCTAGTCATAGTGATAATAATACTCCTATTACGACACCTACTCAAAATTTGCAACAACCTTCCAAAAAACAAATTGGGCTTCTTCTTCCCTTGACGGGGAGAAATGGTGGATTGGGAAATAATATGTTAAAAGCTGCCCGGCTCGCCATTGATGAACCCTCTGCACTTGATGTTCATGATACGGCAGAAACGGGTGGGGCTTCTGCAGCAGCCTATAAAGCCATTGAGGCAGGTGATGGCATTATTCTTGGTCCCTTGACAGCTAAGGATACAACAGAGGTTGCAGCAGTGACTGGTGCGGTCAATATTCCGGTTCTTTCCTATAGCAGTAATGCTTCAATTGCATCTTCAAATGTGTGGATTTTTGGAATTACGCAAAATCAGCAAATTGAAACTTTGGTAAAAGCAGCCAAAAATGAAGGGCGAATGAAATTTGCGGCTTTTTTACCTGATAACAGTTTTGGTCGGGCAATGGCAGATGGATTAATTAAAAGCTGCTCTGATCAGGGATTGATGCAACCCACAATCGTGTATCATGCGGCTGACCTGTCTGACATCACACAAAAATTGAAATCAATGTCAAATTTTGATGAAAGAACGGAAGCGGCTAAAATAAACTCTCAAAACCAGAATTCAACTGATACCACTGCAGCGAATGGACCCAAGGAAGATGGAGATAGTTTACAAAATGAACTTATTCCTTCAAAACCTGAAAAAAAGGTCGAGACAAAAAAACTGAAACTGGATAAACCTCCGTTTGACGCCTTGCTTTTGGCTGATACAGGATTACAGTTGCAGTCTGTTATCAATGCGATGAATGAAGTGCAGGTTTCTACAAGCCAGGTCAGGATTATGGGACCTACTTTATGGTCATCTTTTGCCGGTAAATTGGGAAAATTAAAAGGGGCCTGGTATGTCGCGCCCAATCCGGTCAAACGTCAGGAATTTATCCGGCAATATATGGCAAGATATGGACAAACCCCAAAACCCCTAGCGGACTTCACCTATGATTCAGCTGCATTGGCAAACAGTTTGAGAAAACGTCCAGGTGGTTTCTCAATAGAAAATATAACGCGACCGGATGGATTTAATGGTATTGATGGCTTTTTTGCCCTGCATCCCGATGGAACAGTAAAACGTGATTTACAGATTTTTGAAATTCAGTCCTTTGGTGGAGGGAAAATGATTTCAACTCCAAAAGATAATACATCGGGTAGTATGACACATTAGGGTTTATAGTATTCTTTTGGCCATCTTTTATGCAGCCAGAGCCATTGTTCTGGTTGTTTCCTTATCCATTCTTCAATTTTGTCATTTATGCGTTGGGTTAATATTCGAACATTTTCTATATTGTTTTCGACCAGATCCGAATAATCAATGGGTGTTTCGACAATAATGCGCAGCCTTGCAGGTCCAAGTCGTTTTACATAACCGGGAATGATGGGACAACGTAATTTCAGGGCCAGGCTTGCAACAGCGGAAGAGGTCATTGCAGGTTTTCCAAAAAAATTAACCCGAATGCCATCATTCATCTTCTGATCACTTAGAACACCAAGTCTTTTTCCTTGTAAAAGGTGTCTTAATGCTTGTTTTGCCCCTTTTGCTCCCTTTGCAAACATGGGAATTTTTTGTTGCATGGCTTGATATCGTAATTGAAGGATAAGCTCATTTACATAGGGATTGCTAGCTGCACGGAAAAAAGAAGAAAAAGGAACCCCATATTGTGCAACTCCCGGTGGCAACATTTCCCAGTTTCCAAGATGACCTGATACAAATAAAACCGGTCCTTTACGCTTTGCCTGTCCAATTAAATAATTTTCCCCAATGATTTCCCAGCCCGCACCTTGTTTGGTATTTTGTTCAAGATTAGCAAGATGTGGAAATTCTCCAACTGTTCTTCCAAGATTTTCCCATACGCCTGCTATAATTTTTTGTCTTTCCTGCAAGGACAGATCAGGCATGACAAATTTTATATTTCTATCAGCTATTTTGGAAACGGGAAGTTTCGTGCCAATTTTTTGACAAATCCATCCACCTAGATTGGAGGCTTGTTCTGGAGAAAGTTTTTGTAAGAGGTTAATACAAATTTCAGCGATCAGATATTCACCGTAATATAAACATTGTTTCAACCAATTGGAAATAATCTGACGGGATGGTAAGGGCAAGGACATGAAGGAAATTTTTATTGAATGGATTTTACTAAAACGGAATGGATGACAGTCTAAAAGATTACATAGAAAAGATATAGAGAAATCTTGAAAAGTAAATTGGTTAGAAATGAATCATATGGAATATCTTTTGTAAAGATGCGGGATCGTGCCATGTCAAACAAACCTCTAGTGGAGTGGCCAAAGGTCTGAATTGATCTGGTAACCTAACATAGTCCTTGGGTGTTGTTACCAGGGGCAATTGATAATGGCGATGAAGTGATAAAAGCTTGTTTAGGTCTTTGTTTGTGTAATGATGATGATCTGGAAATGAAATTGTTTTTGAAAGGATAAGTTGGTTATCTTTTAAGGTTTGAAAAAATTTTTCAGGTCGTCCAATGCCTGCAAAGGCGATAACAGATTGATTAGAAAATTGTCGAATGGCAGGATTCATTGTTAGATTTGCCCTGAAAACGGGTACATGGGATGAAATCGTGGGTAAAAGCCCTGTTTTATCTTTGCCAATAAAAATACAGGTTTTGACTGTTTTAAGCCCTTGTATAACAGGTTGTCGTAAAGGGCCGGCAGGCAAAAGTCTTTGATTTCCAAAACCTGTTACACCATCAACAACTAGGATGGATAGATCTTTATACAGGGTAGGGTTTTGCAAACCATCATCCATGATTAGTAATTTTACAGGACTTTTCTTTATTGCTGCTTTGGCCGATGCGGCTCGATTGCCACCAATCCACGTTGGTGCAAGTCGGGCCAATAAAAGGGCTTCATCACCAACATCTTTGGCATTATGCTGATTGAGATCAACCATAAATGGTTCTGCAATTCTGCTTTTTCTTTTATAGCCACGTGTCAAAAATGCGAAAGGAATTGATTGTTGTTGGCAATAATGACCCATTTCCAGCGCTACGGTAGTTTTTCCTGTGCCACCAATAGTCAAATTTCCACAACAGAGAACAGGAATAGGGGCATGCCAGCCTGGTTTGTTTATTTGATAACGGGTGATAAGTGAGGTTATGAACGAAAAGGGGGTTAAAATTTTTGCTGTTGGTGTGGGAGGATATTGTTGCCAGAAAAAGGGAGCCTTCATATGGATTGCCTTGCTAATTTTAGAAGATGAGTGCCTATATCCGTAGCAAGATTGCTTTTTTGTTCCATGATTTCCAAGGCCAGACAGGCTTGTTTTTTTCTTAATTGTGGGTCGGACAGCATTTTATCAACCCAGTTTGTCAGATCGTCTATGGTGTGAATTATTGTAACCGCTTTCTGCAAATGATAATAAGCCTGTCTGAAATTATGTATTTTGGGTCCAGTTGCAATGGTACAATTTAATTGCGCAGCTTCAAATGGATTATGACCACCCCCTTTATGAACAACCTCAAGACTGTTGCCTATAAATACAATGTCAGCCAATCTGTAAAATAGTCCAAGCTCTCCTAAAGTGTCACAGAGCCATAAACCGTTTTCAAAAGGAAGCTCATGTTTACTGCGTTGGGCAACTATTCCTATCTCATTAATG
Organism: Commensalibacter sp. M0133; assembly: GCF_016101485.1. Lineage (NCBI taxonomy): Bacteria > Pseudomonadati > Pseudomonadota > Alphaproteobacteria > Acetobacterales > Acetobacteraceae > Commensalibacter > Commensalibacter sp. M0133. Next base: position 249,916 of record NZ_JACFQI010000002.1, read on the forward strand.
ATTTCCTGTCCTCGTTCAGGATGGCGTGGTACAATGATTGTAATAAGGTTGGGCCATTTTTTTCTTAATACAGTATGCGTTTTGGCAATAAGGGTTTCTTCGTTAGGATGGGTTGATGCTGCCAGCCAGATTGGAGAATTATTAAAATAGTTTTCTAACTCGACCAATTCTTGAGAATTAAAGTGGAGTTTTTGTGCTGTTTGTTTTAAATTGCCTAAATAATCGGTTGTAATCTGTAGATGTGCAAAATTATTTTGGTCATGTTCAGATTGGGAAATGATCCATTGAAAACGTGATAGAATGTTTTGGATAAGGGATGGACAAATTTTCCAGTTTTTTAATGAGCGATCGGAAAGGCGTCCGTTGATTAAAGCAAGCGGTATTTTTTTTTGGCAGGCTTCTTTGATAAGATTGGGCCAGATTTCACTTTCTGCTAGAACAATAAGGGATGGATGCCAATAAGTTAAAAAACGATTGATCCATTGTGGAATATCGAGGGGTATAAATTGATGAATAATATGTCTGGCTAATATTGGATGATGCGATATGAAATTTTCTAAGATACGAAAGGAGGTAACTGTTCCTGTTGTAATCAAAAAACTCTGGCTGGCATCCTGAATATGAATGGCTTGAATGACCGAAAAAATGGAAACAAGTTCTCCAACACTTGCGGCATGAAATTGTATGATTGAACCGGCAGGTCTGGATAGGGTAGGATAACCTTGCCTTTCTTTAAGGCGGTTGGGAATTTCTTTACCCTTTTTGCAACGGTTTTGAAGATAAAATGGTAAAAAGGGAGACAAACAATTCGTTAATGCTGTCCAGGCTGATAAAAGAAAATGATCCTTAATTATGATTTTCATGATTGTGCCAGCTGGTTGGCTTGATGTAGTTGGTTAATGATTTCTGTTTCAATTGTATCATAATTTTTCTTTGTGACCTCGATAGGTGTGCGACAAACCATTTTTCCTTTACCGAACGGTAATGGGACGATCAATTTATCCCAGTTGTTTAGGCGTATTGAGCTGCAATAAGCTCCGACAGGTACGATTTTGGTTTTGGCAAATAAGGCAAGCTTGATCAATCCTGGATGTAAATGATGGCGTGGGCCTCTTGGCCCATCGGGCATGATGGCGATTAGATGACCTGCTTTGGATAATTTTAGAAGTTTGCGGAAAGCGGTCGCTCCACCTTTATCTTGTCCGTTTTTATTGGCAGATCCTTGTACTGTCCATATTCGCCAGGGATTAACAATTTTGCTGATGAGGCGTCCATCATTATTTTTACTAATAAGTACATATAGGGTAAGATAAGGGTTCTGAGGTAAGGCCCACCACCACAAACGTGGTGAAAGGATCAGGGTTTCATGCCAAAAAATGACAAGGGCGGGTTGACCATCCCTACAAGTAAGTAAAGAGCGTGCTTGCGGGTCAATATCAAATTGCCAACATGTTGTTTGTAAGGCCAGTTTTAAATAACCTCTTAAAATAAAGATTAAACTATTTTGAATTATTTTTTTTATGGAGGCAAACATTTGAAAATGGATAAAATGCTGTTTGAAACTGATGGTGATAAAGATTTACATATGATTGATATAGGAATCTATTGTACAATTTGAACAAGATTTTATTTTATTAGTTAGATAACAGTATATTTTAAAATATATCGTTACTTGTAAGAGACCTAAAGCTTTCTTACCAAACCCTGTTTGGGCTCTTTTAAAACGGAAGACTGAAAACCGATTGTAAAATGCTGTCTATTTTCTTTCCAACTTGCTATATTGGCATTATCTGGGATCAAGATGGTTGTAAAACCAACCCTGGTTAGAAATTGATATTGATCGGGAAGAATATGCCCAATTGCCCGTAATTCTCCTGTAAATTTTAGATGCTCTCTGATTTGGCGAGCTTGTGAAAAAGCCCTGCCATCTTTAAAAGAGGGAAATTCCAGGACAATAAGGGAGAGCTTTTCAAGATAAGGTCTTAAGTGTTCAATATCTTGATCGCATGGCAATAAAACACCAAGTGGTTGATGAATTTTATCGATATTGTCAAGCGTGGATAAAAGCGTTTGCGACAGGATCGGATAATCAGGTAACGATGTTGGTAAATTATTTTCAATTACAATCCAGGGGTTATCAATAATTTCACCATCTTTAAGCAGTAGCATAGACAATTTCCTTGAATGGGCTGATACCTAGGCGGTTGTAAGTATCAATAAAATATTCATTTTCATGACGTTGCTCAAGATAAAAATCAATTAGCCTGCGAATGGCATCAACCGCTTCCTCCGCAGTAAGTGCCGCTCCTAGTATGGCACCTATTGCGGCTCTGCCTTTATAGGAAGATCCGCCAAGTTTTATTTGATAGAATTCCTCCCCCTTTTTATTAACCCCCAAAACACCAATATTCATGATATGATGATGGGCACAGGAATTGATACATCCATCGACTCCAATATGTATGGGACCTATTTTTTCCTGTAAACGGATATCCTGAAATAGAGACATTATTTCCTTGGCGACAGAGATTGACCGCGCATTTGCCAAGGAGCAGTAATCAAGTCCGGGACAGCAGACGATATCTGTAATTAATCCCTGATTTGGCATTGCCAGCCGATATTTTTGCAAAGCCTGCCATAGAAAAAATAATTGGTCTTTTCTGACATGCCCCAAGACAAGATTTTGTAAATGAGTCACACGAATTTCCCCGAAGGAATATTCCTCCGCCAGATTGGCCAGAGCATTCATTTGATCTGCTGTCATGTCACCAGGTGTTTCCCCGATGTTTTTAAGGGAAATGACGGTTGCTATATAATCTTTATGAAAATGAGGGTGGCTGTTATGTTTTACCCATCGGTCAAATTCCGGATTGTTTTGCTGATGTTTTTTCATGGTTTCAGAAGCGTTTGGGATATCGGCAAGATTGGGATGACCAAAACGTTTGTGAATCGAATTTATGATATCGTCAGACAAACGGTATTGTTCTAAATCCATGGTATCAAATTCTTTATCAACCTGTTTGCGATAAGCATCTATACCAAGATTCTCTACAAGAATTTTGATTCTCGATTTATATAAATTATTTCGACTTCCATGCAGATTATAAACACGGATAATGGCTTCAAGATAAGCAAGCAAATGTTCAGGGGGCAAGTCATCACGGATGATTTTACCTTTAACCGGAATGCGGCCCAGGCCACCACCAACCCAGATTTCAAAAACGGGTTTATTCTGTTCATTGCGACGGGTTAATATGCCAATATCATAAAAACAAGCAGCGATACGATCATTTGAAGAGCCACTTATAGCAATCTTGAACTTTCGGGGCAAAAATGAAAATTCAGGGTGAAGCGTTGACCATTGACGCATAATTTCTGCATAAATACGGGGATCCAAGATCTCATCTTGCGCCACACCAGCAAATTCATCACTGGTGATATTACGGATACAATTTCCACTGGTTTGGATGGTATGGATTTCAACTGATGCCAGATACGTTAGAATATCGGGGACCTCCTCTAGTTTTGTCCAATGAAATTGTATGTTCTGACGGGTAGTGAAATGACCATATCCACGATCGTAGTAACGGGCAATATATGCCAAACCGCGCAACATTCTTGATGATAAAATACCATATGGGATGGCGACACGAAGCATATAGGAATGTAATTGAAGGTATACACCATTCATCAATCGTAAAGGTTTAAATTCATCTTCAGAAAGTTCACCATTCAGCCGTCTTTCAATCTGTGACCTGAATTGATTGATTCTTTCTTTTAAAAAATCAAAATCAATTTCGTCATAGTTATAACGACCAATGACTTTTATGGTGTTTGAATCGGTATCATGGGATGGAAACTGTTTCATTGATAATCATCTTATTATAGAGCGTGGATTAAATTCAGGATGTGTACTGGGACCAAACGCTCTAATATTTTCACGTGCTGATGCTGGATGGAAAGGGTTTATTAATTCTACATAATGTAAATCAATTAAAAAATGGGCAGTATTGGACTGTATGATTTCCTGCAATTTTTTTTCGGCATTTTCTTTATTGGAAAAAAGTTGGGCGTCTTCCAGCATTATTCCCCAATGTTCTTGCGGGGTGAACCACACAACCCGCCCATCCAGAAGACGATTTGCGGTTAAAACATAATAATCAGATTGATCGGCCTGCCTGTCTTGAGAAACCACAACAGATAATTCCTTTTTATAACTATACAAGTATGTATATATAACATTATTTTTTATAATTACACAAAAAAAATAGTAAAAGGAAAAATTATCCTTTTACCATAAGGATAAATGAAGATGATGTTTTATCGATTCATCAAGACAGATATATTGGCGTTTTCAAGCATGTAACGTGTGACCCCTCCCAGAATCAGCTGCTGCCAACGTGGGTGGGAATAGGCACCCATGCATAACATGTCCGCTCCTATCTCATTACAGGTTGAAAGGATTGTATTTCCAACATCCCTGTCATTGCCCAATTGATGGGGAGTTGCTTGAATGTTATGGAATTTGAGATAGTTAACAACATCTTGAATTTTCTTACCATGATTTTCATAATCATTCGTATATAGGATATAGACCTGTTCAGCATAATGAAGCCATCTCAAACTTGCATGCAGGGCGGCGGCTGATTCTGCGCTGCCATTCCAGCAGATACAGATTTTTTTGCCGGTTGTCAGGGGTTTTTGTTTTGGGGCGATAATGATGGGGCGGCCACTATCGAATAATAGGGTATGAAGTGCTTCGGAAGAGGAAATTTCACTGTCTGAATCGGGGTGAGAAATTACCGTTATGTCGGACAAGCGTGCCCAGTAGGTAATTAATTCATTTTCCCGTCCAACCATATTGGTGAAACTGGCCGTAATTTTTTCCTTAGCAGGTTCAGTAAGGTCTGGGTCGGTTAATTCGATATTGTATTTATCGATAAAATTATCGAATATTTCTCGGGCAAGTTTTAACCGTTTTTGATTTTCTGAGGCGGCAATATTCATGACCTCTTCAATCATGGATCCGGATAATCCCTCACTAGTAAGCGGAATGAGGTCTTTTCTATCGGGTTGAATATGGATAACGGCAAGATGAGCATTATAGTTTTTTGAGAGGTAATAGGCAGTGGTTAGAGTAGATTCAGATAAAGGGGTGCCTTGAATAGGAATGAGTATTTTCTTGACGCTAAGCATTGTTTATTCCCTTTCCTTAAAATAAACGGGGTATAATCTTGGATATTAATCGCTTATTTGATTTTTTAATAGATAAAATGAATTCTAGGCTGAAATAGAGCGCTGAAAAGAATCACATTTTTGTGACAGGAATGCTGGAGCTTAATTAAAACAAAAAGTTGAGGGGTATTATTTGATAATGTTTGGGTTTAATCTCTAAAGATTGTATCCATAATGAAAATGATTTCTTTTCTTTTTTTTTTGTTTTAAAATGAACGCCAATTTAGGAATTGTTCTGGCTACTTTTTAATTGTCAAAAGACATACAAAAACAAAAAATCTATTAAGGGGTGTTATGATAACGAAAAATGATGTTTTGCCTGTAAAGGGAAATTTGATGCAAGGAAAACGCGGTTTGATTATGGGTTTGGCCAATAATCATTCGATAGCATGGGGAATATCGCGTGCTTGTGCGTTACAAGGGGCAGAGCTTGTTTTTACTTATCAGGGAGATGCCTTGAAAAAAAGGGTCGCCCCTTTGGCCGAAAGTTTGGGATCAACCTATCTTTTGCCTTGTGATGTCAGTAAAGATGAGGATATCAGCAACGTATTTGAAGATATTGCCCAAAAATGGGGAAAACTAGATTTTGTTGTTCATGCGATTGGATGGGCTGATAAACAATATTTGCGTGGACGTTATGTCGATACTCCTAGAGAGGCATTTTTAACAGCCATGGATATCTCATGCTATTCTTTTACTGCTGTTGCAAAAGAGGCCGCAAGATTAATGCCAGATGGTGGATCACTTCTTACCTTGACATATCTGGGATCTGAACGTGTGATGCCTCATTATAACGTTATGGGTGTAGCCAAGGCGGCTTTGGAAGCTTCCGTGCAGTATATGGCAGCAGATCTTGGACCTGATAATATTCGTGTCAATGCGGTTTCCGCCGGCCCTATCAAAACATTGGCGGCAAGTGGAATAGGCGATTTCCGTTATATCCTGAAATGGAACCAGCTTAATTCTCCTTTACAACGTAATGTTACCATTGATGAAGTTGGCGGGGCGGGTTTGTATTTCCTTTCTGATTTATCTAGAGGGGTCACAGGTGAAATACATCATGTTGATTGTGGTTATCATCTGGTTGGAATGAAAAATCCCGATGCACCTGATATTGCCTTGTCAGATAATTAATCAATTTTACAGTGAGTGAACAGTAACGTGTCGTGTAATAGTTTTGGAAGCTTGTTCAGGGTTACGACATGGGGGGAAAGTCATGGGCCTGCAATCGGTTGTGTTGTTGACGGGTGTCCTCCCTTGATTCCGCTTTCTGAGAAATTGATTCAACCTTGGCTGGATTTACGCAGACCTGGACAATCCTCATTTACAACCACGCGTAATGAGCCCGATCAGGTGAAGATATTATCAGGTGTATTTGAAGGTAAAACGACAGGCACTCCTATATCATTATTGATTGAAAACACCAATCAGCGTTCCAAGGATTATTCCAATATCGCTCAGTCCTACCGTCCAGGTCATGCAGATATTACCTATGATTTGAAATATGGTATACGGGATTATCGAGGGGGAGGAAGATCTTCAGCCAGGGAAACAGCCATGCGTGTTGCTGCTGGAGCGATTGCCCGTTTGATTTTGGGAAATTCAATTTTTATTCGTGGGGCCCTAATTCAGATTGGGGATAAAAAAATCAATCGTGACCGATGGTCATGGGACGAGGTTAAAAAAAATGAATTTTTTTGTCCCGATGCACAAATGGTCGAGATCTGGAGGAATGAATTATCCATAATCCGTAAGGCTGGGTCATCCATCGGTGCGGTGATTGAAGTGGTGGCCGAAGGGGTTCCCGCAGGATTGGGGGCGCCAATTTATGGAAAACTGGACGCTGATATTGCCCAGGCCATGATGAGTATCAATGCCGTAAAAGCTGTTGAAATCGGTGAAGGCTTTGCCGCTGCAACCCTACGGGGTGAAGAGAATGCTGATCCTATATATCTTGAAAATGGTAAGCTTTCATTTGCCTCTAATCATGCGGGCGGTATTCTGGGCGGTATTTCCAGCGGTCAACCAATTGTGGTCCGTTTTGCAGTTAAACCGACAAGCTCAATTCTTGTCCCTCAACCCTCAATTAATTCAGAAGGTGAATCTGTTGAAGTAATTACCAAAGGTCGACATGATCCTTGTGTCGGTATACGGGCTGTTCCAGTTGGAGAGGCCATGCTTGCCTGTGTCTTGGCAGATCATTGGTTAAGGCATCGCGGTCAAATCGGAAAATTTGGGGAGATAATTCATAAATAATAGAACATTATATTGATGAACTGTATTTTATAAATAATCAGCTATTTTGATTTCAAGTTTAATGAAAATGTGGTTATACTTTTAAAAAATAAATTTTGGTTTCAAAGTTTATTGGGACTGCCAGACTATGGATGATAATAAAAAACAGAATACTGATTTTGAAAAAGAATTTGTAAGGGATCAATTAATTAAGGTGGCAAGAAACTCTGCTGCAAAAGGCATTCCAGCAGATGTGTTTGAGGCGTTGTTGATTACTTTATCCGATGAAATCGATTTCAAAGCCATAATGATAGAAAATTAAGAGAAAAGTGCAGTGAGTTTAGATCCTTATACCATTTTGGGAATATCGAAAACAGCCAGTCAGGATGAGATACGTAAAGCGTATCGAAAATTGGCCAAAAAATATCATCCTGACCTAAATCCCGGAAATAAAGAGGCTGAGGATAAATTTAAAGCAATTAGCGTTGCGAATGAATTGCTTTCAGATCCAGAAAAGAGGGCCCGTTTTGATCGTGGTGAGATTGACATTCATGGTCAGGAACAGGGCTTTCCGGGGGGAGGTGCCGGATATCGTCATTATGCTGATGGAGCGCAAGGATTTCGGTACAGTCAGGGTGAAGGAATGCACGGTAATCAATTTTCCGAGGATGATTTGCAGGATATATTGAACCGGTTTGGCGGTGGTGGCTGGGGTGGTTTCTCTGGTCGGGGTTTTTCTCAAGGAAGATCCAGTAGAGGTCCACAGAAAGGGCAGGATCGACGCTATAGTCTGAAAATTAGTTTTCTGGATGCAGTTAATGGTACAACATCGAGAATTACCTTACCTGAAGGAGGAACACTTGATGTTAAAATCCCTCCTGGAATTGATGATGGTCAGACCTTAAGGTTGCGCGGAAAAGGGGATCCTGGCTTTCAAAATGGTTCTGCCGGGGATGCCTTGATTACCATTCAGGTAATGCCTCATGCCTATTTTAAAAGAGATGGTCAGGATATAAGAATGACGTGGCCTGTTGATCTAAAGACAGCGGTTTTGGGCGGTAAGCTGACTGTTCCAACCCCTACCGGTGAGGTTGCGTTAAATGTGCCGGCTCATTCAGATAGCGGAACTGTACTAAGGTTACGTGGACGGGGTATCCCATCCCGTAAAAATCTTGAGGCTGGGAATCTATATGTAACTTTACAAATTACGATTGGTAAAGTCGATCCCGCTTTGGAAGAGTTTTTACGTAAATCCATTGATCAATCCAATTAAATCTAAAAAATGTAAAAGGGAAAGAAAATGATAACCCTTGAAATGTTATGCTATAATTTACCTGAAATAACAGCCAATGATGTCTATCACTGGATAAATAATCAATGGTTGAGGCCAGAAAAGAAAGAGGGAAATTATTTATTTAAGGAGATTGATGAGGCAAGGGCCAAATTAATTCTTGAATTAAGGGATCATTTAGGAGTGGCAGAAGATTCAATGTCTCTGGTTCTGCAACTTTTGGATCAGCTTTATACGACGCGACGACAAATGCGTTATTTATGTGAAGTGATTTCCACGGAGAAATATCCTGATGTTCAACAAATTTTACGTCGTATTCTAGATGATCATTCAACGATTGAGATCAATTAGTTACATAAATGAAACAGAACGATTTAATAAAGCTGAAAGTTCTGCTCTTGCATTTTGATCCTGTTGGAAAACACCAAGCAATTTTGATGTAACCATAGATACACTTGGGTTATGCACACCTCTGGTTGTCATGCATTGATGAGTGGCCTCAATGATTACAGCGACCCCTCTAGGTTGTAATACCTCTTGGATTATATTGGCGATTTCCGCTGTCATTCTTTCTTGAATTTGTAATCTTTTGGCAAAAACCTCTACAATCCTGGCCAGTTTGGAAATGCCGACGACATAGTTATTGGGTAAATAGGCAACATGAGCCTTTCCAATAATTGGAACCATATGGTGTTCGCAATGACTTTCAAAGCGAATGTCACGTAAAAGGACAATTTCCTTATATCCACCGACTTCTTCAAATGTTCGGCCAAGGATTTCTTTCGGGTTTTCTTTATAGCCAGAAAAAAATTCGGCATAGGCATTTATAACACGGCTTGGCGTATCTATTAACCCCTCACGATCCGGATCATCACCAGCCCAGCGAATAAGGGTACGCACCGCTTCTTCAGCTTCTGAACGAGAGGGGGCGGAAGTTTTTTTATCAGTCATATTCTATAAATCTTTTAAACCAGTAAAACTGTTCAATGTTTCTGTTTGGTATGAAGTAATTTTGGACAATATAAAAAGATATATATTAATTTTGTAAAGGGAAAATTAAACGGTTTTGTTTAAAATGAAACTACACGATTTTATTATATTTTCCTTCAGTATTAAAATATATGGAAAAAATTAATATATTTTCAATTTAAAAGATTACTTATTTATTGTTTGTTTTTGCAAAAAAATTGTTAATTTATCAAATCCTTTTTGCAGATCCACAAGTAAATCCTGTGGATCCTCCATTCCTACTGAAAAGCGGATAATGCCATCAGTAATTCCGAGTTTTAAACGATCCTCTGGACTGACCTTCATATGTGTTGTTGTTGCCGGGTGCGTTACAATACTCCGACTATCACCAAGATTATTACAAATTAATATGAGCTGTAAGGCATTCATGAATGTAAATGCACCTTTTTTCCCCCCATTGACTTCAAAGGCGATCATGGCACCTGGCGCATCCATTTGTTTGCAGGCAAGGCCATATTGAGGATGTGAGTGTAATCCGGGATATCGAATAAGATTAACAACATCAGATTTTTCAATAAATTCTGCACAGATTTTCGCATTTTCGGTCATTTTTTCCATACGAAGTGGAAAAGTTTCCAGACCTTTCAGCAATATCCACGCATCAAAAGCTGAAATTGTAAGTCCTGTATTATGAACAAAAGGTATAATATCGGTTTCAAGCAAGTCTTTACTACCTAGAATAGCACCTCCTAGGACACGCCCCTGTCCATCCATATGTTTTGTACAAGAATAGACAACAAGATCAGCCCCTATTTTCAAAGGTTTTTGATATAATGGAGTGGCAAAAACATTGTCAATAATCAATATTCCGCCTGCCTGATGGGTCAAGTCAGCAATTTGCCGAATATCCAAAATGTCTAGCATTGGATTGGAAGGGCTTTCAATCAAAACAGCTGCTGCAGGTTTGGATAATGCTTTTTTCCATTCTTGAATATTCGTGCCTTCAACAAAAGCGGTTTCGATTCCTAATTTTGGTAAAAAATTTTCAACAATCCAGTAACTTGACCCAAAAAGCGCCTTAGATGCGATAACACGATCCCCATGTTTCAAATTGGAAAATAAGGCAGCAAAAATTGCGCTCATTCCTGTTGAGGTGGCAACACAACATTCAGCCTCTTCCAAATGAATAAGTCGATTTTCAAGGTTGGTAATGGTAGGGTTATTAACACGGCTATATTGATAATGCCTTTCTTTTTTTTGGAAAGTGCGTTCTGCTTGTTCTGCACTTTCATAAATGAACCCAGATGTTAAAAAAAGAGCTTCACATGTTTCAGCAAAGGAAGAACGTTCAATATTATCATGAAGTAAACGAGTGGCTAGGCGATGGGAAGAGGTTTTGTTCATAATATTTCTCTTTGATAACCATAAGGAGCGTTCATGATAGAGGAATGCAAGAAAAGTGGTTAGTAATTTCTTTATTTTTTAAAAATTATCAAAAAAGATATATTTTTCTATTCAATTTGGTTATTTTAATGTGAAATATTATTTTTCATATTTTGGCGGGTGTAATTCAATGGTAGAATGACAGCTTCCCAAGCTGTTCATGAGGGTTCGATTCCCTTCATCCGCTCCAAGAAATATTATTTATTTTAAACTATATAATATCTATAAAATTGATTGTTTAGATATTCAACCTAATTTAGTACTATTGTTTTATCTTAATCATAAATAAAACAATTAATTACTTTAATATTAAGTTGAGGGATATAGTGAAAAATTATGATGTGGTTATAATTGGGGGTGGACTTGCCGGATTGACATTGGCCAGTCAATTGCTGCGTGATATACCTGATATTTCCATTTGTCTTATTCATGATGCAAAATTTCCCAATGAAGAGACAGCTTTCAAAGTTGGAGAGGCAACAATTGATTTGGGTGGGTATTATCTTAGGGAATTGCTGGGAGATGAATATCTAGGTCGGGAACATTTTATAAAAATGGGAATGCGGTTTATTTATACAAATGATGAACTCTATAAAGAAATGGGAATTAGAAATTTTCCCCAAAAAAATTCCTATCAATTTAAACGTGGCAAACTGGAAAATCATTTTTTTTCATTATTACAAGATAAAATTGATATTTTACAAAATACGCGTTTTCTTGATGTTGAAGATGAGGGGCATTTTAAAAGAATCCACGTAGTTGAATTGAGCAAAGTCCAGAAAATCATTAATTCTCGTTGGATTGTTGATGCATCCGGACGGAAAAAAGTTATTTCCAGGAAGTATAATTTATCAAGCAAAGGTAATTTACCCAATTCTTCAGTCTGGTTTAGAGTCAAGGGGGCTGTTCTGGTAGATGAAATCTATCCGGCAGAAGAAGATAACCCTTTTTATGGCATGGATAGAAGCTACAGTTCCTTACATATTGATGGAAAGGGATATTGGATCTGGGTGCTTCGGCTTTCTGATCATACGACCAGTGTGGGAATATGTTTTAGTGAGAATATTCATCAATTTGACAGTTTATCGGATTTGGAAAAAACCTTTGAATGGTTAAAAACGCATGAAAGGGTTTTTTATGATTATTTGCTGAAGAAACAATTTTCCATCCTTGATTTTAAATATTTGAGAAAATACGCATCTATTGCGCAGCCCTGTATCTCTGAAAATCATTGGGCATTAACAGGGGATGCATGCATTTTTTTGGATCCAGTTTATTCAAGTGGTATAGATTTGATGTGCATTGAAAACACGTTTATAGTTGATGTCCTTGCACAGGAAAAAAATGGTCAAGACATAAAAGAACTTATGGCATTTTATAATTCGGTCATATCAGATCTGGTAATTGCTTATAGTAACGTATTTGATAAAATGTACGAACAAAAAGATAATTGGTATTATATTTTTGTTAAATATGTTGTTGATTCCGTATTTTATTTTGGATCAATTTGCCCCTGTTTCATGAATAAGGGAATGAGAGATTTTAAAAACGCAAAGATTATATGGGATAAAATTCATAAAATTTATATGGAATATGATAAGGTGAATTCCATACTCAAAACCAAGAAATTTTCTGAAAACAATAGGCAGAATAATTTGGACTTACCAAGATTTATCAATCTTTCTGAAAGTCTATTTGCCAAAATAAACAGTTATTTGACGGAACCTGATAATGACCTGGAGAAATTGATTAACCTGTTACAGGATAATTACCAGGTCATGTGTAAAATATGTGAATATATTTCTTCCGATAGGAATTTATATGATTTGTATATTAGAAGGGATGGACAGCCAGAAATCTTTCATACTTCATGGCGTTATGGTGAATTTTTTCCCAATCCAGAAATGGTGAATAGAAATTAATTATTTTCTGATATAGATATTTATATTTTATTATTCTGAAAGTGGCATTTTTATAGAAAAAGCGTTTACGTATTGATTCTGTGAATATTTTTAATTATAAATTATTAGTTTTTGTTACTAGATTGATTGATTTTAAAATTAAATTCTTATTGTTTTGTTGAGTCGGAATGTTTGTTTTAACGCCGCCCTAAATTAGCATTGTGTAACTAATTTTATTATTTCTGTTTTTTTAAAAAAAACAGGAACAGGGTTGATGCGATCAGTCTGTTATTGATTAATTTTTCAATTTAAAAATATTTATAGGATTATAATATGTTGCTGTCTTGTAATCGACAAGATTGGTTAGGAAATATTCGTGCGGATATTCTATCTGGTGTTGTGGTTGCATTGGCCCTGATACCAGAGTCAATTGCTTTTTCCATTATTGCTGGGGTTGATCCGAGTGTAGGACTTTATTCGGCCTTTGCCATTCCTTGTGTCATTTCGTTATTTGGCGGACGTCCTGGAATGATATCCTCATCGACGGGTTCAATGGCTTTACTGATGGGGCCTTTGGTAAAGACTCATGGATTGAGTTATTTACTCGTTGCATCAATTCTTGCAGGTATTTTTCAGATTATTGCCGGATATTTGAAACTTGGTGAATTAATGCGTTTTGTTTCCCATTCTGTCATGACTGGTTTTGTAAATGCGTTGGCAATTTTGATTTTTATGGCACAGCTTCCGCAATTAGTGCATGTGACATGGCATGTTTACGTGATTGTTGGTGGTGGATTGGCAATTATTTACCTTTTCCCTTATTTAACAAAATTAATACCGTCTCCCTTGATATGTATTATTATAATGACCGCCATTTCAATCTGTTATGGTTTAAATATTCCAACGGTGGGTGATATGGGTAAATTGCCAGATTCTTTACCAATTTTGGCTATTCCAGATATTCCTTTGAACTTTCATACCCTCATGATCATTTTACCATATTCTGCTGGACTGGCAGCGGTCGGATTACTTGAAACCATGATGACAGCAACGATCGTTGATGAATTCACGGATACTTCAAGTGATAAAAATCGTGAGTGTAAGGGGCAGGGAATTGCCAATATCTGTACTGCTTTTCTGGGGGGTATGGCTGGATGTGCCATGATTGGTCAATCGGTTATTAATATCAAGTCCGGGGGAAGGGGACGATTATCTACCTTGGTGGCTGGTATTTTCTTGCTCATTCTTGTTGTTTTTTTAAAGGAATGGGTGGCCCGGATTCCTATGGCCGCCTTGGTGGCTGTGATGATCATGGTTTCTATTAGTACTTTTTCCTGGCGTTCAATTCTTGATTTAAAAAAATATCCGCTTTCTACCAATATTGTCATGATTCTAACGGTCTGTGTTGTGGTTGGAACAAATAATCTGGCCTATGGAGTATTAACAGGCGTGCTGGTTGCCTCTCTTGTTTTCGCAAGCAAGGTTTCACATTTCATGCTGATTAAATTAGAAAAAAAAGATCAGTCTCGTATTTATAAGGTGAATGGTCATGTATTCTTTGTAACGGTTGATCGTTTTATAAATAGCTTTGATCTCAAGGAAGAGATTAAGAATGTTACAGTCGATCTAACCCATGCGCATTTTTGGGATGTAAGTTCAGTTATGGCATTGGATAAGGTTGTCATTCATTTTCGCCAACGTGGTATAAAAGTGGAGGTTCAGGGAATGAACGATGCCACGGCGACCATCATTGACCGTTTTGGCATCCATGATAAACCAGAGGAAATCGAAAAGGTTATCGGGAGTTATTAATCAGGATCATTCTTGGTGATATATATAGTTAATGTGTTTATATCGCTTATTCAGGTCTATTTTTTTGATATTTATGAATGGATTTTTTCAATCCATTTAGATTGGGTCCCTGTTGGTTTTCAACATAAGTTGTTTTATTCCATATCCAGACATCTGAACCTTCAACTATCAAATCATGCATCCCCTTGTGGGATGTTTTTTTTATTTCAATATTGCCAGTAACAGAATCGAGTATTTTTACCCAATGATTGTTACGGTTAAGATAGGCTGTGGTGGTACAGCCTCCAGACCCACAAAGACTGGCGGATTGTAACTGGGTAAATAGAACAGTTTGCGGTTTTTTTGTGCTGGAGAGGTTTGCATTGCCAATAAGGATAAGCGGTTTCTCACCATGTTGAACAGCAAAATTAATATCGGTTTTATTCAAGTTATATGCAATTGTTGAAAAATTGTTCGCAGGTTGGGGGGTTAAAACAACTCTTCCTGATTTTGGATTTTGATAATTTCTGTTTTTTTTCGTATGATGGGAAACTGCGTAAGAGGATTGGACAGTAAAAGCAAAGGCACTGATTATACAAAATACAACAAGTTTTTTATTCATAATTATTAAGGCCTTTTTCTAAACAAGAATATTTGATATTAATAGATGAACTTTTAAAAAAACCTAACTTATACAGAGATAACATTTTTTAATTTCAAATGATTATATAAGATAGTGCAGTTTATGGCAAAGAGATGATTTTTGGGATGGATTTTCATATTTTATAGTAAAAAGGATACCTGTATTATTTATGGTAACTTCAGGGATTAAACAGGTTGCAGCTGACGAAACACAAAATGAATCTATTCAGAAATTACTTTTTACTGAAGGACTTGTTTTGGAAAATGGTCAAAAACTAAACCACTTGGAAATTGCATATCAGACTTATGGAAAGTTGTCATCAGCCAAGGATAATGCAATTTTGATTTGTCATGCTTTAACTGGCGATCAGTATGTTACAGGTATTAATCCGATCAGCAAGAAACCTGGTTGGTGGAGCAGAATGGTTGGTCCTGGACTACCTATTGATACAGACAAATATTTTATAATTTGTAGTAATGTTTTAGGAAGCTGCATGGGAACGACAGGACCACGTTCCATACGAACAGATCATCAGAAAATAGGCTATTGGGGAATAGACTTTCCTGCAATTACCATTAGGGATATGGTCAATGCCCAAAAACTTCTAATTGATCATTTCAAAATTGATCAGTTGTTTGCCGTTATCGGTGGTTCAATGGGAGGAATGCAGGCATTGCAATGGGCGGTAAGCTATCCAGATCAAGTTTATGCAGCTATACCAATTGCCACCTCGTCTTTTCATTCGGCACAGAATATTGCATTTAATGAAGTGGGAAGACAGGCCATATTTTCAGACCCCGATTGGCAAAATGGAGATTATTGGCGATATGGTGTTATCCCATCCAGAGGGTTGGCTGTAGCACGTATGATGGCACATATTACCTATTTGTCAGAAGATGCATTAAACCGAAAATTTGGACGGAGATTGCAAGAAACAATGATAGATTCTTCGTCACCAATTTTCGGGGAAATGTTCCAGGTAGAAAGCTATTTGCATTATCAGGGATCGAATTTTGTAAGACGTTTTGATGCAAATTCTTATGTGACAATCTCCCGGGCAATGGATTGGTTTGATTTGTCCCAAGCTTATGATGGGGATCTGGTCAAGGCATTTTCACAGGTTAAATCCAGATTTTGTGTTATCAGTTTTTCTTCTGACTGGCTTTTTCCCACTTCACGGTCAAGAGTGATAGTCAAGGCATTAAATCGTGTTGGAGCCAAGGTTTCTTTTGTTGAAATTGTAAGTGATAAAGGGCATGATGCCTTCTTGTTGGATGAACCGGATCTTGATCATGTAATCAGCGGTTTTCTGGCAGGAATTAAAAGACAGAGGCAATTGGAAAATAATGCGTCTTGATCAATGTTGTATTGTTGACATGATTCAGCAAAATTCAACAATACTGGATATTGGATGTGGTGATGGTACATTAATCGATTATCTGTGCTGTAATCATCAATGTGATGCACGAGGAATAGAGTTGGATATGTCCTGTGTTACCAAGGCGGTAAGTAAAGGCTTATCTGTAATTCAGGGAAACGCAGATTTTGACTTGCAGAATTATCCCACGGATGGTTTTGATTATGTCGTATTATCGAGGACTCTACAGGCGGTTAATCGCCCACGTGAAGTTTTGCAACAAATGTTGCGAATAGGACGGTATGCTATTGTTTCATTTCCAAATTTTGGCCATTGGACTGTAAGAATGCAACTGCTTCTTAAGGGACATATGCCCATGACAAAAGTATGGGGAACCCATTGGTTTGAGACTCCGAATATTCATCCCTGTACCTTAACAGATTTTGTATCACTATGTAAACAAGAGGGATATCATATTAGTCAGTGGATGGCTATTGATGATCATGGCGAGGGGGAAAAGGCCCCCTGGCGACGTTCAATACGTTTGGCCAATTTTTTTGGGGAACAGGCCTTATTTTTGCTGACACGTTGATTAAATGAGACAATCAATGCAACTGTTGCATATCTGATATTATATTGATTATATATAAACAAAATTGATATTCATTGGATTAGTTAACAGAGTATTTTAGATTTCTATTTTTATGTCATGAATTGATTAATAGAATTGACGGGGTTGGATAATATTACTCTATCATTTACATTACATCATGGTTTTGTAGAGTCATATTTCTTATGGGTACGAATAAAATTTTTAGAATAATTTTTTAATATTTGATTGAGGTTTAAAAGAAGTAATGCGAGACTTGGATCGGTCTTCTGAAATTCATATTTTTGTTGAAAAACATCATTCCCCTTTAAAGATATCATTTCACGGATGGATAAAAATTATAATGGCGACCATTCATACACTAATTGATGGTCCATATATGCTGGTCGCAGCTGGTTGCGCATTTTTTTCTACCTTGTCGCTATTTCCTTCTATAAGTAGCTTGATTTCCATTTATGGGCTGGTTTTTGATCCACAAACGGTTGAGCCACAACTGGAATTTCTACAACATTTTTTCCCCCCGAATGTTTATGTTTTTTTACAGGAAATGATTAACAGTATTGTCGAGCAAACCCATTCCACTTTAACAATACAATTGGTTGTTTCCATTTTGTTCGCTCTTTGGTCTGCATCTATTGGGACAAAGGGTTTGGTTACGGGGCTAAACGTTGCCTATAATACGCATGAGACACGGAGTTTCTTGAAATTTCAGGTTCTATCTGTTGTTTTGACATTCTGCGCTATTTTGGGAACGATTATGACCCTTGCGGTTATTGTTGCTTTACCGGCAATTTTGAATATTTTGCCATATCAATTTCTAAATATTCTTACAGATTACTTTCCAGCTTACAATATGGTGAGAATAAGTAGTAACATTATTGTTTTTCTTTTTGCAACGTGGACTTTTGCTTTATTTTACCGTTTTGGGCCCTGCCGTTCCAACGTGCATTGGCGCTGGACATGTCCAGGCGCTTTTATCGCCACAATTTTATGGTTGTTGGCTGCCTTTTCTTTTTCTTATTACGTTGCCCATTTTGCAAATTTTACAAGTACTTACGGCCCATTGGGAACCGTGGTTGCTGTTATGATGTGGTTTCTGGTTTCCTGCTATGTTGTTCTGGTTGGTGCTCAGTTCAATGCCCAGATAGAAGGATATATCTTAGATAGAAGCGAGGCTTCTAACAAGATACCATAGTCATAGAAAATTATTGGGGAGTTTCAGCAACTTCGATATTATTCAGGGGTTTAATTGTTACATGGGCAGTTCCCCGGCTTAACATGCCAATTTTTGCTGCAGCAGCTTTTGATAGATCAATAATGCGATGTTTTACGAAAGGGCCACGATCGTTAATGGTGACGATGACTGAGTGCCCTGTATCTTCTGATTTAACCAACACTTTGCTTCCCAAAGGAAGGGTAGGATGAGCTGCGGTAAAATTCTGGTTGTTGAATGTTGAGCCAGAGGCTGTTTTACGTCTTTGCGTATGTCGCCCACCGTACCAGCTGGCAATACCGCTTTGAAAAGCTGTTTCATCTGTACTGATGATCATGTCTGCAGGATGTCTATTTTTGTGAAGAGTGTAGGGCATCACTCTTTTCTTTAATTTTCGAATCCTGTGAGAGGTGATCTTATGAGAACCGGAGTTAGCATATACTTGCATGGATTGAACATTTAATCCGATAACAAGTGACAAAGCCAGTAATTTATTTCGACGTTTCATATACCCTGTTTATTATAGCGTTTTTTAATCATAATGATTAAGAAAACTGCCATAATTCCTTTAAGTTAATATAAACCATGTTAAAAGCTAGAGAAAAAAAATGGCAAAAAAATGAAAAGATTTGCTTTTGTAACTTTACGCTAATACAATTGACGCACATATGGCAAATAATTTGTTTAATCTATTGTTTCTGGCTGAAATGATATAAATAGACATAGTTTATCAAAAAATTAAGAGAAAATTTAATTAATTTGTTGACTGTTTATAAGAGAGGCTTTTTAAATTCATATAGTGTTAAACCTGATTAAAGGCATGAATAACTAGTGATGGAATTGCCCCTCGTATATGTTTTGAATGGTCCTAATTTAAATATGTTAGGAATGCGTCAGCCAAATGTGTATGGTCATGCAACTTTGGATGATGTAGAACAAATCTGTATTCAAAATGCAGAACAGCTCGAAATAGCAATTGATTTTCGCCAATCCAATGATGAGGGGGAACTTGTTTCCTGGATTCAGGAGTGTAGGGGAAAAGCAAAGGGAATTATCATTAATGCAGGAGCATATAGTCATACTTCTATAGCAATTTTAGATGCTTTACTGGCAGTTGATTTACCTGTTATAGAGGTACATATATCAAATATTTACCGCCGGGAATCATTTCGGCATCATTCTTATGTTTCTCATGCGGCGACAGGGGTAATCTGTGGATTGGGTATTCAGGGTTATGCCTTGGCCTTGGCTGCGTTGGCAAATCTTATATTGGAAGAGGATAGTTGATGAGCAAAATGCTCGTAGATGTAGAAGTTATTCGTAAATTGGCTGATATTTTAACTGAAACAGGGTTAACAGAAATCGAGGTTTCCGAAAAGGATCAGCATATTCGCGTCGTAAAGAATATTACCGTTAACGCAAGTCCAGTAACAGCTCCCGTTTCCATGGCTCCTGTCATGAATTCCGCGCCTGTGCCTGTAACGGTTAATAATGATGATGCCAAACAGGAAGAAGATCTCTCTAAACATCCTGGCGCGCTGCTAAGTCCAATGATTGGTGTGGCCTATTTAACGCCGGAACCTTCTGCCCCCCCTTTTGTAACTGTTGGACAAGAGGTTCAGTCTGGACAGATCATCATGCTTATTGAAGCGATGAAAACGTTTAATCAAATTCGTGCCCATAAATCAGGAAAATTGACGCGTATGCTTGTTAATTCCGGTGATCCAGTAGAATATGGTGAGGTTCTGGCGGTAATTGAATAAAATGTTTTCAAAGATTTTAATTGCGAATCGTGGAGAAATTGCTCTTCGTATTTTACGGGCATGTCGTGAAATGGGCATTAAAACCGTTGCTGTGCATTCAACTGCGGATACAGATGCAATGCATGTGCGTTTGGCAGATGAAAGCGTATGTATTGGTCCCCCTTCAGTCACAGACAGTTATTTGAATAAGAGGGCAATTTTATCTGCAGCAGCCATCACAGGAGCCGAAGCAATTCATCCTGGTTATGGTTTTCTTTCCGAGAATGCAGATTTTGCCGAACTGGTTGAAGAGCATGGGTTTGTTTTTATTGGTCCTTCTGCCCAGCATATTCGTATGATGGGTGATAAGATCCAGGCCAAAACAACCATGAAGAAATTCAATGTTCCTCTGGTTCCAGGTTCAGATGGGGCTTTGTCAGATCTTGCTACAGCAAAAGAGGTTGCAAATAAGATTGGTTATCCAGTTTTGATCAAAGCTTCTGCTGGGGGTGGAGGTCGCGGCATGAAAGTTGCCTCTACAGAAACAGAGCTGGAAGAGGCGTGGCAGGTTGCAAGGGCTGAAGCAAAAATGGCTTTTGGTAATGACGAAGTTTATATGGAAAAATATTTGGATAAACCTCGTCATATAGAAGTTCAGATTATTGGCGATCAACATGGTAATGTCTTATTTTTGGGTGAGCGGGACTGTTCTTTGCAGAGACGGCATCAAAAAGTGTTGGAAGAAGCTTTGTCTCCCTGTCTAACTGTAAAGGAACGTGATTTTATTGGTAAAGTTGCCACCCATGCCATGCAGCAATTGGAATATAAAAATGCCGGTACGCTTGAATTTCTTTATCAGGATGGACAATTTTGTTTTATTGAGATGAATACGCGTTTACAGGTTGAACATCCTGTTACCGAACTGGTTACCGATGTTGATCTTGTTGCAGAGCAAATTCGTGTGGCTGCAGGAGAAAAATTAAAATTAAGCCAAAAAGACATTCAGTTTAAAGGACATGCAATAGAATGCCGTATTAATGCCGAGGACCCTGAAAATTTTGTACCCAATCCTGGAAAAATCGAAGTTTTTCATTCTCCAGGTGGACTGGGGGTTCGTTTGGATAGCGCTTTATATGTTGGTTATACTATTCCACCATATTATGATAGTATGATTGCCAAATTAATTGCCTATGGACATGACAGGGCAACCGCAATTGCAAGAATGCAAAGAGCATTGGAGGAAATGGTTGTGACAGGTGTAAAAACAACCATTCCATTACAGCAGAAAATATTGGCAGATAAAGAGTTCCAGAAAGGTGACTATACCATACATTGGCTGGAACATTTTATTGAGAAAAACAAAGCCGAAAATAATTGAAGCTTTATTCATTATAAGTGATTGCTGAAAATAAGGGGACGTCAATTTTTTCGCGTCCCTTTAAATTTTTTAGTTCAATTAAGGCAGCTGCTCCGATGATATTGGCACCAGTTTTACGTAAAAGTTTAATAGCGGCCTGCAACGTTCCACCAGTTGCGAGCAAGTCGTCAATAATAACAACGCGCTGTCCGGGCTTGATTGCATCTTCCTGAATATGGATACAATTTTGTCCATATTCCAAATCGTAATCAATTGAAATCGTTTTTCCAGGTAATTTTCCGGGTTTACGAATCATTATCATTCCACAGCCTAATGCTGTTGCAAGGGGTGATGCACTAACAAATCCTCTTGATTCAATTCCGGCAATTAGATCGGGTTGCCAAGCTGCAATTCCATGTGCCATACGTGCAGAAGCAATCTGCCAGGCATCAGCATTGCGTAGAAGCGTGGAGATATCGTAAAATAATATGCCTTCATGAGGATAGTTAGGAATAGTACGAATATATTTTTTTAAATCTATATTGGTGGGTGGTGTGAAATCTGTTTGATTAGGTGCGTTGCTCATTTCTAACAATCATTAATAAATTTAACATAAACCATTCATGTTTTAAAAGGTTCAAATACGTCACGCAATAAATTTATTGATCTTATGAATGTAGGTTATTTTTCTGCCAGTTTTTTTTTCTTTTTTCACAAAACTTTTCCACAAAAGGCATTAATCGTAGGATAAAATATGGTTTTAGCATCAAAAGTTTAGTTTGCAATCCTGACCATTTGGGAATGTAATATTCCAATCCTTTTTTCTTGAGGGCTTTCATAATTGTTTTACAGACAATTTCGGGTTCAAGAGGTGGAGAGCAGAAATTAAGCAAAGACCCCCCATTTTGCATTTCATTATGAAGCATTTGCGTGTCAATGGCGCCAGGAAAAATGGATGAAACATATATTTTCCGGGGACGGAGCTCCATGGCTAACGCCAAGGCAAATCCACGTAAACCATATTTACTGGCAGAATATAATGCGCTGTCTTTTAGGGGGAAAATACCTCCCAATGAATTTATAAAAACAATTGAGCTTTTTTTACGCATAAGCGGAAGTAAGCCCTTGGTCAAAAAAATGGCTCCATTAAGATTTACCTGAAGTTGGTTAAGTATTAATTGATCACTTAAATTTGAAAACGAACCTGGATAAATATTTCCTGCACAATGGATTAAGGCATTAATGTGATGGAATTGTTTTTTAATATCCTCACATAAATACTGTATTTCATTAAGATGAGAAATATCGCAAATACGAATAATGACTTTATCTCCATAATGGAGAGAAATTTGTTCTAATTGCGCAAGATTTCTTGCAATCATAATAATTTTGTAATGTTCTTCTAAAAGGTAAGAAACAAGTTTTTTGCCCAACCCCCCGGTTGCTCCAGTAAGAACAGCGATTTTATTAGATTGTTTAAAAATATTTAAATTCATTTAGATAAATCTCAAATTTAAAAGGTCATTATACTAAGTTATAGAATACTATTTAATTAAGTATAACATAATATTTTAAAATATAAGATATTTAGGTTTATATAGCGTAATTAATCAAACTTGTTTATTTTTACCATAAAATAATTTTATGAATTAAATGTTATAAGAAGTATCGAGCAATGAATAAAATTGTTGTTTTAACTGGAGCCGGGATCAGTCAGGAATCGGGTCTTGATACGTTTCGTGATGCTAATGGCATCTGGGCGAAATATAATATGGAAGAAGTTTGCACCTTGGAAGGATTTAAGAAAAATCCTGAAAAATTACATGAATTTTATAATCAGTTACGTTCGAATTTGCCTAAATATTTACCCAATGCCGCTCATATTGCCTTGGCGAAACTTGAACAGGCTGTCTTGAAAAAAGAAATTGAAGCTGAATTGGTTTTAATAACGCAAAATATTGATGATTTACATGAACGTGCCGGGAACCGTTTTCTTTATCATATGCATGGAGAATTGTACAAGATAAGATGCACAACATGTGATCGACGTATGGAATGGCATAAGTCATGTTTTCCATATACATCTTGTCCATATTGTCATGCTGTGACATTACGGCCAGATATTGTATGGTTTGGGGAAATGCCTTATTATATGCAAGAAATTGGAAGGGCATTATCAGATTGTAACTTATTTGTCGCCATTGGTACTTCCGGTGTAGTCTATCCAGCTGCTGGGTTTGTAAACGAAGTACAGGGGCGAGCGAAAACAATCGAGTTAAATCTGGAACATTCTATGGGCACATCAAATTTTGATGAATCCTGGCAAGGTTCAGCAACAGAATTGGTTCCCGAATTTGTCAATTATTTATTAAACGCCTATCAGAAATAAGGGAAAAGAATGACTGACTCTTTAAACCGTCTTTTGAAAGAGGTTCGGGCTTGTCATATCTGCAGGGATTTACCTTTGGGTCCAAAACCCATTTTGCAGGTTGGTTCGTCTAAAGTGCGGTTGTTAATCACTGGACAGGCTCCGGGTACACGTGCACATGAAACGGGAATAACGTTTAACGATCCTTCGGGGGATCGTTTGCGTGAATGGATGGGAATTAACCGATCCTTATTTTATAATGATCAATTGATCTCAATTATTCCAATGGGATTTTGTTATCCAGGCAGTTATGAAAGAGGTGGGGACTTACCTCCTCGTAAAGAATGTGCGCCACAATGGAGAGCCAAACTTTTGAAATTATTGCCTGATATTGAATTAACCCTTCTGGTTGGATCTTATGCACAAAATTATGTCTTGGGAAAAGGAAGCCTAACAGAACGAGTTAAGAATTTTCGGGATTATTTACCTAATTTTTTGCCTCTTCCTCATCCTTCATGGCGGACAAGAATTTGGGCAAAAAAGAACCCTTTTTTTGAAACGGAAGTTTTACCAGAGTTGAAAAAAAGGGTCTGCGATATTTTGAATTTAGACATGAAATCTTAAATAATTATTTAATAACTTATTATATTAAATATAAGGAAACTATATATTGGCTGAAGTTGAAAATAATTATTTTATAGCCAACTTATAATTTTTCCAACATTTTGTATATGTATTTTAGATTGTTCTTTTTTGGATAAAAGATTATATGCCAAGATAAAATCTGCATAGGTTATATCTTCACTATTTTGATATAAGTAATTATAAAAACTGTATAGATCATGTACAGAATCAGGTGAAACATTGAAATTAATTTCTAAATCCTTTGATTTCAGTTGAAGGTATTCCCATTCCTTACAAATGTTTCTGTTGGCGTCTACATCTCCAAAAAAACCTGATTCAGGATTTAATGACATAAATTTTTTAGAATAAGGTGTTTGTAATGAGTAATATGGTGTATCATTAACTGGTTGAATTGAAAATTGATAGGTAGAGGAAAATTTATTTAAAAATTTAATAATGAAAGGAATAGTGGATATAGAATTACTTTCTTTATAAAATAGATAAATCAAATTTGGTTTATGATTATATATAATACCGTATATTGGTATCATATTTTGAATATCTTCAAAATTAAATAAATATCCTTCTCGCATATGTAAAGCTAGATACCGTTCTTTTGTTGAGCAAAGGCTAAAACAACTTGTTTGTTTGTTGTTGGATTTTTTCTTGTTAAAAGATCCCGTAATTTCAAATATATAACGATATACACATTCTTGTTTAAGGGTTACTAATATTTCGTTGGCTTTTTTTATAAAATCTTTTCTTTCCTGATGTTCTATATCATTTCTATTGAAATGTTTCCATCGACCTTCTGAATTTATTAAATCTGTATTTAAACGATTTTGAATTCTAATTATATAGTCTTCCATTGATCGATTAATATAATGGTTGATGCATGCATTATTCCAAATAACAGTATCACTATCCGCACGTTTATCTTGAATAGATTCTCCATATGCATTTGCATAATTTTGTGGGACTGTTTTAAAATGATGGGGATTTGTATATTCAAATGAATAATCTTTAGGCCTTATAAAACATTTTGTTAATAATGTATCAGAAAAGTTTTTATCACAGTGCTTAGTATAAGCTTCGTAAGTAGGAATCTTGCTTTTTAAAACTCTGTCAGAGTTTCCATAAATTCTCCAATTTAAAGAAACACCATTATAGTTTGAAAATTTTTCAAGAAAATCCTGTATAGATAGGTCGTGTTCTAGTGATACATATTCATCGGCATCTAAAAATCCAATCCAGTCATATTCTTGATCCAATGCTTTTCGACAAGCGTCTTCGAATGCATTAGCTTGTCGATCATAAAAATAAGGCATATTAGCAGGATTTGTTAGTTCAATTTCAATGTTATATATATTAGAAACAGTTTTTAATATTTCATAAGTGCCATCTGTTGAATGATCATCATAAATAAAAAATTTATCGATACCGATAGCAAGATGCCAAGAAATCCATGATAAAATGTTTGGATTTTCATTTTTAAGAAATAAAGCGAGACAAATTTTCATATTTAAATAACTTCTTTTAGAAAAATAAAAATAATACTATAATAATATCAAAAAATTAATTATTTTTTTAAATTTTTCTTAATGTTAAGTTATTAATATTTATGTAAATTGTCTATTTTCCACCTTTTTCTGAGGAAGATTTGTTATTGGATAGCTGATTTATATTATTTAGATATTCAGATAAGATGTTATTTCTTACTGCATCTGTATTTGCCAGATAATTTGTATAACAAACAATGGTCATGACTAAAGAGCTTTCTGTAATGTTATCAACCCATATATAGGGTTTTGGATCATCTAGAACATCTTTTTGTTTTTCCATGATTTTCATGATTAACGTACGTGTTTGATCCAATTGTTGAATGGTAATTACAGGTAATTTAAATGAAACCAGACCCATATGACGTCCACGGGTGGCATTCTGAACAGAAGATGTGATAATTTGTGAATTTGGAACAATTAGGGTTGAAAAATCTGACAAACGAATTTCGGTAGCTCTTACTTTGATGCTCATTACCACTCCTTTAACACCATTTATGATAACCGTATCCCCTATGCGGACGGGTCTTTCAGCGAGAAGGATAAGACCGGAAACAAAATTCTGGACAATGGCTTGTAAACCGAAACCAATACCGACAGAAAGAGCGCTGACAATCCAGGTAATGTTTTGGGTTGTTACCCCAAGGATGGATAAATCAATAATGGCGACAACGACCCAACAGCAATAATTGAAAATTGTATCAATTGAATTACAGGTTGCATTATCCAGACTGGTTTTTGGGAAGAAGTTTTTATTTAACCAGTTTCTGACAATTCTTATACAATATATACCAATGAAAAATACCAAGATTGCCTCGGCGATTGTTGAAAAGGAAAATGTAAAGTTACCTATTTTTTGGTTGGTTAGGGTGGTTGTTAAATGTTGGATGAAGACGACCAGATCAAAATTACCGGGGGAAATAATGGAAACAATTGTCAGAATGACAGTTGTTAGTGTGATGACACCGGTAATGATGGTTGATAATTGTTCCATGCTTTGAGGTTTTATGCCTAAAAGCTGTATTTTTTTACCCAGCCAGCGATCCGGATCAAAGATGAGGTTTGTTATATCATTCAAAAGTATTCTTAAAAGACTTAAAGTACTGAAAACCAGAATTACCCAGTTAAGCCATACACACATTGAATAACCCAAATGGATGTATCCTGTTAGGATGGCAACAATAGAGATGATACAGAATAATGGGAGCCCGATTGCAACGACAAGAAGTGTGATATCCGGACTTTGATTATTTTGTGCTGAATGAAGTTTGATTCTTTTCTGACCTACTTCGCGAAGCTTTATGGGAATGGATAAAAAAAGGATTGAGGCGACACAGGCAAAAAAACCATTGCATAATTGCTGTGCTATAATACTTACACCACTAACATTATTGATATAACGGACAATTCCAAGAAGCAGGATAATGGCCATATAAATATTGGGTAGAATATTGATTGAATGCGCAACTTCATCACCAATGGGCAATAACCGCCATTGTGGATTTTTTACAGCAAGGAAACCTCGATAAAGTCCAAAGATGAAACCGCAAAAATAAAGTTGGTGAATTATGTTTTGTGCAAAAGCATAGGCTTGTGGGCTGATCGTATTGTGGTTATTAATGGTTACCAAAATGAGTGTGGCAGATAATCCTGCGGTAAGAGAGGCTATTATTGCTGAACACAGCGTCATTAAACTGCGTCTAAGACGTGTGGGGGGAATGAATTTTTCTGTGAACTGTACCAGTCCCTTTTCAATAAGAGGACGTAGGATGAAAATTAACA
Source organism: Commensalibacter sp. M0133 (assembly GCF_016101485.1). Taxonomy (NCBI): domain Bacteria; kingdom Pseudomonadati; phylum Pseudomonadota; class Alphaproteobacteria; order Acetobacterales; family Acetobacteraceae; genus Commensalibacter; species Commensalibacter sp. M0133. The sequence continues at coordinate 278,036 of NZ_JACFQI010000002.1, forward strand.
GAATAGCGCCAAGAAAACCTGCAAGCATTGTAAGACGGCTTCCCCAGCCATCTTGCCATGTTTTGGTGAATAAACTGCCAAAATCAGAATATAGTTTATTTATGCGGGAACTGTCATCATCGTAATGAATGGCAATTTCATGCCAAAAATTATAACCTAGGGGGGAGGATATGCGGGTAAATAACTGCACCTGTTGAATCTTGGATAAAGCCTGCTGAATTTGTGCAACCTGACTATTGGCTTCCAAGGATATGATTGTTGCCTGCTGAATTTTTGCGCTAAGATCATTTCTATTTTGAATAAAGGATTTTTGTCGATCATTTAAATTTTTAATATCATCTTTATTTTTATCACTTCCTGTATTTTGGATAACGTTATCCAGTAGCTTTAAAGCCTGATTATATCCCTTCAGACGAGGGGTCAAATCAGTTACAATCGCATCTGCCGAGGTGGATATGGATCGCGCTTGATTCAGCAGATTTTTGAATTGTGTAAAATCTTCAGAATGCTGAAGGTTTTGTAAGCTTTTATTAATATTTCCCAATTGTTTTATAAGCTTATTTAAAATTGGTTGAGTTGTTGTATCGGGAATATTGAGAAAAACAGGTGTATTTGAAGGGGTTGATGAGGAAATAAGAGAGTTGGCTGCTTCTTGCGCGTGGGTATTTGGTATAGATATTATTCCAAAGGAAAGGAAAAGACTAAATAATAGGTATTGCACTATTTTCATAGAAGCAGCTCCAAGTTTAAAGGCAAATTTATTTTATTTTATAACGACTTGGTAAAGTAAACTATAAAAATATGTAAAAATATTGTTTTTTTGTACGAAAAAAGGCGAAAATGGCTTTTTTGGAATGAATTATATGGGAATTGTTAGTAAAATGTATTCTCAAACATTGCTTTATTACATAAAAACATAATTTCTGAATGAATTAATGATAGCAAACAATCTGATTTATACGTTAACCGCCCCTTATCAGTTTCAGCAAGAAATTCGAAAAAGTATATTTTTGGCACATGCTGTGCCCGTCTATACAGAAATGCAGGTTGGGGAATGGTTGCAACGATTAAAAATACCAGAGGCAACACATAATTGCTGGGCTTATCGTATAGGACAAAATTATAAAAGCAATGATGATGGTGAACCTTCCGGAACAGCGGGGCGACCCATTTTACAAGTTATAGAAAGACAGAATTTTGATTGTACACTAGTAATAGTTATTCGATGGTTTGGCGGTATTAAGCTAGGCGCAGGCGGTCTTATTCGGGCCTATAGTGGAACTGCGGCTGAATGTTTACGTCAGTCTTCCTCCAAATTATATATTCCTAAAAAAGAAATTATAATTGTCTGTTCTTTTTCAGATTATGCTTTGGTAAAAGTCCGTATTGGAGAATATCGAGCAGAAATTGCCATGGAAAATTTTGAATCCATGGATGTGGAGTGTCATCTTGTTGTGCCTGAAGAACAGTATTTGGCTTTGAAGCGGCGTTTACTTGATCTGACAAGGGGACAGATATTGATAGAGGATATTATATAGATAAAGATCGGTGATAAAATACAGGAGGAGAGATGATTTCCTGATCCTTGGGGTATAAGGATCAGTTACGTTTGTATTGACAAAAATTAGAAATCTGTTCCCCCGACGGTCAGGCCGGAAAGTTTAAGGGATGGCTGTCCAACTCCAACCGGTACGCCTTGACCAGCCTTGCCGCAAGTTCCCACCCCTTTATCTAATTCAACTTTATTGCCAATCATTGTGATTTTGGTAAGGGCATCTGGACCATTTCCAATCAGGGTGGCCCCTTTAACTGGATGGGTGACCTTTCCATTTTCTATCAGATACGCCTCTGAAGTAGAGAAGACAAATTTACCAGAGGTAATATCAACCTGACCACCGCCAAAATTGACAGCGTAAAGACCTTTTTTGGTGCTTTTAATCATATCGTCCAACGTATCTTTTCCAGCCAGCATAAATGTATTGGTCATACGAGGAATTGGCGCACAGGCAAAAGATTCTCTACGTCCATTTCCCGTTGATGGTTTATTCATCAGACGGGCGTTCAAACGGTCATAAAGTAATCCTGTCAAAATGCCATCCTCGATCAGGTTTGTCCGTTGAGTTGGAGTTCCCTCATCATCAATATTAAGACTTCCCCGTCGTTCAGAGAGGGTGCCGTCATCAACGACATTAACCCCTGGAGCTGCAATTCTTTTACCCATTAAACCGGCAAAAGCAGAGGTTCCCTTGCGATTGAAATCACCTTCTAATCCGTGGCCGATAGCCTCATGTAACAAAATACCAGGCCATCCAGACCCGAGAACGACATCCATTTCACCGGCAGGTGCAGATTTACTTTCCTGATTGATTAGGGATTGATGCAAGGCTTCATGAACAGCATTTTTCCAAATATTTTCCTGTGTAATATGATCATAACCATAGCGTCCACCACACCCATAGGAACCTATTTCTCGACGTCCATTTTTTTCTGTTATGATGGTAACATTAAGTCGAACCAGGGGACGGATGTCAGCAACACGGAACTGACTGGTCCGGATAATTTGAATGGCCTGCCATTCTGCCGATAGGGATGCGCTTACCTGAACGACATGAGGACTTTTTGAACGGGCATAAGCATCAATTTCATGAAGCAAATGAGCCCGATCGGCAAATTTACCTTGATGAAGTGGGTTGTCAGGGTGATAAAGCTGATGATTGGTCAGGACAGGTTTATCACTGATTATAGATTCATGATCTGATTTCAGTTGGCTGACAGTTTCACTGGCACGTTTTAAGGCTTTATCACTTAATTCATTGGAAAAAGCAAATCCTGTTTGAGTATCCAAGACTGATCGTAGGCCAAATCCAGAAGTGATATCTGTTGTCGCGGTTCGGATGGTTCCATCATCAATACTTATCATTTCACTTTCACGATATTCAAGAAATAGTTCTCCATCATCCATGGAAGAAAGGGTCTGATGAATGGATTTTTCTGTCTTATCCCGATCCAGCTGGGTTTTCTGTGGATTAAAAAATATAGAATCTGTCAGGGTCAAGGCATTGATGGGGTCAGTCATAAATGATAGCTTTCAAGAGGATCAAAATAAAAAATATTAGTTATGATAATGATTTATTTTTACGCATATGATGTAGGGCAATCGTAACTGTTGTCAATAAAACGATTGCAAAGGCTTGATGAACGGTGCCTGCCCAGACAGGAACAACAAGCAATAATGTTGTAACCCCCAGGGCGTATTGGATAAGGACAGCCCATCCCATTGCCATAAAGCTGTCCTTGGTCGCCTTATCCAATGAGGATTTCAGACCTGTCATAACGGTTATTAGAATCATTATGCCCGTAAATGTTGCCAAGAGCCTATGATTGAATTGAATGGTTGAAATATTTTCAAACCAGTTTAACCAGAAAGGGGATAGTTTATTATAATCAGCAGGAATCAGGTGGCCGTTCATTAGGGGAAAACTGTTAAAGGAATGACCCGCATGGGTTCCTGCAGTAAAACCACCGGCAACAATGGTGACTAGCAATAAAATGAAATCAGTTCTCAATAGGGTTTTAATAAATTTTATGGCTGGATTTTGGGTCAGTGGATTGGGAACAGGGTGGCGTAATGAAAGGGCTGTCCATAAAATAGCGATATAGAGAATAATGGCGCAGGCTAGATGCAAAACAAGACGGACCGGTTCAACCGCGGTGCTGTTTGCTCTGAATCCAGAATGAACCATGAACCAGCCAATACCGCCCTGTAATCCACCGAGAATAAAAAAAATGAACAGGCGCAGAGCCAGTTGTTTTGTGATCATTTTTTTATAAATAAACCAGATTAAGGGTAAAATGAGAACCAGACCTATTAATCTTCCCAGAAAACGATGGCTCCATTCAGCCCAGAAAATCTGTTTAAATCCATCCAGTCCAAACCCATTGTTAAGAATTTGATATTGTGGAATGGTTTTATAAAGATCGAATTCCCGAACCCATTCTGCGTGGCTTAGAGGGGGGATGATACCAGTGATTGGACGCCAATCCATGATGGACAGACCGGAACCCGTTAGTCGTGTATATCCCCCAAGGGCTATCATGCAAAGAAGCATAAAGCAGATGAGGAACAGCCACGTTGAAATTGATTTATTGTTTTGCATGAGTAAAGAAATTCTAAATAAATGATAAAGGGTATCGTTTTAAAGAAAAGTGAGATATTGTGTTTTTTTTAGTCCTATAAGAAGGTTTTTGCAAGTCAAGCCTTTCATAAGGTCAATAATTTAGTTGTGTTATGAAAAGAAATAAAAATTTAACTCAATACAAAACACTAATTGGTCAAGTAATAAAACCATTATGTATGGTTTTTGGAATTGTTATTGTTCTTTTACTTGCTCGTTATTTTCACGGCTTTGATTTGTTTTTAAATGATCATACGTTATTAAGGCGCGGGATAAAAGGTCCCCTGATTTTCTTATCCATTGCCATCATTATGTGCATGGTCGGTTTTCCAAGACAGCTTGTCTGTCTGACGGCTGGGGTGGTATACGGTTTTTGGTTGGGTATTTTTTACGCCACGATTGCGACTGTCATAGGAGCGTTATTGGCCTATAACTGGGCCCGGTGGCTGGGACGTGAATGGGGGAAAAAATATCTTTTCCATGCAAAACTAAAAAAAATTCATCATTTTATTCAAACAAACCCTTTTCATACCGTTCTTATCTGCCGTTTGATGCCTGTGGGCTCTTCCGTTCTGCTGAATACCATGGCTGGTATAGTTGGTATTTCCGTTATGCCTTTTATCTGTGCGACTTTTCTGGGAAGCTTTCCACAAACGGTTGTTTTTGTTTTACTCGGCGGCGGAATTCGGATTGGCCATTTTGGGCAAATTACGTTAAGTTTACTTTTATTGGCTGTTTCAATACTTGCTGGTTTGATTTTAATGAAACGTTCTTTTAACAAAAAAGATGATTTATTATTGCCTGAATAATTATAAAAGCATTATAATTTTCTTAGGATATTTCAAGGAGACTATTGATGTTAAAGCTTTATACAATTCCAGGTGCTTGCTCAACAGGATGTCATATTGCCCTATATTGGTGCAAAGCTGATTTTGACTTTGAAATTGTTGATCATGATGGTTTAAAAAAGGATGAATTTCTTAAATTGAATCCATCAGGTCAGGTGCCCGTATTGGTTGATGATCGGTTTGTGCTGACTGAAAATGTCGCCATCATGAATTATATTGCGGATTCTTTTCCACAAGGGAAGCTGCTCGGAGATGGTAGTAAGCAACAAAGGGCAGAGGCTTTGCGTTGGTTGGCTTTTGTAAATTCCGATATTCATCCTGTATTCGGTTTGATTTTTGGAGGACAACAAATCAGCGGCGATCAAAAAGTGATTGAAATCCTTGATACTGCCGCTCGTAAAAAACTTCATAAATTATACGGTCAGGTTGATAAACAACTGGCGGAAAAGGAATGGATTGCGGGTTTCCGTAGTGTGGCAGATCCATATTTATTCATGACCTTGACCTGGGTTCAAAATCTAAAAATAGATATTTCGAGTTATAAGAATCTGTTGCGGTTTTATATGAAAATGCAAAAAGATGATGGGGTTCTTGCTGTTTTCAAGGCGGAAGGTATTCCGAATTTCGTTTGATGTCCAAATAAGGGATGATGAAAATGAAATCTCATTTTCATCATTTTGGAAAATTATTTTATCCATTATTTGACAAGATTAATTTTTGCATATTTTATAATCTTTTCATCGTTCAATAGATAAAGCTCGTCAATTAATCCGATTTGCAGACTGCCGGGGGCGTTGATATGTTGCATAGCGATATCGGCGGCAATGCCAATAAAAGCCATTGCCGCGGAGCAAGCATATAGGGTGTTTTTTTCAACAGCCAGGCATGCTGCGGTGATGGCGGTTGCTGCACAACCAGATCCTGTTACTTTGGTTAAGAGAGAGTGGCTGTTTCTTACGGAGACAATCTCTTTTCCGTTGGTGATATAATCTGTTTGGCCACTGATTGACACAGTGGTTTTATAAGATAAGGCCAGTTGTTTAGCGGCTTCCAGTGCATCATGAGAGGAATCAAGACTATCCACTCCATGGCCCTGTGTTCGAGGAGATGTATTTTGATGATAATGGTAAAGACTGATAATTTCTGACGCATTTCCTCGAATGGCATTGGGGAAATTCTGTAAAAGACTGAGCGTTGTTTTAGCTCGATAAAGAGAGGCACTGATGCCCACCGGATCGAGTATCCATGGAATGTTTTGCTGGTATGCGGTACGACTGGCCAACTGCATGGAGCGTAATTGGGGTGTTGATAAAGTCCCGATATTGATAACCAGAGCGTTGGATTTTTGAACGAATTCCTCAACTTCCTCCTCCGCATTGGCCATGGCGGGTGATGCGCCAAGCCCAAGTAAAATATTTGCGGTAAATTGGGTTGCAACCTGATTGGTTATATTGAGGATAAGTGGATTTTTTGTGCGTATGGCATGAAGAGTGGAAATTAGGATATTGGGTTCGATCATGATAATACAAAGTTTTTGTTTTATAGGTTATGGTTTATGAATGGAGATTATAGACTATTTCGTTGCAAAAGATATCTGCCTTACGTATTCTAGAGATAATAATGTCTTTTAAAATTTGAGAGAATAATAAAGTGGATCTTGGTCTAAAAAATAAAAAAGTGCTTATTAGTGGCGGTTCCAAAGGAATTGGATTGGCGATTGCCCAAAAATTTATTGATGAAGGTGCGTTTGTCAGTATTTGTGCCAGAAATCAGCAAGGTATCGATAAGGCTATTCTGCAATTGGGTGACCGGGCCATGGGCATGACTGTTGATATTAACAAGGCGGATGAAGTTGAAAGATGGATCAAGGAAAGTCACAAAAAGATGGGTGGGCTTGATCATGTGGTGGCGAATGTAAGCGCTCTTGCCTCGGGACGGGATCTGCAAACCTGGAAAAAGGCGGTTGATACAGACCTGTTAGGTACCGTTGCCCTGGTTAACGAGACATTGCCTTATTTAACCAAACAGAAAAACGGATCAATTGTTATCATATCCAGTGTTTCCGCTTCTGAAATAGACGTATTTGCTGAACCATATGGTGCCTTAAAGGCTGCCTTGAATCATTATGGCAAATCGGTTGCACTAAGAGTTGCAGAACACAATGTAAGGATTAATCTTGTTTCTCCAGGAACAATTTATTTTAAGGGAGGGATATGGAATCAAATTGAACGGGAGCAGCCTGAACTTTATAATACAGCCTTGAAGAATAACCCGTTAGGTCGTATGGGAACACCAGAGGATGTGGCCTCAACAGTTGTTTTTCTGACAAGTGAACAGGCAAGTTTTATTACCGGAAGCAACCTTGTTGTTGATGGTGGCATGACAAAACGCGTGTAAAATTATTGATAAATTGCCTGTCCCAAGCCTTTTTAAAATCATATAGGCGGTATCGGGCAATTTAACCGGTTATATATTATGTTCTTTAAATAAGGTTAACCAATTATTTTAATATTATATGATAGAAATAATGAATTTATCTGAACAATTTATAATATTATGAAAAATTATACATTAATTCAGCAAGTTGTTTTATTTTTAAAAGATAATCCGCATAAACGATTTACCGCGCGTGAAATTGCAATCCAATTAGTTAAAATTTATCCTGATTATTATAAACAAAAAAGACTAAATAGCCAGCAGCGTTTTACCTCGGAAAATTCTTTTATTTCTCAAATTGTTGCTGAAATTGGTTCACGTATTAAAAGGTTGAAACAATCAAATGCAGGAATATTGATTCAGGACCAACCTCGACCAAGAGTTTACGAATGGAAAGGTAATTCCAGGCTCAAGAGCAATTTTATAGATAAACTGAAAGATGAAGAAAATGCAGGTAAAGACATTTTAAATTTGCCATTAAAAAAGATAAATTATACGGAAGCTGATCTTTATCCTTTATTGATTGAGTATCTTGGTACGGAATATAATTTAAAATGTGATAGGATCAATGAAAAATTTTCAAAAAAAGGTAAAGGGGAAAATGGCAATAAATGGTTGCATCCGGATATTGTTGCTTTGCAGGCAGTGACTGAAGACTGGAATAGTTTGGTTAAAACTTGTGTACAGTCAGGGGATGCTAAAATGGCTTATCTATGGTCTTTTGAAGTAAAAAAACAGATTTCCCGCTCAACGGTTCGTCAATATTTTTTTCAGGCCGTTAGTAATTCCAGTTGGGCAAATTACGGTTATCTTGTGAGTGCAAGCATTCCAGATGATGGAACGATGAATGAGCTGAGAATGTTGTCGGCTTTACATGGTATTGGGTTAATTATACTTAAAACAGATAATGTAATTGATAGTCAGATAATGATTCCGGCGGCATTTAGAGCAGAGGTGGATTGGTGCTCGGTAAACCGGTTGGTTGAAGAAAATCCGGATATGAGATTGTTTATTCAAAAAGTTGCAAGTTATTATAAAAGCGGTTTGTTACAAAAAACTGGGTGGAGTAATGATTTACTAAAAGTTGAGAGTAATTAAATATAAATTATTAATATATATTAATTTAACTATAAAAAACTGATTTAATTAAAATAATTATTAAATAAATATATAAATATTTTCCAATATGTTATAATTTACAGAGTAAAAATGAATTTATTCAGTGTGTTATTCATATAAGAGATTTTTCATGAATTTTTATATGTTGGTTTTTGTAAAATTTATTATCGGCTTTGCTGTTGTAATTTTTTATTTTAATCAGTCCGGAAAAACTCAGCTTTCCCAAATGACTCCTATTGATCTGATTGGAAATTTTATATTGGGTGGAATAATTGGGGGGGTTATTTATACAGATAGTATTTCTCTGTCTCGTTATATTGTTGTCTTGATAATTGGCACTCTATTAATGCATTTTCTAAATTATATTGCCAAAAAATTTGATGTTTTCCGTGCCTTGGCCTTGGGTAACACGATTGTTTTTATTAAAAACGGTTCCTTATTAATGGATAATATCCAGGATAAAAAAAATAAAATTGATATTATCAATATTATGTCTAGTTTACATTCCAGAGGCATTGGTTCAATGCAGGAAATATATTATGCCCAAATTGAGCCTAATGGATCGTTGACTGTTAAAAATAAAGAGGAAAAGGATCCTTCCGTCATTTTAATCCTTGATAGCGAGATCAAGGATTGTCCATCCCATTTGTTGGATATAAGTCAAGATACGGTCCAGCATTTACTTGATAAATATTTCTTGAAACTGGAGGATGTTTATCTAGCCGAATACTACGATAAAAAGATCATGTTTGCTTTATATGATGGTAAAAGAATAACTATTCCATTTTATTGAGCATCTATAGTGCTATATAAATTAATTTGAATATTTAAGATTTTATTTTTTAGTTTGTTTTTGAAAAATGTTTTATTTTATTGGATTTTTAGATGTTTGAAAAACAAAGGTTCTTTGCCTTTTTTATATGTTTATTTATATGTAGTTTTTTTTTAAATTCATTATCTGTCAAAACTGTTTATGGAAATTCAAATGTTCAGAATTCGGGTAATGAACAAATTTTAAAGGTTGTTGACGTATCTGAAATAGACAGGGATGGTTGGGACTGTCTTGCGGTTACTTTTTCATCCCCCCTGAATGAAAACCAGAACTTTGAAGAGATATTGCATCTTTTTGATGCAAAAAAAGGAAAGGTGGATGGCGCCTGGATTTTATCTGAAGATCATCAGGAACTTATTTTTAATCATCTTGAGCCTAACCGGAAACTGGTTTTAACTGTTGATGCTGGATTAAAGGGTAAAGACGCAAAAATTCTCAGAAAAGAATATACGGCCAAAATCACAACAAATGATTTAAGTCCCAATATCAGCTTTGCCAGTCAGGGTTCTTTGTTTCCCGTAAGATTGGCCGAGGGTTTGCCTGTTATAACATTGAATGTAAATCAGGCAAATGTTGAATTCTTCAGAATAAAAAATGACCAGCTTGTCAATTTTTTTGAAGATAAGGAATCTTCCTCAATCTTGTCAAATGACATGATCTCGGCTTTGGTTGACAAGGCGGATCTGATATATACGGGTTCTTTTAAGCTAAATGTAGATAAAAATCATCGTCAGAAAATTTTACTGCCGATTTCTTCCATCAAACCATTACAAAAAAAGGGTGTTTATTTTGCGGTTATGCGTTCCGCGGGAATGTATAATTACAGTTATCCTGTTACAGTGTTTACGATTTCTGATATTGGCATTTCCGTACATCGTTATCAGGATAATGATCAGATCAGCGTTTTTACACAGTCTCTAGAAACGGGTGATGTCTTACCAAACGTAAATATCAGTGCCTTGGATAAAAAAGGGCATATCATTGCGACAGCTTTTTCAGATAAGGACGGTTATGCAAATTTGACAAATATGTCAAAAGCTAGAATTTTGCTGGCAACACAAAATGGTCAAACATCCTTTATCCAATTAAAGTCTCCAGCTTTGGATTTATCAGATTTTAAAATTGATGGAGATATCCAGCATGATTTACAGTTTTTCGTTTTTGGCCCCCGTGATTTGTATCGTCCGGGAGAAACCGTAATATTGAACGCTTTATTGAGGGATGCGGATGGGCAACCTGTTCAAAATATTCCAGTCAATGCTATTGTTTATAATGCAGAGGGAAAAAAGGCTCAAAATTTTGTTTGGAAAGCCTCAGAGACAGGATTTTATCAATATCAGTTAAAATTACCCGCCAATGCTGTAACAGGCAAATGGTCTGTCGTTGTGAAAGCGGGAAGGAAAGAATTGAATCAGTATCGATTTGCAGTTGAGGATTTTTTGCCTGAACGTATGGGTCTTACTTTACAATCGGAAAATCTGGAAAATTCGAAAAATAATGTGCCTCTGACCTCTCGGCAAGATTTGCATGTCAAGGCTAATGGCTGGTATTTGTATGGGGCGCCGGCCAGTCATAATCTTTTATCAGGTTCAATTACCATGCACTCATTGAGAAAAGCGGTTCCTCAATTAAAGGGATTTGAATTTGGTGATAGTCAAGAAAAAGGCCTTGATAAACGGATGGATTTTGACGAGATTCATCTGGATCAGCTAGGTTATGGCCAAATTAAAATGGCCAATCAATGGCAAGGGATCAGATCACCCGTTCAATTGATTACCGAGGCCAGCCTGTTTGAAACCGGAGGACGTCCAGTGGTGAGACATTTGACGCAATTTGTATGGCCAGCCAAACAATTGGTTGGTATCCGGCCCCTTTTTGATTCGGTTACCTCGCATGATAAGCCAATTCGATTTGAGGTTGTCATGGCTGATTTCGAAGGGCATAAATTACCGGCAAAAAATTTAAAAGCAAGATTTATTCATGAACGTCATGATTATTATTGGACGTATTCTGATGATACAGGGTGGGACAGCCATTTTAATAAGAAAGATGTTATAGAGGATGAACAGCTTTTAAACATAGGCCAAAACAAAACAGCGATGCTGACATTTCCTTCCAAAGATTGGGGATTCTATCGATTGGAAGTGTTCAATCCAGATACCGGTTTGACATCCAGTTATTCTTTTGAAACGGGGGCAGTTGAAGAAGTGGGTTCAGAAGAGAATTTGCGTCCCGATCAGGTTAAGGTCATGCTGGATAAAACAGCTTACAAAGCTGGCGATATTGCCCGAATCACTTTGACCCCTCCTTCTGATGGCAAGGGTTATTTGGCGGTAGAGTCATCAGGTCAGCTATTATGGCGGCAATCTATTCAGGCTTCTGCCAAAGGTTCAAGTTTTACCCTTCCCATTAATTCAAAATGGTTACGTCATGATGTATATATTACAGCTTTGATTATCCGACCCGGTGACCGTAAGATTGGCGCCACTCCAAAACGATCTGTGGGAATATTACACTTACCTCTTGATCGGCAGGATCGTAAGTTAAAACTTCAAATGAAAATGAATTCAAAAATCGAGCCTTTAACGGATCAGAAAGTTAAGGTCAAAGTTACGGATGCATATGGGAAACCTGTAAAGGATGCCGAGGTTTTGTTATCCGCCGTGGATACAGGTGTCTTAAATATTACGGATTACAAAACTCCAGATCCTTTCAGGGCTTTCTTTGATCGCAAAGCTTATAATGTTGATCAGTTAGATGTTTATGGCAAGTTAATCGAGGCAGGTCAAAACCCTTTGGCAAGTTTGGCTTTTGGTGGGGATGCAATGGCGAAGGGGGGGAAACTGCCCGATACCAAGATCAAGATTGTTACGTTACAACCCAAGCCTATTCATGTGAATGATCAGGGTGAAGCCGAGATTTCAATTACTGTTCCAGATTTTAACGGCGAATTAAGAATTATGGGGCAAGTTTGGACAGCTGGTCAATTTGGTATGGCAGAAAATAAAATAACAGTTGCCGCACCTATTGTTGCCGAAATGTCCACACCACGTTTCCTGGCAGGGGGTGATGAAACGGTTCTGGCACTTGATCTTACTAACATGACCAGACAGTCACAGGAATTATCTGTGCGTTTCAAGACAGAAGGATTTATTTTTGCAACGCGTTCTGGGGATCAAGCTGTTATATTGGCACCAAATGAACGGAAAACACTAAAAATTCCTGTCCAGGCAAAAACAGGATCAGGAGAAGGAAAAATCAGGGTTGATGTTTCAGGAATTGTCTCCAATGGTAAAAAGCAAGTATTGAGCCGTTCATGGTCAATTGGAACACGCCCGCCTTATGCTGCTCAATTTATAATAGAACAGACTAAACTAAATAAAAAAAGTTGGCAGATATCACCATCGGTCTTGCATAATATCGGGATTTCAGGTCGTGAGGGGAGACTGAACATAAGTCCTTATCCACCCTTGAATTTATCCAGACAGATTGAGGATTTACAAACTTATCCCTATGAATGTGCTGAACAAACAACAAGTGGAATTTATCCTTTCCTCTATGTAAATAAGGATATCTTAAAACAGCTTAATATTAAAAACAAGCTAACCGATCAACAGCGTCATGATGCGATTAATGCAGCGATTTTCCATATACTAACGATGCAGCGTTCAAATGGGGGATTTGGGTTATGGAGCAGTGACAGCCCAGAAGAATATTGGTTAACCGTTTATATCACGGATTTCCTTATTCAGGCACGGGACCGGGGTTATATGATTCCTGAAGATGCCTTGCAAAATGCTTTAAAACGTTTGTTAATATATGTTCAAAACGGCAATGAGATTGACCCTTATTACAGTCGTGACTTTAATGAATCGCGTTTTACGGTTCAAGCCTATGCTGGATATGTATTGGCACGAACAAAACAGGTACCTTTAGCCGCATTAAGAAATCTTTACAATCATCGTAAACAGGCACCATCAGGATTTTCTTTAATTCAGTTGTCAGCAGCATTAAAGCTAATGGGAGATGAGGGACGTTCTGCACAGACCTTAAATGAAGGTTTACATTATGGGCAACGTGTTCATGATTGGTGGATAGGAGATTATGGAAGTGATATTCGTGATAATGCGTTAATTCTTGCACTTTTACAGGATAATCATTTGGTCAGTGATGACGTTGTTATACAAAGGCTGTTTGCTTTAAGTCATCAAATTGAAGATAAAATATATTTGTCTACACAGGAAAAGAATGCAATTTTTCTGGCAGGATATCGCTATGTTTCAAAATCCGCTAAAAACTGGAAGGTTGAGGTCGACGTGGCAGGGAATCATTATAACCTGACAAACCAAAAATCTTTTTTGCAATTCAATGATCAGGAAATGAGACAGATCAATACGCTTCGCCTTGCCAGCAAAACGGGAGATGTTGATCTATATCCAAATCTCGGTTTATCCGGTTATCCGTTACGGGCTCCTGTACAGGTTCAGAAAAAGGAACTGAACATAGAAAGAGAATTTTTTGATATTTACGGTAATCCAGTGGATTTGAAAAATGTCAAAACGGGTGATCTTATATTGGTTAGAATTAAGATATTTTCGTTTTCAAGAATGCACGACGCTTTGGTGGTTGATTTCCTGCCCGCTGGATTTGAGCTGGAAAATCAAGATCTTTCAAATGCTTCTGTCAATTTGGAAAATGCAGGGGAGGTAATTAAAAAATCTCTTGAAAAAATGCAGGAAGCATCCATTCAACATCAAGAATATCGTGATGACCGTTATGTAGCCCAATTGGATCTTACAAATAAAACTGAACTGGTTTATTTGGCCCGTGCGGTGACACCTGGAAGGTATCACATACCATCGGCAACATTACAGTCGATGTATCAGCCAGGCCGGTTTGCAAGGACCAGTGGCAATATGACATTAATAGTTAAAGCACGTTAAAAAATTAATAAAAAGGTCATAATCAGGTGTGCATCAATATATGATGGTGTACGCCTTTTTTATTAGAAATAAATGGTGTGTATAGTGCGTGTGATAGGTCAGATTTATCGAAAAGGGGTAATATTCTGTTTATTTATTTGTATTGGGTTATTTATAGCGGATAAAACCAACCCTCTTCCTTTACCAAATATCAGTTCTTCTCGTGTCGTTTTGGCAGAGGATGGAACGCCCTTATGGCGTTTTACCAATCAAAAAGGGGTCTGGCGTTATCCTGTTACCATCCAACAGGTTTCTCCATATTATATTCAGGCTTTGTTAGCCTATGAAGATCGGTGGTTTTATCATCATCCCGGCATTAATCCTGTCGCTTTGGGCAGGGCTTTTGGACAAGATATTTATCATCATCATATCGTATCGGGTGGTAGTACGCTCTCAATGCAGGTTGCCCGTATTGTTGATCCCTGTCCCCATACTTATTTGGGAAAAATTGGGCAGATTTTCCGGGCGTTGCAACTTGAATGGCATTTGAATAAAGAACAGATTCTAACCATTTATCTAAATCATGTATCTTATGGGGGAATGGTAGAGGGTATTGCGGCGGCGAGTTGGACATATCTTGGTAAACCACCGGATCAACTTACCAAAGGAGAGGCAGCCTTGCTGGCTGTTCTACCACAAGCGCCCAGCCGTTTACGACCAGATCGTTATCCTGAGCGTGCCAAGAAGGCCCGTGACAAAGTTCTGGAGCGGCTGGCTCAATTCAAGGTATGGTCAAAGAGAGATATTGAGGAAATTAAAGGGGAAAATGTTTTATTAAGTGAACGTCAGATACCACAATTGGCTCCCTTATTGGCGAGACGATTATTACTTCAGAACAAAGATGCAGTCATTCATAGCACTATCAATATAGATATGCAACGTCATTTGGAGGAACTTCTTGAAAATTGGAAAAACCGTTTGCCACCGCATAATTCCGCTGCCATTTTGGTGGTGGATTCAGCGACAATGCAGGTTAAGGCCTATCTCGGCTCTGTAGATTTACAGGATAAACAGCGTTTTGGTTATGTGGATATGGTAACCGCTATCCGTTCACCCGGTTCAACATTAAAGCCTTTTCTTTATGGGTTGGCCATGGATGAAGGGCTTATCCATTCTGAATCCTTATTGCAGGATGTACCAAGACAATCTGGTCATTATAGGCCAGAGGATTTTTCTTCTTCATTTGTTGGACCCGTTTCAGTAAGCCAGGCATTGCGACGGTCACTTAATTTACCAGCCGTACAAGTGTTGGAAGTTTATGGAGCCAGAAAATTTTACGGCAAATTAACAGGTGCCGGCATTGGATTAAAACTGCCTCAAATGGTTGAACCAAATTTGGCAATTATTCTTGGCGGGATTGGCACGTCTTTGGAAAATGTTGTTACAGCATATAGCGTGTTCGCAAGAAAGGGGAAGGTTGCAATGTTACGTTTCAAGAATAATGGATCCATGAGTGAACGGCCATTATTGTCTGAAGGTTCAGCCTGGGTTATTCGGAAAATTCTGGAAGGGGAAAGTCCATTGGACAGTAATTTTGATCGGCAGATTTTTCAGCAGGATCATTTGGCATGGAAAACAGGGACAAGTTACGGATATAGGGATGCTTGGGCTGTTGGCGTTGGTAGACATCATATAATGGGGGTCTGGATTGGAAGACCTGATGGCACACCTGTGGCAGGCCAATATGGAATAGCTTCCGCAACCCCCTTATTATTTCAAGTATATGATATGGTCAGAAACCAAGCTTCACAGACGTTTTCATATAGTATTAAAGATTATGAGCCGGCAACAGTAAGCGTGGCACAGATATGTTGGCCATCTGGACAGATATTGCCGGATAGGGATCAAAATTGCCGACAAAAAAGGACCGCATGGATTATAAACCATATAGTTCCACCCACTTTGGAAATGGCCGATCAACCGTTAGGAACGGGTATCAGCCAAACGGTATGGATCAATAAACGAGGATTTCAAGTATCGTCTGATTGTCCAGGAGCCATTGAAAAAAAAATTGATCTGTGGCCAATTGCACTTGAACCTTGGTTGCCCCTTACAGAACAGCGTCACAATCGTCTGCCCACACAGGATTTATCCTGTCCCTCCTTATCTTTGATGGAATCTTCTTCCTTATCCATTATAGGTGTAAAAAACGGAGACCATTTACAGTTGCCTCCCAGTAATATGCATCCGTTAACTTTAAAATTATCTGCCCTTGGGGGGACAAAGAAAAAATGGTGGTTCCTAAATGGTTATCTTATTCAGGAAACTGATGGAAATCAAAGTTTTGATCATGTTTTTCATAATCATGGAAAGCAACAATTGACGGTAATGGATGAAATGGGAAAAACGGCTCTTGCTGAATTTACGTTGAATTAAAGGCATGAATTCATAGGATATACTATCAGGTAAAAAATAAATGGATTCATTGACGATTTGAAATCATATTTATGGCCTTGGTATAGATCATCTTCATTCAAGAAAATATCTTGTATCTTTTCATATAATCGTGGAAAACAATTGTTATACACAGGTAATAATTTCAAAGAGAATTATTGGATATGTATCCGAATCATTTTAAAAAAAACAAGGCATCCATTATTTCATTCCTGTTTTTAATTTTGTGTTTTGCATTATTTTTATATGAAAATATAAAAGGTTTAGGTTTTTTAAGATTTACAGACGAATCAGGTCATTTTGTAGGTGCACAAGCCATTCATAAAGGGGACAAACTTTACAGGGACTATATAGATTATCATGGTCCCGTAATTTATATGCTGACATGGATGATGGGATTAATTGTTGGTTTCTCAGAAGTATGGCTGTTGAGACTTATTTCTTCGTTTAGCGCAATGTTAGCTGCCCTGTGTTTATTTTTTTCTCCAATTTTTCATTATTTTTGGCAACGTTATCTCGTAACCGCTTTGTGGTTTGGTTTCATTTCAAGTATCTGGCTTATACAGGGTTTATATCTTGATAATTATTGGACATTAGGTGGGTGTTTTGCAGCTATTGGTTTGGTCACTCTTGTTATTCCCATGATTTATGACATAAAGCCGTCACGGATACAGGCCTTTACAGGAGGATTTTTTATCACGCTTTTGCCTTTTATTGCCTATCCTTTTGCAATAACCGCCTTTATTTTATTTCTTGTTGTTATCAATGGAATTTGTATAGATCATAGAAAATATGTTTCGATATTCGTGACAAGTTTGTCGGGGTGTTTGACATCTATCATTATGATGCTTGTCTGGTTAGGTATATATGGAGATATAGGTGGAATGGTTGCCTTTCATTTCATCACCAACCAAATGAATTATGCACGATACATTCCCTTCAATTTAAGCAATTTTTTTCTAAGTTTGATTCCATTTTTTTCCTCTAATTATATTGTTGAAACATTTGCTTTATTTTCGTTTTGTTTTGGGGGGATTATCCTGGTTGCAAAAGGAAAATATAAAATAAGTGCATGTCTTGTATTGTGCGGGATTCTGGGTTTGCAGGCTCGAGGAAGTATCCTGTTTCAAAATGGTGCTTTCCTTATTGCTTCTGTAACCTTAATAATCGTTGCTTTTATAAAATCAACGGAAGTCAAGCCGGATATTTCCCTGTTTTTCTCTGTCATTTCAACTTTTTGCATCTTTTTTATCATTGATCAATATGCAGTAACCTCTCCCAATATTTTAGACAAGCGACAACGTAATGCCTATCAATGGCATGCCTTTCGTGAAGGATATAATGAAGATACGAAAGCAATTTGGTTTTACGTTGATAAAAACGAAAGAATATTATCTATACCTTATAATCCAGATATTTATATTTTGGCTAACCGTTTGCCCATAAAAAAATATCACGCTTATTTACCATGGGAGGCAGACTACGCTTCACATCCTTGGCATCATTATGAACGGGACCTTTGTAAAGATTTGCCTAAAAATAAGCCACCACTTATTTATTATGATCCATCAATAATATGGGGCAAATATATGCCAGATCAGTTCTTGAATTGCGTATTGATAGTTTTGAAAAATGATTATACCCATATTGCAACGGATTCTTACATTTATGTTCGTAATGACCGTTATAGGGAAAGAGGTAAAATAAACTAGTCGTGTATTGTTTAACCATATTAGGGGTATTAACCTAATATGGTTATATTGTTATATAGCGTCTGGGTGATTGCTGATTGTTGTTACGTTAATTGTAATTAAAAAGGTTTATCAACACCGGGTTGTTTGAGGCGGATAAAATAGGTCATGATTGCCGCACAATAATATAAGAAACCAAAAATTATGAAGACGCTAAAATGTCCCAATCCTGTAAAAAGAATGAGAGAAACCAAAGCGGGTCCGCCAAAATTGCTTAGACCACCACCAAGATTTTGAATGGATACGGCTGCCCCTTTATGTTCAGGTGTTAACATTGGAAAAATGGCTCCCATTGGAACAAAGGCTGTAATGGTCAGGGCAAAAAACAGGATTCCGAATATGCTAGCCCATATATTTCCGGGAAACCAGACCGGAATAAAATAAAGCAGGATGGTTGCCGTTCCACATCCTATAAATCCCGCCCATCGCATTTGCTTTAACCAACCGATACGATCGCCGATAATGCCCCATAGAACATTGGTAAAAGGTTGGATAGGATATATACTAAGGCTGATAATTTTCCATTGTTCATCCGTAAAATGTCCACCATGTTCAGACGTGTAGAAAATAGGCATTACGACCGCAAGAATACCAAAAAGGGAAAAGTTACAGATCGCACGGGTTATGAGTGCAATTGCCAGATCACGATTATAAAAAACGAGTGAGAGATCTTGGATAATACCTTTAAATTTGTGTTCGAATGAATGAATCTGATGATTTTTTTTTTCCATAACGGGTGCCTTGAGAAGGAAAAAGGCGATTGCACCACCTGCAGTTGCCCAGCCTATGGATTGCCATAAAGTGTTGATCTCGCCAAAGTAACGGACAGAATAAATCGGTAACAAATTTCCGAGAATGCCAAACCCTATGGTGAACATGGACCAGATCCACCCCACTGCCGAGGCAAGCTGGCTGTCAGGGGTTTCTTTTACAACCCAATAGAAAAATGCATAAAAGAATAAGGGATAAGCAAAACCGCGTAGACCATAGAATAGCAACATCATGTAATAGTTATGAGGTATAACTCCGAAAAGCATAAAGGCTGCGTGAAAAACAATCCATGTAATGGCACCAACCATCATGATTTTTTTTGCACCAAATGTTTCAGCTAGAACGCCAGAAAGCCAGCTTGAAATTGCAGCGGTTAACCCATAAGCAGCAAAAATAAGGCTGACTTTTTTTTCTGCGAATCCCAGTGTAACAATGTATTTGGAAAGGAAATTCAGTTCAAGACCGTCGCCAATCATGAAAAGGGCAATGGCAATATACCCCCAAAACAGAGAGACTGGCATTCCCATCATCATACGTGATTTTGTTTGGATATTATTCATAAGTAATCTTTGAGCATGATAAGTTTATAAAAAAAGCCCGAATTGAATTGGTTTCGGGCTTTGTATCGGAATAAAATTCAGAAGAATCTTATTCGGGCATTTCAATTTGCAATTTTACATCAGTAGGTTGTGCTGATGCGGCCCGTTCAAAAGCCTCGATACTTTTTGAGAATGGATAAACTCCAGAAATTAATGGCTTGATATCAATCTTTCCAGAAGCAATCAGATTAATGGTCCGGTCATAAACATGTGCATATCGAAAGATTGTTTCCATATGTATTTCCTTTGCTTGTGCAGTAACAAGATCAAAGGGGATCTTGTCAACGGGCATCCCTACAAATACTATGGCTCCACCAGGGCGGACACAGGCCAATACGGTATCATAAGCGGAGGGATGTCCTGAAGCCTCAAAAACGACATCTGCCCCCCAGTCTTTACCGCATTCCGCCTTGACTCTTTCCTCTACGGATTCATTTTTCAAATTAATTGGGATAATGCCATGATATTGTTTGGCAATATCCAGTTTGGGTTGAGCAAGATCAGAGATGAAAACCTTGCTTGCGCCAGAGGCAAGTGCGGCAAGTGCGGTCAGAATACCAATTGGACCACATCCTGTCACTAAACAGATATCGCCAGGTTTTAATCGGGCTTTTACGGCAGCCTGAACGCCAATGGCAAGAGGTTCAACAAAGGCACCTTCCTCGAAAGATACGTTGTCGGGCAGTTTAAATGTAAAAGCAGCGGGATGTACAACCGTTTCCGTTAAGCATCCATGAACGGGTGGGGTTGCCCAGAACACGACGTCAGGATCAACATTGTAAATACCGAGTTTTGTTGCGCGTGAGTGTGGATTGGGTATGCCGGGCTCCATACATACACGATCCCCAACCTTTAAATTTTCAACATTTTTGCCTGTCTCAATAACAATACCAGAAGCCTCGTGCCCGAGCACCATTGGTTGATTTACGATAAAAGGGCCAATTTTTCCATGTGTGTAGTAATGTACATCACTTCCACAAATACCAACATTACGTATTTTTATTTTAACGTCATTATCCCCTACTGTAGAGGGTAAATCAATGTTACGGATACTTAATTTGCCTTTTTCTTCAAGTACAAGAGCTTGAGCCATGAAATGTTCCTTACTGGAATAAACATATAAAATACACAATTATGTTACCAATATTCCGTAAGTATGAAAAATAACAAATGTGTTATTTCAAAGTAATTTCATTCTATTTATAAAAGATTGAAATAGCAATTTTTAATAAAAAAATATTTGTTCGTAATTATAAATAGTTTTATTGTTATTACAGTTCAGTAGTTTATATAACTATTACATTTAATTGGATGATGACAGAAATATTTTATTTATTTTTTTGTCATTTTGTTTAAATAAAAAAATCCAAGAAAAGAGTTCGATGATGATTAAACAAATATCAGGTAACAAAACGTTAAAGATTGGAATCATTGGTACTGGAGCTATTGGTCAGGATCATATCAAACGATGTACCAACTTTTTATCAGGAGTCGAGGTTGTTGCTGTCAGTGACATTGATAAAAAATCTGCACAGAATGCCATTTCCACATATGGATTGGATGCTAAAGCATATGAATCAGGGAACGATTTGATTCAAGCGAAAGAGGTGGATGCAATTATCATTGCCTCTTCAGGTAAAACCCATGCGGAATATATATTGTCTAGCATTGAGGCAAAAAAATTCATTTTTTGTGAAAAGCCGCTGGCAACGACAATCGAGGAATGTCAAGCGATCATCGAGACTGAGCAAACATATGGAAAACGTTTAGTTCAGGTTGGATTTATGCGCTCTTATGATCGGCGATATCAAGAACTGAAAAAAATCATTCAAGATAAAAAATTAGGCCAGATCTTGATGATACATGCGGCACATAGGAATCAGGAGTGTCCAGAGAATTTTACATCTGAAATGGTTATAACGGATACCTTAATTCATGAACTGGATATATTTCGTTGGTTGTTGAACGATGAATTTGTTACCGTAAGTATGATTCCAATCCGTAAAACATCAAAAGCGCCAAAAGGCTTGCAGGATCCTCAGTTTGCACTTTTGGAAACCCAATCAGGAATCAGAATTAATGTGGAATTATTTGTAAACTGTCAATATGGTTACGATATCAAATGTGAAATTGTGGGTGAAGAAGGTGTGGCCAGCTTACCCGCTCCTGCTGCTGTTTCAATATGCCAGCATGAAAAACGGTATGATCAAATTTTGGCAAATTGGCAGGATTGGTTTTTGGAAGCCTATAATATTGAAATACAGGAATTCATTAATGAATGTCTGGTTGGAAAATTACAAGGTCCGGACGCATGGCGGGGATATATGGCGACTTATGTGGCCGAATTCTGTATTGAATCTCAAAAAAAAGGTCAGGAAATTGCAATACCCGTCTTGAAATGTCCCGATTTTTATAGGTCTGATAATAAAATTGAGTAAATTTGTAACAAATTGGAATATATTTAAGTATAGAATCTAAATCATGATTATTTTTAATAGATAATGAGGAAATGATGAATGCTGTAAAACAGAATTATGGGGATGGTAAATTGGTTTGCTATAAAACTTTGCCAATATGGAATGTAAAAACTTTACCAAAATCTTTCAAGGAATGCCATAATACAAAAGAGGGTGTCTGGGCAAAATTAAAGATATTATCAGGATCTTTGGTAATGGAATTTTTGAATGATAAAAAAGAAATTGAGAAAGAAACTGAATATTCAGTTGTGCATCAACCTGAAATGATAAAGCCACGCCAATATCATAAAATCGCTTCCTGCAGTGAGGATATGACCTGTCAGTTATCTTTTTATACAGTTTCGTCAAATGATTGATACGGGTATCTCCTGTTCCATAGACTATTAATCGATATCAATTAATAGTCTATGGAATTATGTAGGATTACTCGGAAATTGCTTTATCTTCGTAATACGCAATTCTTTTTACCTTAGGCTCTGATCTACCTTTTTCATATTCAGAATCAAGCCAGGCCTGAAGAATTGTTTTTGCCAGTTCTTCACCGATAACACGGGCACCCAATGTGATGATTTGTGCATTATTGCTTTTTCTGGCCCGTTCGGCGGAATAGGTATCATGGCATTGAGCCGCACGAATGCCGGGTATCTTATTTGCAACAATTGCCATTCCTATTCCAGTGCCACAAATCAAAATCCCTCTTTCATGTTTGCCGGACTTGATTGCCTGTCCTACAGACCAGGCAATATCCGGATACAGATTTGAATCGCGATTGGAATCGCTACTGTAGTCTGTCACTTCAATATTGTTGGATTGAAGCCAGTCTACGATTTTATTTTTTAAGTCAACAGCAGCATCATCGCAGCCGATAGCAATAGAAGGCATTTTTATATTCCTTAAAATTTCTCAAAATATTTCATTGTATTGGTGTATTAAAATATTTTTAAAGATTCCCATTTATGGCATGTATTTTATAAAGTTTTTCACCAATAAATATACAAGTAATTTAGATTAAAAGATCACAAGAAGTTTATTTGTTTTTGAATATATTCTGACTGATCATCATAGTAAACATTACAGATGAGCAGAGAAAAATGATGGAAAAAAACGGTAAATCTTCTATTACGAAAATAGATAATATTCCCAAGACAATGAAAGCAATTGTTGCTTATGCGCCACATGATTACCGTTTGGAAGAGGTTCCTGTACCACAAATTGGGTCTGAAGAAATTCTTGTTAAAGTAGAGGCATGTGGAATTTGCGCTGGGGATACCAAAGCATTTGATGGGGCACCAAGTTTTTGGGGGGATGAAAAACAGCCTGCCTATATTAAGGCTCCTATGATACCCGGTCATGAATTTATTGGGCATGTTGTTGCCTATGGCGATAAAATCAAAGATTTCAAACTGAATGATCGTATTATTTCCGAACAAATTGTTCCTTGTTGGGAATGCCGTTTCTGTAAACGTGGTGAATACTGGATGTGTGAAAAACACGATCTTTACGGTTTTCAAAACAACGTTAATGGCGGCATGGCAGAATATATAAAATTGCCTAAAGAAGCGATCAACTATCATTTGCCAGACGATCTTCCCATGAAACAGGCTGTTCTGGTTGAACCATATGCCTGTTCATTACATGCCGTGCAACGTGCAAGCGTTAAGTTGGGAGATTTTGTGGTGCTATCTGGTGCGGGCACTCTGGGTTTAGGTATGATTGGCGCATTGAAAAAATCCGGTCCCGACAAACTGGTTGTTCTTGATTTGAATGATGATCGTTTAGCATTGGCTAAGAAATTCGGTGCTGATATCGTGATGAATCCAGCCCGTGAAGATGTTGTCAAGAAAATCAAGGATATGACCGAAGGATATGGTTGCGATATTTATATTGAAGCTACGGGTGCAGGCAAATCAGTAGAACAGGGTCTGTCAATGATTCGCAAACTTGGTCGTTTTGTTGAATTTTCTGTATTCAAAGATCCGGTATCGGTTGACTGGAGTATCATTAGCGATCGTAAGGAGTTGGATGTCTTGGGGTCGCATTTGGGTCCTTATTGCTATCCCATGGTGATCAAGGGAATACAAAATGGTGATTTTCCAACGGAGGGCGTTGTAACGCATGTTTTCCCATTAAAAGATTTTAAGGAAGCTTTTGACATAATGAAAAAAGGAGTGGGTTCTTTAAAGGTCGTACTCGATCCAAATTTATAATTTATTGAATTTTAGCCATCTAATTATTTGAAAGTAATTTATTTACTAAGAGGGAGGCCTGCACGTGAACAAAGTCATAGAGAGACTTTTCATTTCTCCAAAATTGATGTTGGGTTATTTTGGAGTATTAATTTTCATGGCTGGTGAAGGGCTGGAACAGAACTGGTTGTCTCCCTTTTTACAACAGCATGGTCTAACTGCACATCAGGCTTCTACCATTTTCACGGTTTATGGATTGATGGTTGCCATTTCATCATGGCTTTCAGGTGTTTTGGCAGAGATTTTCGGGGTTCGGAAAGTGATGACCATTGGACTTGTCCTTTTTTTTGTAGGGTCATTTCTTTTTTTGGTTTTTGGTATTCCAACTTATAATTTTAGCGTTATATTACCTACCTATGCAGTGCGGGGACTTGCTTATCCTCTGTTCGCTTATGGTTTTCTAGTTTCCGTTGCTTATGAGGCTCCCCGTGAACGGTTGGGAGGAGCTGTCGGTATGTTCTGGCTTGTTTATGCAGGTGGGATTTCCGTTCTGGGAACTGGCTATTCAAATATTATGCTTTATTATTTCCATATGGAAAATCTGCATTTATTGTGGACAGCATTGATTTTTGTTGCTGTAGGTGCTGTTATTGCATTGAGTCTAAGTGGGAAAAAATCTGCCCAAAATAATTATCCAGAAGATGATGAAACCCATTCATTAAAACATTTGTTAAAAGGTTTAACGATTGTTTATGAAAAACCAAAAGTGGGGATTGGTGGTCTTGTCCGGATGATTAATACAAGTGCCGCATACGGTTTTTCAGTTTTTATGCCAACTTTTTTATTCGGTATGGGATATGCTGAAAATGCGTGGCTTGAGGTTGCCGTGTATTTATGGATGGGTAATGTTGTATTCAATCTTATCTTTGGGGCCGCAAGTGACAAATTGGGATGGCGTAACGTTGTTATGTGGTTTGGCTGTATAGGCTGTGCATTGAGCGTTATGGCATATACCTATTGCATTTCTATTCATGCGGATCTTTTTACCATAAAAATATGCGCCGCTGTATATGGTGCATTGCTTGCAGCATTTGTCCCTTTATCAGCCATTATGCCAAATCTTGCCCCTGAAAATAAGGGTGCGGCCATGTCAATTCTTAATTTTGGTGCAGGAATGAGTTACTTTTTTGGTTATGCAATTGTCATGCTTTTTCAAGGGATCATTGGTAATTTCGGGGTGATGTATATTTATATCGGGCTCTATTTTGTTGCTGCAGCATTAATGATTTTTGTCAAGGTTCAACAATATAAAAATGAAACAATTGATCGAGAAGTTGGTGTGGCAATAGAAGAAACATTATAGCCTATTAAGGAGAGATTTATGTCAACAAATCAAATGTTTGATTTATCAGGTAAAACTGCACTTGTTACCGGGGGGGCTGCCGGTATTGGAAACGAGATTGTGCGGACTTTTTTACAAAAAGGTGTAAAGGTAGCGTTGTTGGACCGGCTTGATACCATTGATCAAGTCGCAAAAAATCTAGGTCCAGATAATGCTATTGGTATCCAGGTTGACGTAACGAATAAAAAACAGGTTGATCAGGCAGTAAAAAAAGTTGTTGATCATTTTGGTCGTATAGATATTGCTGTAAATTGTGCGGGTGTTGCTTTGCTTGATGCAGCTGAAACGCTCAGTGAAGAAATGTGGAATGCGACTATTAATATCAATTTAACTGGTACCTATTGGGTTGCCCAGGCAGTGGGAAACGTGATGTTAAAACAAAAGAGTGGATCCATTATTAATATGGCTTCACAGGCGGGGGTTATTGCCTTGCAAAAACATGCTGCTTATTGTGCCAGTAAGGCAGGTGTTATTGGATTGACACATGTACTGGCATTGGAATGGGGACCTCATGGGATCAATGTTAATGCGATTTCTCCAACCGTTGTTTTGACGGAACTTGGGAAAAAAGCATGGGCAGGTAAAGTTGGTGAGGATATGAAGGCGCAAATTCCCATGCGCCGTTTTGCTGAACCCGAACAGATTGCCGCTGCAGCTGTTTATCTTGCCAGCTCTGAAGCATCTATTGTGAATGGTGCTAATTTAGTCATTGATGGTGGATTTACCATTCAATAAAAAGAAATAAAAAATAATGAGAATAAATAATGACAATGAACAGAATTATTAATGATCCAGATTTAGTCGTTGAAGATGCAATCGAGGGATATGTCGTCGCCCATCCAGAATTTTTTGAAAAAACGGATAATTCTAGAGTTCTAAAATATTCAGGTTCAGAAAAAAAAGGTAAAGTTGGCATTATTACAGGTGGCGGTTCCGGTCATGAACCAGCCTTTCTGGGATATGTGGGTAAAAATATGGTTGATGCGGTTGCAATTGGGGAAATTTTTTCCTCTCCCACTGCTGGTGCATTTTTGGATGCGATGAAAGCCGCAGATTCAGGTGCTGGTGTTGCTTGTTTATACGGCAATTATGCTGGCGATAATATGAATGTCAAGATGGCAATAAAGAAGGCCACAGCCGCTGGTATTACAGTCAAAACAGTTGTTGCCAATGATGATGTCGCTTCCGCACCGGCCAGTGAAATAGAGAAACGCCGCGGTGTTGCGGGTGAAATCCTTATGTGGAAAATTGGTGGGGCTGCCGCTGCCGAAGGATATGATCTTGATGGTGTTATTGCCGCTGCCCAAAAAGCAATAAATAACTGTCGCTCAATTGGGGTTGGCTTGAGTTCTTGTACTATTCCTGCAGTTGGAAAACCAAATTTCCATATTGAAAAAGGAACAATGGAATTGGGTATTGGCCATCATGGTGAACCTGGAATCAAGGTTGTTCCTATAGAAACGGCAAAAGAGATGGCGGAAACCATGCTTCATCCAATCATGGAGGAAGGTCTTTTTGAACCCGGATCTGAAGTGGTCGTGCTGGTTTCCGGCCTTGGAGCAACACCTGTTATGGAGCTTTATATCTATTATGCAGAGGTTGAACGTCTTTTGAAGGCTAAAAATGTCAAGATCCATCGCTGTTATGTGGGAAATTATTTTACTTCTCTTGAAATGATGGGTGTGACGCTTTCCGTTATGAAATTAGATGCGGAATTAAAAAAACTGATTGATGTTCCTGCACGTTCTTTGGGTTTGGTACAGGAGTAAATGGCATGACAGAAGTGGCTAAGATTGAAAATGGTACCGAGATTGTTGATGATCTAATCAGCTGTATCGTGAATAACCGTGATTATTTAAGTGAGATTGACGGTGCGATCGGTGATGGTGATCATGGGATCAATATGGCAAAGGGATTTAACATTTGCAAACATCGTATTGATGGGAAAAATCTTTCATTGTCAGAAGCCTTTGAAATATTAAGTGATTCCCTGATGGAGGGGATTGGTGGTTCAATGGGGCCTTTATATGGCAGTATTTTTGCTGGATGGGCTGAGGCAATTCAAGGTAAAAATACCTTGAATTCAAATGAATTCAAGGAAATGCTTTCAAAAGGGTTGCATGAATTACAGGAAATTAGTTCTGCCAAACAGGGTGATAAATGTTTGGTTGATACTTTAATGCCTGCAATTGAAGGATTCAAAAAAGCGAATGAATCCGGAAAAACATTTCATGAAGCTTTGATTATTATGAAACAGGCAGCACATGATGGTAAGGAATCCACCCGCAATCTTGTTGCAAAAATAGGTCGTGCCAGTCGTTTGGGTGAACGTTCAAAAGGTATTTTGGATGCTGGTGCAACTTCTTGCTGTTTGCTGTTAACGCAACTTGCGGACAGTATTTCGAAAAGAATTTCCTAAATTTTAAAAAAATAAAATACAAGTTATATACATTACCGATTTATCGATAATGTATATAACCTTTTTTTAAAAGTTGACCGTAGATCTCAATCCAAAAATGGCGGCATTTGGAATTTTCTTTTTACTATTTTCCTCAAGATTTAATCCTCCACCGGAACGGAAGACATATTGAAAATCAGGTTTTAGCTCTAGCCATGATGTGGCCTGTATTTGCCAGGCGAGCTCGATATGATGTTCTGTTTTTCGAACACACCAGTATGGATCCGCAAAATTGCGGTAATCACGGTCATAATGTCTGGCACGGTTGCCAGTATGGGCAAATCCCCAGCCAAAACCTAGGGAATCATGTTCCCGATTGAGAAGTCCCTTATAGACAATCCCTGCATCTCCTGCATAATTGATGGGGCTGCGGTCAGTTGGGCTGACTTGCATTCTTCCAAATATGCCAAGAGATTCTTTTTTGTTTCCCGGGTTTCTCCATATCATTTGATCCATAATTCCATAAACTGACCAGGTATGGCGATGGTTGAGCATTGTTTGGGGATTGTCCGGATTTCCTAATGGATCCCCATCCCTGTTATAACGTTGATCCGGGAATTTTGAACTATCAAAATAGGCTCCCAACCGATAAGTTCCAGGATAAGCTGTATATTTTTCATCATCTTCATTGCCAGGATTCAGATGATATTGAATTTCATTGGTTATGAATACCCCGGTAGTAAAATTGAAATGTGTTCCTGATTGATGCTTGGAATACGGATCACAGGTAAATGGTCCGGATGGATTGCAAAAAGAAACATTGTTGGGATTACTGTCCGCAACTGCAAAAAGGTCCGTCCAGTGATCATTGGGTTGAAAACTGAAACGGATTGCAGGAGAGGCAACGGGATAGTCAATTCCTCCACTATAGGTATTGACTGATGGAATCATGGGCCATCCAAAAGAGGAGTTAATGAATAGCGTTGCATAATCGCTGATGTTAAACTCCTGGTCCAAACTTAATTTCCCGATGCGAATGGTCATTTTATTATCGAAAAACCCCTGTTGATACCATAGCTCCCATAGGCGTGTCGAGCGATCGCCTTCCCAACCACTGGTAGAGTTATAGGCTCCTATATTTTCTGCCGTAAAAGCCCGTCCTCGAAGTTGCAGGGCGCTAATGTTAAAAAGACCATTCTTAATTCCTGTCACTTTCTCGGGATCCCAGTTCAAGGTAACTGTGGTCAAACCTGTATAGGCAGCACCCTGCTTGATCCCCCCATAAGGATTTCCCCATACCTCATTGACATCCACCAGGGTGAGGGTCAGACCATATTGTGCCATAAGGGAACGTAATCCCAAAATATTTCCCAATAACATATCGTTGTTTTCGGGTGCCTGACCTGTATCCTTATCAAGGATTGTGGCTGGTGGAGGGGATTTTTTTACCGGGGTTGCACCGCTAATATTTGTTGATGGAGATGCGCCCTGATTAACAATAGGGGAATTTCCAACCGCATATGCAGAATGTTGATTAATCAGCGCTTGATATATAACAAAATTAATTAAAACAATTTTGGATAAATCATTTTTTTTTGAAAAAAAAAGCTGGGAATAGGGATGAGACATTATAACACACCTCATTTCAAATGATTGTTACTAATATAAATTTTAAGTTAATCTTATTTATTTTGTATTGTCAATTAGTTGATATTATTGTGCTTATGACCTGTATCAGGATTTGACATTCTTTTTCTGTGCCAATTGTTATCCTAAGCCAGTTTTGAATTCGTGGGAGATTAAAATGTCTTACCAAAATCTTATTTTTTCTTAACTGAATTGCAAGTTTTTCACCAGATATCTCGGGATGAGATGTAAAAACAAAATTTGATTTTGAATCGAGAGTTGTGAATCCTAATTCAGAAAGAGCGTTGATCAGGTAATCTCTGTTTTTGATAATCTGTCGGGCATTATTAACAGACCATTGAATGTCTTTTACTGATGCAATCGCACCAATTTGTGCCAATCGATCTAAGGGATATGAATTAAAACTGTCCTTTACACGTCTAATACCCTCAATTAATTGTGTGTTTCCAATTGCATAACCAACCCGTAATCCTGCAAAGGCGTGAAATTTCGAGAAAGTTCGAACAACTAGAAGATTTTGAAATTGATTGATAAGGGGAATAACTGATTTTCCACCAAAATCTATATAGGCTTCATCGATAATAACAATTTGTTCAGGGTGTGTTTCAAGGTAATGCCGGATTGTCTCCTGTTCAATCAGCAAGCCAGTTGGAGCATTGGGGTTGGCAATGACGATCCCGCAAGCATCCTCTGCATCATATTGTTCAAGGTCAATCTTGAAATTTTCGGTTAGGGGAATGGTTTTATAGTCAATATTGAAAAGATTGCAGTAAACAGGGTAAAAACTATAGGTTATATCTGGAAAGAGAATAGGTTTTTCATGTTTTAATAAGGCATGAAAGGCAAACCCAAGTACCTCATCAGAGCCATTACCGACGAAAATCTGGTCTGGTTGGATATGGTGTAAATCAGCCAAGGATTGACAAAGGGCCTGGGATGTAGGATCGGGGTACAATTTTAATAAATTGTTGGTATTTGCCTGTATGGCTTTTAACACGTTGGGAGATATATCATACGCATTTTCATTTGTATTAAGTTTGATAAGATTATTTACCTTGGGTTGTTCCCCAGGTGTGTAAGGAACTAAATTTTTGACAAAAGAACTCCAATAACGGTTTTGCATAAGGATATACCTATTTAAAAAATTATGAAATTTAAATGTTTTGATAGTTTTCAAGTAAGTATATTAGATGTTTATTCCCCTGTTGTTCTGCAAGTTTTAAGGGTGTAATGCCTTCCCCATCGGCGTGCAGAGGGTTCGCCCCGGCTTTTAATAAAATTTCAGTCATGTCGTTTCGGTTAAAAAGGATTGCAAACATCAAAGGTGTGCGTCCTAGATTATTGGGAATATCAACCGAGGCACCAGCCTTAATTAAAAGATTGGCCATTTCAACATGATCTTTGAAAGCTACGCCCATTAAAGCCGTTGCACCTGTTTTATCCCGCAGATCAGGATTTGCCCCGCTTTTTAATAGGAAAGCCGTTGCATCATGATGATTATTGTAGGTGGTTAAGATGAGAGGAGTATATCCTTTTTCATTCTGATGATTGATATTCATACCCGCGGCGATGAATTCTTCAAGCAAAGGAAGTGAACCTTCTCTAGCAGAATTGAAATAAAGCGTTTCTATTTCCTGTGAAGTGAATTCAGGGGAAGAACTAGAATCAAGAGAAGATGAAACCGTCATGGTATTGCCATATTATTGAGAGTTAATGAACAAAAATCTGGTTTTTATTTTATAGTGCCGCGTATAAAAAAGAAAGATCAAGAAAAATAAGATTTCTTTTATAGGAGAAAGTTTTATAAAAGTGTATGATTTTAATATAATTTAATATAATCGATAAAATTGATTACAGATAAAATGTTTTATTAATTGAACATTTGGCAGGGGTCAGAATTTATCGGAATATTAACAATTCGATCTTAAGTTAATTGATAGCTTTGTAGGATAAAATTTTTGTAATTTGAACAATCGATTTTTTTTCCTTTTTTATTGGGTGATATAAATTGATTTAAAAAAAACGATTAAATTTATGATTAACGAAGTTATTTTAAAAGTTGTTTGATGGAGAGACTTGAATGAATATGGATAAGGTATGTATTAATACCATTCGTGGACTTGCAATTGATCAAGTGCAGAAAGCTAACTCTGGTCATCCAGGTACGCCGCTTGACTTGGCACCCGCGACATATGCCTTATGGAATAATATTTTAAATTATGATCCTGCGAATCCATTGTGGCCGGCCCGCGATCGTTTTGTTTTGTCAGGTGGTCATGCCTGTTCCCTTTTATATGCCATGATTCATTTAAGCGGTATTAAGGAAGTGACACGTCAAGGTAAAGTGGAAAACAAACCAGCCTTAACCCTTGAAGATTTAAGTCAATTCAGACAGCTCAATTCAAAAACGCCCGGTCATCCAGAGTATTTGCATACCACCGGAATTGAAACCACAACAGGACCTTTAGCTCAAGGGATTGCAACGTCTGTGGGGATGGCGATTGCCCAGGAATGGTTTGCTGCACGTTATAATCGACCAGAATTTCCATTGTTCGATTATCATGTCTATGCCTTTTGCGGTGATGGTGATCTTATGGAGGGGATTTCCTATGAGGCGGCCTCTCTTGCAGGACATTTGAAGTTAGGTAACCTTATCTGGGTATATGATCGGAACCGTATTACGATCGAGGGCAATATCAATATTGCCTTTACAGAAAATGTTGAAAAACGTTTTGAAGCTGCAGGATGGAAAATCTATCATGTGAAAGATGGTAACGATATCGATGATTTCCAAAATAAGATTAATCAAGCGCGTCAAAATAAAGACATGCCAAGTTTCATCGTCATTGATAGTGTTATCGGGTATGGGTCTCCTAATAAAGCGGGAAAATCAGTAGCGCATGGTGAACCGCTTGGGGTGGAAGAAGTTAAAGCGACCAAAAAGAATCTTGGTTTGCCTGAAGACAAAGATTTCTTTGTCCCTGATGGTGTAATGGATCATTTTAAAGCCAATATTGGTAAAAGAGGGGCTGCAGCTTATCAAAAATGGCATACGCTGTTTGCGGATTATAAGGTAAAATATCCTGAGTTGGGTCAAGAGATCGAGGATATTTTAAATCATCGCCTACCAAAGGGATGGGACAAGGATATTCCAATTTTTGCGCCTGATGCCAAAGGGGTTGCATCGCGGGCCAGCTCAGGAAAGGTATTGAATGCCATTGCAAAGAATGTGCCCTGGTTAATCGGTGGGTCTGCAGATCTTGCCCCCTCTAATAAAAGCAATCTGGATTTTGAAGGGGCCGGGGTTTTTCAGAATCCTGCTTATGGCGGTACATATGATGGACGGAATTTTCATTTTGGCGTTCGTGAACATGCCATGGGGGCAATTGTCAACGGAATGGCCTTAAGCGGTTTGCGTTCGTATGCCGCAGGATTTTTCATTTTTTCTGACTATATGAAAAATCCCATCCGTTTGTCTGCATTGATGCATTTGCCGGTCATATATATTTTTACGCATGATAGTATCGGGGTTGGTGAGGACGGTCCGACACATCAGCCAGTTGAGCAGTTGGTTCACTTCAGGGCAACGCCTAATCTTGTTGTCTTTCGTCCCGCCGATGCAAACGAGGTTGTCGAGGCATGGAAATATGCGATGCAGGAAAATTCTAAACCAGTCATTCTGGCATTAAGCCGTCAGAATTTGCCAACAATTGACCGCCATCAATATGCTTCGGCAGAAGGGCTTAAAAAGGGTGCTTATGTTGTTGCGGATTGTGAAGGTAAGCCAGACTTGATTCTCATGGCGACAGGAAGCGAGGTTGGTTTGATTATGGAAGCTTATCAGGTTTTAACAAAATCCGGAAAAAAGGTTCGGGTTGTTTCAATGCCCTCATGGGAACTTTTTGAAGAACAGTCCAAGTCTTATCGTGATCAGGTTTTGCCTCCTAGTATAACAGCACGTGTCGCGGTTGAACAGGGATCTCCCATTGGATGGGATCGTTATGCTGGAACAACCGGTGCAATCATCGCTATGCGTGGTTTTGGTGCCTCTGCTCCCTATGGTGATCTACAGAAAAAATTCGGGTTTACTCTTGAAGCTGTTTTACAAGCGGCACAGGAACAATTGACAAGGTAAATGTTATGAATCCTTCTTAATTTATTAAGAAGGATTTTTTGTCGCAGCATATTTAAGGAAAGAAATAGAAATGGTTGAAAACCCTCTCATTAAATTAGAACAGTATAAACAATCACCTTGGCTAGATTTTATCCAGCGTTCATTTACACAAAGCGGTGGGTTAAAAAAACTGGTTGATGAAGATGGATTAAAGGGCGTTACTTCCAACCCTTCAATTTTTGAAAAGGCAATGGGGCATGGCACTGACTACGATGAACAATTTAAACAACTGATTTCTTCGGGAATCACCGATGTTGTTACCTTATATGAAACAATGGCGATTGATGATATCCGTGCGGCCTGTTCAGTATTGTATCCTGTATGGGAAAAAACCCATGGGCTGGATGGATATGTCAGTTTGGAGGTTTCTCCATATATCGCTATGGACGGGCATGCAACATTGGAAGACGCACGCCGATTATGGAAAAGGGTTGCTGAAAAGAATCTTATGATCAAGATTCCAGCAACAGCACCTTGTATTGCCGCTATTGAAGGGGCCATTGCCGAGGGAATCAATGTTAATGTAACTTTACTATTTTCCTTGGATATGTACAAACAGGTTCTTGAAGCGTATATCAAGGGGCTTGAAGCGCATCTTGCCAAGGGTCATCATATTGCGCATATTGCCAGTGTGGCCTCTTTCTTTATTAGTCGTATTGATACGGCCATTGATAAGCAAATTGATCAAAGGATCGCCGCAGGGGATAAGGAAAGCGGTGCATTAAAAGCTATTCGTGGCAAGGTTGCCATTGCAAATGCAAAACTTGCTTATCAGCATTATCTTGAAGTGATGCAAAGTGACCGATGGAAAAAACTTGAGGCTGCAGGAGCGAAACCCCAACGTTTATTATGGGCCAGTACAAGTTGCAAGGATAAGACATTTCCAGACACTATTTATGTTGATCAACTGATTGGTAGGGATACTGTCAATACAATTCCACCTGCCACCATGGATGCTTTTAGAGATCATGGTACCGTGGCTGACACCCTGGAACAAAATATTGATGAAGCTAAAAAGATTCTGGCTGAGGCTGAACATTTGAACCTTGATTTAAAAAAAGTTACGGATCAGTTGTTGGAAGACGGTGTTAATTCATTTGCCGACGCTTTTGATCAATTATTGGGTTCTGTTGGTGAAAAGCAGATGATATTACAGGGGAATAAGCTAACTCATTTGCAGTCTGATTTACCCTTAGATTATGAAACCGCTGTAAAAACTGGTCTGGATAAATGGCGTAAGAATGGTACAGTCCGCAAACTGTGGGATCGTGAATCTTCTGTCTGGACGGGAAAGGATGAGAATAAATGGCTCGGTTGGCTTGATATTGTTGATCAACAGGTTGAAAATCTTGCTGAACTGGAGGAATTCCAAAAAGAAGTCAGGAATAGAGGTTTTACCGATATCCTTTTACTAGGTATGGGCGGATCAAGTCTTGGTCCTGAAGTTCTGGGAGAGGTTTTTGGACATCAGGCTGGTTTTCCGCGTCTTCATGTCCTGGATAGCACTGATCCACAGCAAGTGCACAGCTTCCAGCAGAAAGTGACAATTGCGACAACCCTGTTTATTGTTTCTTCGAAATCAGGCAGCACTCTGGAGCCTAATATTCTTAAGGCATATTTTTTCAATGAAGCCAAAAAGGTGCTGGGTGACAAAGTGGGGCAGCATTTTGTTGCGGTCACCGATCCGGGTTCCCATATGGAAGATGTGGCCAAGCAGGACGGTTTCTGGAAAATCTTTTACGGCTTGAAATCAATCGGTGGGCGTTATTCCGTTTTATCTAATTTTGGAATTGTTCCCGCAGCCGCAGCGGGATTGCCTTTACAGGAAATCCTGTATTCGGCCCAACGAATGGAAAAAGCCTGTTCTGCAGGATCTCCACCGGCACAAAATCCAGGAGTTCAACTCGGGACAATTTTCGGGGTTGGTGTTGCTGAATTCAAACGGGATAAATTTACAATCATAGCCTCACCTGATATTGGCTCCTTAGGTTCATGGCTTGAGCAACTTTTGGCAGAATCAACGGGTAAGGTTGGTAAAGGAATCATTCCTATAGATGAGGAAACCTTGGCTGTACCATCTGTCTATGGAAAGGATCGTTTATTTATCTATTTACGGTTGGAGAATAAGCTTGATCCTCAACAGGAAAAAGCGATTGCTGAATTAAAAGCGGCTCAACAGCCTGTTGTGACAATAAATCTACATGATAAAGCACAGATTGTTCAGACTTTTTTCCAAACTGAATTTGCAACCGCTGTGGCGGGTGCCTTCATTGGGATTAATCCTTTTGATCAACCCGATGTTGAAGCCAGTAAGATTGAAACCAAGAAAATTACAACTGCTTATAATGAAAAAGGATCTCTTCCCGCTATTACCCCAATCGTTCAAGAGCAAGGGTTTGATCTTTATGCAGGTAAGGTTGAAATTGCAAAATTAAAAGGTCTTTCCACAATCTCCGAAGCCTTGAAAAGTTTTTTCAATGAAATTGCTGCAGGGGATTATGTTGCTGTTTTGGCCTATATTGAACGTGATTTGGCAACACGGGAGTGGATCCAGAAATTACGTCTGGCTATAAGAGACAAGAAAAAGGTTGCAACAGCGGCTGAATTCGGTCCCCGGTTTTTGCATTCAACTGGACAGGCTTATAAGGGTGGACCCAATAGTGGTGTATTTTTACAGATCACTGCCGATGATGATCATGATTTGCCTGTTCCCGGTGAAAAATACACATTTGGAATTGTAAAGGAAGCACAAGCTCGTGGTGATTTCGACGTATTATCGGAACGGGATAGAAGGGTTATCCGTATTCATGTAAAAGGGAATATGAAAGTTGGATTGGATAAATTAAGCCAATTAATTTTAAATATTCTGTAGATTAATCAACGTTTATATCTTACGATTACCGCAAGATATAAACTTATTGTGATGAAAATGGAGAAATTAACTATGAAACTAGGTATGTATGGCTTGGGCAGAATGGGTGGTAACATGGCAATTCGTTTGGCTCGTCATGGTCATGAAGTTGTTCTGTTAAATCGTACGCGCAGCAAAAGTGAGGAAATTCATAATCAAGCTCCTAAAAGTACCATTGTCGATGATTTGAAATCTTTGGTAGAAGCATTGCCTTCCCCAAAAATTGTTTGGATTATGCTGCCTTGTGGTGCAGTGACAGAACAGGCAATCAAAAGTCTTGGAGATATGTTAAATAAAGGGGATATCGTTATTGACGGTGGAAACACGTTCTATAAAGATGACATACGTCGTGCAAAAATGCTGGAAGCAAAGGGTATTCACTATGTTGATGTTGGAACTTCCGGTGGCGTTTGGGGCCTGGAACGTGGATATTGCATGATGTATGGTGGCAGTAAGGAAGCTGTTGACCATATTGATCCGATTTTGGACTCTTTGGCTCCTGGAATGGGCGATATTCCACGTACAAAGGGACGTAATGCCAATTTGAATCCCCGTGCGGAAAAAGGTTATCTTCATTGTGGTCCCGCAGGTTCTGGACATTTTGTCAAAATGGTTCATAACGGTATTGAATACGGTATGATGCAGGCCTATGCAGAAGGGTTTGATATCATGCGTACCAAAGGATCAGATCGTTTACCCGAAGATGAACGTTTTGATTTGAATATGGCAGATATTGCAGAAGTATGGCGTCGTGGCAGCGTTATTCCGTCGTGGTTGTTGGATTTATGTGCGGATGCGCTTGCAAAGGATGGTACTCTTGCAGGTTTTAAAGGTGATGTTGCAGATACGGGAGAAGGGCGCTGGACCATTGAAGCCGCAATTGAAGAGGCTGTTCCTGCCCCCGTTATAACTTCCGCTTTATTCACCCGTTTTCGTTCCCGTTCAGGAAATACGTTTGGCGAAAAGATGTTGTCAGCAATGCGTTTTGGTTTTGGTGGCCATGTAGAAAAGAAATAATATAAATTTTCCAATTTTATTGGAAAAGGCCTTAATCGTGAGGATTAAGGCTTTTTTTTATAAATTTTATACAAAATATATAAGGAATATATGGAGTTAGTGAAATAAATCAAATTTATTTTACTAACATTACATTAAACAAAATTCGCTATTGAATGGTTTATGACATAATAATTTTCTAACAACATACATAAGCATAATGGTTTTTCATAAAGATTATAAAAATCTACAAGATATAATTTAAGGGTATCATCTAATGGGAACAAAACATCACGATATGAGTCCGGTCATTGATATGACTCAACAACAGTTTGGTGGGCCGGTAAGGAAATTATATCCTGTTTATAATCGCCATTTACCACCATGTAATTATGCTTGTCCCGCCGGTGAGGATATACAAGGGTGGCTTTCCCTTGCTCAAGAGGGAAAGTTTAGAGAGGCTTGGGAACATATTCTTGATAATAATCCCATGCCTGCAGTTCACGGGCGGGCATGTTATCATCCATGTGAAGGTTCATGTAATCGTAAAGAATTGGATGGATCTGTCACCATTCACGCTGTTGAACGGTTTTTGGGGGATATGGCTAATGACCGGGGATGGCAAGTTTCCGTTGCAGATAATCTTAATCGTAAACGTATTTTAATTGTTGGAGCTGGACCTGGGGGGTTATCAGCAGCTTATCATTTGTGTCGTATGGGGCATGAAGTTGTAATACGTGAGGCTTTTCCTGAACCTGGAGGCATGATGCGTTATGGCATTCCCGCTTATCGTTTACCGAGAGATATTCTAAAGCTTGATATTCATCGGATTGAACAGATGGGGGTCAAGATCAGATGTAATGATCCAGTGAGGGACTTATTGAAAGAAAAGCAGGAGGAACGGTTTGATGCGGTCTTTTTGGCAATAGGGGCTACAAAACCAAGTTTGTTAAATATTCCAATTGATAAGGAAGCGCGTCTTTTGTCAGCCATAGAGTTTTTGGGTGATGTCAGTGCTGGGAAAAATCCAAAAATCGGTAAGAACGTTTTGGTCTATGGAGCCGGAAATACAGCGATGGATGCCGCTCGAACAGCCTTTCGTGCAGGGGCGCAAAAAGTAACGGTTATTTTCTTTTGGGATCGTTCGCATATGGAGGCGCATCAATTTGAGATTAAGGATGCAGAGGCAGAAGGTACTCAATTTAAATGTATGAGGACAATTGATTCTGTTTTTAAAGACAGGGTGATTTTACGGAAAATGATCATTGGCCAGGATGCTCGTCCGGAACCATCCGAGGAGATGGAGGAAATACAGATGGATACCGTTATTATGGCATTGGGACAGCAACCTGATAATCATTTTTTGCAAAATATTGAAGGAATAGAATTTGATTCAAAGGGGACTCTGGTTATTGATGCCCAGATGATGACTGGGGTTTCTGGCATATTTGCGGGCGGGGATGCTATTGACGGTCCTCGAAGTATCACGAATGCTGTGGGTTCTGGTAAAAAGGCTGCTCGGTTCATTAATGCTTGGCTGGATAATAAACCCTTTATTGTATCCCCAAAAAATCCGATTACCTATTATACGGATTTACATCTTCCCTTATTGGAGGATACACCTCAGATCCTACAAAAGGAATTGCCTGTTGAAAAGCGTGTTGGATTTACGGAAACATTAATCGGTTTTAATGAAAAGGAAGCTCTGTATGAAGCCAAACGCTGTCTTTCCTGTGGAAATTGCTATGAGTGTGATAACTGTCTGGCAGCTTGTCCAGAGGATGCTTTAACCAAAGCCGGAGTGGGAAAAGGGTATTTACTGGATATGGATCGTTGCACGGGATGTGCGGTCTGTTTTGAATCCTGTCCATGCCAAGCAATTGATATGACAGCTGAAAATATCTAAATATATTAATATTATATGCAGATAACGTCTCAAGAGAGGATGGTTATAGATGACTAATACAATAATGGACGCCAATACTGCAGTTGCCCATATTGCTTATCGTGTTAATGAGGTTTGTGCCATATTTCCGATTACGCCCTCATCCCCGATGGCTGAGCATATTGATGAATGGGCGGCAAAGGGAATTAAAAATATTTGGGGAAATATTCCCCTTGTTCAGGAAATGCAAAGTGAGGGTGGTGCTGCAGGAGCAGTACATGGCTCTTTACAAACAGGGGCGTTAACAACAACCTTTACGGCATCACAGGGATTGTTGTTGATGTTGCCAAACATGTTCAAGATCGCTGGTGAATTGACCTCGACGGTTTTTCATGTGGCAGCACGTTCTGTTGCAACTTCTGCCCTGTCAATTTTCGGGGATCATTCTGATGTCATGGCAAGCAGAATGACAGGTTTTGGCATGTGCTGTTCTGCATCAGTCCAGGAAGCCCATGATTTGGCTTTGATTATGCATGCTGTTACATTGGAGGCACGTGTACCTTTCATTCATTTTTTTGATGGTTTTCGTACGTCTCATGAATTAAACACATTGGATATCATATCTGATGAGATTATGGCTAAAATGATCGATGATGAATTTGTCATTGCACATCGTGAACGGGCCCTAAATCCCGAAAAACCCTTTATTAGAGGAACGGCTCATAATCCTGACACATTTTTCCAGGCACGTGAAGCGGTTAATCCATATTACAACCGGGTTATCAAACTTGTTGAAAAATACGTAAAGCGTTTAGGGGATTTAACAGGGCGTTACCATGATCTGGTTGAATATGTTGGGGATTCTCGGGCAGAACATGTTATCGTATTGATGGGATCCGCTGCCGAAACTGCTGACAATACAGCTGAAGCCCTCATAAAACAGGGGGAATCTGTTGGTGTTTTAAAAATTCGTCTCTATCGTCCTTTTCCTTCAGAAAAATTTCTCGAATTCCTGCCTACTTCAGTCAAACGAATTGCAGTTATGGATCGCACAAAAGAATCAGGTGCGTTGGGGGAACCTTTATATTTAGATGTGATGGCGACTTTGGCCGAGGCTGTCTCAAGGGGGAAAAGAAGGGATTTGCCCTTGATTATCGGTGGTAGGTATGGTCTTTCATCCAAGGATTTCACCCCTGCAATGGTCAAGGCCGTATTTGATGAGTTAAAGACAGAGAATCCTCGACATGGTTTTACAGTCGGTATCCAGGATGATTTAACCCATAACAGTTTAACCTATGATTCATCCTTTACAATTGATAGTGATCAAATTAAACGCGCCATGTTTTTTGGATTGAGTGCGGATGGAACCGTTGGGGCCAACAAAAATAGCGTGAAAATTATTGCTGAGGATGCAGGGGAATATGCACAGGGGTATTTTGTTTATGATTCTCATAAATCCGGTGCGCAGACTGTGTCCCATTTACGTTTTGGTAAAATTCCGATCAAGGCGGCCTATCTGGTTCAACGTGCCGATTTTGTTGGGTGTCATCATTTTCATTTTCTTTATCGTCAGGATATTCTTGAACATGTGGTGGAAGGTGGAGTTTTTCTGCTGAATGCGCATTATAATGCAGATGAAATTTGGCAACATTTACCTCGTTTGGTACAACAGCGTATTATTGAAAAGAAATTAAGATTTTACGTTGTTAATGCTTCAAAAGTTGCCCAGGAAGTTGGGTTGGGTATGCGCACCAATACGATTTTGCAAACTTGTTTTTTTGCAATTTCGGATATTCTTCCAAGGGATAAAGCGATTGAATATATCAAACATTCGATCAGGAAAACCTATCTTGTAAAAGGTGAGGATGTTGTACAGCAAAATTATAGGGCTGTTGATGCAGCCTGCGATAGCTTACAGCAAGTAAGGGTTCCAGACCGTGTATCAAGCAATATCGATCTTGAATGTCCTATTCCAGCAGATGCACCAGAGTTTGTTCATAAGGTTATTGCTCCTATGTTTGCGGGCAAGGGGGATCAAATTCCGGTAAGCTTGATCCCGGCCGATGGAACTTTTCCTTCCGGAACAGCCGTTTATGAAAAACGTAACGTTTCGGATTTTGTTCCTGAATGGCGAGAGGATCTGTGCGTGCAATGTGGTCAGTGCAGCTATGTTTGTCCACATAGTGTGATACGTTCCAAAACTTACCATGATCGTTATCTGGAAAAAGCACCAGAGGGATTTAAGACGGCACCTTTAAAAGTTAGGGGATATCCAAATATTAATTATACTTTGCAATTTTACGTGGAGGATTGCACAGGGTGTACTTTGTGTGTTGATGTATGTCCAGCGAAAAGTCCTATTGAGCCCGAAACCAGGGCAATCAATATGACAGCAAAGGAATCCCTGCTTGAAAGAGAAAAAAGGAATATTTTGTTTTTTGAAACTTTACCGGTTGATGATCGTAGCAAAGTTAATTTTTCGAATGTACGGGGTGTGCAGTTTCTGGAACCTTTATTTCAGTTTTCTGGTGCCTGTGCCGGATGTGGGGAAACGCCTTACCTGAAATTATTGACCCAGTTGTTTGGAGATCGCTTGCAAGTTGCCAACGCGACTGGTTGTTCATCAATCTATGGTGGCAATCTGCCTGTAACGCCCTGGTCTGTAAATGGAGAAGGACAGGGCCCAGCCTGGTCCAATTCTTTGTTTGAAGATAATGCCGAATTTGGATTGGGTTTTAGGATTGCTGTTGACAAACAGCTAGAAGTGGCCAGTCATTTATTGAAGCGATTGAGGGAAGAGGTCGGTACGGATCTGGCTGATGCGATTTTGAATTCATCACAGAAAGAAGAATCTGAAATTCAGGCCCAACGTTCACGGGTAAAAATGCTGAAGACACGTTTAGCTCGCCTTAAGAGTGATGATGCAAAACGTTTATTGGCATTGGCTGATTACTTTATCCGTCGCAGTATCTGGATTGTTGGTGGAGATGGTTGGGCCTATGACATTGGTTACGGTGGTTTGGATCATGTTTTAGCGTCAGGTGAAAATGTCAATATCCTCGTGCTGGATACAGAGATGTATTCCAATACAGGAGGTCAGGCCTCAAAGGCGACACCGTTCGGATCAATTGCCAAATTTGCATCAAAGGGAAAAGAAACAATTCGTAAAGATTTGGCGTTAATGGCCATGACATATGATAATGTCTATGTTGCCCAGGTTGCTCTGGGTTCCAATCCGCAACATACCCTAAAAGCATTTCGCCAGGCCGAAGCTTATGATGGGCCATCGTTGATCATTGCCTACAGCCACTGCATTGGACAGGGAATAGATATGCGCCATGGATTGACCCAACAAAAATTGGCGACAGCATCCGGTTATTGGCCATTATTCCGTTTTGATCCTATGATGCGGAAAATTGGTAAAAATCCTTTCCAACTGGATTCAGCTAGACCACGTATTGCTTTAAAAGAATATGCGGGTAATGAAATCAGATATCGGAATCTGAAACGGATACGTCCGAATGATGCCGAGGAAATTATGGAAAATGCACAAAAGGCAATTGACCGTCGTTATAAACAATATGAGGCCCTGGCATCAATTGAAACGGATGAAGTCAATCCTGTTGTATTGGGATTAAAACATTGAGACTAAATTAAAATATGTGATTGATGACACTCCTTGACGATTGCGGTCAAGGGGTGTTTTTATATTTTGACAATTATACCGTCATATTTTTATCAATTTGTGAATATAATATTTTTCCAATTGATTATTAGAAAAATCAAAAATGGCTTTTTGGATGGTTCTAAAACATTTTAATACAGTTGGGAAGTGTCAATCTTGAATAAAACAACTCCAGTAATTCGGTTGTTAATTTCGGATATTGATGGAACATTGATACCAAACAATAAAATTGTCACAAATGAAACCATTCATGCTGTTCATAAAATGAAACAGGCAGGGATTGGATTGTCCCTGGTAAGTAGCAGGCCTGCCTTGGGTATGCGTTTGTATTTGGAGCAATTGAAAATAGAGTTGCCTTTTGCCGCATTGAATGGCGGAGAAATTCTTGATGTAAAAGGAAATATCCTTTCCAGAATTTTCATGAATCCTGTCCTGATTCTCGATATATGCAACATACTCCAGAAGCATAAAATTGA
This sequence comes from Commensalibacter sp. M0133, assembly GCF_016101485.1. Lineage (NCBI taxonomy): Bacteria > Pseudomonadati > Pseudomonadota > Alphaproteobacteria > Acetobacterales > Acetobacteraceae > Commensalibacter > Commensalibacter sp. M0133. The sequence continues at coordinate 322,180 of NZ_JACFQI010000002.1, forward strand.
AATATGGCTTTATAGTGGTCTTGAATGGTTTGTATTTACTACTGAAAGCGCCTTTGTGGAGCATGAACAAAAAGCCTTGCAATTGCAGCCGAAAATTATTCAAAACATTCAAGATCATGTAATGGATACAATAAAAATCATGGGTATTTCCCAGGATACTGTTTTACTTGATAATCTAGCACAACAGATAAAACGACGTTATGGCCGGGAAGTTTCCGCAGTTCATTCTTCAAAAAATTATCTGGATATCTCTCATTTAAAGGCAAATAAAGGATTTGCAGCTCAGAAAATAGCGGAATTACTTAAAATTCCGTTAAGTAAAACGGCCTGTATAGGGGATATGGATAATGATATTCCGATGCTGAAAATTGCAGGAATGCCGATTGTTATGGGACAATCAAGTCAAAGGGTAAAACAATATGCTCATCATATTGCACGTACGAATGAGGAAAATGGATGGGCTTATGCTGTTAATCAATTTTTACTTTAATTTAAATGAAAATATTTTAAGTTGTGAAATAATGGTTTAATTTTGTAACCTGAATTGTTGAATCCCGGGAAGGGGTACATAAAAATTATAAAGAACGAGTTATCTATGACAGACAATATGGAAAAAGGGCATAATGCGAAAACCGGATATGTTCTTGTCTTACCCGATGTAAATGCACAGGCTAATTACCTGGCTGATATCATTTTGCACCAGATTGAGGAAAAAAAGGATGCGGTTTTCAGGATAGCGTTATCAGGAGGATCCACACCTAAAAAATTATATGAATTATTAGGGGGAGAGACTTACAGTCATCGATTGCCTTGGGAACGGTTGCATCTGTTTTTCGGTGATGAAAGAATGGTGCCCTATACGGATGAAGCCAGCAATTTTCGTATGGTTACCGAGGCTTTGCTTAATCATGTGAATATTCCATTTAGGAATGTTCATCCGATGCCTGTTTTAGAAGATGTGGAAAAAGCTGCGCGATTATACGAAGAAAATTTACAGCATGAATATGGATCAAGGGTATTGAAGAATGGGGAACCCTTATTTGATATCGTTTTATTGGGACTGGGGACGGATGGTCATACGGCTTCACTTTTTCCTGACACAGCTGTTTTGGAGGAAAAACAGAAGTGGGTTTCTTGGTGTCAACCAAAAGACGCCCCTCATAGAAGAATGACATTGACCTATCCAGCAATTGCTTCCAGCCGTTTGGTTATATTTGTAGTGAGTGGAGAAAACAAGGTTAAGATTTTCCGTGAGGTAAGGGAAGAGAATGCAATATATCCCTCTTCAAAAATTGAAACGGAAGGAGAGGTTCACTGGATTTTGGATAAAGCGGCCGGTGGTGAATAAAAGCGGTCGGTAATTGGATAACGAAAGAATACTAGATAGAGATGGATGCACAACAAATCGTTAAATATAAAGAGCAGCTTGGAAAAATAGGGGCTTCATTAGTTTCGCAAGGGATGAAAGTCGGATTGGGAAGTGGGAGTACCGCGGCATGTGTTATCCGATCTTTAGGCAAGCGGTGGCAAGAGGAAGGGTTGCGTTTTGAAGGTGTGCCTTCCTCGATTGCGTCGGCCAAGCTGGCCGAATCTTACGGAATTGAACTGACAACATTGGGGGAATGTCCAGAATTAGATATTGCCATTGATGGGGCAGATGAGGTTACGCATCAAGGATTACAGTTAATTAAGGGGTTGGGTGGCGCTTTATTACGAGAAAAAATTGTTCGCTATGCAGCCAAAAAATTTGTTATAGTCGTTGATGAACGTAAATTAGTCGATAAGCTTGGTGAGCATACACCTGTTCCAGTTGAGGTTACCCCTTTCGGTTGGGAAGCCACAATGAAACATTTGGAAAAAATCGGAGCATCAATAAAAGTTCGAGTCAAGAATGATCATCCTGATTTTTTCCTGACGGATGGTGGGAACATGATTCTGGATTGTGATTTTGGAATTATTGACGATCCTGTGCGACTAGAGAAAGATATCATTTCGATTGCTGGGGTTATCGAAAGCGGTTTATTTATTAATTGTACGGATGAGGCTTTAGTCGCAGGTTATAACGGGATTCAGCATTTATATAAGTAAAGGAACACATCAATGTCTTTGTCCACGAATGATAATGTACAGATTAGGCCTTGTTTATTGGTGATAATGGGTGTTTCGGGATGTGGAAAAACGACATTGGCAAAAGGTTTGGATCAGTATCTTGACTGGCCTTTTCAGGAAGGGGACTCTTTTCATTCACAACATAATATCCAGAAAATGTCAGAAGGCAAACCCCTAACAGATAGCGATCGTTGGCCATGGCTGGAAAAATGTCATGCATGGTTGGAGGCATGTGCGGAAGAACATGGTGGGAAAGGGGTGTTAACATGTTCCGCCCTAAAAAGATCCTATCGTGATTTTTTGCGCAAGGGCATTAGGAAACCTTTCTATTTTGTAAATTTAAAAGTTCCATATGATGTTCTTCTTCATCGTATTGAAAAACGTGAAGGGCATTTTATGCCCGCAAGTTTACTGGATACACAGCTGAAAAGCTTTGAACCGCTCCAGGTGGATGAACCTCATATAGAAATTGACATGTCCCATCCGCTTGAAACGGTTATTCGAGATACACTAATGAAATTACAGCAACTTTAGTTAAAAGCTGGCAGTCAGGGCGATATTAAAAGAACGACCCAGACCAGGCAGGGCACGCAATTCGTTAGTTGTGATTAAATCCCCTAAGGACATTCCTCCCAAAGGAAGATAATATTTTTTGTTGGCAATATTTTCTATGCTTGCATCCAGGCGAAGCATACGCCATGTATAACTCCCCCCGATATTGAACAAAACATAGCCAGGTGTTTTCGGTTCACGACGCATAGGGTCAATCTGACTTTTTGTATTGACGAAATTTGCCTCGATCCTGCCAGTCCATGGACCAAAATATTCATTAAGGCTTAACGTTCCATTTAATGGCATCATGTGATAAAGGCTGTTGTGATTGGATCGATCTTGACCCATAACCCAGTTGATATTTCCTTTCAATATGCCTTGACCATATTTCTTATTGTTCCATAATTTATAGGATTCAGCTGTGTTAATTCCATAGATTTGGGCGTTATGATTGTCAAACTGCAATTTTGAGACAGTTGTATTTTGACGTGTTCGCATACTCCCAAGGTAATTAACGTTGATGTAATGGTGAATATAGGTATAGAAGGGTTGAACCTTGACCTCCCATATATCCTGGTGTGGATCGTGAAAGTCAAAGGTTGTGCTGACGGTATTGCCTACTTCCGGTTTGAGGTTGAGATTGCCGATATAACCATTTCCATCACCAAACCAGCCAATCATGCGCATGGCCATTGGAGATGTGCCCCATGTATAACGTTCATATAAATTTGGAGAACGGCTTTTCCGGGCATACCCACCTTCCCAGGTAAAGGATTTATTGACTGTCCATCGTGCCATGGCTGTAACATCAAAATTGGTATCGGTATGGCCACGGTTTGCAGTATTGAAATTATGAATGGCTTTCCGTTCTTCGGCATTCATTCCATTGATGCCCTGGTATCCAGATATTCTCCCTGTATTCATCATGACCAGATCATTTCGAAAACCGAGAAGGGTTGTGACTTTTGGGGTCCATTGGGCTTCCCATTCAGCAAAATTTCCCAATCGATCCCGATGGCCATTATTGATATTGTGATAGGTATGAGGTCCCATCATCATGTTTTTTTGTAGGGGGGGCCACCAGTCATTTAAACCTGAATGATCGAAAGAGCTGCCAATCCGTAACGTGTTATGATTATCTATGAATACTGTTGCCTTAACATTATATCCAGCTGTACGACCATCAATGTTCATGGGCATTCCTTTCGTGGCGGAATGGCCGCCTTTATTGCTGAGCATATTCATGGCATGGGTGACACGTTGCCAATAGCCTCTTGCTTCAATTGTTCCCCAATCGAAGTCACCCTTATATTTTCCATTAACAAAAATGGAGCGATTATTGGTCATATCCATATATTGATTGGGAAAACCTTCATAGGGTGTGTCAGATTGTCCATAGGTCAAAGAGAATAAATGGTTATCCTTTTTATAACCTAGGGTCACATCATGATTGAATGTTTTATAAGCAGAAGAATACACTTTTCCACCTCCGCTGCCTGCATGATAATTGCGGGATTGAGACCATGACCCGTTATAGCGGAGACTTAAATGTTTATTGGCAACAGTAATGTTTCCTGCCGTTCCTACGCCTGAACCATTACTATGATAAAAGCTTGAAGCTTCTCCTTTGATGAGAATTTTTTTGTTTTTTTCTGCAAAAAGAGGATCTTTTCGTTGGATATCAATTGATCCGGCCAGGCTGTCCCCTCCCATACTTACGGGTGTGATGCCGGCCATGATTTTGGCTGTTGCAACATCATGGGGATTAAGATAGGAAATGGCAGGATTCATATGGTTTGGACAATCCCCATTGATACGCATACCATCAATGAACGTGGCCACCCGATCATCCGCCATTCCGTTAATTACGGGTAAAGAGGCAATACGACCCGCACCATATTGGCTGATACCCATTTGATTTTTGAAAAGATCCATTGGGTTTGGACTGTTATTCACAATATCCTTTAATTTATCCTTTTTTAAAAAAATTGAATTGGGTGGATTTGTGGAAAAGTCTGGGATGTCTTCTGATTCAATATGTATTTCTGGAACTGGTGCAGTGGTATTGGTTCTTGAAAGAGAGGTTTTATTTTGTGTAATGTTTTTTTGTGCTTTTCCATTATAGGGGTAAAGAGAACATAATAATAAAAAAAGGTAAAATTTACATGTACAATGCCATCGATAAGACATAGATTAACCTGATATAATAATGACAAAGGAATAATTTGGTCATAATATCTGTATGACCATTAGAACTATCAGTGTTAATAAAGGGGTGGTGCACGGGGTAGCTGCGTATTCAAGGGTAATATCGGGGGAGGTTGAGCCTGATAAACCTTGCGCTTCAAAAAAAGATGAATAATTGTCAATTGGGGAAAGATAAGTAATAAATTTAACAAGGGGCTTGGAACAGCCAATCCATTACAGAGGGGACAAACAAAGATTCCATGATGTTGTTGATTGTGTTGGGAGTGTTGATCCGTTTTCTTGCTTATCTTAGAGTGGGAGAAAGTGGCAGTGTCACACATCGTCATTGACATGGATGCATGCTGATTTTGCATCATTGGACAATGCCAAAGCGAGGTAAATGTAAAAGGTAAAAGAATTAAATGACTTATAAACAGAAACAGGACAATAATAACAGAATATAAAGATACAGGATAAGAATCTTTATTTTTTTTTACCCATATATTTGTTGTAGAGGATAAAATCATTAATGCCTTGGTCAAGTATTGAAGATCATCATTATTTATTTGATTAAAATTAAGAATAAAGTCAAATTTCTTTTTAGTATTTGAATGTTTTGTTTTATAGATAGAATAGAATAAAGGCTCTTTACCTCTAATATATTTGAGCAAATATGGCATCAAGGATTATGAAACAGGAACCTATCTGTCCTTCTCTGAATCAGAAAACGATTTTATCATCATTTCCAAAAAGGACGTTGGTTTTTTCCGAACATGTCAATTCAGTAGGGATAGAGCTGGCCTGTACGGTTGCTGTTCTATTTAATATAATTGTTTTCCTGCTAATGTTTTTTTGTTTACATGTAAAGAAAGAAGTTTTCCCACTCTCTTCAATGGTTGTGGTTCAATTTCAAGAAGGGATGAAATCTCTTTCCTCATTGGATGCAATTGCAGAAAATAAAACGGATGATCTGAAGGCAGTAACCATCCCCGTGGCCAGAAGTCCTGTCAATGCTTTGCCGGCCATGAACGCATTGCAAAAAATTTCAGTGCCAACCACTCAGGATCAATCGAGTAATCGCAACATTTCCAAAAATAAAATAGCTGCTCAATCAGCAATGGGACAGCAGAAAAGGCAGGATAGGGGAATGGAACAAAAAGCCAAATCATCAATACCTTTAGTCAGCCACAATTTTCCATTGCAACGCTGCTCATCACCAAAAAGCACTTATCCCTTGGCTGCCCGTAGAAGACATGAACAGGGTGTTGCAAAGGTTGCATTGCAAATTTTGTCAAATGGACAGGTTGGTCAGGTAGAAATTGTTGAGACAAGTGGTTTTATTGATTTGGATCGGGCTGCAATCGAGGCAGTCCAACAAATAAAATGCAGTGCACTGAAAGATAATGATACGCTTGTTCAGACAACAACCACGGTTCATTTTGAGTTAAGACACAACTAAAAATATATAAGTGGTATTCATGTATAATTGAATATTATTTATGATTGGTTCAGCCGATATATATGTTTTTATATTATATAGTTTATTTGATTATTGCCATTTTATTTTTAAAATTGAAACAGGTTTAAATTAAAAATACTTTTTCGGGAAGATTATCTGAAGTAAGAATATATCAAGAAAGAAAATTCTATCAATGCCTGTTTGGGGTTTATGGATTGATTATTTTCAAAATTTTGGGACCAGAAGACTATATTAAATTATTTTAATTTGAATTGAGTCATGAAATTCCATTTCATAGATATAATCTTTACTTTGAAACTGTTTGTTTGGTTTATAAAATCCTGGGTTTTAATATTTAATTGAATAAATTAATTTTTGTATCAAAAGGGTGATTATAGATGGAGATGATAAAAACGAAGGCGGCTGTTGCATGGAGAGCCAATCAGCCTCTTTCAATTGAGACAGTTGATTTAATGCCGCCACAAAAAGGGGAAGTTTTAATAAAGATAATTGCAACCAGCGTATGTCATACAGATGCATACACGCTTTCAGGAAAAGATCCTGAAGGTATATTTCCTGCAATATTGGGTCATGAAGGGGCGGGAATTATACAGGCTGTTGGTGAAGGGGTAACAAGTGTTTCTGTTGGTGATCATGTTATACCCTTATATACTCCGGAATGTGGAACATGTGAATATTGTCGTTCTGGTAAAACCAATCTCTGTCAGGCTATTCGTGTCACTCAAGGTCAAGGGTTGATGCCTGATGGTACGAACCGTTTTTTTAAAGACGGCGAACCTATCTATCATTATATGGGAACATCCACATTTTCCGAATATACGGTTGTTCCGGAGATTTCCGTAGCAAAAATCAGTAAACAGGCACCTTTGGAAAAAGTATGTTTATTGGGTTGTGGAATCACAACTGGTATGGGAGCTGTAAAAAATACGGCAAAAGTACAAAAAGGTGATAGTGTTGCAGTTTTTGGGTTGGGTGCGATTGGCTTGTCGGTCATTATGGGAGCCCATATGGCGGGTGCAGGTCGCATTGTCGCAATTGATATTGATTCAGAAAAATTTAAATTGGCTAGGAAGTTAGGTGCTACCGATTTTATAAATCCTAAAGATTATTCCGCCTCAATACAGGAAGTTGTAATTGAAAAAACAAAAGGTGGAGTAGATTTTTCATTTGAATGTATAGGAAACGTTCAGGTAATGCGTTCTGCTCTTGAATGTTGTCACAAAGGTTGGGGAGAATCTGTTATCATTGGTGTTGCCGGGGCAGGTGAGGAAATTTCCACCCGTCCTTTTCAATTGGTGACGGGTCGTGTATGGCGAGGATCCGCATTTGGTGGGGTTAAGGGGCGTTCACAATTGCCTGTTATTGTAAATGATTATCTGCAAGGCAAATTTGTTTTGGAGGATTTTATAACACAAGACTTGGCATTTGATGAGATTAATAGGGCTTTTGATTTATTGCATCAGGGAAAGGCTATTCGAACTGTTTTACATTACTAGTTTCAGATAGGTTTGACAGGAAATATTATGAAATATGTTGAATTGGAAACTCATCAATCTTTTGGTGGACAGCAAAAACGGTTCAGACACTGGTCAGTCACACTGGACTGCGAAATGAGTTATTCAGTTTACTTGCCACCTGATTACAGGAATACAACTTTACCTATATTATACTGGCTTTCCGGTTTAACTTGTAATGACCAGAATTTTGTGACTAAGGCAGGGGCGCAAAAATATGCTGCAGAATTGGGAATTATACTGGTTGTCCCTGATACAAGTCCCCGAGGTGATATAATTCCTGATGCGCCTTCTTATGATCTGGGACAGGGAGCGAGTTTTTACGTTAATGCGACACAAGAACCCTGGAAACAAAATTATCAAATGTTTGATTATATTTCCATTGAGCTTCCCAAATTGATCAAGCGACAATTTAAATCGAATGGCAGGCAATCTATTGCTGGACATTCAATGGGTGGTCATGGTGCTTTGATGTTTGCCCTAAAACATCCTGGTCGATTTTGTTCGGTTTCGGCTTTTGCACCAATTGTTAATCCAATGCAGGTGCCGTTCGGGCGGAAGGCATTTTGTCATTATCTTGGAGATGGCAAGGAAACTTGGCAAGTCTATGATAGCTGTTTTCTAATGGAGCATTATATTGACCAACCCTTTCCCATATTGATTGATCAGGGAACAAAGGATGAATTTTTATTAAAACAGTTACAACCAGAAATTTTGGAAACTGTTGCCCTCAAAAAGAATTGGCCGTTTCAATTGCGATGGCAGAAAGATTATGACCACAGCTATTTTTTTGTTTCAAGTTTTATCCGTGATCATTTGTTATTTCATTATAGATATTTAAAGTAAATATATGTGAATAATCATATCAAGAATTTATGCAGTTTCACGTTTTTTGAAATGAGGACAGTTTGTATAAACTATATTTAATGGATTATTGATTCAAGGGTCTCCACAATCTGATGCGTTTCTGTTCCTGTTTGAATGGAGGTTCTATATTTTCCCTCTGGATCCATGAGAATGAACTGATCATAAGGTTCAACAAGGCTTATATCACTATTGATTGGCGCTTTTTTGATGGAAACATGATAAAGAATTGAAATATCACGAAGCGCCAGTTCACCACCGGTCAGGGCTATAATTTTATCATTATAGGCCTTCATGCTTAACATCAGACGGCTGGGTGTATCATAGTTAGAATCAAAGGATATGAAAATTGGAACAAGTTGAGATGCTTTATTCTCTAAATGGTTAATGATTTCACCCATTTTTATAAGATCCTTACGACATTGATTATGCGGGCAACGTGTTGCACCGAAATACATCAACATCCATTTTCCCCTGAATATTCCGTCATTGACGATACTTCCTGCAGGGCTAATAAGTTGAAAACCCCCTCCGATTACATTGGAATTTTCAGGCGCAACGGCTGTATGATTGGCAGTGAATTTAATCCCGAGGAACATCATGCCAATAATGAAAGCGATAAATAGGAATGAAATAATCCAAATGGATTTTTTTTGATTCTGTGGCATGGTTTAATGTGCTTCTGCCCAGTTTTTACCTATTCCAGCCTCAACAACAAGGGGAATGGAAAGATTAACAGTGTTTTCCATTGTTTGCTTTACAAGATTAACGAATGTTTCAGCATAATCTGTTCGCACTTCAAAAAGCAACTCGTCATGAACTTGTAATAACATGCTTACGGGGAGTTTTTCTTCTGTGATGATTTTGTCCATATCCCGCATTGCGCATTTTATAATGTCGGCGGCGCCCCCCTGAATAGGAGCATTTATGGCCTGGCGTTCGGCATAAGCCTTTTGTGGACCTTTGCTATTTTTAATTCCAGGAATCCAGCATTTTCTGCCAAAAGGTGTTAGAACAAATCCCTTTTCCTTTGCCTCTTCCTGGGTATTTTGCATATATGCCCTTATTTCAGGGTAACGTTTAAAATAGGTCTCAATATATTGTTTGGCATCAGATGATGAAACATTCAATTGTTTGGCTAACCCAAAGGCACTAATTCCATAAATAATACCAAAATTGATTGCTTTGGCCTGTCGACGCAGCAAAGGTTGCATTTCATTGATTGGAACGTCAAAGACCTCTGAGGCTGTACGGGCATGAATATCCTCATTATGAATAAAGGATTCTTTTAATTGGGGAATATTTGCAACATGTGCAAGAAGCCTCAATTCTATTTGTGAATAATCTGCGGAAACAAGAACATGGCCAGGCTTGGCAATAAATGCTTCCCTGATTTTTCCACCGTCTTCTGTTCGAATAGGTATATTTTGTAAATTGGGATCATTGGAAGACAAACGTCCCGTAACGGTTCCAACCATATTAAAGCTGGTATGTACACGTTTTGTTTCCGGGTTTATTTCCTTAACCAAGGCATCCGTATAGGTGGATTTAAGTTTCGCCAATTGTCGCCAAGCCAGCAGTTTTTCAGCAATCTCGTAACCCTGATCGCTAAGTTCCTGTAATACCTTGACATCTGTCCCCCATGTACCAGATTTCATACGTTTTCCACCAGGCAACTTCATCTGGTCAAAAAGGATCTCCCCAAGCTGTTTTGGTGAGGCCAAATTGAATTCTTCACCGGAAACATGATAGATTTCTTTTTCTTTTTCTGACATTTTTTCGGTGAAAGTAGTAGAAAGCTTTTGAAGAAGGGAAGCGTCAATCATAATTCCATTCTGTTCCATCCTGGTCAGGATTGGAATTAGGGGACGTTCTATTTCTTCATAAAGACCTAGAACATGTGCGGTTCTTAATTGAGGTCGCAATATTTCCCATAAACGCAAAGTGACATCTGCATCTTCACCTGCATAGGCTGTTGCCTCTTCAATTGAAACTTGCGCAAAAGGGATACGTTTACGACCGGTTCCGGTTAATGCATCATAAGATATTGTTTGATGATTCAAATAGCGTTTTGCCAGCTCATCCATTCCATGTCTGTGCTCTCCTGCCGCCAGGTTGTAAGAAATAATCATTGTGTCATCATAGGGGGCAGGTTGCGGAAACCCGTTATGTTCCAAAACAAGAAAATCATACTTAGCATTATGAAAAATCTTGAGGATGGAAGGATCTGTCAGAATGGAGCCAAGATACTGAATGACATTTTTTAATGAAATTTGTTCTGGTTTTAATAATTCTCCATCTATTTGATGATTGATGGGAATATAACAGGCTTTACCCGGGGCTACAGCTAGGGAAATCCCGATTAGATTTGCCTGTAATGCATCAAGGTTGTCGGTTTCAGTATCCACGGCACAAAAATGGGTTGTTTGAATTCGGTGAATCCATTCCTGTAATTGCGAGTTATTGAGAATGGTCTCATACTGATGATACGGGGCGGCAAGAACCGCTTTGTTTGGTTCGGGACCGGTCTGTGTTTCCTGTTTGCGTGATGTATGAGGAATGTCGCCTGTATTATGAGAATTTTTTGTCCAGCGATTTAATATGGAGCGGAATCCATGTTTTTGAAGCCATGCGGTAACTTTTTCAGGATCAGCCTTGCAACAATTTAACTGATCAATCGGGGTGGGTAGAGGAATATCATCTTTTAGCTGAACAAGTTGGTATGAAATTCGTGCATTTTCCTTGTTGGTTTCAAGATTATCGCGCCGTTTGGAGGGTTTCATTATAGGAATGGCAGCAAGGATATCCTCCAACTGTCCATATTCATGAATTAAAGCGGCTGCCGTTTTGGGACCTATGCCAGGAACTCCAGGGACATTATCTACCGGGTCTCCCATCAATGCTTGTAAGGAAATCATATCTGTTGGAGACACACCAAATTTAGCTTGTACCTCTTCAATCTTGATGATTTTTTCCTTGATGGGATCCTGCATTTGAATATGTTTGTTGATTAATTGCATCAGATCCTTATCGGAAGAAATAATTGTACATTTGCCCCCATCTGCCACGATTGCTTTTGCGTAACTTGCAATAAGATCATCAGCTTCCCATCCTGCCATTTCAATTGTTGGTAATCCCAGAATTTCAGAGGCTTCCCGAACAAGTGAAAACTGGGGAACAAGCTCTTCAGGAGGAGGGGGTCTATGTGCTTTATAAGCTGGATAAATTTCATTCCTGAAGGTTTTTCTTCCTGCATCAAAAATTACAGCCATATGACTGGCCACACGATCACGGATTAGTTTTATCATCATGTTAGTAAAACCATAAACCGCGTTGACAGGTGTTCCTGATGGATCAGTCATTAAGGGAATGGCATGAAAAGCACGAAAAATAAACCCGGATCCATCAATGAGGATTAAGTGTTTTTGATTTGATGCAGAAGATGAAGTCATGAAAGATGTTAATTTGATTCAGATGGTTTGTAGACAAATGATTTTGAGCAATAAGGACAGGTTGCCTGTCCGTTTTTTAGTTTTAGAAAAACCCGTGGATGACCGAACAGTGTGTGATTACCCTCACAAGCAACGGTTTGGGAGGAAGTATAAATGGTTTCAATAGGTTTCGTCGGTAAGGTTGTTGTAGAATCTTTTTCTAAATTCATGAATATACCCTTGTTAAGTGGTTCAGAACTTGTCATTTATAAAAATAAAATTTATCTTGGACAAATATGTTTTTCTTAAACTGTTTAAGTTCTGTCTATTTACATAAAGCTTGCTATTTTTTTCTGATCGGAATTTATTTCCTGACCCAACATTGTAATATAGCCTATGCAGAAGTTAAAGTGAATAGTTCTGTTTTGAATACATCCTCTATCGGTTCTGATCCCTATGCACGTTATAAAAAGCTGATTCCTCCTGATTTGTGGTGGGAAATGTCGGATCATGCCCGTATTCCTGTGCGTATATGGCGGGCAATACAACAAAAGGCAATTATCCTGGCCTTACATGGATTTAATGATAGTCGCGATGCGTGGGAAGATTCAGCAGATCATTTTGTTAAGTCAGGTGTAACTTTATATTCCCCGGATCAGAGAGGATTTGGACAAGCACCGTTAAGAGGGAATTGGGCGGGTAGCCGTCGGATGATTGACGATATTATTGAGGAAATATCATTTTTAAAAACTCGATATCCCGATACACCCTTGTATGTGATGGGAGAGAGTATGGGGGGGGCTGTCGCCATGTGTTTGGCCTCACGTCCTAATGTTCCAAAAGTCGATGGTTATATTTTACTGGCCCCAGCCGTGTGGGGTCATAAACAGCTGGGACTGGTTGCCGATGTTATCTTGCGCATGATCAATACGATCGCCCCAAATTGGCGGTTAAGTGGAAAAAGCGCCCCGGTAACCATCAGGGCAAGTGATAATGATGAATCCCTGTTACGTTTGTATTTTGATCCGTTATCATTGCACAAAGCCCGTGTAAAGGCATTGTATGGGTTGGTCAATTTGATGAGCAAGGCTGCAAAGGCTGCTCCTTATATTCATTCTCCAATTCTTGTAATGTATGGTGATATGGATCAGCTCATCCCTGATTCTTCAATGAAAAAGGTCTGGCGACAATTTCCTTCTTGGGTAAGAAAGGATTATATTCCTGGAGGATATCATTTATTGTTGCGTGGTAGAAATAGAAACATTGTGGTGCAGGATATACTGAGCTGGATTTTTAGTCCGGATCAGTTTTTGCCATCAGGTGGAGATATTTCAACCTCCACATGGTTATCGATTGAGGGAAGGGAAAAAATACCGGTTTATTTGCCAAGCCAGGTTGATAATTTTATTAAAAAATAAAAGTCTCTATATCTTATGGGTGATAGTGCAATAACAGCTTGCCGGCTAGCCTTGGAGGAGAACAGCTCCAGCAGTCCGATTGGTGGCCGTATCTACCAAAATGGCTGCACCCACATCTTTTGCCTGGTTATAGGGTAAAACCGGAATTGGCTGTTGCAAGGTTAGGGAAACTTGTCCAATACTGTTTTTCTGTAAATCCTTGGCAGGTTCTTTTTCCAGATTATGTATATTTAGATGATTATGAATCGATGAGATTTTCGCCTTGATCCAGCGGTGACCATGTTTCAACCAATAAAGTCTTCCAATAATCAAAGGTTCGTCATCCAACCATGCCAGGGTGGCTTGGACCTCTTTTTGTAATGGAGATATGGAAGGAGAGGTTATCCAGTCCCCTCGGGAAATGTCTATTTCCCGGTCAAGAATTAGTCCAACGGATTTACCCGCTTCAGCACAGGGTATTTCGTTTTGTAGTGCATCGGCAAAAATCTTAGCAATTTTTGCTTTTAGTCCAGAAGGTTGCACAATAATTTCATTTTCTGGCTTGACAGTTCCTGCCGCTATTTTCCCCCAAAAAATTCTTTGACCATGTTGGGTGGGGCTGGATTGGGTTTCAGATAGTTTTTGTACATATTGGACAGGGAAATATAAAGGACATTTGACAATATGTTGTTGGGAGGGAAGTTCGGTCAAGGCGTCTAAAAGACAGGGACCGTGATAGACATTTTCACATAAGCGATATCTTTCGTTATCAGCTATAGTGGAGATGATATTATAACCTTTTAATGCTGAAATGGGTATGATGTGCGTAACAGGTATATTTGCTTCCTGAGTGAATTTTTTTAGTGCTTTTTTAATATGCACAAAGGCAATATCGGGATTTTTGACAGCATCAAGTTTATTGATGGCGAAAAGCAGCGAAGGGACTTTTAATAGGTTGGCAAGTAATGTGTGTCGACGGGTTTGAGGCAACAAGTCAACATTTTCCATCTCCCAGTTTAATTTTGTTGCATCGACCAAAATGACGGCAGCGTCACTGTTGCTGGCGGCGGTTACCATGTTTCTTGTGTATTGTTCATGACCTGGTGCGTCCGCGATAATGAATTTACGAGTTGGTGTGGTAAAATAACGGTATGCCACATCGATTGTAATACCTTGTTCTCGTTCAGCTTGTAATCCATCTGTAAGCCGGGCGAGATCATAGGAACGGTCTGTCGAAAACTGTTGTTGTATACCAGATAGTTGATCGGCAAGAATTGCCTTGCTATCGAGTAATAAACGGCCGATTAATGTGCTTTTGCCATCGTCAACGTTTCCGGCGGTCAGGAATTTTAATGTATGATGTGAATGAGAGGTGGAATTTACGGGAGAAGATATCATGATGCATTCCTTAAGAAATAAAAACAGGGATAGAGAGATCAGAAATAACCTTCAAGTTTACGTTTTTCCATTGAGGCTTCTGAGGTCTGGTCATCCATACGGGTTGCACCACGTTCACTGATCGTGACGGTAGCTGTTTCCCTGACAATATCGCGTGCTGTTTTTGCATTGCTTTCAATAGGGCAAGTACAGGTCATGTCACCGACCGTGCGAAAGCGGACAGTTTTGGTAAGAATTTCTTCATCTTGTTTAGGCTGTGTCACCTCTGTTACAGGAACAAGCAACCCTTTGCGGGGAATGACTTGCCGTTGATGAGCGTAGTAAAGGCTGGGTAAGGGAATATTTTCCTGTTCGATATAACGCCATACATCATATTCCGTCCAGTTAGAGATTGGAAAAACACGGAAATTTTCACCCGGATGAATTCTGGTATTGAATATGTTCCATAATTCTGGCCGTTGATCTTTGGGTTGCCATTGACCAAAAGAATCCCTGTGTGAAAAAATTCTTTCCTTGGCACGGGCCTTTTCTTCGTCACGGCGGGCCCCTCCAATTAATGCATCAAAACCAAATTCCTCTATAGCCTCCAACAATGTTACTGATTGATGGGGATTACGGCTTTCCAAAGGATGAGATAGCCTCACCGTACCTCGTTTCATTGATTCTTCTACTGATCGAATGATTAAATTTGCCTTTAATTCTTTTGCTCTCTGATCACGAAATTGGATGACTTCTGGAAAATTATGTCCTGTATCGATCATAAGAAGCGGAAAGGGGAAGCGTCCCTGCCCAAAGGCTTTTTCAGCCAGCCTTAATAAAATACATGAATCCTTGCCGCCAGAAAATAACAGGGCTGGTTTTTCGAAGGAACCAGCCACTTCACGCATAATGAATATGGCCTCTTCTTCCAGATCATTTAAGGCAGGGTTCGAGGATGATATAAGAAAATTCATGATAAAATGACCATAATTAAAATATGTTAAGACTGATGAGAGTTGAGAGAAATGGGTGCACTCACATGAAGACCACATTCCTTCGCCTCATCATGTTCCCACCACCAGCGTCCAGCTCTGAAATCTTCGCCAAGAGTGATGGCGCGAGTGCATGGTTCGCAGCCAATACTGACAAAAAAATGATCATGAAGCGTATTGTAGGGAACGCGATATGTTTTAACGTAGTACCACACATCTCCATTTGTCCAGTCAAGTAAAGGGTTTAGCTTTACTTCAGGTTGATCATTCCCTTTGTTTTCAGGTTCAACTGCTTGAAGATTGGCCCGGAAATTTGATTGTTCCTTGCGTAATCCTGTAATCCAACCTTTATAGTTTCGTAAAAGGTCGGTCAGGGGGACCAGTTTTCTGATGTGACAACATTCTTTACGAAGCTCAGTTGATCGATAAATCGCTTTTTCACCATTTTTTTGAACATAATTCTGGATTGTTCTTTTGTTTGGATAATAGCTTTTTATTTTTATACTATAATGAATTTCAGCTTGTCTTTTTAAGGCTAGCGTTTGAGGATGCAGTTTTAGTGTATCCAGCATGGAAACCTGGATGGGTAAATCAAGCTGATGGATAAGATCTGTGATTACCATATCCTCCACCCCTAAACTGGTTGCCTGAACCAATGGTGAATAATCCCGATTTATTTTTTGCAGGAATGATCTTGTTTGTTCGAGCTTCTGTTCATATTGCTCGCTTGGATGTTTGGAATAGAATTCAAGTGGTGTCATCGTAAACTGTTACCTAAGTTGATATAATAATTCTGTTATTAGGAATTTGAAAAAGATGCGGTTAGAAATTCTGGTGTTAATGACTAAACAGGATAATCTGCAGTAGGGGGCTGATCCATGGTAAAACTATTCCTCAAATTACTTTAATTAACTGTAAAATATATAGTATTTTCAATTTATGCAATATAATTT
The DNA here is from genome assembly GCF_016101485.1 of Commensalibacter sp. M0133. Lineage (NCBI taxonomy): Bacteria > Pseudomonadati > Pseudomonadota > Alphaproteobacteria > Acetobacterales > Acetobacteraceae > Commensalibacter > Commensalibacter sp. M0133. The sequence goes on from NZ_JACFQI010000002.1 coordinate 339,036, forward strand.
GTATTATTTAAGTAAATAAAGTCAATTAATAACTATAAAATATTGTATATTTTATTTATAGTTTATTGATTTATATATAAAATTTATAATTTCCTTGTATATATTCATATTTCAAAATCTAAAATTGGCTTAAAATAAATAATTTGGCCTTTTTTTAGATTCTGAATTTTTGGAATTGTTTTTGGAATTTGGGCTTCAATGTGAGAGGTGCATTGTTGAGGTTTTAAAACTAGTTTCAGTAAAGCACCAAGGGGTCGTATATCGATGACTTCTGCTGGATAGTATCCTATAGGGGATATATCGTTAATTTGTATATCAATTTCATAGGGACGAAAGTTAAAGCTTTTTTCCCCAATGCGTAAATTATTCGAATCGCCCAGAAAATTATAGACAAAATCATTGGTTGGATTATTGAGGATTTCAATCGGGGAGCCAATTTGTTCAATGATACCTCTATTCATGATGACAACACGATCAGCAATTTCCATGGCCTCTTCCTGATCATGCGTTACAAAAATGGTTGTCAGGTGAATTTCTTGATGAAATCGGGTTAGCCAACGTCGTAATTCTCTTCGGACCTTTGTATCAAGAGCGGAAAAAGGTTCATCCAGTAATAGAATTTTGGGATTTATGGCTAGGGTACGCGCCAGGGCAATTCTTTGGCATTGTCCGCCGGAGAGTTCATGTGGATAATGATTGGCCACATGTTCAAGTTGTACCATTTCCAGAAGAAATTGAGCTTTTTTCGTGATCTCTTTGGGGGAAAGCCTTACTTTTTTTGGTTTAATGCGTAGACCAAACGCAATATTGTCAATAACTTTCATATGTGGGAATAAAGCGAAATTCTGGAATACATACCCAATATGTCGATTACGAATATCTTCCTTGCTTATATCCTGGTTTTCAAAAAAGATGTGTCCAGAGGTGGGCAATTCCAATCCTGCAATAATTCGTAACAGGCTTGTTTTTCCACATCCCGATGGTCCTAGGAGTGCAACAAGCTCACCTTTTTCAATGGTGAGGTTTATATCATTGAGTGCATGATAATGATTGAACCATTTATTGAGATGAGATATCTGAATACCCATTTTAACTATTTCCCTTCTTTGGGGACGGTTTAAGTTGTTTCTCACACCAATATCTTAGAATGAGAATGAATAGGGCCATGATAAGAAGGAGAATGGAAATACTGAATGCGGCCGCGGCATTATATTCATTATATAAAATCTCGATATGAAGGGGTAAGGTATTGGTCAGGCCTTGTATATGGCCTGAAACAATTGAAACGGCACCAAATTCTCCCATGGCACGGGCGGTACACATAACAATACCATACAGAAATGCCCATTTAATGTTGGGAAATGTTATTTTTTTAAAAATTTGCCATCCTGATGCCCCTAACAAACGGGCGGTTTCCTCTTCTTGATTGCTCTGGGTTTGCATTAAGGCGATCAAAGAACGTGCGATAAAGGGAAAAGTCACAAAAATGGTTACAAGAATAATTCCTGGAATTGCATAAATAATTTGTAAGTGATAATGCATCAAAAAAGTATGCAAAATACCTTGCGATCCATAGAATAAGGTATAAATCAAACCTGCAATCACAGGGGAAATGGAAAAAGGCAGATCGATGAGGGTTAAAAGTATATTTTTCTCTTTGAAATCATATTTGCATAAACACCATCCGGCCATCAGTCCGAAGATTCCATTGAAAAAAACGGCGCAGGAAGTCGCTATTATTGTTAATTTTAGTGCCGCCAGGGCTTCTGACGAAGTACAGGTGACCCAGAAAAAGACAATACCCTTGCCTAAACCTTCAATTAGAATGATAGAAAGGGGTGCGATAAAAATAATTAAAAAAATGAGCCAAGTAATAAAGATAACGCTGTTTTTTTGCCAATTTACAAAAGGTTTGGAGGAATAAAAGGGCATTTATGTATTCCTCTGAAAAATATTAAAAGGGGAAAGCTGGGATGTGGATAGAATTAGGCGGTAAGGTTTAAAATGTTTTTGGAACAGGTTGAAAAAAAATAATAAAGAAAAAGAAACCAGCAACATTAAGAGACTGATTACAGTTGCACTCGTATAATCAAACTGGTCAAGTTTTGATACGATTAAGATAGGTAAAATTTCCGTTTTGTAAGGAATATTTGCGGCAATAAACACAACGGAGCCATATTCTCCCAAGCTTCTTGCAACAGAAAGCGAAAAACCGGTAAGCCATGCAGGAAATAAAATGGGGAGAAAGATATATATAAATGTTTGTAAACGGGTTGCACCTAGTGTGTAAGCCGCTTCTTGTAATGAGGGGGGGAACTCTTTTATAACGGGTTGCAAGGTTCTGATTACAAAGGGAATTGTAACGAATATGAGGGCAAGAATAATTCCCAGGGGTGTGTAGGCAACCTTGAAGGGTAAAATTGTACCGAATAAACCGTTGGGCGCATATAAGTCCGTTAATGCAATGCCTGCAATTGCAGTAGGTAATGCCAGGGGAAGGTCAATCATTGAATCAATTATTTTTTTTCCCTTGAATTCGTAACGCATTAAATTCCAGGCCAAAAAACCGCCCAGGATAGAGGACATTAAAGAAGCGCAGAAAGAGGTGTAAAAAGAAAGTTTTAATGCGCTTAATAAGCGTTGATCGGTTAAGATCATGACAAGCTGATGACTATTGATATGGGTGCTGTAAAGAATCAGTCCAACCAATGGTAATAAAACGATAAAGGACAACCAGAAAAGACTGTATCCAAAACTAAGCCAAAACCCTGGAAGAATTGAATATCGGGAAAAAGACATAATTTTTTCCTTATGGCTTTATTGATTAATACTGTGAATGATTTGGTCAAAAATGGCATGATCTTTGAAAAACTCTTGGTTAATCTCTGTCCAGTTTTTGAAGAAATCATTGATCTTTAAAAGATGAAGGGGACGAAACATGATGTAATGGGATGCTATACGTGGATTAATGGGACGATAATAATTTTGAGCGGCAATTTTTTGACCTTCATCGCTGTAAAGCATAAGTAAATAATCTTTTGCTACTTCCCTTGTTTTTTTTTGGTCAATAACAGTATCGATGAGTGCAACGGGGGGTTCCGTTAGGATAGATGTGGATGGGGTTATTACCTCAAATTGTCCTGTCCCTGATTCACGGGTTGCCATATAGGCCTCATTCTCCCAAGAAATAAGTACATCTCCAATGTTGCGTTGGGTAAATGTAAGACTGGCGTTCCTTGCCCCGGCATCAAGTATGGGAACATTTTTATAAAGCTGTTTGACAAAATCATAGGCCTCTTGTGGATCATGATTTTTAGTAAAACTGTAAAGCCATGCAGCGAGAAAATTCCATCTTGCCCCACCAGAGGTTTTTGGGTTGGGGGTAATTACAGCAATGTCAGGTTTGACAAGATCATTCCAGTCATGGATATGCTTGGGATTACCTTTGCGAACAAGAAAAACAATGGTTGATGTATAAGGAACACTATGATTGGGAAAATTGTCCTGCCAGTTTTTGGTCAGCAAGGGGTGATATTTATTGATTGCATCAATATCTCCGGCAAGAGCTAGTGTGGCAATATCGGCTTGCATACCGTCAATAATGGCCCTGGCCTGCTTTCCTGAACCACTATGGGATTGGTATATTATGACATCCTGACCTGTTTTCTGTTTCCAGTAATGTTGAAAAAAATGGTTATATTGATGAAAAAATTCTCGTGTCGGATCATAGGAAGAATTCAATAGAGTTATGGTTTTAGTACGGGCGGTGGATGTTGTAACGGCAAAAACTGCAATAATCAAAGCTATATATAAATGTAATATTTGTGTAATATATCTGAATAAAAACATAGGGATATGGCTTTGAAAGGGGAATAATTACTTGCGTAAATGTGAATATGAACTATTTTAACAAAAAATAAAAGTTAATTTTTAAAAAATATAATAAATTACTTTTTTATAAAGTATTTTAAATCTGTGTAAATATAAATTTTCAGATTTATCAAGAAGATAAATTTGATGACATTAATTTTTATATATATATATCAATTATTTCTGTTTTACAACAAACTTCAATTTTCGCGAAAATGTTTATTTTATAATTTTAGGGGTCAATATAAAATACATTTTATATCATTATCATCATGTTGCCGCCAATTTAAATAATCATTATTTAGATTAGTATAAAATTTAGATTAATTTTATATGTTTTATAAAAATGAATAATATATCAATAACGCTTAACAAATTTATTAAATTATCAGTAAATTGGTTTGTTATTACTGTTTTTTTATCTTCAATTTCATCAATATTATTAATATTAGAATTGGTGTTGTTGTCAAAAATCATTACTTCAATCATATTTTATAAAGCGAATATTTCTTTTGTTGATAACGAAGTTATTTATTTTATATGTTGTGTATTTTTTCAAATTTGTACCAGATCTGTTTCTGATATTACTGGCATAAAAGCGGCATTAAAAATTACAAAAGCCATAAGGTTGGAGATTTATCAATCACTGTTTAGAACAGGTCCAATTTCCTACAGTCATATTTCTTTGGGGGAAATGGTTAACAGCCTAACAGAAGCCGTCGATAATCTGCTTCCCTATTTTGCACGCTATATCCCCAGTGCCGTGATGATGGTCATATTGCCCCTGTTTATTTTGGCCACTGTTTTAAACTTTGATATTTGGGGTTTTGTGATTTTGTTATGTACGGGTCCTTTAATTCCGCTTTTTATGGCTTTGGTTGGATATACGGCACAGGTGATTATGGATAGACAATGGCGGCAGTTATCCCTGTTAAGCGGAAACTTTTTTGACATGTTGAAAGGGTTGAAGACCTTACGGTTATTTGGACGGGCTGGTGAAAGTCTGAAATTTATTGAAAAACTTTCAGATGAATATCGTAAAACAACACTGTCAGTTATGAAGGTTGCGTTTTTAACGTCAGCGGTGTTGGAATTTTTTTCAAGTTTATCAATTGCAGTTGTCGCTGTGACATTTGGTATTCGTTTGTTAAATGGAACCATGCATTTTCACTCTGCTTTTCTTGTCCTGTTATTGGCGCCAGAATATTTCATGCCTTTACGAGACTTTTCATCGAGTTACCATGCCAGACAAAACGCAAATGCAGCTTTGGATCAATTAAAAAAAATATACAGTTTACCGAAACTAATTAAATTTTCTTATCAAAATAAAAGAATAGATTCATGTATTAAGGAAATCATTCTCGATCATGTAACGGTTAAGAATAAAGAAAATATAAATTTAGTGCAGGATATTACTTGTACATTTTTAAGAGATAGGCTCAATATTATATTTGGTCATAGTGGTGCAGGAAAAACGACCTTATTAAATATTCTACTTGGTTTTTTGCCTATACAATCAGGCACGCTTAAAATGATTGATTTAAAAAACCAGTCACAATCTCTAAATATGGTGGATATTGCCTGGGTTCCTCAAGAACCTTTATTGCTATATGGGACGATTAGGGATAATTTATCCCTGAAAGCTTTTGAACCTTCTCTTGATCAATTGCGTAATGTAGCCAATCAAGCCGGTATTTTGTCTTTCATAGAAACCTTACCACAGGGTTTTGAAACTCATATAGGGGAGGAAGGGCAGAATTTATCGGGTGGACAAATAAGACGCCTTATGTTGGCACGAGCGCTGTTAAAAAATCCAGATATTCTGATTCTTGATGAGCCCACTTCCGGGCTGGATCAAAAAAATGCCTTGCAGATCATTCAGACTATTCAATTTCTTAAAAAGTGCAGGATTGTTATTGTGGCAACGCACAATCCCCTTTTAATCTCTTATGGTGAGGTTTCTGTGCAAATAGACCGGGGACAACTGCTTCATAATTCAAGGGTTGGTGGCAAGTCGTTATGAATTTTAATTTTTCTTTTTTTCAATTGGTTAAACCGATTAAATGGCATTTAATGCTGGGTCTATTTTTATCTTGTATCGCGGCCCTGAGTAATTTTGGGTTGCTGTTTTTATCAGGATGGTTGATAGCTAGTGCAGCCATAGTTGGATTAACCGGGATTATTGCCGTTCAGGCATTTAATATTATTGTGCCAGCTTCAGGGGTCCGTTTTTTTGCCATAACACGGATTGTGACACGATATTTGGAACGTGTGATCACGCATGATGGTGCATTAAGGGTTATAAGCCTGGCAAGAAAAAAGGTTTATGAATGTCTGATCCCCTTAACACCTGCAGGACTTGTGAATAAAAGAGGGGGTGACTTGCTGGGACAATTTGTTTCCGATTCAGAAAATATAGCAAATTATTATACTGATGCATTGCTTCCATTTATTCGGGCTTTATGTTGTGGGATTATATTTATTGTTACCTTTTATTTCTTTTTGCCTGTGGCGGCTTTTTCCTTGGCCATAGCTTTTATCATGGCAGTCGGTCTGGTTTCTGTTGGAGTTTACGGTTCTTCATACAAGTATATTTGTCATATTCTTGAATCAAGAAACAATTTACAGGCTGATCTAGGTGAGACTCTGCGTCATTTTGGTGAATTATATATTTTTAAGGTTATTGATCAGTATTTTATAAAAATTCAGACTGCTCAGAAATCTATTGATCAAAGCAGATTGATGCTGGATTGTATTGAAAGTGTGGCCAAGTCATTAATTACATTTATTATGATGCTTTGTGTTATTGCCGTTTTGTTTCAGGCCAGTAATGCTCATCATGATATGGGGCTGAATGCAGCTGAAATTCCCATGTTGGTTTTGGGTGTAATGGCAGCTTTTGATGTTGTACTTCCCTTACCACAGGCCTGTAATGCTCATATAAAAGCACGCCTGGCACAAAAACGGTTACAGATTCTATCAAATGCAGGAAAAGATGAACAAAGCAGTAGGGTCATCAATTCCGTATCCTCTTCCACCTGTCTTGTATTTGACAAAGTCCAATTCAGTTATCCTCATAATCCAAGAATGATTTTACAGAATGCATCTTTAACAATCAAACAAGGTGATAAAGTGGCGATTATTGGCGAGTCCGGGACTGGTAAAAGTAGTTTGATCAATTTGATTTTTTCGTTTTATCCAATCCAGGCTGGAGAAATTAAGTTTGCCGGTGAAGCTGTCAAGAATTTGAATACAGATAATTTATCTTCTTTTATCACTGTTGTTTCCCAGGATTTTCATCTTTTTTCTGGAAGCATCATGGATAATTTTAGATTGATTGTACCGGATGCAACTGAAAATGAAATTTATGATATGTTAAAAATTGTGCAACTTGATGATTTTGTTAAACGACTACCAAAGAATATTCACAGTCATATAGGCAATAACGCAATAGAATTGTCGGGAGGACAGGCAAAAAGATTGGCTATTGCTATTGCTCTTTTACGTAAAACTCCCTGGCTGATTCTTGATGAACCAACAGATGGTTTGGATCAGCAAACAAAATATACAATGATGCAGGAATTATTGAAACTATATGCTGACAAAACTCTGATAACCATTACTCATGAAACAAGTATATTGTTTTTAATGAATCTTGTTTTTTCGCTGGAAAATGGATATTTTCATAAAGTTATCATGGATGACTATAAAAAATAATCTTAATTTCAAAATTAAATTACACGAATATTTTACGTATAATTACAGTTTTTTTATCAATCGATTTTAACAGGATATGTTATAAAGAATTAATATTGTTTTTAGCTGTCTGATAATGTATCCAAAACGGAAAATTGAAGAAAAAAATATAGATAGGGCTTGTAACTATACAGCACTGACAGTTTTGTTTTTCTTTGTTTTTCATTTATTCACTACGCCCCTGACATTTACGAAAATATGGCATTGCCCAATGCATAATGGGCAATTCGCGCCAAAGGCCATGATGCATATGCAACATATGAACAGTATGTTGGGTATGAATAACGCCATTATGCCAATGGATGAGAAAATTTCCTCTTCTCACGGTTCAACTTCTCATTCAAAACAAAAAGGGATACTTTTCTGTCTTTATTGTAGTATTTTTTGGTTGCCAATATCGATTGTTAATTATGAGCCTCTATTACCTTCGATTTTAATATCCATTATTTCATATTTATATCGGATATATCTTGCTAAGGCTCCACTCAATATTTTTTACAAGGCAAATGGGGCAAGAGCGCCCCCATTTTATGAAACATATTCATAAGTAAAATATTCAAACAATATTTGTGTTTGGCTATTATAGAAAACACCTCGTTGATAAAATAGTTTATAAAGCAATCAAATAATCATTCTTTTATTTGGTACAGGGTTTTTTGTTGTCTTTTTCTATGATTTTCTATTCTAGCCAGATATTAGACTAGAACATTTTTTTGAAAAAATGAAAGTTATATAAAATGGATGGGATACACCTTCTGGTTGTAAATCTTTCCCGCTTTCAGTTTGCTTTGACAGCTTTGTATCATTTCATGTTTGTTCCTTTGACACTGGGTCTGACATTTATCTTGGCTGCCATGGAAACTGCCTACGTCATTACTGGTAAAGAAATTTACAAGGAAATGACACAATTCTGGGGAAAATTATTTGGTGTTAATTTTGCGATTGGTGTCGCAACAGGATTAACCATGGAATTCGAATTCGGCACGAACTGGTCAATGTATTCAAGGTTCTTTGGCGATATTTTTGGAACACCTCTTGCGATTGAAGGTTTAATGGCCTTCTTTATGGAATCAACATTTATCGGACTAATGTTTTTTGGATGGGACCGGTTGAGCCGTGGTGCGCATCTGGCAATTACCTACCTTGTCGCATTGGGTTCAAATGTTTCCGCCTTATGGATTTTAGTGGCAAATGCGTGCATGAATATGCCTGCAGGGGCACATTTTGATCCAGAGACCATGCGATTAACCTCAACAAGTTTTGTTGCTCTGGTTTTCAATCCTGATGCACAGGCAAAAGCTGTACACACTTCTGTGGCAGGATTTGTAACCGCATCAATGTTTGTAATGGGGATCAGCGCATTTTATTTATTACGTAAACAGCATCGTGAATTTGCCGCACGTTCTTTTCGTATGGCCGCGTTATTTGGAATTATTTCGACAATTGCAGTCATAACGCTTGGGGATGTCCTTGGCCGATTGGATTATATGCATCAACCGACAAAAGTTGCTGCAATGGAAGGATTGTGGGAAACAAGCAAACCTCCTTATGAACCATGGATTTTATTTGGTATTCCCGATGATAAAAAGCAGACAAACCATTTTGAGGTTGGAATTCCCTTTGTTTTGACCCCTTTGTTAACCCATGATTTTACAACCCCTATTCCTGGTGTTAAGGAATTAAAAAATCAAGCGGTTCCAAGAATTGAGTCGGGTATAAAGGCGGTATCGGCTTTAAAACGTTATGGGGAAGACCATCGACAGGCCGATCTCGATATATTTAAGGCTCATCAAAAAGATATGGGATATGGTTTTTTGGCAAGTCAATATGCTCCGGATCAGGATATAGCAAAGATTACGCCAGAGTATAAATCGACTATTATTGAAAAAACCAAGAATGATATTGTCCCTAATGTCTTTGTTACATTCTGGGCCTTCAGAATTATGGTTTTCCTTGCAATTTATTTCTTTGTCATTTTTGCCATGGGATCATACGTAAGCCTGAAAAGACAAATTGAAAAAAACCGTTTGTTTTTAAAGATAATTACATGGTCAATTCCGCTTCCTTTTATTGCATCCGAGTTCGGTTGGATCACAGCAGAGGTGGGAAGACAACCATGGTCCGTTTATGAAATTCTGCCGACAGTTGTTTCTTCGTCAACACATAGTGCGGGATATATGGTTTTTTCCTTGATCGGCTTCTTATTATTTTACAGTGTATTTATTGTCGTGGAATTTTATTTGATGTTTAAATTTGCTCGACTTGGGCCGGTAAAATATCAAGATAGGGATTCTTTATCGAAAAAAGTGTTTACATATCAAGAAGGCTGGGGAGATTGATATGGAGTATTATGTAATTCTTAAATTAATCTGGGCAACATTATTATGTATCCTGCTTATTGGATTGGGCCTGATGGTCGGTATGGATATGGGTGTTGGTATGCTTCTTCGTTTTGTTGGCAAAAATGATGTTGAGCGTCGTACAGCCCTTAATATTATCGGACCCCATTGGGAAGGGAATCAGGTATGGTTTATTTTGGGAGCAGGTGCCATTTTTGCTGCTTTCCCAACCTTGTATGCCACGGCGTTTTCTGTTTTTTATGTTGTTATGGTTTTACTGTTGTTCAGCATGATTTTGCGACCTGTAGCTTTTGAATTTAGATCAAAAGTTGATGCAAAATTATGGCGTTCGAGTTGGGACTGGATTTTTTTGGTTTCTGGTTTCTTTCCAATGTTTGTCTGTGGAGCAGCCTTTGGTAATATCTTGCAAGGTGTAGGATATCATTTCATTTGGAATGGACAGTATTTTCAAGATGAATCTTTCTGGAGCTATCTGATTAATCCATTTGCTGTTTTATGTGGTTTATTATCGGTTTCGTTAAGTATTTATCAAGGTGGAGCCATGTTGATGATACGTGGTGAAGATCCCATTTATTTACGGGCAAAAAAATATGCCACTATTGCAGGGATGATAGCGATAATATTATTTGTTTTGGGAGGATTATGGATTACGCAAATTAAAGGATTTGTTTTAGTCAGTGGTCATCCTGCAATGCCTTCAAATCCATTATTTGGTCAGAATGTTGCATTATATAAAGGGGCCTGGTTACATCATTTTTATGAACATCCAATTTTATGGGGATTACCTTTGCTGGGTGTTTTATGCATGTTACTGGGAACATTAATGGTTAAATCTGATAGACCTGTTGTTGCCTGGTGGATCGGACTTGGTTCCTGGATTGGTGTTATTGGTACGGTTGGGGCTGCCATGTTTCCGTTTTTTATGCCTTCAACAACAATTCCAAATCAAAGTCTGACAATATGGAACAGTTGCGGTAGTTTATATGGACTAATTTGCATGGCTGTTGTGGCTTGTCTTTTTGTGCCCATCATCCTTTCTTATACGTCATGGTGCTTTTATGTCATGCGGGGTAAGGTTAAAACTTCCAATATCATAAACGATCATCACAGTTATTGAATAACAAGGTGTTATTATGTCTATATTTCTACGTTTCACTGGACTTGGCTTGGTTTTAATAGTCGCATTATTAATCGCTGTTTTTGTGGGTGATCAGGGACCTTGGTATTTTGCATGGTTAATTGGTACAGTAATGATTATTCTCATATCAGTGGCAGGGGCCGTTTTATTTGATGCCCAATCAGATTTACGTGATTCAACAGGAGAATTCTAATGGGTGGTTATCTTGAATTAATCATATTTTGCGTTCCTTTTATTTATTTGGCTGTTTATTTGATATTTTATTTTATTACTAAAAGAATTTTTCCCTAATGTAATAGATGTATTTTAAATAACAAAGCCGAGAAAAATATTTTCCTCGGCTTTGTTATTTAAAATAATTAAGTAATATATTAAAATTTGTAAATGAATAATATTGATAAGTTAATCAACTAAGGCAAATAATCCCTATTCAATCAATAAGTAAATAATTAATTTCTTTCTTATTATGATTAATTAGTTATTTTAAAATAAAGTTGGTTGAGATTATATATGTCTATTCAAAGACCTGAAAAGCTTTTCTCCTCTAAATGGGTAGAAAAAGGCGAGCGTTTTGATATTGTTGAATCTGGTGCAGATCATCGAAATGGACGTGCGGATATTGAAAAAGGTTTTCCAAAACAAACTATGATTTCTGCCCTGAAAGGTGGTGTTCCACCCTGGGGACAGGATCATAACGGGATTTTATACCAGATTACAGAGGCTATACAGTGGATGCAGGCGGGAGGTCTGCCAAGTTTCAACCAGGATTTTTGTAATAAAAACAATGGTTATTCAAAAGGAACCATCGTGCAGGGGGATAATCCAAACAGGCCTTGGGTTTTATGGCAATGTTTGGAGGATAATAACAGATTTAATCCTAACTAGAATAAAGTTAACATAATCAACCCTCAAAACGGTTGGATATGATATCTTCTGATTTCAGAAAGAGAGGGTAATACTTTATATTATAGTGATGATGGAAAATTATTAAATGCATCTTTGACAGTAATTACCAATGTTTACGTTTCAAATCGTTTTATTGATTTTAGAGCATATGATGATCCAGAGTTGGATAAGGCATCAAGATATATGGATGAAACCACTGGAGATTGGCAATGGGCAGTTTGTGTCACTAATATTAATAGACCAAAAATAATTTTATTATGGAACGTAAAAACTACTGTTAATGAAAATGGACAAAGAGTATTAAATGGGGCATTTATTTATTGGTTTAGCAGGAACAGATACAGCTTATAAATTAATTTTTTTTGGTATGGTTTTCGATATAGATGATGTGGATGGTTACAGTAATGTACTTTCAGGTACGTGGGGTGGTTTTATAGCACCTGGTACAAATATATTATTTCAAGGGTGTATTTTTAATAATTTACCCAATGTTAAAGGTAAATGGATAGCAGGTGGAGGACAACCAGTTGATGCAGTTTATTTATTTAAATATAGAAATCTTTTTTAGATAATCGAAAAGGAGTACGTTTCTTTTCTATACCTTCAAAATGGAATATTTCCGCTTCTGAACCTGGTAATGAACAACCGTTTCCTTTTAAAAACTCTCCTTATCGTATTATAAAAGATAATGTTATGACTTGTTTAGATAGAAATAGCGTTTTTAATGATACAATTGAAATCATCAATAATCCTGCTCCCTCTTATAAGAATTTGACGACGAATTTTCAAACAGACATGGATGGTTAGCGATGTATTTAATGCGAACGTTTTTTTTGAACAGCTATTGTGTATACCAGGTATTGAGA
>NZ_JACFQI010000013.1:0-291 GCF_016101485.1 Commensalibacter sp. M0133
CAAAATCATCCTTATTATTACCATCCGCATTATAAAACATATCAATCTCATTATTATTAGTATCAGGACTGTTGGTAATAAAACGCAAACGATCACCATGTCTTGGGAGTTCAAAATGTCCACTGTTGAACGATGAAGCCTTGACTGTTCCGTTAAACCGGTAATTATTGCCATATTTATTATTCGTGAAATAAAATGTATTCCCGTCTAATGGATTACCAAAATCATCCTTATTATTACCATCCGCATTATAAAACATATCAATCTCATTATTATTAGTATCAGGACTGT
>NZ_JACFQI010000003.1:0-182238 GCF_016101485.1 Commensalibacter sp. M0133
GTAGCTCGTCAGGCTCATAACCTGAAGGTCAGAGGTTCAAATCCTCTCCCCGCTCCCAATAACTTCCACTCAAAATTGCTGTATCGTTATTTAAACAAATTTTACTCGTTATATCAGTTTAAAATTTAATTTGATATTTATATATTGCTTGTTAATTGCTTTTAATTTGCAGGTCTGGTTCATTAAAAGAAATATTATTTTTCTGCAATGTCAATTCTATGAAAGGAGATTATGACACAAAAAAAAACTTACAATTCTATTAATCAGACTTGGTTTAAAATTCTTTTTTTGTTTCATTTTAGTTTTTTTTACAGTGTTTACTATTCTAAATACGTTTTTTCACAGACTTATTCTGATCATGAAATTGATACATTAGACCAAAATGGTAAAAGTGTACCTTACGATTCAGATGGTGAATTATTTTTCCACAAATTAAATGAAAAGTTGGATCCTCATGGTGTGCAGTTTGCTTTAAGCTGGACAGGTGAAACAGCAGGTATTGTAAGGGGAGGACGTAGAAAGGGTGTCGATTATGCACATCAGATTGCTTTTTCAGTTGATATGGATTGGGAGAAAATTGCAGGTTTTAAAGGGTTTTCTACTCATGCGATGATTTTAAATCTAGCTGGGCGCAATGCCAGTTCCGATTATGTTGGGGATTCACAAATTCAGGCCCAGGAAATATATGGGGGTGGATATGACCGATTATTTCATATGAATTATATTTATATTGAACAACAGTTATGGAAAGATCAGGTCAATATTCGTGCAGGACGGTTAAGTGTTGGAAATGAATTTGCATCAAGTCCATTCGCATGTCAGTTTATGTTAATTGCAACTTGTGGTCAACCCAGGAGTATTCAGTCCCAACAAGGTTTCACACCCTGGCCTGGAACTGTTTGGGGGATTAGATTTTTATTTCATTTAACAAAACAAAGTTACTTCCAATTGGGTGCTTATGAAAGTTCTCCATGGGGAACCGGTAAAGGGGGTGTCGCAGGTTTTGACTGGAGTACGAATGCTGCAACAGGTGTTTTTATACCAATTGAATACAGTTATAACTCTGAATTTGGTAAAGATAATTTAACGGGATATTATCATATAGGTGCTGGTCTTGATACCAGTCGTTTTCAAACCTGGTCTGCACAGGCTGTAAAAGGAAATAAAAGAGATAATCGCAGTCAATTTTGGGTTATGATGGATCAGATGATTTTTCGTAATGACCCCAAGAAAGATCATGGATTATATTTAATTTTGAATTATGGACATGATTCAACAACAACTTCTACATTTAAGGATCTTTATAATGTAGGTTTTATTAATAAGGGATTTTGGAAGAAAAGACCCTATGACCAAATAGGTTTCATGTTTACCTATTATACAGTGCCTAAGAGTTTAAAACATGCACAAAAATATCAAATGACGCAATTGTCTTCCCCTTTTAATGCGAAGGTTTTGTCATTATTGAATGGTGCACCCGCAGCACAGACAAATTCTGCTTTGTTTGAATTGAATTATGGTATTTCTGCTTATCGGGGTGTTATGGTCATGCCAGTTGTCGAATATTTTCATCATGTTGCTGCCACTAAAGCCTACAAAGATGCTTTTGTTATTGGGTTAAAAACCAATATTAATTTTTAGAAAATTTATTCAGAGGTTTTTGTTCAATCTATACTTATAAGATGTGAAATCCTTGTATCGTTTCATTATATTGTAAATTAATGAATAAATAGGTAATAATTTGTAGTGCGTATTTTTATTTTCCCTTTAATATAATGTATAATTAATACAGTTTAAAATTTACTGAAAAAAGGTGGTTTTTCTTTAATGAAACAAAAAGGAAATAGATTGATTTTGGGGATAATTGGGGGATTGATGGTAAATTCAATGATTCCGTTCTTATCTTGTTTCGCACGTCACCACCATCATCACCATGTTCCCCCTCCAAAGACGGTTGAAAAAAAAGAAGATGAAAACACGCCGCAACAAACGATTAAAGACGTGGATTCCATTCCTTCAACCATCAGGCAAAAAATGCAGGGGAATCAAAGGGTTGAACATTATCAATCTTTAAAACAGGAAAACAAGCCCGCCTTGTTACTTCCCAATCATTATACAAGGGGTGATAAAGGCCATTTGAATGCTGAACAAGGTTGGGTGAACAGTAAACGTCAACGTGGTCATCATGATATTGGTATTAATGCACCGCTTCCTCAAACAGCGGATCCAACTCAAAATAAAACACGTAACGTTTTTCGTAGAGCAATGCCGATATATGAACCAAATTATTAAACGTTCATGAAACAATATTTAATTTTTCGGCAATTGCTTTTTTAGCCTGATTAATGGTTTCTTCAATGGGTTGTGTATTATTGTCAATATCAATAATGGGGGCACCATTATAGGTTAACTGTTGTAATGTTCCAATTTTTTTGATCATTGATTCAAGGCGATGATCAGGTTTTCTCTGTTGGGCTGTTTCAACGGTTACGTTTAGCCGTATAACCAGATCGGGTGTATGGTTGATCATCCAGTTATAAAGTGATCGTTCAAGCTTTGTGAGCAGGCGTGTTATGGACGACGCTGGGTTTTCTGTTGTCAGATCAGGTCCATCCAGTCCACCAATAACGGCAACTTGGGGAAATCGGTCAGTAAGGATGTAAAAGCCTTGCTTACGCAGTGAAAGCATCCTGTAAAAGCGGTAAACGCGACGCAGAGACATTATGAATATTCCCAATGCCAATAATGCGTTCGGTCCTTCTTTTGATTTAGCCTGTTTATTGGTCTTGGTAATATTTTTATCAAGTTTTTTCCCTAGAAACGGAAGTTTAATCAGACGTCTTCTTATATTTCCCGTTTGTCTGCCCAAGTGGCATAATTTTGTAGGATGAACTGAATTCAACCAGCGTTCCAATTCCAGACAGACTGTTGTTTTGCCAGATCCGTCGCACCCAATAATAGCAATAATCGGTGGCGTAGAAGATTGTGTCATAAATTATATATCTCTTGGTTATTTAAATGGGATATCGTAATCTTTCTATATTTCAATAGATTACGGTCAAATTTGATTTGTTAGTCAATGAAAACTGTATTATAAGACAACCTTTCCTAGTCTGTTAGGTTGGAAATTCCTTGGAATTTTTCAGTATAGAATCAGTAACTTAAAGCAAATCAGGCTTTAAGTTAAAACTTGTGTTCCAAAGATATCCATAATTATATACATAAATCTGTTATATTTTAGAAGATTATATATGCATAAAAAAAGATCAACTGAAAATCAGGGCCCATTAATTGCATTAGTCGGTTGTGATGGATCAGGAAAATCAACATTAAGTTTTGATCTTGCTGAAGCATTAAATCAAGGGCGACCTGCAAAGTGCTGCTATTTGGGCCAAGGATCAGGAAATATTGGTCGAAAGATCAGCCAATTCAGATTTGGGGGAAAAATACTTGGACGTATAATCGATAAGAAAGCGGGAACGGCCCGTACCAAGGGAAAAAAAATTCCTGGTGTTTTAACGGCCTTGGTTATTTTCTTTTTTTCCTGTGTTCGTTTTCTTAATTTTAAAAAAATGTTGAAATTAAGAAAACAGGGGGTTTTGATTATTGCGGATCGCTATCCTCAGACAGATGTTGTAGGATTTTATGACGGACCCGGTTTGTCAGCTGCACATACGCAAAACCGTTTTATCCAGTTTCTTGTTAAAACAGAATACAGGCTTTATGATTACATGGCTTCCATAAAACCGGACTTGATAATTCGGTTGAACATTGATGTTGATACCGCATATCAACGTAAACAGGATCACGATTATAATTTGTTAAAAATCAAAGTGGAAGCCACTCAAAAATTAAAATTCAGAGGGGCACCAATTGTTGATATTGATGCTTCTTTGCCTTATAAAGAAGTTTATGAAACAGCTATGCGGGCAATTAGGAAAGTAGAAATTGCATATAGCGAAGGGAAAATAAGGAATTAATTATTGTTCAATCATAAAATGCTATTTTTAATAGGTTTTATTTTTCTTTTATTTGCTGTTTTTTTATTCCTTTGCACAGATCTGGATCAGAAACTCAATGGTGTTTTGCTTTCTGATCATGACAGTAGCTTGATTTATTGGAATAGACTTGTATCTAAATCGGGTTCATTTGCGGTTGTTCTTCCTTTAAGCTTAATATTCATATTATGGGTCTGGATTTATCGTTCGCATCGAGACGCGGTTTGGCTGTTTGTAATCTTGATTTCAGCGCGTCTGGTTTTTCTTTTAATGAAAAATATAATTGTTAGAGCAAGGCCCGCTTTTCCATTTTCTCATATTCATGCGACAACCGCCAGTTTTCCAAGTGGACATGCAGTCAATGGACTGATGTTTGTGTTGATTATATTATACTGTTTAAGAAATTACAGTTTGGTTTGTTGGATATCATTGATATGGGTTTTTTTAGTGGGATGGTCGCGTTTGGCATTGGGAGCGCATTGGATAAGTGATATACTGGCAGGATGGGGATGTGCGATCATGTGGTTTGCTTTTATGATGGGGATTAGAAATACTGTATTTGTTCAAAAATTGCTAGATTATATTTTATAATCAGGCAGGTTTTTACTGTATTAATTTTATAGCGGAAATATCGTGAATTTTAAATTTTTTACCAAGCCACAGAATATTATACAATTTGAGGGTTTCCATTTTTCTCGTTTTCAATGTGATCAGCTATATGAAATGATTTTGGTGGATGATGAAATTCACCTCAATGTTTCATTACCTGACAAACTTGTATTTGATTATACACAGGATCAACTGATTGACGGTTTTATGATTAGTCGTCAATTATGGGTGGAAGGGGTTATGGAACCCGCATTTATGAATATTTTGCATTCCTTGAGATACTCTTGCCATTTATCCAAGGAAAATAAAGCGGTTTACAAGAAGGTAAGGGCCAAATTCAAACATTTGTGCTATGCATATAGGGCTTTTGATGAACGCCATTGTAGACCGTACTGGCTTGGCAAGATGACGGGTTTATTAGGCAAATTACAGGATGGCTTCAAAAACAGGAAATCTCTCATTGTAAAACCAAGGGCGGTATTTCTGGATTATATTTGGCATGAAAAAGGGTTGTATTTATTAAAACGGGAAGTAAATTGCTTTTTTCCCTGTAACCTGAAAAGCTTTGTAAAATATTTTCGAAAAAGACTGGAAATCATTAAGAAAGAGCTTGAAACACATGTAACTATAACAGCTCATGAGTTTCATAACATGAGAAAAACAATCAGTATGATTGCAGCCACCTATGGTACTTTTGATGTTTTGTTTCCATCAGGTTATCATCATCAGACTTTTCAATATTTATCGACAATTAATGGTATGATGGGCGATTATCATGATGAATTGGTGGAAAAAAAATTGAATAAAATTCAAAATTACTATTTTGATCGATTTATGATACCTGAAGAAATTAAGAACAGGTTAAACACTTTTGCAGGTCGTTTTATAGACGATAGTAATGATTTTTGTTGATCTTGTTTCACTTTATTGACAGAAAAACCCATTTTAAAATGAACCACTAAGCGTAAATGGATGCTGATGATGATGCTTCATTATCATCTAGTAGTCCATGAGCGGTATTATTACGAAGATTAAAGCCTATTGGATCAATAAATAAACTTTTAAATTCAAAAAGTAAATTTACATCTAAAATTTTTTCTATTTCAGGTGATTTTAAAAGAGTATTCAGGCTATTATATGTTTCAATATTATTTTTATCCAAATTGTTGGTACGAACTTTAATTTTTTTAAGTTGATCTCTTATAATATTTTCAACTTGCGGGCAAAGTAGATAAATAGCAGCTATAAAATCCTTTTGAAAACCTGACCACAGGGCGTTTGCCATGATTTTTTCCCGATTTTTAGGAACAATAGGAGATTTATGACAGATATTTTCAAAAATTTCTTTTGAAAATTTATCTTCTTTATGAAGTTGATTCAGCCCTTCATTAATCAATGATATGTTTGTATAAATAATTAATCTATAATTTTCTTGTATTTTTTTATTTAATTTATTTTTTGGATCGTCAGGCGAGATTTTTGCGATTATATGTCCATCATCACTTCTATAATCTTTTGTAAATAAATTAGAGAAAAAAAATTGATCTGATACTTTTACAGCATTTTGAACAAGATCTTGATAATCAATACTTAAACCCGTAAAACATTTGAGAGTTTCAATGGGGTCTGTTTTGTTTAAAATATGTTGTACAAATCCTTGCACTGAATTTGTAATATCAAAGGGGCCTATATTTATTGTACACATATTTGCTAACACTATTTGGTTAGATTCTTTTAATTTAGCATGAAGGTTGTGTATTTTATTATCTACACCGTAATCGTTTCGATTTTTTTTAGGTATTTTATTATATGTCTGTAAAGCTTTCTCATAAATATAATAAGCGCTACAATTATTATTTTTATATCTAAAATCTCCATCATACTCATGATATTCGGCTATGTTGAAAAGAGATTTTATTTCATTTTCTCTATCGTGAAACTGTTTATATTTACTATTTAGAAATTCTAAAATTTTTATTGATAAATGAAAATTATTTTCATTTTTAAGTTGAATTGCCTCTTGATATAATTTAGGCATTACAATTTTTTGTAATACATCCTTATTTTTTGTTTTATCTATTAATTCTGCTAATATTAATATTAGTCCACTGTCATTTTCATTTTTAAAAACATCTGTCAAATTAGATAGTATTTTATCTAATCGATTATTGTCATTTATCTGTTGACACAAATAAATCGCACGTTCGTAGTATGTGTTCAAATCTTGAAACAGAAAACTTACAATTTTGTTGTCTAAAGTGTAATAAGTGTATGAATCAATTGCGATTTGGACATATTTATAATTTTTTGGTTCTTGAACAAGCCATAAAATATCGGCCATTCTTGCTTTTAATGATGGTTCAGGAATGTCATTTAATATAAGGCTTAAGAATTCAAGCTCTTCTTTTGTAAGATCTGAAGGTTCTTTAATACGTTGTCTTAGTATTATATTTGTATAAAAAGCTCTAAAAGGTTTATCTTTATTATTGGCATCTAAATACATTAAAGAAATTTCCGCTAACAATTCAAATATTTCATATTGTTCTTGCTGTCCAATATCTAGTTTT
This sequence comes from Commensalibacter sp. M0133, assembly GCF_016101485.1. NCBI lineage: Bacteria > Pseudomonadati > Pseudomonadota > Alphaproteobacteria > Acetobacterales > Acetobacteraceae > Commensalibacter > Commensalibacter sp. M0133. The sequence continues at coordinate 7,175 of NZ_JACFQI010000003.1, forward strand.
TCTTTTGCAATTTTTTTTAAACTGGAGTGAAGTTTATCGTAAGAAACAGGATTTTGTTCCGGTTCATATTTCCAATTACATTCAAGAAATGCCTCTCGCGTTAGTTTTGGCGAGTTTTTTATTGTTTTAAATTTCTTTCATGATTTTAAATCAAGGTTAAATTCGTTTCGAATAAAATATTACAAACGAAATGAAATTAAATTAAAATTGAAAAGAGATCAGTGTTTTGTGGCAAATCACTGCAAACTACTAAATAATATATTTATATATAATTAATTTTTATGGTGCCCAAGGGCGGAATCGAACCACCGACACAGCGATTTTCAGTCGCTTGCTCTACCGACTGAGCTACTTGGGCATCTTGATATTCGCTTTCGGTATTTGACGCGAATCAATGTATACAAAGCATTTACCCTACATTGGGATCAGGATCAAGTCTTTCTTTTATGGAATTTAGCAATTCTTTTTCTTCCTCTTCATTTTGTGGAGGAGATGCAATGCGATAATCCTCGTAAAACCAACGACCTAGATCAATATCGGCGCATCGTTTAGAACAAAATGGTTTGAATTTTTCTTGGGCCGGTTTTTTACAGATAGGACAATGTAACGCAGGTTTATTCATAAGAAAAATCCCATTCTTGAGGTTTAAACGTTAAATCCGCTTTTAGTTGTAGCGATATAGAACATCGTCGTTCAAAATCTTTAATGGCATATTCATCCTTTAGTAATGCCTGATATAAATGGGGGTGAAGTTTCAATTTTAAAAGATGATAACGGTAATGGTGATTGACAGAATTGAATTCCAGCATGACCTTCGCAAGGATCTTAACAGCTTTTCCGTGATCCGAGGTTAACAGTTCATGAAGGGGTGGGCGTTTTCTCATTCGAACGATTTCGGCCAATCCCAGGTGAGTAAATCCCAATAATCGGGGGGATAATGGATCATTGGCCAATGCGTCATTGATGTCCTGTTGTAATAAACGTCTTTTTTTGATTGGCAGACCTATTAGATCAATAAAAATTGCACCTGATAGATTACGCAATTTTATTTGATGCAATAATGGTGGCAAAGCGATACGGTTTGCGTCAAATTGCGCCTTTATTTTTGTTTGATTTTCTTGGCTATGGCTTACACTATCCATATCAATAGCGACGAGAGCCGGGGTCGGGGTAATTGATGCTTGAATTCCTTTTGGCAATTTAACGGATGATTCCATTAATGTCTCAATCTGTTCCGATATAATGCTTGGACAGGAAGTCTGCGCAATTTGAACACGATTATGCAACGAACTTGGTATGATATGAATAAGGTGCGGATCATCAATTATGATTGGTAAATTTTCCCAAAATCTTGAAAGATCTTCTAAAGGAGACGGTCCTTGTTGGATCAGATGTATTTCAGTGCTTTTCTGGATATTGATGGATAGGTTTTTGGTATCCAAACGGACATTTTTTCCATTCTGGGCACTTCGTGAGACTTTGACAATTATTTTATCGCCATTGTGCAGATTTTTGGCACCTGCATTATCAGGCAAAAAACCGGATATGTTTTTACCCAGAAGAATAAAGGCTCCACCTAATGCAGGTAAATGGGCGGTAACCCGACCATAGTAAATGTCCCCGAAACCATCAGGAAATCCAGGATACCACAAGGCATAATCTAAGAGAGTGTCATGATGGGTAACGGCAATATGTATTAGACCAGGCGCTGAAATAACCCAGATTTGAGGCATCAGGGGATTAATCCTTGACCGCGTATAAGCTGGGCTGTCTCAAATAATGGAAGACCGACAACATTACTGTAGCTCCCATTTATGGATTTGATAAAACTGGCGGCATAACCCTGAATGGCATAGGACCCAGCCTTGTCTTTCCATTCATCGGTTTCTAAATAAGAAAAGAGTTGTTTATCAGTCAATCGTGAAAAATGCACGATAGTACAGACAAGACGTGAGGAGATCCGTTGTGTCTTTGCATTATACAATATAACAGCTGTATAAACTCTATGTCTTCGACCAGACAGTAAACGTAATTGTTTTTCCGCGATTTTTACATCTTGCGTTTTATTTAAAATACGTCGTCCTGCTGCCGCAACCGTATCAGCGGCTAAAATCATGGGTGATTCAAGAGAGAGTTCCCTGCCAGCCGATAGTTTTTCCTGTGCAAGGCGCTGAACATACTGTCTGGGCAATTCTTTTTTTTGGGGCGTTTCATTAATTCGAGGATGAACGATTTTTTCAGGATTAATGCCGATTTGTTCAAGCAGTTGTAAACGTCTTGGTGATGCGGAGGCCAGTGTAATTGGAAAATCAGAATTTTCCATCAAGAAAGAGGAATGATGCATTATTATTTAAAGCGGAACGTGATGCGACCTTTGGTTAAATCATAAGGGGTCATTTCAACGCTTACGCGATCACCCGCCAAAACACGAATACGGTTCTTGCGCATTTTACCGCTGGTGTGGGCCAAAATAACATGTTCATTATCCAATTTTACACGAAACATTGCGTTCGGCAAAAGTTCAGTAACAGTTCCGTTGAATTCGATCATATCTTCTTTAGACATTTTTAGTATATATATCCTTCAAGTTAAAACAATTAATTTTGTTCTTACCATAACGATGAATATTGAAAAATGTCCAGTTTTATTTATGCAAACTGTCCAAACGGGAGGAAATACTTAAGGCATGTGCGGTTAAACCCTCAGTTTTTGCTATCGCCACTGCAGCAGGTCCCACTTTTTCAATACCCTTTTCATCGCTTTTAAGGAAAGTCGTTCGTTTAAGAAAATTAAAAACCGATAATCCGGATGAAAAACGTGCAGTACGACTGGTTGGCAAAACATGATTGGGACCGCCAACATAATCTCCAATTGCCTCAGGACACCATTTTCCAATGAATATCGTGCCGGCATGTTTGATTTTGCTGAATAGGTCATCTGGATTTTCAAGCATGAGCTCCAGATGTTCAGGGGCAATCCGATTGATAAGGGGAATGGCTTCTTCCCAGGATTTCACAATAAGAATAGCACCATGATTTTTCCAGCTTGTTTCCGCTATTTCTTTTCGTGAAAGACTTTTCAATTGTTCATTGACAGCTAGCGAAACTTGATGGGCAAATTCCTCATTATCAGTAATAAAGATTGATTGTGCCATGGTATCATGTTCCGCTTGTGCCAAAAGATCCAGGGCGATATGCGTTGGATTATTATGCCGGTCAGCAACAACCACAACCTCGGAGGGGCCTGCGACGCTATCAATTCCGACCAAACCGAAAACCTGTCTTTTTGCTTCGGCGACATAGGCATTGCCAGGACCAACAATATAGTCAACGGACTCAATGGTTTGTGTCCCGAAGGTCAGGGCGGCAATGGCTTGTGCTCCACCAACACGGTAAATTTCGGTAACACCTGCCCTATAAGCCGCAGCCAAGACGAGAGGGTTTAAATGGCCATCCGGGGTCGGGACACACATTGCCAACCGTTTGACTCCAGCAACCTTGGCCGGGATAGCATTCATTAAAACGGATGAAGGATAGGCAGCGGTACCTCCTGGAACATATAATCCGGCGGAATTCATGGCATTCCAGCGATACCCAAGATTAAATCCACAATCATCCCGGTAATCAAGATCGGGAGGCAATTGTTTTTCATGGAATTTTTGAATTCGTTGGGCGGCTAGATCAAGTGCATCAAGCAATTCCGGATCAATTTTCTTGCAGGCTTGCTTTATTTCCTGTTCTGTGATCCGTAATTCCGTAGGAGACAGTACCAAGCGGTCAAAGCGTTTGGTATATTCACAAAGTGCATCATCGCCATCATTTTTTACAGCCTGTAGAATCTCTGTTACGGGTTTTGTTGCTTGTGAAGTGTCTGCTGTTCGCGCGGCAAGAAGATTACAGAAAAATGTTTTAAAATCCGGTTGATTTGTTGATATGATTTTCATGATATATCTTCATTGTTTGGAAGGGTGACAAGTTGGCGAAACTGTTCAATTAATGCATTAACGCGGGCAGATTGTGTTTTTAAGGCGGTGCGATTGATGATGAGACGGCTGGAGATTTGTGTAATCGTTTTAATTTCCTGTAGACCATTGGCCCTTAGGGTTGATCCTGTATCGACAAGATCCACAATCAAGCTGGATAATTTCAAGACAGGCGCAAGTTCCATGGCACCATGCAAATTAATGATATCTGCTTGCACGCCTTTACTGGCAAAATAACGTTGGGTGATATTCGGATATTTGGTTGCAACACTTATCTGTGACCAACGCGCAGGGTCTTCCAGATTTTTATTTTTTGTATCCGCTAATTGCGCGATAGATAAACGACAGCGTCCTATATTGAGATCAAGAGGTGCATAAATATCCGAATAATCAAATTCCATCAGGACATCGGAACCACAAACACCCAGAGAAGCCGTGCCAAAAGCTACAAATGTTGCGACATCGAAAGAACGGACGCGGATAATGTCAAGCCCAAGGTCATTTGTCTTAAAGCGAAGAAGGCGGCTGTCTTTATCAAAGAAAGCGGGTTCTGGTATAATATTGGCTGTTTCAAGAAGAGGGAGACAATCCTTTAGTATCCTTCCTTTAGGAAGGGCTAAAATAAGAGGGTTTGATTTCACGCCAGGTACAGACATTTAAAGTGTAAGCAAAAGTGGATCTGATTATAATAAAATTGTTAAATAATTTAAGGTTTAACTATAGTCAGATCATTGGTATAAAACAAGTTCTCTTCTATGAGGAATGAAAATATTATTTAGTCTTGATTCTTTCAATTTGAGCACCGCAGGCAGACAGTTTTTGATCAACTGCTTCATAACCGCGGTCTAGATGATAAATCCTGTTCAGGCTTGTTTCTCCCGCTGCGGCCAGACCGGCTAGGATTAACGAAAACGAAGCCCGTAGATCCGTTGCCATAACAGGCGCGCCGGATAGGGAATGAACACCACGAATAATTGCTGAAGAACCATGAACATTGATTCTTGCACCCATACGGTTCAGTTCTGGGACATGCATGAAACGGTTTTCAAAAATTGTTTCCGTAATCATGCTCGCTCCTTCAGAAATTGAAAGAAGGGCCATGAATTGGGCCTGCATATCCGTCGGAAAACCTGGATAGGGTTCTGTCATGATATCAATGCCTCTTAAATCACCCGTGCGTCGGACAAGAATGGCATTTTTTTCCGGAAACACCTCTACCCCAGCCTCTTCCAACGCATGAATAACAGATCCCATGGCATGAATGTCGGCTCCGATCAGGCGCAGTTCTCCACCTGTAATACCGGCTGCACAGGCATAGGTACCGCATTCAATTCGATCAAACAGGATGGAATGTTCCGCGCCATGTAAATGATCCACGCCATCAATGATCAGATGACTTGTTCCTTTACCCTCTATTTTGGCACCCATCGCGATCAAACAGTCGATAAGATCGCAGATTTCAGGTTCACGGGCTGCATTCAGCAGTTCCGTTCTGCCTTTGGCAAGGCAGGCAGCCATGATTGTATTTTCTGTAGCGCCAACAGAAACAAATGGAAATACAAAGCGACCACCACGTAATCCCTTGGGTGCAGTTGCAATAACATATCCCTGATCAATTTCGATTTCAGCGCCCAAGGCTTTGAGTGCATCCAGATGAAGATTAACAGGACGGGTTCCGATTGCACATCCTCCCGGCAGGGAGACCTTGGCCTTACCACAACGTGCAAGAATGGGCCCTAGAACAAGGATAGAAGCCCGCATTTTCGAAACGATATTGTAGGGAGCTTCGGTGTTTGCAATATCCCCTTGAAAAGTGATATGATGTGGATCCTTGTCATTATAAGTGATTGTGAGACCATGTTGTTGCAGAAGTGCGCACATGGTACGTATATCAACAATACTTGGAACATTTCTTAGTGATAAAGGTTCAGGGGTAAGCAAGGCACATGCCATGATTGGCAAAGCTGCGTTTTTTGCCCCCCCAATGACGATATCACCATATAAGGGTCTGCCCCCACGGATTAAAAAGCGATCCATTCTTTTTTTTTCATTTATAAGCGAGGGGTAGCGACACCCATCTGTTTCATGTATTTGCCATTTTTATCGGCATAACTGACTTCACAAGGTTCACTGCCCTTGAGAAAAAGAAGCTGGCAGATTCCTTCATTCGCGTAAATTTTGGCAGGAAGGGGAGTGGTATTACTGATTTCAATCGTAACCTGCCCCTCCCATTCAGGTTCCAGAGGAGTGACATTTACAATTATGCCACAGCGTGCATATGTTGATTTTCCCAGACAGATGACCAAGATATCTTTTGGAATACGAAAATATTCCACGGTTCTGGCCAGAGCAAAGCTGTTGGGCGGAATCACGCATACATCTGTTTTACGGGTTACAAAGCTGCTTGGCGTAAAATTTTTAGGATCTACAATGGCATTGTCGACATCTGTAAAGATTTTGAACTCATCTGCAACGCGGGCGTCATATCCGTAAGATGATACACCATAAGAAATTATTCCCTGACGATGCTGTTTATCAGCGAAAGGTTCAATCATTCCTTTTTCTTTAGCCATCTCTTTAATCCAGCGATCAGGCATAATTGGCATAAAGCTACTCCCTACCCTTTATATCTTTGCATTTTAATTAAATAAATTTGAAATGATAAACAAGTATTTTGTAAACAAACCTTTACAAAAAGCATTTTACGTTAGTGGTTCTCGCTCTTTTCTTTCACGCTGTTGCTTTTTTCTGCGTTTTAGATTCTCGCGTAACGCCGCGGCTTCCTTGTCGCGACGTTGAGTTATAGAATCTTTCAAAATTATTTTTTTTGGCTCACTATTCATAATGAATCAATTTACCTAATTTTTTGAAAGAATCAACAAGGCTTATTTTAAATGTTGGACTGCAAAAGCCGCAGCCGCTCCTAAAAGTCCAGGTTGTGGATAGGTCAGAATTTCAACAGGGATATCAGCCAGCATTCTTTCAAAGCGACCCTTATCAACAAATCGTTCTGCAAAACCCGAATGGGGAAGATAATCGGCTATAAGAAGACCGATGCCACCACTAATTACAACACGGTTGGCCAATTGTACCAGAGCCATGTCGGAGCAGAAAGTTCCCAAATTCAGACAAAACCGTTCCAGTGCAGCCGTGGCAAGATGGTCGGTACCCTTTAATGCGGCCTCCCATAGATTGCTATCGCTGTGATGGGTAACAGGTAGTCCGGCATTTGCGCCAAGCGCATCATAGATATTACCCAATCCGGGACCAGAAATGATCCGTTCTGCGGAAACCCTGCGATAATGTTGTTTCAGGTACCGTAAAATACTGATTTCGATATTGTCACAAGGGGCATAAGAGGAATGTCCGCCTTCACTTGGAATAACGGTATATTTGTCTGTATCGAATGCAAGAGAAGCCACTCCCAGTCCTGTTCCAGGACCGACAACTGTGGTTATTCCTTGAGGACTTTCTTTTCTTCTTGGGCCACAAACATGTTTAAGATGGTCCTCTTGACAGTTGGCGATCGCATGTCCAATTGCTTCAAAATCATTTATCAGAACAAGCTTTTCCAGATTTAGCTGTTGGGGAATAAGGGCGGGCCGAATGATCCATGGACTGTTTGAAAATTTGAGAATATCACCTCGAATCGGACAGGCAATTGCCATGGAGGCTTGTTTAGGCAAAGGACGGCCAACCTTTTGTCCAAAGGCATCCCATGCAAGTTGCAAAGTTGCATAATCTGCTGTTTTTAAAATGGTTTCGCTGTCAATGGTAACGACCTGTCCATTTTGTATCTTGGCAATTGCAAAACGTGCATTTGTCCCTCCGATATCTGCAACGACAATTTCAATGGGAGCATCAACAGGAGTGGAGTTATTCTTGGAGTTGGACATAATAAAAATCTCCATTTAAGAGGATTAAAACAAATAATATTAACAATATTTTTTGTTCACATAAATTTGAATTTAATTTAAGGATTTTTAATATTTTTTTCAACTTTTTGTTAAATTCGTTAAGGCATTGTTTGGGTAAAGATTAAAAACAATCTCTTTAGATTATTGCGAAGCGGTTGTGCTCGGTAAGGTTAAGTTAATCTCTGGATGTGTTGTTATTATAAGCTGCATAGCTTGATTGACTTGTTTCAGGGATAAAGATTGCGATGAAATGGGTGTGATCAGACGAGCCTTACGTACAGTAACAAGATTATTCACAAATTTTTGTCGGTTTTCCAAATCTATTGTCGCGGAATAATAGCAGTTTTCCTGATCTCTTTTCTGAAGAATGAGATTGATGCCCTGTTTTTCTGTTTTATCATTCAGGTAGAAAATAATTCCCGTATTTGGCCAAAGTGGCGTTACGGCATTGAGTGTGATTTTTTCAGCTGAAAAGGAAATATATAAGACTGGTGCAGCTCTGGACATTCTCTCATTCCACCAGGCAAGTGTCGGTGGATTAGATTGGGTATAATATAACCATTCCCCAAATTTTATGTTTTCGCTGGTTTGCCGGGTTATTTTTTGTGTTTTCAGAGTTTCAGAATATGTTGTCACAGAATAGGATGTTGTAAATAAACTCACACCCAGAACAAATAATTGACATGTTTTTGATAAAGAAATCATGGAATACGTTACCCTTCATAAATTAATTCTAGAGTAAAGGTTTAAAACCGAAGTTTAAAGCAAAAACTATGATTTGTTCTGGTTTACATAAATTAAATTTGATCTTTCATCATGGATTGAGCCTTTTGCAAATCCTCCTGGACCTTTTCTTTCAACTTGGGAACGCTTCCTTTAGGACTCATGATGCATAGTCGCCAATTTTTATTTTTATCATGTTGGTCAGGGTCACCGCTTCCCCAGCACCAGCCTTTATCTTTCATCTTTTTTAAATAATCGTTACGTGTTGTACACACTGATTTTCTGGTTGGACTATTTAATGGTTCTGAGGCGTGATCAATACATTTTTTGACATAATAATCAGCCTGTTGAAAAAGAGGCACTAAATCTGGAGACATCCCATCAGGAGGGCTAACAGGTTCAGGATTTGTTTTTCTTGTGACTAGGGGAGGGGGGGCTTCCAGATTTTTTTCCTTGATTACATTCATGAAAGAATTCAATGCAGATCGTTCACCATTCATGTCAATTGGAATTGAGGTTGAAATCGAAAGATTCAAAATCATTGGTGAACTGTGTTGCAAAGCATTAATGAATTTTGTGATGTTATCTGTGTAGATAGCGGTAGAATAGGTTACCCAGCCATTATGATCCCTTGTCTTGTTTAGGGTCACGGAAACTTCCCTGATGTTCCAGGTTATGTAAGAAAGCTTGAATTCCCGATAAGTATTTTTTTTGGCTGTTACATCAAGGGTTATTCTGTGTTCGGAAGGTGTAATATATAAATTTAAATTGGAAGTTGAATTTCTGTTCCAGTTAAGGGAGGCATGATTTTTACCGACAATCACATTCCAGTCATGAAAATCTTTTTCTTTAATGATGGAATGAATTTCCTCATTTTTTATTGTGGAAGGATAAGTTTTGGGATCAGGGGAGGATGAGGCCGTTGAAATATTGGCAAATGTTGAGAGTGGAAAAAAAGTTAAAAGGTAAAATAATTTACGCATTGGAATACCTGATTGCCTCGAAAAAGAATTAATTGCATTATAATATGAAAGTGGTAAAGCAAAGCAAAGAATATTTTTATTAAATAATGTTTTATAACTTCCATTATTTTATTACAAGTAAGGAACAGTCAGATATAATTCGTATTTTTTCTAAATTGTATTCTGTAAGGATGGTATTGTTAAAGTGAAAGCACAAAGTTTAAAAGATCTGGCGGCACGTTCCCCAGTGACTGAAAATTTATATAATCAGCATGGCTGTAACGATGTCATGACGGCATTTAATATCGCCAATCACTTACATTTATACGGTTTTTTAGAAGAGGCAGCAGCTTTTTATCAAGAGGCGATTAATTATCGTAAATTAGAAGCCGAAGCACATCCACGCGAAGCTATATTATTGCAGGTTAAACTGTTGTGTTTGGTAAAGGCCGGTATAGCTCTGGATGAAAAAGATTGCCAAAGGTTGCATGATCTTTCCCCATCCTTGATGAATTATATTAGGGGTGTTGAAGAATATAGATGCGGAAAAATTGATGCTTTACAGGCGATAAAGAAAATTGATCATACTTTTGAACAATTTCATACAGGTGAAGAAATTGATGCTATTAATGTTGGTTTAATTCATGATGCATTGAAATCTGATATTTTCCCTGAGAGAATGGTTAAGAATAAGATTCCTCAATCTATTTTTTTTTACTGGGATCAGAATTTACCGGAGGATGTTAAGGAAAACATTGAGTATCATCAGAAGTTCCAGCATTTTAAAGTAGAGGTTTTTGACAGGGATAGGGCTTGTGAATGGTTATATGGCCATTACGGGCGTGATGCCAGGGAACTTTTTCTAAAATCCAGACATCCTGCAGAGGCTGCGGATATTTTGCGCGTTCATGTCATTAATCTATTGGGTGGGTTTTGGGTAGATGCGGATTTGAAAATTGTTTCTGAAAATCAGTTTATTGAAATGATTCCGGCAAATTATGATGCAATTTTTTTTCTGACTGAGGGAAATTTTGTTCATAATGATCTTTTTGGAGCCCAACCGCATAACGTTTTTTTAGAAGATTGTTTGTTGTCTATCTATCACAATTGTTATAAATATGATGGTTTATTTATTTCTTATAAAACAGGTCCGGGTGTTTTTATGAGAGCATTAAATAGAATTTATTCGCGTTGTATAAAAGAAAGAAAATTGAAATATCCTTCTTTGAAAATTATGGATTCTTCATTTTTTTCCAAATTAACTGAACAATATCCAGTTGCATACAAACAAAAAGGGACCTGGAGTTCAGTTTGATAGTCAATAGTGGTCTCATATTTGAAATATTAAGCAATTTTAGAATTGAATATATAATTAAGGTAAAGTTAAAATTATGACTGATGATATGAATTTGGATGTTGGTTATGAGGAGATTTTATCTGTTTGTCCCCAAGCTTTGGATGTTTTCAAACATCATGGGGCAAAAGATTTAAATCCCTTGTTTGATATTGCAAACATTCTCTCGACAAATCATTTTTATTCCGAGGCAGCTTTTTTCTATAAAATAGCGTTTGATACCCATTCCAAAAGTCCAACCCAATATCCATTGGCTCATGTTTTACTTATGGCCCGTCAGGTTGCTTTACTGAAAGCAAGTCTGCCGTTAAAGCAGGAAGAACTTGAACAGTTAAAAAATCTATGTATTCCTTTATATAATTTTGTGGTTGGATGGAAACAATATAGAGAAAACAATGATGCTTTTAATGCCATTCAAATTATGCAAAATTGTTATGAGGAATTTCATACCGGTGAGGAAGCCGATACAATCTATCTTACAATTATGATGAATATCTTTAATCCTGCATCATCGATAGGGATTAAAAATAGAGAAGTGGGTAGGGCCGATTTTAGTGTTATTCCCAATAATTTATTTTTATATTGGGATCAGAATCCTCCGGAGGAAATAAGTAATAATTTTCAATTTCTAAAAGAACTTGGTCATTTTAACCTAAAAATTTTTGATAAGGCGGAAGCAACAGAGTGGTTATATCAAAATTACGGTGTTGAAGCACGGCAAATCTTTCTTTCTGCTCGTCATCCAGCTGAAGCGGCGGATTTTTTAAGAGTTCACGTTATTAACTATTATGGTGGCTGGTGGCTGGATGCTGATATTCAGATTCAATCTGTTGAGAAATTTTACTCAATAACTCCTGCTATTTATGATCATGTATTCTTTTTAACGCATAATAATGTTGTTCATAATGATTTTTTTGGTTCTGTTGCGAAAAGTCCTATTCTAGAAGAATGTATGTTGAGTCTTTACCGGAATAGTTATTTGCATCAGGGTTTATTCATTGCCTACAAGACAGGCCCAGGAGTGTTCGCGCGTGCACTGAACCGTCATTTTTATCGTGCTTTGCGTGGAGAGGCAAAATATCCATCCTGTATATTATTGGATCATCAAAAATTTGCCGAGGTTATAAGGGAGTTTGATACACCTTATAAAGGAACAACTACAAGCTGGATGGCTGTTTGAAGAATAGTTGATTGTTTATTAAAAATCAATGACAATGGGGGCGTGGTCAGAAGGTTGGGTTTTGGCTCGTTCCTCTTTATCAATCCAGCAATTTTTTAATTGTTCAGTTATTTTTGCTGACAATAGAACGTGGTCAATTCGAAGACCTGCATTTCGTTGCCATGCAGCTTTGGTGTAATCCCAAAAACTATATTCGATTGTATCAGGATGGAGAATGCGAAATGCATCCGACAGACCCAACCATAAGAGCGTATAAAAACCTTTTCGGCTTTCCGGACGGATCAATGCGTCATCGGAAGAAAGTATATTGGTGGTTAAATCACTGTCGGTGGGGCAAATGTTGAAATCACCTGCAAAAATACAGTTTTGTTTGTCGTTCAATAAGAATTGGGCATGTTTGATTAATGCATTGATAAAATCCATTTTGAATTGAAATCCCTCTTCGCCGCCGGAATTACCATTTGGCAAATATAGATTGCAGAGATGAATTCCTCGACTCTCAATCTCGAGATATCGAGCATGGTCTTTTGTATTCTGTAGATCAGGTAAATCCGTATGAAGCAATTTATAGGGATGGCGGCTTAAGGTGGCAACCCCGTTATAGGCTTTTTGTCCATGCACGATAACATGATAGCCTAAGGCTTTAAAACTTTCCGATGGAAACTGTGCGTTCTGGCATTTGATTTCCTGTAAAAAGAGCCAGTCAGGTTGTTCTTTTTGAAGCCATTTTTGAACATGGGAAAGTCTTTGGCGAATAGAGTTAACATTCCAGCTAGCAAGCTTCATCAGGATAATCCTTGGTATGAAAAGATACAAATTGAATTCCAGTCAAATTAATCTCATTATATCTTGATGGCAAGGGTGGACAGATTATCCTTTTCGTCTTTAAGCTTTGATTTTTTGTGATTGGAAAAAATAAAATTCCGGATGATTGGATTATGTAAAATCGAGAGTGCTGTATTTTAATCTAACACATATATGATTGTAGTCATTGAATTTTGGTCGTATTTTAAAATAAATTGAGAGCTATATACTATTACAATTTTATAATGATATAATTAGAATAATAAATGATCAGGATAATTTAAATTGATTATGTTGGATAAATTTAGGCGTGGCAATCATGAATCTAGCACCTTATGCCGTTCAGGAAAAAACAGCTCGGGGACGATTTTATCCTGAAACGGAGGCACAAGGTCGTAACCCCTGGCAAAGAGATCGGGATCGTGTAATCCATTCTACAGCTTTTCGTGTATTGCAATATAAGACGCAGGTTTTTATCAATCACGAGGGTGATTTTTTTCGAACTCGTTTGACGCATTCGTTAGAGGTTGCGCAAATTGCCTGTTCTGTTGCTCGCGCTTTGAAATTAAATGTGGATTTGACAGAATGTTTGGCGCTGGCACATGATTTGGGACATTCACCCTTTGGACATGCTGGAGAAAGGGCTCTGGCAAAGATGATGCGGGATTATAACGGTTTCAGTCATAATGACCAGTCATTAAGACAGGTAACGTTATTGGAGCAACAATATATTGCCTTTAATGGACTCAATTTGACTTGGGAAAGTTTAGAGGGATTAGCCAAACATAATGGGCCGGTTGACAATCCCGACCCTTATTTAGAACGGATTAATCGGTCATATCCCTTGGATTTGTTCAATTATGCATCAGCGGAAGCCCAAATAGCATCAATTTCCGATGATATTGCCTATCATAGCCATGATTTGGATGATGGTTTACGTGCGGGATTGATAGAATTTAAAGATTTGGAAGATCTTCCCGTTGTTGGAGAGGCTTTATATGAAGCAAGAAAACAAATGGAGCAATGTAAATTTAAGGATAGTCTTCAAAAGCGTTTGAGATATGAAGTAATAAGACGGGTTATCGATTGTCTGGTTCGTGATTTGAAAAAACAGACTGCTGATAACTTAAGCGGTTTGAACCCGAAGACGCCAGAGGATATCAGAAATTGTACATATGGGATCGTGCAATTTAGTCCTAAAATTATGGAAGGCAATCAAAAAATTCGTAAATTCTTGTATCAGAATTTATATTCGCATTGGCGTGTCAATCGTATGAGTCGAAAGGGGGAATTGTTGGTTCAGCATTTATTCGAGATTTTATCTGAAAATGTTGATTTGTTACCCAAAAAATGGCAAATACGTGCCTTGGAGGCAGGAAAAAGAAAACAGAAATCAGGTATTTTACGGGTTATTACGGATTATATTGCTGGTATGACAGATCGTTATGCAATAGAAGAGTATCAAAGACTGACCGATTTATCTATTTTGTCGTAAAAATCTAAATAATTTGTTGGATGGTTCAAAGTCTTGTTTAGGGTATGGTCAATTTTATTTTCAGTATTGCTGAATAATTGGGTATGGATAAGGTGTTTATAAAGAAAGATAATTTTTGTATGGCTGAGCAGAATTTATATGTTTCCTTTTATCATTGTGTTATAAAGGCCTTGCGACAAATTTTACCTGATTTGTCAGAAGATTTGATAAAAAGAATTGAATTGACACCTACACGTGATGTTTCACATGGGGATATGGCGACGAATGCAGCCTTGATTACGGCAAAAATTGCCAAGCGTCGGCCACAGGAAATTGCCAAGGAATTGGCTGAACGCCTTCAATCTGTTTCTGGTATTGAAAAGGCTGAACCTGCTGGGCCGGGATTTGTGAATTTGAAATTGGCCCCTTCTGTTTTTCAAAATCTTGTTTCAACGATTTTGCAGATACAGGAAGCGTATGGAAACAGTCAGATTGGAAATAATATCAAAACCAACATTGAATATGTATCTGCCAATCCGACAGGGCCAATGCATGTAGGTCACTGTCGTGGCGCGGTCGTTGGGGATGTGTTGGCCAATTTGATGGCTAAGGCTGGTTTTGACGTTACCAAGGAATATTATATCAATGATGCGGGTAATCAGGTTGTTGCATTAACATGGGCAGCCTATTGGCGTTATGTTCAGGTTCTTGAAGGAGATTGTTCCCCGACTGATTTTGAAGAGCGTTACAAGGCGTACATGCCAACCGGTTTACAATACCAAGGAGATTATCTTATTCCAGTTGGACAGGATCTTGCTCGGCAATATGGTAAGACATTATTGAAGGGCATAGAACAAAAACCGTTTCCAGCATGGTTTGAAAAAGTTAAACAGTGCGTTTTGACTCATATGATGCATGATATCCGCCAAGATCTGAAAGCTTTAGGTGTTTTGCAGGAAGAATTCATCTCAGAACGTGCAATTCTTGAATCTGGTATAGCCGATCAGGCAATTCGGATATTGGAAAAAAAGGGACTGGTGTATACAGGTATACTGGAACCTCCCAAAGGGAAATTGCCAGATGACTGGGAGGCTCGTCCACAAACACTTTTTAAATCAACGGCTTATGGTGACGACGTGAATCGTCCCTTACGGAAATCTGATGGCAGTGCAACATATTTTGCTAATGATATAGGTTATCATTATGATAAAATAAAAAGAGGTTATCAGATTCTATTGGATGTATGGGGTGCAGATCACGGTGGGTATGTTTCTCGTATGAATGCGGCAGTAAAAGCTCTAAGTCCAGTGGATGTGTCAACTGATTTTGAAGTTATTTTATGTCAGATCGTTCGAGTTGTTCGTAATGGTGAGGTTGTAAGGATGTCCAAACGGGCAGGCACTTTTGTAACATTACGCGATCTGATCGATGAAGTTGGAAAAGACGCGGTGCGGTTTACCATGTTAACACGTAAATCTGATGCGCAAATGAATTTCGATCTTGAACAGGTTGTTGCTCAAACCCGTGACAATCCTGTTTTTTATGTTCAATATGCGCATGCAAGATGCCGTTCCGTTTTGCGTTCTGCTGAAGAGATTTTTGGTCAAGAGCGATTAACGGCCTCCGATCTGGCAAAAGCGGATCTGTCCAATATCAGAAATGAAGAGGAATTAGCGGTTATGCGGCGACTTGCACAATGGCCCCGTACAGTTGAAAGTGCTGCCTTGATGCGTGAACCACATCGTATTGCCTATTATTTGATGGAGCTTGCATCAGATTTTCATGCATTGTGGAATGCCGGACGGGATGATGCGACTTTACGCTTTATCCAAAAAGGTGATGTTCATGGCACGTTGGCCAGAATGGCGTTGATTGAAGCTATTGCAAGTGTAATTCGTTCTGCTATGCAGGTCTTGGGAATAGAACCAGTTGAGGAAATGAGATGATGGATCAAAATTCACCTGAACCCCCTAGAAAAAGATCATTTTTTGATGATGATTCCATGGAGGCCTCTCGTTCGGGTCAGGGTAGAGAGAATATGATACGTGGACAAGACCCGCGTATGAATCCTGCCCGTGAAGATGATGGACGATTGTCTCCACGTCAAAATCGTCCTGATCCAAATGGCAGGGAAAGAATGGCATCACGTTATCATGAAGAAGACGATGAAGAAGACGAATATGATGAGGATTATGATCGTCGCGGACAGCCACGTTTCGCATTTATGCAGAATTTATTTCATGGAGATTCCTCGACACGTCGATTAGCCTATGCCGCAGCGGGAATTGGCGGTATTTTATTGCTTTTCATTGGAGGGTGGATGATGTCTCATGCAGGACATCAGGGTATTCCCGTTTTTGAACCGCCTCAAATTGCTGCCAAGGAAAAACCTTTACCGGAAAACAACACGGAAACTATTGGTATGGATAAGGCTGAAGGTCAAATGGAAGCGAATGGAAAACCTGTTCTTGCGCCTGGACCTGAACAGGCTGACCCATCGGCATTAGCTGCACAATATGGAACAGGCAATTCAACAGCCTCTAATAATCAGACTCCCGCAGTGACCAATGTGAATGGCAATGTTATGGATAATGGAGTATCGTCTCCCAATAATGTACCTTTGGTTGCAGCTCCATCGACGGCAACGTCATCAATGGGTAATGACTTGCCAGAGAATAAAAACAATAGGCAGGCACAATCAAAGGAAGATGAGGGTAATGTCTCAGATGAACAATCGGATGAGGCGGAAAAATCTGTTGCGCCTGTTCCTTCAAAAAAACCTATTCGGCATCATCGTCAAGATAACGGTAAAAAAGTCCCTTCTGTAAAATTGGAAGAAAAACGCGTAGGAAATGGTCATTTTATTGTGCAGCTGGCTGCATTAGGGTCAAATGCTGCAGCACAAAAACAATGGCAGGTCATGCGCAAAAAAGCCCCAGAGTTATTGGGGCAATATTCTCCCACCATTCAAAAGGCTAATGTTAAGGGTAATACGATTTATCGAATAAGAATTAAGGGTTTTACCTCCAAGACTCAGGCAAATAGTTTTTGTAGCCAATTGAAAACGAAAAGTCTTTCTTGCACGTTGGCCAATTTTTAATCTGGTTTTCATAAATCTGGTATAATAATGCGGCAATCGGATCTTGTTCATGAGACGGAAATGGAAAATCATTCTTCTTCATGGAATGATGAGACTTTCATTGTTCGGCTTGATGGATTTGAAGGGCCGTTGGATATGTTGTTGCAATTGGCTAAAACCCAAAAAGTTGATTTAACTCAGATATCAATTTTGCCACTGGTTGAGCAATATCTACAAATTATTGAATCTGCAAAAAAAATAAGATTGGAGTTGGCAGCCGACTGGTTGGTTATGGCGAGTTGGTTGGCATGGTTGAAATCATGTCTGTTATTGCCGCAAAAAACTGATCATTTTGGCGATACTGAACAGGCGGTTGATTTACTTCAAGAACGTTTGCAAGGGCTGGAACAAATCAATAAAGCGGCATTGTGGATGCAGGAGCGACCTTTATTGGGGAGCGAGGTTTTTGCCAGGGGATATTATGAAGATCTTACTTCAGTGGATTCCTCTGGATTGATATTGGATAGTGCACGTTTTATTGACGCATATATTCGGATATTCCATCGTAAAAATAAAAAAAGGGAGTGGCGAATTCGATCGTTTCATTTTTGGACGGTCAAAGATGCTCTAAATCGTTTGAAACGTTTACTCAAATCTCATCATGTACCTGGATGGCATGCGTTGGATGCTTTTCTACCCTGTTGGGAGGCGGTTAATAAAAAGGATCAATCACCTGTCCAACAACAGCAACAATGGAAAGCTGCCTGGTGCGGAATGTTACTGGCCGGATTGGAACTGGCAAAGCTTGGTGAAATAAAGCTTGATCAGCAAGAGCAGTTTGGTCAAATTCGATTGCAATCACGAAATGAAAGTCAATCCTATCATAAAAATTTGGAAGCGGAATGAAAACGGACTTGGAAGATTTAAAAGGGTTGATCGAAGCATATATATTTTCGCAAACGGAACCTGTTTCAGAACAATCAATTGAATCTTTGCTGGAAAAAAATTCAATAAATTTAAATCCTGAAGGAAAGGCAACTGTTAGCATCCTTGACATTATTCATTCACTTCAAGAGGATTATGCGTATCGTGGCATTCGTTTATGTAAAGTTGCCGGTGGATGGCAATTTCGGACAGCTCAGGAATGGACGGCATATCTGGTAAAAATCATTGCCAGGCCAAAGCGTTTATCTCGTGCAACAATGGAAACCTTGGCCGTCGTTGCTTATCATCAGCCTTGCACTCGGACAGATATCGAAAAAATTCGAGGGGTCGGTTTAAGCCAAACTGTTTTGGAAACTTTATTGGAATATGGTCTTATCAAACCTTGTGGACATAAATCTGTACCAGGACGACCAACTTTATGGAAAACATCCAAAGAATTTTTAACTTATTTGGGGTTAAATGATTTAAATGATTTGCCAAAAAAAGAGGAGTTATTTGGAGATATTCCGTACCATTCTTTAAATGATGAATAAATAAGTGGTAATATCTTTGCTAAACAAATCATGATGCATATTATGGAAATAGAGGGGACAATATAAAGCATGTTTGATTTTTCTTGGGCAGAACTGATATTGATTGCGATTGTCAGCATGATATTTATAGGACCAAAAGATTTTCCAAAAATTGTCCTTTGGTTTGGTGACATAGTGAAAAAATGCAGGGGCATGGCACGTGAATTCCATAGTCAGGTGGATGAGATGGTTAAGGATCCAGACCTTAAGGAAGCCAAAGATCAGTTGATGAAATTACGTCGTATGAATATTAAAAGTGCAATATTGGATGTAATCGATCGAGATAGAACACTTCAGGAGAATTTGAATTCCCCCCTAAATCAAACATCTATTCAATCTCCGAAACCTTATGAAATTCCTTTTTCAAATAAAGAGCCTGAGATTATTCCCGAATATTCAGCATCAACCGATCATAAGGAACCTGATCTGGAAGCTTTGGCAAAAAAAGATCCAGCTCCAATTTTTTTTCCTCCTGCAATTGCGCAGCGTTTACAGGTTAAAAGATCGGCTCCACCTGTTCCAGCGATGATTCCACCACAAATTGTCAATTACAGGGAACAGGGATGGCCATGAATATTCCCGAAGAAGAGTTGATCAATGATAAATCAATGTCTCTGATGGAACATTTTATTGAGTTACGTCGTCGAATGATTGTCTGTCTGGCAACTTTTTTGATTGCTTTTGGGTTTTGTTATTACTATTCGGAACAAATCTATATGTTCTTGGCCCACCCCTTGGCGCAAGCCATGCGACAACAGGGAGAACAACCCCATCTTATTTATACGGCCTTATATGAGGCATTTTTCACTTATATCAAGTTGGCATTTTTCGGTGCAATTTTTTGTTCATTTCCTATGTTTGCCATTCAAGCATGGATATATATTGCCCCGGGATTATATCGAAATGAAAAAAGGATTTTTGCGCCTTTTTTGGTTGCAACACCGATTTTGTTTTTACTGGGTGCAGCGCTCGCTTATTTCTTTGTCTTTCCTTTTGCATGGAAATTCTTTTTATCATTTCAGGTTGGGGGGGATCATAATATGCATATTGAATTGCAAGCCAAGGTTTCCGAATATCTTTCGTTAGTTATGCGGTTAATCATGGCTTTTGGTATTGCATTTGAGCTTCCTGTCATGTTGACATTGATGGCAAAAATAGGTTTTGTGACTTCATTAAAGTTAAAGAAATTCAGAAGATATGCATATGTTATTGCTTTTGTAATTGCTGCAGTTCTTACACCTCCCGATGTAATTACACAAACTTCCTTGGCTATCCCTTTAATTATTTTATATGAGATTTCAATTTTATCTGCCCGAATGGTGGAACCCAAACCAGAAAAGGAATTATTATAATGCATGATTTTCGTGCTCTGCGTTCTGATCCTGTGGCTTTTGATAACGATTTGGCCCGTCGTGGATTATCCGCAGTTAGTCAGACATTATTATCGTATGATGAGGAACGGCGCTCATATTTGAATGAGCTGCATCAAAAACAAGCTGATCGAAATAATATTTCAAAACAAATTGGTCAGTTAAAACGGAATAAAGAAAACAGTTCCGTTTTGGAAGCGCAAGCCATAAGGTTGCGTCAGGAAATAGATTCATTGCAGACGCGTGCGGATAAATTGGATCAACAAATTTTTGAGGTTCTGGCAAGTTTGCCTAATCGTTTGGCTGTGGAGGTTCCGACGGGAAAAGATGAAACTGAAAATGTTGTTGTACATTATTGGGGAAAAATACGTGAATTTGGTTTTACTCCATTGCAGCATTTCGAGTTGGGCGAAAAATCAGGGTTGATGGATTTTAATGCAGCTACCAAGTTAGCGGGTGCACGGTTCAGCATTTTACGTGGAGCGTTGGCAAGACTTGATCGTGCCCTGGGACAATTTATGCTGGATTTTCATACAACTGAACATGATTACGAGGAATATGTCGTTCCATTACTAGTTAATGAACAGACCATGTTTAACACGGATAAATTGCCTAAATTCGGGGATCAGTCTTTTTGTACAAAAGATGATCGTTGGCTAATTCCAACAGCAGAGGTCCCTCTGACAGGAATACAGGCAGGTGAAATAATCAATTATGATCAATTACCTGTTCGCAGAACTGCTTTAACCGCCTGCTTCCGAAGTGAAGCAGGAGCTGCTGGTCGTGATACAAGGGGATTAATTCGACAGCACCAATTTTATAAGGTTGAAATGGTCAGTGTGACCGCACCTGAAGAAAGTGAAAAAGAGCATGAGCGGATGACCCGTTGTGCCGAAATGGTTCTTGAAAAATTGGAATTACCCTATCGTCGTGTCTTGTTATGTTCTGGTGATACTGGATTTGGGGCAGCAAAAACCTGGGATCTGGAAGTTTGGCTGCCAGGCCAACAAGCCTGGCGCGAAATTTCATCTTGTTCCAATACACGTGATTTTCAGGCGCGTCGCATGAATGCTCGCTATCGCCCACAACCTGAAGAGGGTAGAAAAACGCCTCCGGTATTTTTGCATACTTTAAATGGATCTGGTGTTGCAGTTGGACGGGCTTTGGTTGCTGTTATGGAAAACTATCAAAATGAGGATGGTTCAATATCTATTCCTGAAGTGCTTCGATCTTATATGGGTGGTATTGAAAAAATCGGATAATGAAATATAACAAAAGGGGATAAAATTCACCCCCTTTTGTTTGTGGACTGTCAAATTGTAAAAAGAAAAAAGTATTATCCACTGGATAATTTGGCCGTTAAATCCTCTATAAATTGCCAGGCAACACGGCCATTTCTGGCACCACGAGTAACTGACCATTCGTTGGCCTGTGCTATGAGATCCTCTTTTGAAATGGGTAATTTTCTTGCTTTTGCATATTCTGTTACAATCTGATCAAATAAATCTTTGGAACAATTATGAAATCCGATCCATAATCCAAAACGATCAGAAAGAGATACTTTTTCCTCAATGGCTTCAGAAGGATTAATGGCGGAAGAGGATTCGTTTTCAATCATATTCCTTGGCATTAGATGTCTACGATTGCTTGTGGCGTAAAATAACACATTTTCTGGGCGTCCGGCAATTCCACCGTCTAATACAGATTTGAGCGCTTTATAATCACGGTCTTCTGATTCAAAGGAAAGATCATCTGAAAAAATGATGAATTTGTAAGACAGAGGTTTCAATAACCGTAAAAGAATGGGCAGGGAGTAGATATCATCCCTGGGAATTTCAATAATTTTCAAAAGAGGGCAAATGGTTGATAGTTTGCTGTTTACTTCATGATAAACCGATTTGATCAATGAAGATTTTCCTGTTCCCCTTGCCCCCCATAAAAGAACGTTATTGGCGGGAAGATTTTTGGCAAAATGATATGTATTCAGAAAAAGTGTTTCTTTTTGGTTTTCGATACCTTGTAACAGATGAAAGTCGATAAAAGACATGTTCTGAATGGGTGTCAATTCATTATTCTGGGCGGACCAGATAAAACAGTTATGTTTATCAATATTTTCAATTTTTGGTTGAGGAGGGGCAAGTCTCTCTAGGGAAATCGCGATACGTTCCAGTAAGGGGATAAGGGATTGAGTCATCTTTTTTCCGGTTTTCATGATCTTGTAGTATGCGAGATACTTTATATAGTGTATGAAGGTGCCTATAATGATAGATGATCAATATACGTAATGTGAATAAGATAGGAAAGCAGTTTGATGATCAATTTTATGGATTTATTTATTACTCCTGCCTATGCACAAAGTGCAGGTGGTGGTGGAGGTGGTACTGCCACAATCATGAGTTTACTGCCTTTTATTGGAATATTTCTGGTATTTTATTTTATTGTTATTATGCCGCAGCAAAAAAAAGCCAAGCAAGTTCGTGAAAAAATGAAAGCATTGCGACGGGGTGATAAAATTGTAACCGCGGGTGGTATTGTTGGTAAAATTGTACGTAACCAGGAAGATTCAGATCAAATGGAAGTGGAAATTGCGTCAAATGTTCGAGTAATGGTTGTTCGTAGTACTGTTACGACTATTTTGGAAAGTAAGGCCCAAACAGAAAATACCCAATCCAAGATAAAAAACCAAGGTAAAAAAGAAGCCAAAGAAAATAAGGCTGTTACATTGGATAAAGCTCATGAAACGGTAAAAGCGGAATAAAAAACCGGCGAAATGCCGGTTTCCTTGATACAGTTTATTTTGCGTTTATTTGGGCTTCTGCAAAATCATAATTTGCGAGATTATTAAGGAAATTATCCACAAAATCAGGGCGGCGATTACGGAAATCAATATAATATGCATGTTCCCATACATCAATGGTTAATAGAGGTTTTCCCTGGCCCTCGGAAATCGGGTTTTTACCATTTGGTGTTTTGGTAACGATTAATTTATTGTCAGAAGTCAAAACCAGCCAAGCCCATCCCGAGCCAAATTGCGTGGTAGCGGCCTTTTTGAATTCAGCTTTGAAATTTTCAACTGAACCAAAATTTTTACGGATTAACTCTTCAAATGCAGGAGACATTGAACCACCATCAGGACTTAGGGAATTCCAGAATAAAGAATGGTTGTAATGTTGACCTGCATTATTCAAAACAGGTGTTAAGGATTCATCCTTTGCTGCCGTTACAATTAATTCTTCTAATGATTTTCCTTCAAGTGCAGGGTTTGCTTTGATAAGATCATTCAGGGTATTAACATATGCTTGATGATGCTTGTCATGGTGAAATTGCATGGTTTCTTCGCTCATTCCTGAACGAGCCAGAGCATTATAGGGAAAGGGAAGTTGTGGTAATTCAAAAGACATTTGGTTCCTCGATATATTGCAATAATTTTAAAAAATTATATAAGACCTTTTTGGTTCTTAATTCTCTTATATAGAGATTATGCGGAATTTTACAGAGATTAATTGATAAATTTTTTAGGCACATCTCCTTCATAAATTATATATATCTTTTGGAAATGATTAAAGAAAAATCTAAACCCCTTTCTTTTTGCGGCCAATATATAAGGAAGTCTGATCCAGATCACTTCTTTTGCGCGCTTTTTATGCCTTCTGATTTACGAGAACAATATTTTCGTTTATTGGCATTTTATACCGAGATTACTCGGGCCGTGACCCTATCCTCTTCATGGGATGTGGCAGGGCCAATGGCGGGTTATATCCGTTTGCAATGGTGGCGGGACTTGTTGGCAAACAAATCCGACCGGGATCATGAAATTGCGCCTTATATCAAGGATTCTCTGGATCGAAATTTGTTTTCTGCTGAAGATCTTTTAAAAATCATTTCCGCTCGCGAAGAAGAATTAGAGGGTATAAAAAATTGGAATCATTGGGATTCGATAATGGTGCGGTCTGTTGGACAAATTCAGCGGATTCTTGCAAATCTTTTTAAAATAAAAGAATTACCGTTGGTTGAAGCGGTGATTGCAGCGGGTATTGCCAGTGAAACCGTTCATATTTCAAAAAATTTACCGAATATATTTAGAAAAGGGCGTTGTCCTTTGCCAGCAGAGATAATTCATGATTTCTCGTTACAGCGGTCAGAAAACGGAATTAGCGTAACATCATCAGAACTTAATGCAATCCGTGATATTTTAATAGAAAAGGCATATTTTTATATGCGAAGAAGCGAGAAGGCTTGTTTGTTAGAGCGTCAATACAGATCCGTTATTTTACCTGTTATTTTGGCCAAACGGGATCTACACAGGTTTAAACAATGGGATCATTTGTCCCGGAAACGTGGAATTGGAGACAAGTTGTCCGTTTTAAAGGCAAATTATTCGGTTAAATTGAAAATAAGCAAGACTTAGAAAGGTGATTTTTTATAAAAAAGGTTCATTATAAAATTAATGAACCTTAAAAATAATGGATATTAGAGATTATAAAGCAGAAAATAATAAGATTATCCAGGTTGTCCTGTTCCTCCCACAATTCCCCAGCTTTGCCCTGTTACATAAGATGATTCAGTAGAGGCAAGTGTAACATACAAGGAAGCGATTTCTGCAGGTTGCCCAGGTCGTTTAAAAGGACTTTCACCACCAAAGTTGGGAATAGCTGATTGGGGTTGAGCCCCGCAAATTTGTAGGGGGGTCCAGAAAGGTCCTGGATCAACACAGTTGACACGTATTCCTTTGGGAAGAAGCTGTTTGGCCATTGATTTGGTAAAGTTGCTGATACCTGCTTTGGACATGCCATAATCCACCAGAATTTCTGGAGGCATATATGATACGAGTGAAGAGGTGGTGATGATGGAACTGCCAGGTGGCAAATGTGGAATGGCAGCTTTGGTGATCCAGAAAAGTGCATAAAGATTGGTTTTCATTGTCCAATCAAATTCTTCTGTTGTTATATCAGTCAGTTGTTCAGAATATTTTTGTCTTCCAGCCACATGGGCAAGAATATCTATTTGACCCAATTTGGCTATAGCATCTGCAACAAGTTTTTTACAGAAATCCTCATTCCGGATATCACCGGGTAATGCAACAGCCTTACGTCCGGCTTTTTGAATAAGATCAATGACCTCCTTTGCATCAGGTTCTTCTTGTGGTAGATAATTGATGGCAACATCCGCTCCTTCACGTGCAAAGGCTATAGCGGCAGCGCGTCCAATACCGGAATCACCTCCTGTAACTAGTGCGTGTCGTCCTTTTAAACGTCCGCTTCCCTGATATGTTTTTTCTCCGCAATCAGGAACAGGTTGCATCTTGGACTGTAAACCAGGCCAAGGTTGTGGCTGTTTAGAAAAGGGAGGCGTTGGGTATAGGGACATTGGGTTTTTTAGAGGAGGGATAGATTTATTTTCAACATGTTCAGGCATGGCATGAATACTCCTGTTTGTCGCTAAAGCGGCAGCTCCAACAGCAACACCGGTAAGGACTTGGCGACGAGAGTTGGTATGAAATACGGAAGAATTCGCATTATTCTCAGACTTTTCTTTTTCAGACATATTTATCACCTAAAGAAATTTGAGAAATATAAAATAATAAATTAATAATTAAATTTTATTACTTGGATAATTTTATTAATTATTATTTGCAAAATTATTTTATATTATATAACTTATTACAATTTCTATTCTATATTTTAAATATTTTAAATTCAATATATTTTAATTTATTACTTAATTATATAGAAAATAATGAAATGCTACGAGATATAGTTATTCTATGAATTTTAATGAAAAAAGATAACTGAAGAAAAGGGAGTTTCTCCAGTTATTAAATGTTATCTTTATTTGCTTAAAGATGCTGGTTTATTGAGTTGATCAGGCTGACTTTCAATTATATCTTTTATATGTTTCAGTTCCCGATATATATCGCTATTTTTGTTTTTGGCCTTTGTTTCTAATTCATTGAGTTTTTTATAAAGGTCACTGTTCTTATCATTAACTTGTGTTTTAAGATATTCAATTTCTTCATTTAAATCTTTCTTTTTATCATGTGTATAGGTTTTAAGTTGTTCCAGATTTTTGTGTAAATTGCTATTTTTGTCTTGGATTTGCTTTTCCAGCTTATCTAGATCTTTATCGAAATCTTGGTTTTTTTCATGAGCGTAGGATTTTAGAAAATCAAATTTTTGATGCATCATGTTATCTCCCGTTGGGGAGTGATTAATGGTCGTTTTTGATTCGTCTGTGACTTGGGTAGTTTCAGCCAAGGCTGGACAGGATAAAAGTAATCCCAGAAAAGCGCTATAGGACAGTAAAAGTCTTTTTTTTATAATCCTCATAATTACCATACCCATTTTGATATAAGTTTATATTTTAATAATATTAATCCCGGTTGTGATGTTTTGGGTCAATCTTACCTAATAAAATGATCATTTTTAATTATATATCTTACCGGAATTATGATCAACCTTACCCAATAAATTGACAATACTTATCATATACCTTATCGAAATCAGAATTAAAGCCACCTATCGTGTTATAATCATTATCGTAAACCTAGCTGTCACTTGCATTGGCATAGGAAAAAGATAAATGGTTTAAAAAAATTACTGAAATAAAAATTTAGCTAATTTATAAATGAATGTTGGATTTCCAAAATTTTTTAGGCTTAAATAAAATATTAAATGTTATTAATTGTTATTTGAATATAATTGTTAAGAAAAGTTTTTTTGTCCGATTACTCGGATGCAAACCATAAAAAGATATTCAAAAAACATTCACCATTTGTCTAAAAAAATATTATAATCTAGGCGATTATTAAGGGATATGAGCGAATTATGAAAAAATACCAACTTTTCTTATTCATGATTGGGATAAGTCTATATGATTCATCAAGTCATTCAATTTATGCCAAGCCTTCTGTGACAACTAAGGAAACCCCGAATGAAGAATGGAATATCCATCAATCGGAGAATAAGTATAATACTGATACTGGCATTTTTCCATCCTATCATAAAAAAAGAGGTTTATACCCTTCCAAACATCAGATGCATAATCCGCTACGTAAAAAAGGTTGGCATACTCATCCAGATCCCTATATTGAGGAGGGGGGTGTCTATACCAATTCTGAACATCCTGCCTTGACAGATGATCAATCGACTATGCGTGAATATACAAGTGGAACACCTAATCATTATGTTTCACCCCCGTCTATTTTGTTAGGGTTAAAACATTCACGCCAGTCTCAGCAAAAGGTCAGGATCACTGACCCGTCAAATGGGTATGCACCACCCATTTCATTACCCCCTTCATAAAAAGAGCCTCTTTAGTTTTGAGGAACAATTAAAGCGTGTTCTTTGATTTTAAACTAATTCATGATACATAGAAAAATTTGATTTGCCGAGTTCAAGTCAACGTTAATTAAATTTTTGACCAAATCTGATTTTGAGATAATATTATGACCCCAAAAAGTTCGTTTATGCAGGAAGCACAGGCACGAGGATTTATTTTTCAGGCGACTGATCTGGAAAGCCTGGATGAGCGTATGGCAAAAGGTTCTATTTCTGGATATATCGGATTTGATCCAACAGCTGACAGTTTGCATGTCGGGTCTTTGGTACAGCTGATGCTGTTGCGTTTATTGCAAAAACATGGGCATCAGCCCGTTGCTTTAGTTGGTGGTGGAACAGCCCAAATCGGAGACCCCTCTTTCCGGGAAGAAGCACGCAGCTTGATGAATCAGGGTACAATTGACCGGAATTTAGATGGGATTGTCCAGAATATTCATCAAATTTTACAACCTGGATCAGGGGAAAACAAAACAATTACGGTTGATAATGCAGAATGGCTGAAAAAGCTTTCCTACATTGACTTGCTAAGAGATGTTGGCATTCATTTTTCAGTTAACCGTATGTTATCCTTTGACAGTGTTAAAACACGTTTGGAAAGAGAACAAGGGTTATCATTTCTTGAATTTAACTATTCCATTTTGCAATCATATGATTTTCGCGAATTAAATCGTCGTTATGGAACTGTTTTACAGATGGGTGGTTCAGATCAATGGGGAAATATTGTATCTGGTGTAGAACTTGTACGTCGAATGGAGGGAAAACAGGTATTTGGATTAACAGCCCCCTTATTGACAACAAGTTCAGGGGCCAAGATGGGAAAAACAGCCAAAGGAGCCATTTGGCTTAACAAGGAGAAATGTTCGGTTTTTGATTTCTGGCAATTTTGGCGTAATACGGAAGATCAGGATGTTGGTCGTTTTCTTAAACTTTTCACAGATCTTTCCATTCAGGAATGTGAACGTTTAGCCGCTTTGCAAGGAGCGGAAATAAACGAGGCGAAAAAAATGCTGGCAACAGAAGTGACCGCAATTTGTCATGGTCGTAGTGAAGCAGAAGCTGCACAGAAGGCGGCTAGAGACATATTTGAGCAGGGTAAACTGGCTCAAGACGGATTACCCGAAATAGTCTTGCCCACCGAAATGCTACAACAGGGTGTTCCTGTTTTTCGTTTATTTGTTCTTGGAAAGTTAGTGAATAGTAATGCGGAAGCCAGAAGATTAATTCGAGGGGGTGGAGCAAGAATTAATGATGAAAAAATTAGTGATGAGGGACAAATTATTACTGATGATGCGTTATGTGATGGGGTTATTAAGCTGTCATCAGGTCGTAAAAATCATATATTGATACGTTGTCGATAGTATAAGGATGCTATTTTTAATATTACCGTTTAAAACAATCGTTTTTCGTCTTAACCTTTTAAAACCAAATATCGGTTTTAAAAGATTTATTTTCATGATTTGGTTTTTATACAATTAAATGAATCATTTTCTATCAATGATTATAAAATAAATATATATCGCTGTATTATTATAGAATTAGATTAAAAAATTGATAATTTTATAGTGATTATCTTTTTTCGTTTACGGTTTTTATGAAATTACAGTTTGATTTTTTAAACTATCCTTACAATTTCGAAAATGTTTTGAGGATTATACAAACACGTCAGTTGGATAAGGTTTTATCCTGTATACAGGAAATAGAGGAATGGGTAGGAAAAGGATATTATGCAGCAGGATTTATAACGTATGAAGCCGCGTCTGCCTTTCGTTCTTATTTGATAACGCATCCTCCTGAAAAAATGCCATTGTTATGGTTTGGTATTTTTGAAAAACCGATAAAAAGAAAATTCAAACCACAATCTAAAAAAATTGATTTTGGGGTAATGAATTGGCAACCTGATTGTTCATGGCATGAATATCAACAAGCTATTGCAGCTGTTAAAAATCATATCGCTGACGGTGATACCTATCAGGTGAATTATACACTGAGAATGGGAACGGATTTCCAGGAAGACCCGTATGAGTTCTATCTGCATATGTTGCAGGCCCAACAATCAAGTTATAGTGCATATCTGGATATTGGATTGTTTCAAATTCTTTCGGCATCTCCGGAATTGTTTTTTCAGGTAAAAGAAAGGAAAATTACTGCTAAACCGATGAAAGGAACAGCCCCAAGGGGATTAATCTTAACAGAAGACCTTGAAAACGGGAAAATATTGAATAATGAAAAAAATCGTGCTGAAAATTTGATGATTGTTGACTTGCTGCGTAACGATTTGGGACAAATTGCAGAGCAGGGAAGTGTGAAGGTTTCATCTTTGTTCGATAAAGAAAAATATCCTACAGTTTGGCAACTCACTTCAGAAATAACTGCACGATTAAAGGAAAAAACAACATTATTGGATATTTTTAGGGCGTTATTTCCATGTGGTTCTATAACTGGTGCACCGAAAGCAAATACAATGAAAATTATTCGAAAGCTTGAAAAACAGCCGCGTGAAGTTTATTGTGGTGCTATTGGGATAGTAACCCCTGATCAAGAAGCGATATTTTCCGTTCCTATTCGAACGTTGGTTGTCCAAAATAAAAAAGCTGTATATGGTGTTGGAGGAGGAATAACTTGGGATTCCACTTCCAAGGATGAATATCGTGAAGTTATTCATAAAATACAGGTTTTGTATGATCGCCGGATACCCGATCATTTACTTGAATCAGTCTTGCTAGAGAATGGATGTTATTTTCTTTTATCTTTACATCTGGACCGGCTGAAAAAATCGGCTGAATATTTTGATTTTTCCTTTAACCAGGCAGAATTGTTAAAAAGCCTGCAACATCTCTCCTGTCAATATGAACGAGGATGCTGGAAGGTAAGAATATTGTTAGATCAAAAAGGGTTAATTCAGATAGAAATTAATGCTATTCAGTCTTTACATCACGATTTGATCGCAAGATGGGCGAAAGAACCTGTTTTGTCAGATAATATGTTTCTATACCACAAAACGACAAAAAGGGATTTTTATCCTTCTGTTACATTGGATTGTGAACAATTACTTTTTAATGAGAGAGATGAAGTTACAGAATTTGTCAATGGAAATATTCTTTTGTGTAAAGGGGGGAAATGGGTTACGCCACCTGTCTCTTCTGGCCTCTTGAGAGGAACGATGTGTCAATATCTGTTGGATCAGGGCATGGCGACAGAACAGGTGATTTATAAACAGGATATACAGGTAGGAAGTCAGATCGCTTTTATAAACAGTGTTCGTAAATGGCGTAAAGTGATCTGGAAAAATTCGTTAAACGATTAAAATACTACAGATAAGATATTAAGATATCGAAGATATATTTGGGTTAAAATAACCAGATTTTTTAATGAGATTATTAATGAAAAATTATTTTATCGCACAATTAATCAAGAGGTTAATATGCAACAACATATTATAGATTTTTTACAGCAACATGGTTTTAAATTTAATCAGTTTACTTTGTTTTTAACAGCTGTATCTATTATCATCCTTACGGCGGCCATTGTTCATGTGATTTTACATCGGATTGTGTTGGTCCGATTGGTTCAATTTGCACAAAAAAGCACGCGACTATGGAGCAAGGTCGTTACAGAGAATCAGTTATTTAGCCGTATGGCTTTTACTGTGCAGGGGTTGATTGTCATACTGCAGACCACTTTTTGGGTGCATCAGGGTGTGAAAACGCTAGTTTTTCTTATGATTGCCGCAAAAGTTTGGGTATTGGTCTGTGCACTTCTGTCAATATTTTCATTTCTGGATATTGTTTTAAAATTTGCAAGTAAGCTGGATATAGCGGCACGGCTTCCGCTTGGAGGTATATTTCAAGGATTTAAATTATTGGCCGCACTGCTTTTTGGTATTTTTATTCTTTCCGTACTAATTGACAAATCGCCACTTATCCTGATCAGTGGACTGGGAGCCATGGCAGCTGTCATCATGTTGGTTTTTAAGGATTCCATTCTGGGATTATCAGCGGGAGTTCAGTTATCTGCAAATAATATGATGCGTGTAAATGACTGGATCCAAATGCCCAAATATGGTGCGGATGGAATTGTAATGGATATTGGTTTGACAACTGTCAAGGTTCGCAATTTTGATAATACAATTACGATGATTCCTACCTATGCGCTTGTTTCCGATTCTTTTACCAATTGGCGTGGAATGCAGGAATCTGGCGGTAGACGGATCAAACGTTCTGTGTATATTGATGTTACAACCGTTCATTATATAACACCTGAGGAAAAGGAAAAAATATTAGAAAGCAAGTTGCTTCAACCCTTTGCAAATTCAGAAAAATATAAGGACAGGGTTGATCATAAAGAATTCATTATGGATTTAGGCAAATATTTATCCAAAGGCCAGTCAATCACAAATCTGGGTCTTTACCGTATCTATTTGGATTTATATTTGAAAAATCATCCTCGTATTCTTAATCAGATGACCTATATGGTGCGACAGATGGCCCCCGATGCAACAGGATTGTTACCGTTGGAGATTTATGGATTTAGCAATACAGTTGTCTGGAAGGATTACGAAGCCATTCAATCGGAAATTTTTGAACATGCCTATGCGGTTATTGAGGAGTTTTCATTAAGTGCATATCAAAATCCATCTGGAAACAGTTCTTCTGTGACAGTTTATCAGGGAAATGCTGCATAATGATTGATATGTAATAAGACAAGAATTTGTTGAACAGATCAACATTTAGATATTGTTTAACAAATTTCTTTTTATTGTTTTATATGAAATTCTATAGGAATATCCAAATTAATTAGTAAACCTTGGATATCATCGGGTGGAGGAGGAAGTTTTTTAACGCGGTGGGATAAAGTAAGGACTTCTCGATCCAGGATCAAATATCCGGAACTTTTTGCAAGACTGCTTGTTAGGATGATTCCCTGGCGATTTATGGTAATGTGCAAAATGGCGGTTCCCTCTAGGTCATCAGCTTGAGCTTCGGGCGGGTAATGTTTGAAACGTTCGAATTTATTTAAAACCATTCCCTGCCAGTTAGCGGATGTTGAAGAAGTGTGTATGACTTGTGCGTTTTGATCCTTTTCTGGTGGATGATCGGTATTATTATTTTTTGATGTGGATGTTGAATTTGATCCAGATTGAGAAGTATGTTGTGGAATAATATGTTGGGAAGGTTGCTTTATTTTGAGTTTAGAGAATTTTTCTATTCTTGGTATATCAGGTAGAATATTTGAGACTGGAAATTTTGGCAATAATTTTTGAATGGGTGTCAAGGGTTCTGTTTTGGCAAGTGTTGTAGGTTTATTCAATAATGGTGAAGTCGGAGTTTCTGTTCGATTGGGGGATAAGTCAAGTACAAGAGCACTGCTTTCAGTAACAACGGGTTTGTTGGGCACTGAAGAATTATTGTAAAAAAGAAAAAAAGGAAAAATAAGAATTAATAAAGAGACGATAAAGGAAACAATTATTATATAACGGTTTTCTTTAGATCTGAGATCATTTCGATTGGCTTGCCATTCTGTAAAGGAAATTTTGTCAGTAATCGTGGAGGTTTTCATGCCATTATTGTTTGTTTTGTAAATTTACCAAAGAAATTTTATGATAACCCGCGGCACGGAGTTGATCCATTACCATAATGAAAGAGCCGTAATCAATTTTGGTATCCGCATAAAGAAAGATATGTTCTTCCTTATTGCCATTTGTTGCAGTGTTAATACTGGGATTGATATCCTTTAATGAAATAGTTTTATCATTTAAGGTTAGGGTATGGTCTGTTTTCAGTGTTAGATAAACAGGGTGGTTGGGTTGTTCCATGTTTTTTGAGGAAGAGTAAGGCAAAGTGACCGGAATTTTTACTGTTGTCAAAGGTGCGGTAATCATAAAGATGATTAAGAGAACCAAAATCACGTCAATAAATGGTGTGACATTGATATCGCATATTTCTTTTGAATCGTTATCAGCATGACGCATACGGATCATGATATTTTTTCTCCCATCATTTTTGGTTGAAAGGGTATGATCTGTGTATTCTTGTCTTTTATTTGCAACTTGCTTATGTCACGAGAAACCAGGCGCATGAAAATGGTACTTAAGTCTGCAATTTTTGATCTGCAATTCGCGTTTGAACGAAGAATCATATTATAGAATATTACGGCAGGTATAGCGGTAACCAGACCAACAGCCGTGGCAAGTAAGGCTTCTGCAATTCCCGGGGCAACAGCCGTTAGACTTGTTGTTTGGGTGGAAACGATCCCTGTGAACGATGTCATGATCCCCCATACTGTTCCAAATAGGCCTATAAACGGTGAAATCGCACCAATGGTTGCCAAAAAACCGGTCCCTTTATTTAAATAATGACCTTCATTGCTTTCAATTCTTTCTAATAACAATACAATCCTTTCCTTCAGCCCTTCCGAATCATGTGTCAAAACATTGGAACACTGATATTCATCCGTGATAGCCATTAACATTGTCCTACCAATTCCTTTTTTGGAAAGATCAATGTCAGGCATCAATTCTTTGGCATTTTGTAAACGGAACTTATCAATCAAAAGGTTATGGTTGAGGCGGAAAATCTCGATATATTTCGCTATAAAAATTGTCCAGCTGATTAAGCAGGCAAGTAAAAGCATGATCATGACAAATTGCACAACTGGATTTGCATTTTCAAATAGTTGCCAGGGTGAAAAAGATAAAGTGGTCATTAGTTATCTCCATATAGACGATGAGAGATAAGATATGATCCTATAAATGTATCTGACATGATGTTAATCCAATAAGATCCTGTATATTTAATAAATTTTTTAACAGGCAATTCAACTTTATGAATTTTATCATATATTAAATGATATTAATTATCAATATTAAGTAATATTAATTATCATTATCAAATTATAGAACTGGTATTAAACTGGATGGGAAAGCCTAAGATTAAATATTTTTCTGTATCGTAAAAAATAGAAAATTTTTATGTAAAGATGGCAATAAGGATATTTGTATGTAAAACCGGTTATTTAATAAATAACCGGTTTTATGTAATTAAAGTTATGTCGTTACAAATTTAGCATAGGCAAGGATTTGGCTAAATGCGGTGGTGGCACTTTTAATGGTGGTATGAATATCCAATTTTGCCTGGTTAATTGAATTTTGAAATATTTTCCAAGATGCGCCTCTTCCATCTTGATCTGGTGCCATATGTCGTGCCCCATAATTTTCAGATAAACCAATTTTTTCCACGCGTTTCAAAAGCGTATTTGCCCCAAGTTTAGATCCTTCGACAACATAAAGAAAACCTACCGCCTCAGAAGCATTCGTTGTGTTCGGTGAAGTAAAGATAGTGGAAGGGATATCAATTTTTAAATCTTTCAAATCCTCTTTCACTTTTTCAAAGCGGTTGCGATTAATGAGATCGGGGATAATGGCTGTTAACGTTTGGTCATGATAATAACTGTTGGCATCACGATGAATATAATATTGAAGTGAGAGAAATTTCTTGTAGAGTTCAATGTTGTTGAATAATCCAAGGCTGGTAAGATAATGATCCAATTTTTCGTGAGTTTCCCGTGTTTGCTGACGTAAAGCTTCTGTTAAAGTAAGGGTTCCTGAATCTGTCATGGTTGTGTTTCCATTATTGCATGAAAATTAATCAGTTAAGTTGGCTAAATTTATTTAACACCATAATTTTTAGACATATACCAATTAATAGTAATTATCAATATCAATTGATATTAAGAATCATTATTAATTTATTGACATTAAAATTTAGTTGTGTCATCAAAAGTTATTAATAATCATTCACAATAACGATTGATGAATTCCATGCAGACTATTCAAAAAAAACATTTTTTTTTTCCATTTTCATATAAATTTCCATGGTTTGTAATGTCCGGTTTTTTAGGTTTGACCAATATATCAGCCTGGGGTCAATCATCTAATTCCATTAGTCAGGATTTATTGCCG
This sequence comes from Commensalibacter sp. M0133, assembly GCF_016101485.1. Taxonomy (NCBI): domain Bacteria; kingdom Pseudomonadati; phylum Pseudomonadota; class Alphaproteobacteria; order Acetobacterales; family Acetobacteraceae; genus Commensalibacter; species Commensalibacter sp. M0133. The sequence continues at coordinate 42,831 of NZ_JACFQI010000003.1, forward strand.
GACCTCAAAACGCAACAGAGAGATGAAGAAAAAAGATCGGATCAATTTAATCAGAAAAACAATATTAAAGGGACTTCGCTAAAGCTTTCTCCGATCCAAGTCAAGGGAAAATCAGACCCGATATTGTCTTATACAAAAATTGATCCCGATAAAGATTATAGCTCCCAAGGAAAATCAAGAGTTTTGACGACAACAACAACCTTTAAAACTTTCAGGGATAAACAGATCGATAGTTTGGAGGATTATTCGCGTCGTGTGGATGCGGCAATTAACTATAATTCAAATAATTATAGTATTAATATGCGGGGTCTTGATCAAAGTCGTTTATTAACAACGATTGATGGTATTCGTATGATGTGGGCAAATGATGGTGCATTTGCAAGTGCATTTACGACTCAACAGGGTGGTTTATCAACCTTTGATTTTAATTCTTTGGGTGGAATGGATGTTATTAAAAGTGCAGATTCCAGCTTTTTTGGAACAGGTTCTTTGGGTGGAGTGGTTGCCTTACGAACTTTTAATCCAGAGGATATTCTAAAATCAGGACAAAAATTTGGCGGGATTACAAAAACTACCTATGATGGCGTCAGTGCAAGCGCGTTGTTAAACCAGATTTTTGCCGCACGTTACAAAAATACATTATTTTTACTGGAAGGAGGCTATTCCAATGGTAGTGAAACCGGAAATATGGGACATACTGGGGGGTATGGAAATACACGTACAAAACGTAATCCTGCCTCTTACGATCAGGGAAGTTTTGTAGGAAAGGTCATTCATTATTTTTCAGGCGGTCATCGGCTAGGAATTACAGGAGAATGGGTCGATCGCAATGTTGATGAACATACATTGACTTCTCAACAGGTAAAAGAGGAATTTTATCGTACACAAAGTGAAAATCAACGCTCCCGTTTTTCTGTCCATTATGATTACAAGGCAAAGGACCCAGCCAAGGATTTATTTGGAGAAAGGCAGTTTATTGCCTATTGGCAGGATAATAATGTTATAACGAATATCTCGGATCGTTATGATTTAATGCCGCAGCGTGATTCCTGGCAGAAACTGGACATGGATGTTCAATCTTATGGAGTGGTTGGACATGCAACAATGAACGTGTTTACAGGCTCGATACATCATGCAATTACATATGGGGGTGAAGCTTATCTAACAGATACAAGTCAGTATCAATCAGGATGGAATGCCACCAAGAATCCATTCCTGCATAATAATTTTTCGGATATGCCAAATGTGCACGGGACTGATTTGGGGGCCATTTTACAAGATCGTATTGGCATTGGAAAAAATGAGTGGCTGCATATCACATCAGGTGTAAGGTTTGATTATTTTAAACGGGATCCGCATAACACTTCGAAATATCAAAACAATCCAATTTACAATGGATTGCCCAAAGGGGCCAGTGGCTCTCGTTACTCTCCAAAGATTTTGGTCGAAGCCCGGATTATTCATCAATTGGTTGCTTATGCACAATATTCACAATCCTATCGTGCACCCAGTGCAAATGAAGAGTATTTAAGTTATGGAACGCCTCCCATGTATCAGGTCACTGGTAATCCCGATTTAAAGGCTGAAACAGGTCGTGGTTGGGAAGTTGGACTTAAATATGGCAATTCAAGACGGGGCTTCAATATTGCCTTTTATGATAATTACTATCGCAATTATATTGATATGATCGGTATCAATCCTTGCACCGGAACACAAATGTGTTTTGGCTACGATAACCTGTCTCGTGTTCGTATTTATGGAACAGAGGCCAGTATGAACTGGGAATTCGATCCCAACTGGCATACGTGGGCCTCTTTTGCATATGCCCATGGACGTAATACAGATATAAATTATGCTTTAAGTTCAATAGCGCCTTTCCGGGGAATCATTGGGTTTGGATATAAAACAGATAATTGGGGAACGGATTTATCAAGCACTTTTGCAATAGCCAGGGACAATGCCAAATTTTTGAATAACACGGGTGTTCTTTCCAAACAGTGGAATACGCCAGGTTATGTTGTTTTTGATTTGACCGGATGGTACAGACCTTCTTTTTATCGTCCCTTGCGGTTTCAATTTGGTATGTATAATATGTTTGACAAAAAATATTATAATGCATCTTCTTTGCCGGTTGGACAATCCTCTCGCAGTCTACAGAAGGCATATTTCTCTCAACCGGGACGTTATTTCAAGGTGACTGCACGTATAGATTTCTGATTTGATTTTTTTAAAATTTTGAATTTCTGCATAGTATTCAGGTCTTTATATTTTTGTAAGAGCTTGATTTATTATGCATAAAAGAAAATTAAATAAAATTTTTGAAAATGAATTGACGAATTACACGGAATTATAGTAAAGACATTTCATCACACAATGGCGGATGTAGCTCAGTTGGTAGAGCGCCGGTTTGTGGTACCGGTTGTCGCGGGTTCGATCCCCGTCATTCGCCCCATCCGACAATTTATTGTGACAATAAAATTTTTCCGTAAAACATGGTTTAAATTTGGCATTTAATCCCTTTTATTTGCAGGCAATTAAATCAATTAGGACTGGTTGTACCAATTATTACAATACTTTGATTCATTATAACAAGAAGATTAAGATACAGAAAAATCTAGCGGAAATAATTTTCCATTATTGTATTGCTTGTCTAATCAATGCTGGATCATTGTACTATTGTAGTAAGTAATAAGAATTTATTTGATTTTTTCTCAAAGAGAAGAGAAAAATATGTGGTATTATAATACCACATATTTAAAGCCATTGAAAAACAAATAAAAATTAGTAAATATTAAAAAAAAACTTGACGAAAAACATACTTGAGTTAATAAACAAAAGTCAAATTACAGTTTTGCTCAATTAACGGAATCTAGAGTTAATGAAAACAACCATTTCGCTTAAACCAGCGGAAGTAACCAAGAATTGGGTTCTGATCGATGCGAAAGACATCGTTTTGGGACGTTTGGCTGCTATCGTTGCTAATCGCCTTCGTGGCAAGCATAAACCACAATATACACCCCATGTCGATTGTGGTGACAATATTATTGTTATTAATGCTGATAAAGTCGCCTTAACAGGCAAAAAAGTAGAACAGAAGATGTTCTATTATCATACAGGTTATCCCGGTGGGATCAAAGAACGTACGATCAGACAACGTTTGACGGGTAAAAATCCGGAACATCTTGTCATTAAGGCAGTTGAACGTATGATTAGCCGTGGTCCATTGCAGCGTAAACAGATGAAACATTTATATGTTTACGCCAGTGATGCTCATCCACATGAAGCACAGCAACCGGTTAAGCTCGATATAGCTGCGTTGAACCGAAAAAATAGCGTTAATAAAACTACAAAAGTTGGAGCCTGAGGAATATGTCAGAGACTCAAGAACGTACAGGCAGCTTGGCTGATCTGAAAGAGGCAGTTGTTGATACTGTTTTGGCACAACAGGAAGTTATCGTTCGTGAACCAAAGCGTGACCAGTTTGGTCGTGCCTACGCAACCGGTCGTCGTAAGGATGCCATTGCACGTGTATGGGTAAAACCCGGTAAGGGAGAGATTATTGTTAACGGACGTCCGTTAACAAGTTATTTCGCTCGTCCAGTTTTGCAGATGTTGTTGAATCAACCTTTTCAGGTAACCAATCGTGAAGGTGAGTTTGATGTTTACTGCACTGTAACAGGGGGAGGTTTGTCAGGACAGGCTGGCGCGGTTCGTCACGGATTAAGTCGTGCTTTATGCAACTATGAACCTGAATTACGTGCCGCATTAAAAGCGGCAGGCTTCTTGACACGTGATGCGCGTGTTGTTGAACGTAAGAAGTATGGTAAGGCAAAAGCCCGCCGTTCCTTCCAGTTCAGTAAACGTTAAGCCTTACAGCTTTATGAAATCAGGGGCGAGGAAAGGCATTATGCTTTTCTTCGCCTTTTTTATTTAAGCATATGTTTAATTATTAAAAACCGATTTATTTGGAATGACAGTCATGACAGAAATGCCTAAAATTTTTATTGATGGGGAATATGGAACTACGGGGTTGGGTATACGACAACGTTTGGCGGATTTGTCAATTGAATTATGTTCGGTCCCCATTGAGCATCGTCATGATATTGATAAACGTCTTCAAATGATGGCGGCAGTTGATTTGGCGGTTTTATGTCTTCCGGATGAGGCTTCACGTGAGGCTGTTGCTCTTGTTGAGATGATGGAAAGTAAAAGACCGCGTATTTTGGATGCCAGTACAGCATTTCGAACAGATCCGGAATGGGTTTATGGATTTGCTGAATTGGATCCGGGGCAAGAACGAAAAATTGCAAAAGCCGATAAGGTTGCCAATCCTGGATGTTATTCCAGTGGAGCAATTGCTTTGCTTCATCCTTTGGTAAAGGCGGGTATAATTCCCGTGGACTATCCATTAACCATTAATGCTGTAAGTGGTTATAGTGGAGGAGGGAAAAAGTTGATTGCAGTTTATGAACAGGAAAAGAATGCACCTCCTTTCGAATTATATGCTTTAGATTTGAATCATAAGCATTTACCGGAAATTTGTCATTATTGCGATCTGATGCAGGAACCTGTATTTGTTCCATCCGTAGGAAATTTTGCACAGGGAATGATTGTTTCGATACCTTTGCATGTTAATTTGTTAAATGGTACGGTCAAACAGCTTAAAACATGTTTGAGGGAACATTACTTTCAACGAAAAAATATTGTTTTTGTTGAGGATGGTTTGACGCGTCTTCCCGCAAACCAGCTGGCCTTTACCGATCGTATGGAGCTGAGGGTTCATTCGAATAATAGAAATGATCAGGTAATATTGACTGCAAGTTTGGATAATCTTGGAAAAGGAGCATCAGGGGCGGCCATCCAGAATATCAAATTGATGTTGGGTATATGAGGTATTTATCAATCAATATCATTGGAACAATAACCATTTGTATATAAAATTTTAATTGAAATGTTGATTAATGCAGATAATGATAATTTTTCGATGAAATCGAGGATAAGAATTATTCTAGAAAGATGTCTGGTAAATTTTATAGTAAGATCAGGTTATGAAATACAGTATTGAAACGTATTAGATAACCTGATTCTGCAATAATCTGAAGTATGCTGTTCAGTTTCTCAACTGATTTTTATGATCCAACTGGTTTTGTGAGATATACGGTCCAGCGGCGATGACCTTTACGGTAAGGATCTTCCGGCCCTTTTGCAGAACATGCTGGTCCAGGGGCAGGAGAGCATAGCCGTCCGTCCAGCGGCAGGGTATGTTTTCCTGATTATGCCACCCTTCAAGTTTCCTGGTTTCCAGGTGGGCTTTGACATAGTGGTTCTCCCTGTTGTCAAACAGGGTGATGGTTTCGATCAGTACGCCGAGATTGCGCCTGTCATCAACGAAGGGACCGATGGCATCGCACGGGCGACTGCTATTTGAAACGATATGGACATGATGAACGGGACTGGGGAGAACAAAGACATAATTTCCATTTCCCGTTACCGGCCATTGTGGATGGATAACCTCGCCTCTGTCAGTAATGATATGAAGATTTGTGGAGTGGGTGATTGTTTCTGGCGCAACCATGTTCTTCATGCCCAGATGCAATGCCCTCTGTTTCAAATGGGCATGGACAGGTTCAACGGCCTCACGACTTGTTTCCAGAGGGGCTGCGGCATCCTGTGCCCAGTCTTTTGTCTCCTGTCTTAACTGAACCACCTTTTCAGGATTGTGGAAATTTTTATGGTTGTCCGTATTGAGGTAGCTTTCGGACAATACGCCATCCGCCTTGATAACGCCATGTTTCTCCAGCTCGAGATGATAATAGGTATATTCGGTTTTTGAATAATCGTAACGGATGGAGTGATGATTGACCAGCATGCGGGCGGGGATGAACTTTTCATCAATATAGAGACAATGTTCCGGCGTGATGCGCATATCCTTGTATGGGATGTTGTCAGCCAGGGCGTCTTTGACGATATGGATGGCATAACCCGCCACATCATCGGGCCTGTTCCTGCGGACACTGTGGTGACCCGATCCGACCCAGGTCACGGGTTTGAGAACCCTCGTGGAGCCTTCATATGCGTAAACCATGTCTCCGGCACGGATCTCTTCTATGGCCTTCAATCCGTCTCTTGTCTCTATCATCGTGCCACAAAGGTAACAGGGTTCTTCCTGAGCATTATCCCTGTAATCCAAAATATATTTGCTATTACTTGATATCGTCGGATTGATTAGTTTTCCGTTACCCGCGACATGGATTTGGGTTGTACCACTGGCTACGGTAAATTGTGTATTGTTTGGAGGGTTATAGCTTTTGTCATTATAAACAACATTATTATTGCCATCAATATATCGACATTCATTATTTGCGATATTTACGAGACCTTTTACGGTTCCAGAACTCTCAAAGAATTTGTCGTCCTGTGAAGTGCCCTCCATTCGATGGTCGCCCAGATTGTCCCATTCGGAATACCAGAATTCCGGTGAATAATAAGTATTGTTTATTGACTGTCCACCTTGTTCAATGCCTACATAACCATCATAAAATTTTGAATTTTTTATGGTTCCGCCATTTTGGACAAGGAGTCTCGGGATATTGTTTCCCAAAATTTGCGCGCCGTCAAGAACTGCACCTTTGGTGACAATAACCTTGTATACATTGTAAAAATTAATTTTTTTATTACCACGGTAGATTTCATGTCCGGCACTATCCCGATAGACATTTACTGTTTGGGGTACACCTGATGAGTCCAAAACAGGTTTTCCATTTTGGTCCAGAACGTTTTCTGTGTATACATAGACACAATTGTTACTGCTACCGTTATTTGGGCCAATAATGTTCAGGCTGTCATTTTGAATAACGGTACTGGCGAGGTATTTATCAAGTTCTGGACCAGTAGGCACCCCCTTTGTTTCAAATTGTGCTGTATTTACCACATTTATAGTCATGGTATTACTTGAGTTGTTCAATGGAACATTCGGTATATGGGGATTTCTGACAATACTCCTGTCATTTACGTTTACATCAGCAGATCCATTATCACTGGATAGAAAGGTGTTGTCATGTTTGGTGTCAAGATAGCTTCTATTTGTATAACTGATTCCCTTTAAATCATAATATCCTGTTTTAGAGGAAAAATTGACGAAAGAATCCCCATCGGATACGGTAGTTCCACTTATGTTGACGGGGCAGGAAATAAAAGTGTTGTTATTGGAATGACTATTGCCAGTAAAAATTACGTTTTGATTGAAAATATTGGAATCTTGCAGTGTTCCACCATTATTGTATAATGTTCTGGAATTGTCACTGGCAAGGAAATTCAATCCAGAGACAACAGCCCCATTTTCAATGTAAAAATCGGAATTTATGATATTAACAGGACCTGAATAGGCTTTATTGGGATCATTGGTTAGGTGATCCTTGTCGTGTAAACTGAAATAGGGGCCATTTGTGCCGGTTCCCCGTTGATAGACCGTTTTACCATTGTCAAGTTTAACGGCATGCCATGGAATGGTTCCATCCAGGATCGGATTACTGTTACGGACGGTATAATTTGCAAAATCGACATTGTCATCGAATTTCAATGGATTTTTACTGGTATCAGCAGATAGGTCAGGATCCACACCCGGATAATTATAGTTTGGCGAACTGTTTGGATCATTATTTTCCCCCCCGCCAAAATAATCCAGATAATAACTATTGTAGCTTGATATACTTGGATCAATGAATTGCCCTCCATAACCGATATGCAGTTGCATAAATCCATTGACAACCGAAAAGCGTTGGCTTTGGGATGGATTTTTAGTGGGATCGTTTACGGTAAAACCATTTTGATCGAAATAGACATTGTCATTATCACTAATGTCTAAAAGATTCTGGTAAGAGTTTGCAGATTCATAGAATTTATCATTTTTGGAGATTCCTTCCATGCGGCTGGAGACATTATTTCTGCTGTACCAGAATTCGGGTGAGTAATAGGTGTTATTGAGTGATTGACCCCCATTCTGAATCCCGATGTAGCTATCGAAAATATTGGAATTTTGAAGAATGCCTCCGTTTTCAACCAGGATACTGGGAATTGTTCCGCCAAAAATTTGTGCATGATCCAGTACCGCGCCTTTTCTGACAATTATTCTTGAGACATTATAGATATTTACAGGACCGTTTCCCCGATAGAGTACATTATTATTTGAATCCCGGTAAGTTGTTGCTTTCTGTGTCACTCCATTGGCGTCTGTAAATGTCTCATTGGTGACATATACAACGTTATAATCACTGAAACTTCCATCACCGATAATGGATTTATAGTCATTTTTGATTATTATGTTGTTCAAATATTCATCAATGTTGTTTCTGGAATAAAAATCCTGTTTTCCGAATCTTGCTCCTTGATCAACATTGATCACCGTACTTTTCGTGTCGGCTGGAACCTGCGTATCGGCGGTGACAGTGGGATTGGTGACTATGGTAGAGTCTTTTATATTGATTGTTGTTGTTCCACCCTTACTAAAGAAAAAATTTCCTGATGAGGGGGTCTGCTGGGAGGCTATACCCGTTAAAGTCCAGCTACCCATTGATAGGATATAGGCATTGGTAAATGAATCGTTGTCTGACTGAGTGTTGCCGGCCATTGTGGTGGGGCAGCTATAGTAATTGTTATTACTGGAAAAACCATTGTTGATGTTGACATTTTGATTGAAAATATTGGAATCTTGCAATTTACCATTTTGATCAACGGTAAGCGTATATTGATTCCCGTCAGTGGAAAAGTAATTGAGTCCTGATACTACTGCGCCATTCTCGATATGCAAATTGCTGTTGATAATGTTTACAGGGCCAGAATAGGCATAGTTTGGATCAGTGGTTGTGTGATCAGCCGTATACAGGCTAAAGTATGAATTTGTACCGCCCTGATTATATCCGCCCTTACTATATATAGTTTTTCCATTATAGTTAATGGCGTACCAATCACCGGTATTAAGGATGGGATTGTTATTGTGTATGGAATATCCTATCGAATCAAAAGTGCTTATTTGGTCTTCGGTGACGTTATTTTTATTTGCCAAATTAACAGGATAATAAATATAGTTTACAAAATGATTTGTTTTAAATTTATTTTCATCTGTTAAATCTTTGCGTTTGTCGTCTTTTACATGTTTAACCATAAGTAATCTCTTATTTTTACTTTATTTTTTCGTTCCTGAAATATTATTATTAGTATAATACAACATAATATACAAATATGTTATTTATTAATAAGTAATTTTTACATATAAAAAATGATATTTATAGTAATAACCATTAAATTTATTTAATATTATTTAATGAATTATTGATTTTTTAATTTTTTAAATTTTGGTAAAGTAGTGAATATTTTTGGTTACTTTAAAAGTTTTGCAAGGTTTGCTTTTTATTGGAATTAATTTTTTTTATTAAAAAACTCTAAAAAAATTTAAATAAATATAAGTTAAATAAACGATGTATAAGTAACCAGTTTTATAATTTTTTGTATAAAATTTAATTATAAGGTGAATATTATGTATTTTAAATGAAAAAATCTTTGAAAAACACTTGCAATTTTTTTAATTTTTTTTAAAAACAAGATTGTCTTTTGGTGGTGTTATCTGCTAAGAGGAAATAAGCAAGCGAGAGTGACGGAACGGTAGACGTAGTCGACTCAAAATCGACCGCCGCAAGGCGTGGGGGTTCAAATCCCCCCTTTCGCACCAATTCACGTTATCTATTAACGTGCAATGAATGGTTATTAACGCTTATGTCAAGATTGTCCATATCTCCCAAACCTCAAAAAAAACCTGAAAATCCATGTTTCTCATCTGGTCCTTGCGCAAAACGTCCCGGATGGAATATCAATGTTTTGCAAAATGCCCTGGTAGGACGGTCACATCGTTCCAAGGAAGGGCGGGCCAGGTTACATGATGTCATCCACCGCTCTGCTGAAATACTTGATGTTCCTGAAGGATGGAAATTGGGTATTGTTCCCGCTTCAGATACCGGGGCTGTTGAAATGGTTTTGTGGGCCTTGCTAGGGTCTCGTCCTGTTGATGTGCTTTCTTATGACAGTTTTTCCGCGGAATGGGTTACCGATGTTGTTGAACAGTTAAAACTGCCCAATACCAATATTATTCATGCAGAGTATGGTGAATTGCCAAATCTGGATGAAATTCAGTGGGATAATGATGTTGTAATGGTGTGGAATGGAACGACTTCGGGTGTTAAAATTCCAAATGGGGATTTCATTCCTGACCATCATGATGGATTGGTTATTTGTGATGCGACCTCGGCTGTTTTTTCGATGGATCTGCCATGGTCGAAACTTGATGTGGTAACGTGGTCCTGGCAAAAGGTTTTGGGTGGGGAAGCCGCGCATGGAATGCTTGCTTTATCCCCACATGCAGTGAAACGTCTTGAGGAAACGGAACAGTTAAGACCCTTGCCTAAAATATTCCGTGTATTGAAACAGGGAAAATTGAACGAAAAAATTTTTGAGGGAGATACAATCAATACCCCGTCAATGCTTTGCGTTGAAGACGCGCTGGATGGTTTGAGATGGGCTCAATCTGTCGGGGGATTGGCAGGATTGAAACGTCTTAGTGAAAATAATCTGAGGATTGTCAGTCAATGGGTTGCTAAAACGGCATGGATTGAATTTCTTGCAAAAGATGAGAAGTATCGCTCACATACCTCTATTTGTTTAAAAATTGTGGATCCTTGGTTTGTCGCGTTGGATAATAAAAGTCAGAAAACGGTTTTATCGAAACTGACTGGGCTTTTGGCTGAGGAACAGGTCGCTTATGATATTGCCAGTTATCGTGATGCTCCTCTGGGATTGAGGTTATGGGGTGGGGCAACGGTGACTGCTGCATCTATGGAGGCCCTGTTACCTTGGCTTGATTGGGCGTTTGCGATGGTAAAGGCGGATGGCTGAATCATACGGGAAGATGATTAAAGGTAAAAAGCAACTATACATATGATTGATGATCTGGAAATAAGTAACGCATTGCTCCCCGTTGGTTTTTGCGATGTCTTGCCCTCTGATGCTGAGACAGAAGCGCATGGCTTGCAAAAAATGATGAATATTTTTGCTAATTACGGTTATGATCGGGTCAATCCACCTTTATTGGAATTCGAACAGAGTCTTCTTGCGCATGCGGGCAAAGGAATTGCAGAGCAAACTTTTCGGATAATGGATCCAGAAACACGTTATATGATGGGCTTGCGCGCAGACATTACACCTCAGATTGCCAGAATTGCTGCGACACGATTGATCAATTCACCACGTCCTTTGCGGTTGTCGTATGCCGGTCTCTGTATCTGGGTTAAAGGGGCAAGACATTCAGCAGCCCGTCAAATTTTACAGACTGGCATTGAATTAATTGGCATCGATAATGCACAGGCTGATGCCGAGGTGATTCTGGTGACTGCACAGGCATTGCAGGCGCTTGGGATTCAGGCCTTCAGTTTTGATTTAATGATGCCGCAGCTGGTACAGGCAATTATTTGCCCGGAAAATTTTACCTCTGCACAATTGGTTGCGTTAATGCGTGCATTGGATCGTAAAGATGTTGCCGCCGTAAAATATTATGGTGGGGATTATTCGGATATTTTGACAGCTATGTTGCAGGCGGCAGGACCTGCGGATCAGGCTATTGGCGCATTGCGAAAATTAGATTTTCCAGCAGAGGCCCAACGGTTGTTTGAACGGTTGTTGGCTTCTGTAAAAGCGGTGCGAAATCAAGATCCGGATATTGAATTGACTATTGATCCTGTTGAATTTAGAGGCTGGGATTATCATACAGGATTATGTATTTCCGTTTATGCTGATGGTATTAGTGGTGAAGTTGGTCGGGGTGGAAGATATCTTTCCAATAATCAGGAACCTGCTTGTGGTTTAACCCTTCGTCCAGATATTTTGTTGCAAAGAGCGGAAAGACCTTTGAGCAAATCAAGGGTTTTTGTTCCCTATGGTTGTCATAGAATTGAGGAGTTGGGCAAACTGCATGAAGAGGGATATGTTACGTTAATGAGTTGTGCGGTTGAAGGCGATCCTGAAGAAGAGGCTCATCATTTAAATTGTCAATATATATACAAAAAAGGGAAATTGTTTCCTTTGTAATTGGTGTAAGCGCTTTAATCATTTAATATTTGTGTAATTTTATAAATAAGGTTGTTTAGATAAGGAAGTCTATATGTCCAGTGTTACCATTGTCGGTTCCCAATGGGGAGATGAGGGAAAAGGAAAGATTGTTGATTGGCTGGCCAGTCAGGCAGATGTTGTAGTAAGATTTCAGGGCGGACATAACGCTGGACATACCCTGGTTATTGATGGAAAAAGTTATAAATTATCATTATTGCCTTCCGGTGTAGTCAGGCAAAAAATTAGTATTATTGGCAATGGGGTTGTTGTTGATCCACAGGCCCTGTTAAATGAGATTGCCAGGTTTAAAGATCAGAATATCGAAATTACTCCAGATATTTTAAAAGTAGCCGAGAATTGCCCTTTGATTTTGCCTTCTCATGTGGCCTTGGATCAGGCTCGTGAAAAAGCACGTGGAGAACATAAAATTGGAACAACCGGTCGAGGTATCGGACCCGCTTATGAAGATAAGGTGGCGCGTCGTGCCATTCGCTTGTGTGATTTGACAGAACCGGAAACGCTAGATTGGCGTTTGGATGAGTTGTTGGCTCATCATAATGCCTTATTGGTATCATTGGGTGAAAAAACATTTTCAAAAGATGAAATTCTATCCTATCTCAATACTATTGCTGTAAAGGTTTTACCTTTTATGGCACCCGTTTCAGAATTAATGGCAAGTTATATTAAGGATAATAAATTTGTGCTATTTGAAGGGGCACAGGCCATAATGTTGGATGTAGATCATGGAACTTATCCTTTTGTAACCAGTTCAAATACTGTGCCTGCTCAAACGGGGATTGGTAGCGGTACAGGTCCACGGACAGGCGGATACATACTTGGAATTGCCAAGGCCTATACGACAAGAGTTGGTGCAGGGCCATTTCCAACCGAGCTATTTGATAAAACTGGAAAATATTTAGGTGAAAAAGGTTATGAGTTCGGTACGGTAACAGGACGGCCAAGACGCTGTGGATGGTTCGATGCTGTACTGGTACGTCGTGCAGTTCAAGTTGGTGGATTGGATGGTTTGGCCTTGATGAAACTAGATGTTCTGGACGGCTTAAAAGAGGTCAAAATTTGTGTCGGGTATCAATTGGACGGTCAGAATATAGAGCGTTTTCCATATACTTTGGAAGCGCAAAAAAGATTGAAACCTATTTATGAAACGATGTCAGGATGGAATGAAAAGACCTCTGGTATTCGGTCAAAGGAAGAATTGCCGGCAGCAGCAAGAAATTATATTGAACGTATTGAAGCATTGACAGGGGTTAAGGTTGCTGTCATTTCAACCAGTCCTGAACGTGAAGATACAATATTATCCGAGAATTTTTTGCCAAACTAATTTTAAGATAATTTATTGTCTTTTTGTGACCCCTGACAAGGGGTCTTTTATAATTCTCATTTTACGTTTCTTAATTCGTTCTATAAATATTTATTTGTGAATAAAAGATTTTTATTAAGAAAATTTTAATGAATTTCATTCAAAAAAAGATTTGAAAATTAATATTTATATGAAAAAGAAACAAAAATCACCTTTTAATATATGTTCAAGAAATGATTTAAGGATATATTATAGATAATTTTATTTTATTGCTTAAATATAATGATCGAAAAGATAGATTGTAACTAAGAATCATTTGAAACAAATTTATCTGGTCGTAAAATTGATAACAGTATGTTCTAAATTTTTTGTCTTTTGAAATTTGTTGTAGATTTAATATACTCCAAAAGAAAAATTTTTAAAAAAAACTGTTTTATTAACAGCTTAATAGATAATTATCAAATATTATTTTAACCAATTCAATGTGATGCACATGGTTATCCAAATATTCAATAAAAAAAATAACGGGTTAACATCTGATTCCAATAAAGAAAAACGTGTAGGATCAAATATACGCAGGGAAATTCTGAGAGCTTTAAAGACAGCTTTTCCTTTAATGTTAAGTGTCATTCCTTTTGGTCTGTTATTGGGGGCGCAGGCAAAGATACATGGATTGTCAACGCTTGAGCTCTGGTTAATGTGCAGTTTAAATTTTGCTGGCGGATCTGAATTTGTCGCGATTAATTTATGGCAAAAAACACCGCCATTATTATTGATTGTTGCGATGACCTTACTGGTGAATTGCCGTCATATTTTAATGGGCGCCACCATGATACAGTTTTGCAAGCATTTTTCATTAAAAAGGATTTTACCATCTTTTTTCTTTTTATGTGATGAATGTTGGGCATTGTCATTGCAGGACTGTTATCACAGGTTAAAAAAAGTCATTAGTCCATCTTTTAGCTATATATTTTATATGACTGTAGGAGTTTCTTTGTATCTTGTCTGGGTTACAAGTGCCGTGATAGGAATTTTATTGGGGCCTTTATTTGGTAATCTTTTGCATTATGGATTTGATATGGCGTTTGCAGCCATATTCATTGTTTTACTTCGTGGTATGTGGCTGGGATGGCGAAAAGGCATTATCTGGGCAAGTAGCCTTATAACTGCCTGTATAGTGTATATGTTTGTACCTGGGGAATGGTATATTATTGCGGGTACTTTGACCGGAATAATATTTGTCTTTCTGGTTCCCAATCACATGCTGCAGGTATCAAAAAATGTTTAGTACCTACATTAATGAACACGCTTTTCTGACGATTATATTCATGGGGATGGTAACATATCTGACACGAATTGGTGGATACCTTGTTTTTAGTAAATATGATCATCCCCGATTAAAGAACATATTGGAAATTGTTCCTGGATGCGTAATGATTTCCTTGATCGCACCTTATTTTGTTACAGGACGGATGGCAGATATGATTGCATTAATCTTTACGGTAACGGCGGCTATTCGATGCTCTTTTTTGGTTACACTGATTATCGCGATAGGATCAGCTGGATTATTACGATATCTTCTAGATTAAATACGCCATAATCCAGCTTGTTGTGTTTTATATTTTTAGGCAATAGCTACCTGGTTTATTGAGTTTTTAAATCCAATATCTGAACCATGTGCTTTTTGAATAATTTCTTGCAATTTTTCAAAAGCACGGGTTTCAATCTGACGGATACGTTCTCTGGAAATTTTATAGACTTTTGAAAGTTCTTCCAAAGTTGCAGGTTTATCTTTTAACCTACGCTCCGTTAATATTTCACGTTCTCTGGGTTTTAAGCCTTCCATCGCTTTTTGTAGAATATTATGACGTTGGGATAGTTCTTCACGTTCGGCATAGCTCTCTTCCTGGTTAATGGCGTCATCAACCAGCATATTCTGCCATTCGTTATAATCACTGTCGTTTCCCATAGGGGTATTTAGGCTGTGATCTTGAGCGCTTAACCGTTGATTCATACTTTGAATCTCGGATGTAGTTACCCCAAGTTTCTCCGAGATTGTTTCCAATTGTTCCGGGGTTAGGTCAGTGTCACTAAAGGCCTTAATCTGGCTTTTAACGCGACGTAAATTGAAAAAAAGCTTTTTTTGAGCAGCGGTTGTCCCTATTTTAACCAAAGACCAGTTGTGAAGAATATATTCCTGAATGGCCGCTTTAATCCACCAAATTGCATAGGTTGTAAACCGGAACCCACGGTCTGGATTAAAACGTTGGATGGCTTGAAGCATACCTATATTTCCCTCACTTATCAATTCATTCAGGGGCAAGGCATAGCGTTTGTATGTTGTGGCTATTTTAACGACTAATCTTAAATGTGCGTTGATCAATTTATGTGCAGCCTGTATATTTCCCTCCTCTTTCCACTGTTTCGCATAGGTGAATTCCTCTTCAGCTGTTAAGAGGGGAAATTTGCGGATATTCTGGATATATTGTGTAATGTTGTTTTCTGGCGTGATATCTAACATTGAAGGAACCATTGATTTGTACCTTTATGATGTTATGGTCTGCGTAAAACAGAACACATGTCTTGTTGATCTTTATTGTATTTTTAATTAATGCAGTTGACCCACATTTATATTTTATGAAGTTTGTTTTGTTTACGAACATTGTTATATCAGACTAATTTAGTCCTGTCAAAAAAAATAACATAAAAATAAAGTATATTTTCATCGATAAATTCGATTATAGGTAATAAAAATTGAACTGGTTAATATTTATAGAGTTTGAAACATGTATTTTACAAAATTTTAATCTTTATAATTAATAATTTATTAATAAATTTTTAACAAGTTATTTTTTTCTTTGCAAGAGTGTTTATTTCGAATCGAAAAATAAGGATTTATTATATCTTTATTTTTCCGTAGTTATTTTCTTTATTAAACGTTCCATATCCTGGGGCAATGATGTTTCAAATTCATGATATTTATTGCTTATGGGATGATTAAATCCTAAAAGTGTCGCATGCAGGGCCTGTCTGGGAAAATCAAGAAGTTCATTTCTTTGATCTATGGGTAAGATTTTTGCAATGGCGGGAATCCGCTTAAGATATACGGGATCACCTATTAAGGGGTGACCTTGTTTCGATAAATGCACACGAATCTGGTGAGTGCGTCCTGTATCAAGTTTACACTGAATAAAGCTTACAGCTGGATTTATTATTTTTTGAATTTTATAATTTGTTTTGGCATATTTCCCACCTTTTTTGACAATTGTCATTTTTTTACGATCATAGGGATCACGACCAATATTTCCCTCAATAGACCCTAGACTGGGGTTTGGTATTCCCCAACAGATGGCATGATATAACCGGTTTATGGTTCGATCTGCAAAATCAGCGGATAGTTTGCTTAAGGCTTGTTCAGATTTTGCGACAACCATTACTCCAGAAGTGTCTTTGTCCAGTCGATGAATGATTCCGGGACGTTTTTCTCCTCCTATTCCCGACAGGCTGTCTCCACAATGCGCCAAAAGAGCATTGACCAAGGTACCATTTTCATTTCCCGGGGCTGGATGTACAACTAATCCAGCCGGTTTATTGATTACGATAATATGATTGTCTTCAAATAGAATTTCTAGGGGAATGTCCTGAGGTATTAATGAATACTCTTTTACTTCAGGGATTTGCAATTCAATTTTATCATTTGTTTTAATGGGAGTTGATGGATTTTTAATAGGGACATGATTGCGTTTACAATGTCCTTGTTCAATGAGTGCCTTAATTCTTGATCGTGAATAATTTTGATAGGTTTTGCTTAAAAATCGATCAAGTCTTAAATTATTGTATTTTTCTTGAACTGAAGTTACAAGCAAAGTTGAGTCGATCGTGTTTGAACCATTCATACAGAAAGTACCTTAATGTCAATGAATATATCCCTTGAAAACAAAGATTCTTTATCACGAAAAAATAAAGGATTGTTAGCTTTAGTTGTATTTTTGGGAATTCTGATAATAATAGCCACAACGATACTGGTTTTCGCAATTATCAGTCGTATAGCTCATAAAAAAAACGATTCTGTCATGATTTATGAAAATTCACTAAAAATTACACGTCCAATCAGTGTATTGCAAGAACCTAAAGGGACACGGATAGAAAATGTCACACGTCAGTCTGACAGGATGGTATTGATAACATTGAGAGGTGGAGGGCCTGATCGTTTGATTTTCTGGGACATTGATCAACAAAAAAAGGTGGCGGAAGTTAAAATTATCGATTCGGAGATTGATGATAAATAGTTTGTTAATTGAAAAAGAATTTTTATGAAACACCTTGCAAATATTCGGATTTATAATATGAATAGTTATTTCAATTATCAAATAAAAAAACAAGAAATAATATATGTATGGATTTTTATACTTTGTTTTACTTTATAAAAAATATAATATTTTGATATTTTAATGACAATTGAGAAAAATAGTATATAATTGAATTATAACAATCATTTAAAGGAGAATTGTTATGAGTAAACATGAAGTATCAAAAAAAGAAGCTCACAAAGCTGCCGAAACGCTAAGGGATCCTAAAGCTAGTAAATGTGATAAATCCGAAGCAGGTTCTGAATTATCAAAGAAAAAAAATCAAGGTAAAAAATAGATAACTAGATAATTAATCCAATTTATTTTGATTTTTATATGCTAAACTCAAATAACGATTGTAGGTCTTTGAAAATGGACTATTTAACAGTCGTTATTTTTTTGTGATTAATTTGGATTTTTTGGTGAGTTTTAGTTGCTTTTTAGGGCAGGATGACGTAGATAAAAGAAAAATATAGAAGGTTTCTGGTCCCGTTCGTCTAGAGGCCTAGGACACTGCCCTCTCACGGCAGCAACACGGGTTCAAATCCCGTACGGGACACCAAAAGAGAATATCAATCTGGCAATATGTTAAAATAATTATTGTTGTAAGATTATATAGATATTAAAAAAAGTACTAGAAGATTTGCTTCAAAAATAATTGAAAATATTTTTAATACGAAATTATCTGTTTTGTTTAAATAAAATCTTTTTTCGCATTATAATATAAAAACAGTTTTTTCATATTGTGAAATGGAAAAATATTAGATTACTGAAAATAATTTTTGTAATAGATCCATATAATATTTTGGTAAAATTATGCAAAAAAAAATTATAAAGCCTAAAAGACCTTTTATAATCAAAATGGGGAAAAAACTTCGTCCTTATTTTAATAAAGTGCTTTCCCGTTATTCAGAAATTCCGGATCAACCTGTATATGATATTTCGGTTCTACCGTGGATATCTGTAATCGAAGCTAATGCAGATATAATTCGTAAAGAATGGGAACAGCTTGTTCAGAAGTATCAAAATGAATCTGTTAACGCCCCCTCACTGCGAGATATATCTCCTGACCATGCTAGAATTGCCGCGGATAAACGTTGGAAATCCTTTTTTTTGCAGGGTTACGGGTTACGGGTGATTGAAAACTGTAAGTTAATGCCTAAAACAGCAGCTTTGATAGATAAGATCCCGAATTTAAATTCAGCGTTTTTTTCTATTCTTGAACCGGGTGCCGTTATCCCCCCGCATTATGGTGTGACCAAAGGTTTGCTTACGTGTCATCTTGGGGTCGCTGTGCCGATAGATCAAAAAAATTGCTGGATTGATGTTGATACGCAACGTTTATACTGGATCCAGGATAAATGCATTCTTTTCGATGATACCTATAGACATAGTGTTGAAAATGATACAAATCAAACTCGGGTTGTTTTATTATTTCAGGTTCTAAGGCCGGAAAGAGGATTTGGTAAGGTTGTTCAAGATCTGTTTATGATGGCGATCCGTCGTTCTGCTTTTGTTAAAGAAGCCTATGATAATTTTATGAAAATCAATAAACAACAAATATTACATTAGTTATTGATTGAGGTATTTGATTTTTTATTAATGTTCAAATGCTTTAATCAATGAAATGGGGTTGCAGAAAGGATTATTGAATAATAAGTGAATTGTTATAATTTTTAATTAGGTTATAAATTATTACTGTAAATATTCTGGAGAAAGTGTAGATTTGTGAGAATCGGTTTTTTAGACTGTTTTGCTGGTATGAGTAGCAGCCGATTTATAGGGGCTTTGGCAAGTGCCGGTGTTCCTGAACAAATTTTACAAGATGCAGTTGACGCCCTTGATATAGGCGCACGTCTAGAATTAATGCATGTCAAGCGAAGCAATATTGCAACGATCAAAGCCTATATTAGTTTTGACATTTCAGAAAATGGCTTGAATTTTTCTCATGATTTCTTGCGTTCTTTTCAAGATGAAAAAGTCAATAATAAACAGTTGCTGGGAACAATTCAGGCCTTGATTTCCAATGCGTCCCTACCTGTAAAAGCGAAAAAGCTTATTTTGGAAACTTTTCAGAATTTGGCTGAAGCACAAGCCAAAATCTCAGGTCTGCCAATCGAAGAAATCAGTTTTCATGAGATTAAAGCGCTGAACACGATTGTTGGAGTAACAGTTTGTTGCGTTGCATGTGTCTGGCTGAAGATAGATCAATGGTATGTTTCCCCTTTGAATGTAGGATCGGGAATCAAAAAAGATTCCAAGGGATTTTTACCTATTCCAACCCCTGTAACGCTTGAGCTTTTGGGAAATGAGGTTCTTATTTATGCCTTGGGGCCACAAAAGGAATTGTTAACCCCAACCTGTGCCGCATTGTTGAAAGCGTTAAAGACCAGTTATCAGCCTTGCCCTCCAATCTTGATTTCTCGTATAGGGTATGGAGGGGGAAGAATGGAATATGATAATCTTCCAAATTTTTTAAGACTATGTGTGGGAACCACAACAAAAGGAAAAAATACACAATCAGTTATTGGGGAAATTGTTATTGTAGAGGCAGAATTTGCCAAATCATCGCAAGATGCATTAATTGAATTACAAACTCATCTTTATGCGAATGGGGCAAAATTTGTCTATACTGTGCCAATTTATTCAGTCTTTAATCAAATGACCGATAAGGTTGTTATTTTCTGTCTCCCGGAACATGCCGATGAGATGCGTCGTTTCTTATTTCAAAGATTAAAAACAGCATATGTGCATTGGCGTATTGAGAAATATGAAAATTTGATTCATTATGATGAAAACATTAATACCCCATGGGGAAAAATAAAAGTTATTGTAGGACAACTGTTAAACAATCAAATTGTTTCGGTTGTTCCTGATAAAACAACATGCCGCTCTATTGCCAAAGCACATGATTTATCAACAGTTGAAATTGAGGAAACGGTTAAACGGTTGTTTTTTTCCGGGAAAAGTTGATTGAAATTATGAATAAAGATTTAAAAAACGTATAAAAATCTGTATAAGAAAACCTATTATTATTGTAATATTTCCGTTTTATTGATGTACAAAAGGCAAAATGCGAATAGGAATAAATTCACAAGCTGCCTTAATAATCATTGGAGAGGCTACATGACGAAGAATTTAATGGCTTCATTCTCTTTTTCCCGTTCTTTGGTAATGGTCAGTGCTTTAAGTCTGGGGCTTGTAGCTTGTTCCAGTCATAAAAAAGAACGGGATCTGATTTTGCCCGAAAACCATCTTGTTGGTGTGGATCGTTCAGCCACAGGTGGGGATGATAGTCTGGCAGGTGGTGTTAACGCTTATTTATGGCGTGCGGCATTGGATACGTTGGCTTTTATGCCCATGCTTTCAGCTGATGCTGTGGGGGGAAGCATTATAACGGATTGGTATCAGCCTGTTCCATCCAATCCTGAAAGATTTCAAGTTGTTTGCACTGTACTTGACCGACGGTTGAGATCGGATTCGATCAGTGTTGTTGTTCATCGTCAGATAAAGGAAAACGGACAGTGGGTCGATGCGCCTGTAACCTCTCATACAGCTTCAGATCTTACCAGTAAAATTCAGGTGCGCGCACGTCAGTTGCGTGCTGATAAACTTAAGTAAATTTAATATATTTGATAGACTAACATGAATAATTCCACTCCATCATCGTATGATTTTCAACGTGTAGAATTTTATTGGCAACAGCAATGGGCAAAACGTCATTTGTTTGATGTACCCAATGTCCCTAATTCTGAATTGCCAAAATATTATGTCTTGGAAATGTTTCCATATCCATCCGGACAGTTGCATATGGGGCATGTAAGAAATTATACATTGGGGGATGTTGTCGCTCGATACAAGCGGGCAAGAGGCTATAGCGTATTACATCCTATGGGATGGGATGCTTTTGGTCTTCCAGCTGAAAATGCTGCCAAAAGTCATGGTGTTTCTCCTGTTAAATGGACTATGGAAAATATTGCCGCCATGCGGGAAGAACTCAAAAGATTGGGATTCTCCCTAAACTGGGACAGAGAATTTGCTACGTGTCAGCCCGAATATTATGGTCAGCAACAAAAATTGTTTTTAAGCTTGCTGGAAGAAGGCCTGGTTGAGCGTCGCGAAAGTTGGGTGAATTGGGATCCTGTTGATCAAACTGTGTTGGCTAACGAACAGGTAATTGATGGCAAGGGATGGCGTTCTGGAGCTCCAATTGTAAAAAAACAGCTTTTCCAGTGGTTTTTGAAAATTACGGATTTTGCACAGCCTTTATTAGATGGATTGAATACACTAAATGACTGGCCTGATCGTGTGAAAGCGATGCAAGAGCGGTGGCTAGGAAGATCCGAAGGGGCAAAAGTGCGTTTTGAGGTTCTGAATTTGCCAGCAGATTTTGAATCTAGTTTGAACGTTTTGGAAATATTTACAACCCGTCCGGATACCCTGTTTGGTATGGCATTCGTTGCTATTTCACCTGATCACCCGATGGCGGCTAAATTGGCAAAGACAAATCGCGGAGTGGCTGATTTCATAGCCGAATGTCATCAGTTGGGCACTTCAGAAGAGGCGATTGAGAAAGCTGAAAAAAGAGGGGTCGATACTGGCCTGAAAATTCGGCACCCTTTTATGCCTGATCAGGAATTTCCAATCTGGATTGCCAATTTCGTATTGATGGACTATGGAACGGGTGCAATATTTGCCTGTCCCTGTGGTGATCAGCGGGATTTGGATTTTGCACGCAAATATAAAATTGATTTCAAGACAGTTGTTGTTCCGAAAGGAGAAACCTCTGAAACTTTTAAGGTTACCGAGACTGCATATACAGATCAGGGAATTGCTGTAAATTCTGAATTCTTGGATGGATTGCCAACAGTCAAGGCCAAGGATGTGGCAATAGCGGAATTGGAAAAATTGGGCATTGGTGAAAAAGTGGTAAACTGGCGTTTAAGGGATTGGGGCATTTCCCGTCAGCGTTATTGGGGCTGTCCAATACCTGTTATTCATTGTCCAAAATGCGGAATAGTCCCTGTTCCAGAAGATCAGTTGCCGGTTCAGTTACCAGAGGATGTTGATTTCTCTTTATCCGGAAATCCATTGGATAATCATCCAAGCTGGAAACATGTTGAATGTCCCCATTGTCATGGAGCTGCCCAGAGAGAAACTGATACATGCGATACATTTGTAGATAGTTCCTGGTATTTTGCACGATTTACAGCACCTCATGCCGAAACCCCGACAGAAAAGGAGGCTGTTCATCGTTGGATGCCGGTAGATCAGTATATTGGCGGAATTGAGCATGCGATATTACATTTGCTATATGCGCGTTTCTTTACACGAGCCATGAAACAAATGGGATATGTGAGTGTTGATGAGCCTTTTAAAGCTTTATTTACTCAGGGTATGGTGATGCATGAAAGTTATCAAGATGCACAAGGCGAGTGGATTTTTCCTGACCAAGTAAAAAAAACAGGGAATAAAGCTGTTTTACGTGATACCGGCAAAACTGTTAAGATTGGCCGTGTTGAAAAAATGTCAAAGTCCAAGAAAAACACGATTCCACCATCTGCAATTATTGAACGTTTTGGTGCTGATACGGCACGTTGGTTCATATTGTCAGATAATCCTCCCGAAAGGGACATGGAATGGACAGAGGAAGGGGTAATGGCCACTTCCCGTTACCTGCAACGTTTATACCGTTTGGTTTTAACGGTATCACAACAGGTTCCAGTGCTGGTTGTTTTACCTGATACATTTTCGGAAAATGCGGATCAATTGCGACGCTTGACCCACCGCACCATTGTTGCGGTAACAGAATCATTGGATAATTTTGCTATGAATGTTGCGATTGCAAGATTGCGCGAATTAACCAATGCTCTGGCTGATGCAGAAAAAAAATCGGGTGAACCGGGAATGGATTTTGCCCGTCGTGAAGCTGCCATGATGTTAAGTCGACTTTCCAGTCCGTTAATTCCGCATATGGCGGAAGAAATGATGTCTCATCTTTTTGAAGATCACAAATTGTTGGCTGAAAGTGAATGGCCTAAAGCGGATGAAGCTTTGTTAACCGCGACAAAAGTGGTTATTGCTGTGCAAATAAAGGGCAAGTTACGGGGAACGATTGAGGTTGCTCCGGATATGGAAAAAGAAAAGATAATCCAATTGGCACAGCGGGAGAAAACAGTTTCTAAATTTTTGGAAGGAAAAACGGTTTTAAAGACAATTTATGTGCCTAATAAAATCGTTAATTTTGTGGTAAACTGATGAAATCATTAACTATATTCCTTAAAAAATCCAGTGTTCCCTTGGGGTTTGCAATTTTATTGGCAGGATGTGGTTTTCATCCTGTCTATAAAAAAACGGCTACATTGGATACCAATAAGGAATTGAAAAAAGTTTATATTCCTGTTTTGAATGATCGTTTTGGTCAGCAAATTCGGCAGTTTTTACAACAGAATATGGCAGGGGATGGGCCTGAAGATCCCAAAATATATGAGTTGGATGTAACCCCGTCTTTAAGTGAAGAAGCGATTGATATTCATTATGACAATTCTTCGGGTCGGGCAAGAATGACCGGGAATGCGCATTGGATATTGAAAACCATATCTGTTAATCCAGTCATTTTGGCACAGGGTGATGCGCAGACAATGGATGGTTATAATATTACTTTTGAACAATATTTTGCTCAGACGTTGAATGACGAAACCGCGCAAACTCGTGTTGCTCAGAATTTGGCGAATGAAGTTACACAACAAGTTGCTGTCTGGTTCAGGCATAATGATTCTTTTCAAGAAACAAGTAAAGTTCCAAATACACCCAAGGCGCAGTATATGTTACCAAGCATGATGCCTGGAACAAGCGGAGCACAGACTCAATCAGCGGGAAGTGATGGAATGCCAGCAATGGCTACCGGTCGAAATACCATGATTCCTGTTGGAATGGATAACATGACAGAAGATGAAATGCCTTCAGATAAGTAATGGATAAAAGATGAAATAAGGGTATCAATATTTCATGAAAATCGATGCACGAAAAATTACAAGTATTTTTCAAGATATCAATCAATTTCGTGTATATCTGATTTATGGAGAAAATACAGGATTGGTACGAGAGCGTGCCAGCCGCTTGGTAAAAAAAATTGCCAATAGTTTGAACGATCCTTTTCTTGTCGCTGTTTTGGATAAGGAAAATCATGACCGTTTGGTTGAAGAGGCGACAGCCTTATCTTTGATGGGTGGGCAACGTGCTATATGGGTAAGAGATGCATCGGATAATTTAGCTAAAAAACTTGAAATTTTTTGCGCTTCTTATTTGAACAAAGAAAATTTATCCCATTTGGATTCAGTGATTGTTATTGAAGCGGGCAGTCTTTCCACTCGTTCTCCCTTGCGGATCTTGGCTGAAAAACATCCATTAATGGCGGCAATTGCGTGTTATGCAGAGACTGGGCGCTCACTGGAAGAAACTGTTCATTCACTATTGGGGAAAAAGAAAATTTCCCCGGATGCATTCCGATATTTATTGGCAATGTTAGGTGGAGATCGAATTCTTATTCGTAATGAGATAGAAAAACTATTACTTTTTGTTGGAGATGAGGCAGAAATTACAATTGAAGCTGTTGAACAGGTCTTGGGGGATAGTAATGAATATTCTGTAGAGGATATTTTATATGCGGTTATGACGGGGCAAACAATTGTTGCAGATCGTACGTTAAATCGGGGACTTAAGGAAGGGATTACCTTGATTGCGCTTATTCGTGGACTTTTATATTTAAATGATCGTATGATGCAGGTTAGAATCATGATGGAAGAAGATGGATTGTCCCTGAAATCTGCAATGGGAAAATTAAATCCACCAATTTTTTTCAAGCGTGCCAATGATTTTCAAAGGGCAATGACCTATTGGAATAAAGAACGATTATTGGATCTTGCCAGACAAGTTCAGTATCTGGAACTTTTAAGCAAGCAAACTGCTGTGCCGGGTGAAACATTATGTCGACAGTTTATGTTGATGATTGCCCAGATGGTTAAGGATAAAAAAATGGTAATGAATTTAAAGGAACTCTTTTCAAATTTATAAAGACAGGGTAAAAGAGGCATAGTGTCTGCGTAGCTCAGCAGGATAGAGCACAGGATTCCTAAATATTGGGCATCTTATTTGGAAACAGTAAGATGAATCCACTCTAATTCGGGGAACGCTTCGATCAAGAACGATCATGCCAATCCCGAGCCAAGTCTGTTTTGAATTTAACAGAAAGGTGTAGAGACTGTACGGGTGGTACCTACGGAAATATTTCTACGGTAAAGAGACAGTCCAGCTTACAAACATTGATTGTCAATTTCACAATCAATGGCGATGAAAATCGTGGTGAGATGAATCCTGGGGCCGTGGGTTCGAATCCCGCCGCGGACACCATTTGAATATGCCAGATGTTGCCAATTCCTGACAAATTCCTTGTTTTTCCTAAAAAATCCATATTTATCTATCATATTCTTGCCAGTTCATGACAGATTATGCGATAAAAAGTGGGTGCAAAAGTGGGTACAAATTCAAGGAAAGTGGGTACAAATTATCTTAACCGATTCAGAACGTTCAGTTGGATAGAATGGGAATTTATATCCTTGAATATTTTTTGGTTAAATAAAATTGGCAAGATTAGTTTAGTGATAATAATTATTTGATTGCCTAATGACAGCTGGTTATTATATTTTTAAAGGAATCTGTTCTTATCTGGATCAAAAAAGATTTTCTTAATATTTAAATGGAATTAACGTATAATGTAATAGTTTGAAATCAATAAATTTATATTATGCTGCTAAATTACAGAACGTTTTTAATAATCTTATTTTTTTACATAACTATAATAATAGCTATTGTTTTTTTGGGTAGTCGCAAAAAGATTGATAATGCTGATTTACTTGTGGTTTTTGGTACCAAAATTAATGAGGATGGTACTCCAAGTGCTGGATTGAAAGCACGTTTAGATGAGACGGTGTTTGTATATCGTAAACATGTGGCCTCTTTAATTTTTGTTAGCGGGGGATTGGGAAAAGAAGGATATAATGAGGCTAAGGTTATGGCCGATTACTTACTTACCCAGAATATACCCCGTGAAGCGGTTATTCTTGATGAAAAAGGGGTTAATACAAGAGCAACTGTCAGAAATGTGTCTGAATTATGCACCAAGCAACATTTTAAATCAGTTATTGCAATATCTCAGTATTATCATCTACCCAGAATACAACTGGCTTTTAAACAGGCTGGCATGCCATTGAAAGGTCAATCTGCTCCGCGTTATAATTCATGGCGGGATATTTTTTCTTTGAATAGAGAGATAGTAGCCTATTTGTTTTACTGGTTAAAATTAAAATAATTTTTGAAAATTGCGGGTAGGCAATAATGATCATCTGAAAATTTTTATAATAATTGCATTACATTTTTTCCAAACCGTTTTCGGAAGAGAAAAATTACAATAGAGCTTGTATTGCCTTACCGTCCATGATAACGCATCCTCGTGAATTAACTCTCCAATAGTGTAAATCATTAATCCATTTTCATAGCCAATAAAAATGCAGACATCATGTTCTTTTACTGTTTTCCGTGGATGAACAACAATTACATCGCCAACACGGAATAGGGGATACATAGCATGATTGCCGATTATAATTCCAAATGCATCTTTTTCAAGGTTAACCAGATGGGGTCGTGGAATATATTCTACAGGTGTATTTGTAATTAAGAAATAATTGTCAAGTTCCTTGATGGTGGCGAATATAGGAATGTCACTGTTTATTTTTTTCAAATAATTTGATGTCGATTTATGTTCATTTATGACATCATGAATATTTACCGTATTTATATCGCTATTGATATTTTCCTTGTGATTGTTGGAATGGGTCAATTCAAAGGCTCTTTTATTTTGATCTTTGTTAAGATCAGGATCCAGGTCAGCTATATTTACGCCCAATGCGCTGGCGATATATGGCAGATATTTGCTGCGTTTAATTCTGCCTTTTTCAATACTGTTAATTGTTTGCTGTTTACATCCTACAATATCAGCTAGGTTTTCTTGTGTATAGCTGTTTTTCAAACGATACAGTTCTACATTTTTACCTATAATATTTTTGTATCGTTTTTCATTATAATTGATCATAAAGATCAATTTATTTATTTTTCTCTAAAAATCTCTACTTTTTTTATTGTAAAAAACAATTTTATTTGTATTAATTACTATGTTTACTATTTAATGTTTTGTAATAATGATAATTATAAATATGTTAATAATTTAAATAAATATAATTATAAAAGGATATAAAATGACTGAAAAATTATTTTTAAAAAAAGTATGTATTGATTTTGACCCTTTCCAAAAAAATAACCGTTTGGCAATTGTTCCGTATATTGATGAGGATATTAACGAATTGCAAAAAGAGCTATGGATTGAATTAATGTTAGGATCCTCACCATTATATATTCATTTTAAAAATATATCTTTTTGTAATAATCAGGCTATTTATGAGGCTGATGCTTATACAAATAATCGTCCTAAGACACAGGTTTATTGTGCCTCAACGATTGGTGAATAAATTATAATATTCAAATAAACATTATTTGTATGTATGGCTGTTTTATATCAAAATCTTATACCATTTGTTGGTTGAAATAGTATATATAAAAGGTTTATTGAAAATTTATATATACTATTATTTTAATATAGTAATCTATTCTTTTTATTAAAGAATTATTAATTATAATAAACAAATAATTTATATTTTAATTTATTTTTTATTATTGATAATAATTATATTGAATATAATTTATTATTTATGTATTTCACTCTTATAATTATTGCCTCAATTAGTTTATTTACTTTTGTTAAATAATAATTAAATGCCTGAAATTATTGAGTGAATATTTTAATGAATAGACGATCGTTAGTTTTTAACGCTATATTGATCTATTGCTTAAGCTTTTTATGTTTACATAACAAGGCTTACGGTTTTGGTAATAACCAGTATTATAATTCATTGCAATATCAAGGATATCGTCAAAGGCAGGAATTAATGGATATGGAATTGCCTTTATCCAACGATATTTCTGTTAATCAGGGCGAGAAATTCAAGCCTCAGATCAAGGGTTGTGTAAAAATCAATAATATTGATATTGAA
Organism: Commensalibacter sp. M0133; assembly: GCF_016101485.1. Taxonomy (NCBI): domain Bacteria; kingdom Pseudomonadati; phylum Pseudomonadota; class Alphaproteobacteria; order Acetobacterales; family Acetobacteraceae; genus Commensalibacter; species Commensalibacter sp. M0133. The sequence continues at coordinate 71,813 of NZ_JACFQI010000003.1, forward strand.
AATCCGTACAGTCTTTCAAAAGAAAAAATAGACCATATCATTAAAAAATGGAATCGTCGTTGTTTAACTGTTTCGGATATAAATACAATCCTAAATATTTTAAATCAGGCTTATCTTAAAACCAATTTTTTGACGACAAGGGCATACCTGCCACAGCAAGATTTATCTTCTGGTCATTTGCGTATTGTTATTATTGAAGGCAGGATTGAAAATTTCAATTTTACAGGAACTCCTGAACGATTTCATGAAATGACGGCTTTTCCATGGATTGCTGGTAATGTTTTGGATCTGAATGATTTGAAACAGGGACTGGATAACATGAATCGTTTACCTAATTGGAAAACCTCATTAAAAATCAATAAAGGTCATCAGGATAATACTTCTATTGTTGAGGTGAAAACTCCAAAAGCGGGTTTAATTCATGGCAAGGTGAGTACGGATAACAATGGGCAAAGCATTTCAGCCAGAACGATAGGTCGATCGAATTTTATTGTTACTGATCTTTTTGGTGTATTAGATATGTGGTCATTTGAATATGATCATTCGTTGAATGATCGACAGAGGTTGGGACATAACTCGTTTTTTTCCATGGAGGGTTCCGTTCCAATGGGTCCGTGGTTATTATGGTGTGGATGGTGGCGTTCAGATGATATGTATCATGATGGACTAAAAATCGCGCTGCATCGTGAAGATGTAACACAGAAGGATTTTCATGTTGGAATTTCCAGGGTTTTAACCAGGGATTTAATTGGTGTAACTTCTTTAATTATTTCCTATCAAACAAAATCCTTCATGAATTATAGAAATCATATTCGTGAAAATTATAAAAGTGCACGTTTGTCAATGCTAAATATAACTTTAAGTGAATATACCAAATTGTGGGATCGGGTATGGTATATTAACCTGGGAACTAAAATTGGATTAAATGGATTAATGACCAAGACCTGGATAAATAATTCAGGAAAATATGCACCACATACGCGATTTGTTAAATTTATCCTGGATATACAGGGAGATCAGCCTATAACAAAATCCCTGACTTGGCACACTTTTGTGCATGGTGAATATAGCGACAAAAGTCAATATGATAACGAGCAGATGCAGATTGGGGGACCATATACAGTAAGGGGATTTATACGTCAGAATTTGGCTGGTAATGCCGGTGTTTATATTCGGAACGATCTTTCTTGGACTTTACCAACGGATGATATGCATTGTGGAGATTATCAGGCTTTTTGCGATTTTTTTCTGGATAAGTCAGAGCTTTACGGTTCTTTGGATGCAGGAATGACACGAGCCGTCTATGCTACCCCTTATCATGTTGACAAGCCAAAAGTCGGTAATATCGGGAGTGGAGGAATAGGGCTAAGAAAAAAAGATGGAATTTTTATGTGGGATGCATCGGTGACGCATGCCTTTACCCCGTCTATTCTTGCGCCAGAAGGATGGATTGCTGGTTTTGCGTTTGGTATAAGCCTTTAAATTTTTTATAGATTAAGAATTTTCTTTAAAATATCATTGTTAAAGATGAATTTAACAAGATAAATGGATAAAGGAAATATATGTCTGCAGCCTTGACCCAGACCGAATTGATTGCTGTGTTGGTATCAATTATAGATTATATGCCTTATGTTATGACAATTCATAAGGGATCAACGCTTCCATCTGGTTCTTTTGAGCCGGGACATCAAAGTTTACAAGCTGGATTGCGCGCTTGGATTCATCAACAAACACGTTATCCCGTCGGTTTTTTGGAACAACTTTATACTTTTGCCGATCAAGACCGCATATACAATCAACCTCAAGTTCGAAGCATTTCGATTAGCTATCTTGGACTTGTGCGTCATCAAGATTTCAGTCTAAACGAAACGGAATGGCATGATTGGTATGAATATTTTCCATGGGAAAATGAGTTAAAACCAGCTGTAAAAAATATACGAGAAACAATGGTCGGGGCTTTATATGAATGGCAGAGCCGGAAAACGGAAGATACGGAACAAACAAAACGTCGTATTGAATTCTTATTTGGTCTGAATGGATATGCCTGGAATGAAGATCTTATTTTACAGCGCTATGAATTGTTATATGAGGCAGGCATGGTTCCGGAAGCAGGGAATAGATATCTAGAAAGGAAAGATTTTGCTGGTCAGGGTATGTTTGCTGATCATCGACGGATTTTAGCTACAGCAATTGCGCGGTTAAGGGCACAAATCAAATACAAGGCCCTGGTATTTGAACTAATGCCGACAGAATTCACTTTGTTGCAATTGCAAAAAACCATTGAACGTATCATAGGGCGTTCTTTGCACAAGTCTAATTTTAGGCGAATGATTGAACAACAGAATTTGATTGAGGAGACTGGTCACATTACTGACCAGTATCGTGGCAGACCAGCAAAACTTTTTAGGTACCAAAAGTCAATTGTTGATGCCAGAGCAATGTCCGGATCAAAATTGCCATTGGTAAGGAATTGACATTCTTTGTATTTTAGGGATAAAATGGCATATATATACTCAAGTTGAGTATAAAAGGAGAGTGACATGCGGCAGGGACTACCTGATTATTTAGAAAATAAACTGGGCAGAATTGCTGCTGCCCCGGAACGAATGAGCTTAACAAAAAAAATTCAACGTGTTAACCAGCTAAAAATAGAACGTAATGCGGTTATTCTGGCACATAATTATCAAATTCCAAAAATTTTTCATACGGTTGCTGATATCGTTGGGGATAGTCTTGCTTTGGCACGGGAGGCTGAAAAAATTGACGCGGATGTCATTGTTGTGGCAGGCGTACATTTTATGGCAGAAACGACAAAATTACTCAATCCTGACAAAACAGTTCTTATTCCCGACTTGAAGGCTGGTTGTTCTTTGGCTGAATCTATTACGGCAGAGAATGTCATGGGATTACGTAAGAAATATCCAGGTATTCCTATTATTACGTATGTGAACACTTCAGCGGCGGTTAAAGCGGCTTCGGATATTTGTTGTACATCCGGAAATGCCAAAAAGGTTGTTGAAGCGCTTGGAGTTCCGAGGGTCATCATGATTCCTGATGAGTATCTGGCAAAAAATGTTGCAAAACAAACCAACGTCGAGATTCTGACATGGACGGGGCATTGTGAAGTTCATGAAAGATTTACATCACGGGAAGTCAAGCAGTTGAAAGCTGAATATCCAGAGGCTGCAATTCTGGTGCATCCTGAATCCCCTCCTGAGGTGATTGAAGCGGCTGATTTTTCTGGATCTACGGCTAAGATGTCAGATTTCATCAAGCAAAAAAGATCTGATGAAGTGATTTTGCTGACTGAATGTTCAATGAGTGACAATCTGGCAGTAGTACATCCAGATATCAAATTTATTCGTGTATGTAATCTATGTCCTCATATGCAGCGTATCACATTGGATAATATTTTGACTTCGTTGGAAGAAAATAAATATGAAATCACGATTGATCCATCTATTGCTGATAAGGCACGCCTTTCCATCAAAAGGATGTTGGAAATATGAAAAACATTATGCAGTCACCTGTTGTCGTGATTGGCAGTGGATTGGCTGGATTAATGACGGCATTACAACTTGCGCCATTGCCGGTTTTGCTTTTGACGCAGGGAAAGATAGGACAGGAGACATCCAGTATTTATGCGCAAGGTGGAATTGCGGCGGCCAGTCATGAAGAGAAAGACAGCTCCGCGCATATAGAGGATACTTTAAGGGCTGGAGCGGGATTATGTGATCAAAAAGCTGTCGCCACCATATTGGACGATGGAAGAAAGGCAATTGAAGTATTGGAGAAAAATGGTGTTATTTTTGATCATGATCGCCATGGCAGGCCTAGGCTCGGGTTAGAGGGTGCACATAGTCATCGGAGAATTTTTCATATTGATGGAGACGCTTCCGGGCGGGGTATTATCAAAGCGTTGACAGAGGCGGTCTTGCGAACCCCCTCAATAACTGTAATGGAAAACACCATTGCGGTTCGTCTTCTAAAGGATAAAAATAAAATAAGGGGAGTAATAACCCAAATAGAAGGTCAATTCAGGTCAATCGTGACATCCACTATTGTGTTGGCCACCGGTGGTATTGGCGGGTTATTTGAGGAAAGTACAAATCCTCTGCAAAATTATGGTCAAGGTCTGATTTTGGCGGCTGATATTGGTGCTGTATTAGCTGATCTGGAATTTATTCAGTTTCATCCAACCGCACTTGATGCAAATATTTTTCCAAAGACTTTAATCAGCGAGGCGGTTCGTGGGGAAGGGGCTGTTTTGGTTAATAGTGATAACCAACGATTTCTGGCCAATACAGAAGGACAGGAATTGGCATCCCGTGATGTTGTGGCAAGAGCAATTTATCATCAGACTAGTCAGGGTAAAAAAGTTTATCTTGATGCCAGAAAGGCTTTAGGCAAAGGTTTCAAGACACGTTTTCCAACCATTGCACAGTTATGTCATCAAGTCGGTATTGACCCTTCAATGGATTTGATGCCTGTCAAACCCGTTGAACATTTTCATATGGGGGGCATTATGACAAATTTGAATGGAGAAACAACGGTAAAAGGTTTGTGGGCAGTGGGTGAGGTTGCTTCTACGGGTTTACATGGAGCAAATCGTTTGGCCAGTAATTCCCTGCTGGAAGCTACAGTTATGGCCATGCGGGCAGCCAAGGCAATTTTGGATAATCATCCTTCCATTCAAAGCAATGATAATGAGATAGGTGAAACTGGGATTGTGATTTCTGACCGTTTACCTATTGTAAAAAAGATAATGCAGAAAGATTTAAATATCATTCGAGATGAGGATACTTTGAGATCGGCAATTCGGCAGTTTCTTACCCTGGTTAATGAACATGATGATAAATATGTCCTTAATTCAGAACAAATTGCCCTGATGATAGCAGTGAGTGCGTTCTTGCGGAAAGAATCTCGAGGGGCACATTATCGACAGGATTATCCTGCTACGCTTGAAAAAGCCAATCGATCTTTCATCAGTTTTGATCAGGCATATCAGTATGCCAAGACATTGTGATGTTATTATATGAAATTAGTTTGTATATTATAGATTTATCAGAATATAGAGGTGACTATGACGATTCCAGCTTTGCCCCATATCCTAATTGAACCCATTATTCGCAATGCGTTATTGGAAGATCTAGGGTTGGCTGGGGATATAACCACTAATGCAGTTATTGATGAAAATCACCACTCCAAAGTGGCGATGGTTTCAAGAGAGACTGGTATATTGTCAGGAGTGGATATCGCTTCAATGGCTTTTACCTTAATTAATCCATTAGTTAATGTAGATTTAAAGAAAAAGGATGGAGATATATTAAAGCCGGGAGATGTGATAGCAATTATTGAAGGGTCATCCCGTGCAATTCTGACAGGTGAGAGAACTGCCTTGAATTTCATGAGCCATCTATCTGGAATTGCCTCGGTAACTCATAAGATTGTCAAATCTATTGAAGGAACCAAAACACAAGTTGTTTGTACGAGAAAAACAACACCAGGCTTACGCCTGATGGAAAAATATGCCGTGCGGTGTGGTGGTGGAATGAACCATCGTTTTGCCTTATATGATGCAGTTTTGATTAAAGACAATCATATTGCAATCGCGGGTGGAATACGTAAGACGCTTGAACAGGCTAAAAAAAATGCAGGGCATATGGTTAAAATTGAAATAGAAGTGGATACGCTGGATCAATTAAAAGAAGTCATGGCATTGGGTGTTGATGCCGTTTTGCTAGATAATATGGATCCTGAAACTTTAAAAGAGGCGGTTGCGATTGTTAATCAACGTGCCATCACAGAAGCTTCGGGGCGTATCAATCCCGATACGGCTCGGACAATTGCTGAAAGCGGTGTTGACTTGATTTCTGTAGGTTGGATAACCCATAGTGCACCTATTCTCGATATAGGACTTGATTTTATTTCGTGATAGATGAACTAACAAAGGCTTTTCAGTAATGGAAAAGGATCATTTTATGCAAATGGAGGAATTCATTACATACTGTCAGGCCGGACATTCCATTTCCACTAACGAAAAAGAATTGATGCAGCTGTTATACCAATGTGCCTTTGAAGCGCAAAAAATAATAATGGAATTAAACAATAGCTTTCATACGCAAAAAGAAATCGTTGATATTTTCAGTAGTCTGACAGGAAAAACTGTAGATTCATCTTTTGTTTGTTTTCCTCCTTTTTATACTGATTTCGGTAAAAACATTCATATTGGTAAAAATGTATTTTTTAATACAGGATGTTCTTTTCAGGATAGGGGAGGAATCTTTATTGGTGATCACAGTGCTATAGGCATGAATGTTACGATTGCCACATTAAATCATGGTTTGGATATAAGAGATCGTGGTACGACATATCCATCTCCTGTTAAGATTGGAAAACATGTTTGGATAGGCTCGAACGTCACAATTTTGCCTGGTGTTACTATTCATGATTTTTCAATAATCGGTGCCGGTGCTGTTGTAACTAAAAATGTACCCTCTAAAAGTGTTTATGCAGGTGTGCCGGCAAAATGGATAAAAAGTATATAGAAAGATATATATGATGCATCTACCGCCATTGACCATAAAATTATTGAACAAATTCAAAATAACTGAAAATTACAATTTTGTGTTATTGAACAGGAACACAATTCATTCTTTTTACTTTTAGCAAATTACAAGCCTGTAAGGCTGTTGCATAGCTTAATCCTCCTAATTTGGCTCGGTATAATGTTTTTCCGTTTTTCTGAACGGTTTCAATATTTGGATACGCCAGGACCAGTAAACTGGCGGCTTTTTGTTTTGCGATTGCAATTGCGTGATTAGCTAAATCTGCAGATGTAAAAGCTCCAACCTGAATATTCCAGTTACCTTTTGTTGATATATAATAATGTCTACTGCTAGGAGAGGTTCGAATAATAGAAGGGGCTTTGGGTTTTGTTGAATAATAAGCATTGGATGAGGTTGAATTGTTATGGACATTTGCATCATATGCAGGATGATAATTGGATGGAACAATCATGATTGGAGGTTCATTGGCATTGTCTGATGCAATTGCATGTTCATTATCTTTGACAATGAATTTTTTAAGTTCGTTTTTACTTTCAGAAGGCATAACCTGTGCTGTTGTAACCATTTGAACGGGGCTATAGGTTTTCGGTGAATAATAAGCCTCGAGTGGTAATGGGGTACGAGTATTTTTTTTGGCGTAAGGTCCGCCAAAAATTGCAAAAGGTCCACTCATAGGTACTGAATTCCCCAGATTGGGAGTGACGGAAATCATGTAGTTTTTGGTTGCCTTTGGCAATGCGGTTCCTCTTTTTAGATAGGCATCCAAAGTTCCAGGTCCACCATGGTAAGCTGCAACAAAGCCGGGAGCACCGTATTTATTATACAAGGTGCGGATATATCCCGTTCCAGCCATGATATTATCATGCGGATCATATACGTCATTTCCCAAATTATAGCGTTTTGCTAAATCTTTATAAGTTGTTGACTTGATTTGCATCAATCCCTTTGCTCCATGAGGTGAAGTGACTGGCCGTTTGTTATAATATTGATATCCTCTCGTTTCCTGTAAAATGATGGCCCGTATCCATTGATCAGGAACATTGAAACGTTGTGAGGATTGATTGATATATGGACCCCACGGATCAAGAGGGGGACCCGGAGGATTCCATTTTTTAGGATAGCCAGGCATGTAATTGCTATATCGTGAAGAAATGCCTCCTTTTCCATTATAAGAATGCTTTCCTCCACCACAGGCAGAGAGGCAAAGCAGGGAAAACAAAAGCAAAAATTGCATTGGAACATAAAAATTTTTGCAAATTGTTTCCTGCATGGTTTTTTGATTTCTTTGAAAAATACCGACTATAAAATTTAAGTTTCAGATGGTAACAGATATAATCATTTTTGTTAAAAACTATTCTATGATATTTGGTCAGAAATTGGAGATTATACAGTTTATTTTGAGTATTTCAGGTCGACATTGGAAAGGATATTTGTTTGGATAGCTGAATAAAAGCATCAAGATAATTAGTTAATTGGTCGGCCTTGCGTATTCCAATAAATAACTGTTTTGGAATTCCTTTTTTTCCCAGTTTGACAGGAAAGATTTCAAAGCGTTCTTTGTTTTCCTGTACCAACCAATGTGGTAGAGCAGTTACGCCTCGATTATTTTCAACCATTTGTAAAATTATATCCGTTGTTTCAATTGTTTTATGACGACGTGGCATTATACCCTTTGGTGCCATAAAGAGACTATATATGTCCAGTCGAGTTGGTTCTACAGGATAAGTTAAAAGAGTTTCTGAGGACATTTGTTCTGGAGTGATATACGGTAAATTTCGGAAGGGATGTGAAGGTCCAACAATTAAGATCTGTTCATAATTAAAGACAGGTTCAAAATGGAGATCAGACTTAATAATCGGGTCAGGCGTTATTAAGATGTCTATTTCATAATTCAGTAGCGCCCCTAAACCACCGAATTTAAATTTTTGTTTGACATCGAGTTCAACCTGAGGCCACTGTTTCAAGTAGGGTGAGGTAACTTTAAGCAGCCATTGATAACAGGGATGACATTCCATGCCAATCTTTAGACTGCCAATACTCCCCTGCGCAAATTGTTTCAATTTTGATTCATTATGTTCGATCTGAGGTAATATGCGATGGGCCAGCGTCAATAATTCCTGTCCTGCCTGAGTTAGCTGCATGTATTTTCCCTCCCGTCGCCATAGGCTGACCTGCAAATTTTGTTCGAGTTTCCGGATGGCGTGGCTTAAGGCGGATTGTGTCAAACACAAATTGACAGCCGCGGCAGTCATTGATTTTTGCGTTTCGATTTCCTGAATGATTTTTAAATGAATGATCTCAATCATGAATGCAAGATTATATCCTATGAATAAAGTTAATGGATCGATGAAATAATATCATTTTATTTTATGCTGTTATCTGAATAGGGTGTTTAGAGCAAAATCCGATGTTGAATAGGCAAGTAAAGGAATAAAAAATGGTAACAGTACATAATCTAGGATTTCCTCGAATTGGTGTAAAGCGTGAATTGAAATTTGCGCTTGAAGCGTACTGGCAAGGAAATATTTCCTCAGGTGAATTGGAACAAACAGCCCAAAATTTACGGCAGTGTCATTGGCAGAATCAAAGTAAACTCGATCTTGTTCCTGTTGGGGATTTTTCCTATTATGACCATGTTCTGGATACAAGTTTTCTTTTTGGTAATATTCCATCACGTATTCAACAACAGCAAGGAGAGAAATTAGATCATTATTTTCAGGTTGCACGTGGACGTTCCGGCGGAAAAAATTCTTGCCTTTGTCACGTTGCGGCAGGTGAGATGACTAAATGGTTTGATACAAATTATCATTACATTGTACCGGAATTCACCAAGGATACACGGTTTGTTTTAAATAGCCAGATTTTACTAGATCAATTGAAGGAAGCGAAAAAGAAAGGTTTAAAAACAAAAATTGTATTGTTAGGGCCAGTATCCTATTTATGGTTGGGAAAAGAACAGGATAAAAGCGACAAACTAGCTTTGTTGTCTGCACTTTTGGAACAATATCAAGCATTATTACAAGAGTTGGCAGAACAGGGGGAAAGCTGGGTTCAACTTGATGAACCAATTTTGGTGACAGAGCTTGCAGAAGAGTGGAAAAAGGCACTTGTTTCTGCCTACAAGGTTTTGAAACAGGCACCAATCTATATTTTGTTGGCAACCTATTTTGGAAAGTTAAAAGAAAATATAGCTTTATTGCCAGAATTGGGGGTGCAGGGGTTCCATATTGATGCCATAAATGCGCGTGATGAAATTCCTGCCATAATTAAACAGCTAAAAGATAAACAAGTCCTTTCATTGGGAGTTGTTAATGGGCGTAATATCTGGAAGACGGATTTGAATGCTACGCTTGAATGGCTAGAGCCTATCTACGCTATATTAAAAAAACGATTGTGGCTGGCCCCCTCATGTTCATTATTACATGTTCCTGTTGATCTGGAACGTGAAAGTAAAATGGATGCGGAAATTCGTTCATGGCTTTCTTTTGCGATACAAAAACTCGATGAAATTACTGTTTTGGCTAAGGCTCTAAATGAAGGAAGAGAGTCAGTAAAAGAGGCGTTATCTAGTAACCAGGCTTGTCTGGATAACAGACGTCAGTCAAATAGAGTTCATAATGATAAAATTAAAAAACTATGTCAGTCGATAACATCGGAATTGGGAAACCGGAAAGGTGCCTATGCCGATCGTATGGAATTACAGCAAAAAATCTTGAATTTGCCATTGTTGCCAACAACCACAATTGGTTCATTCCCACAAACTCAGAATATACGCCAGATTAGAAGTCAATTTCGTAAGGGTGAACTTTCCTTGAATGATTATGGCAATCATATGAAAGAGGCGATTGCTTATTGTGTCGAACAGCAGGAATCACTGGGATTGGATGTTTTGGTTCATGGCGAGCCAGAACGGAATGATATGGTGGAATATTTTGGTGAATTGTTACAAGGATATGTTTTTAGCCAACAAGGTTGGGTTCAATCTTACGGTTCCAGATGTGTAAAACCCCCGATTATCTTTGGAGACATTAGTCGTCCTGAACCAATGACGGTTGAATGGATTACTTACGCCCAATCTTTAACGGCACAACCGATGAAGGGCATGTTGACGGGACCTGTAACCATGTTGAACTGGTCATTTGTAAGAGATGATCAACCACGTTCGGAAACCTGTTATCAATTGGCTATGGCGATACGTCAAGAAGTGTTGGATTTGGAAAAGGCAGGTATTCGCATTATTCAAATTGATGAGGCGGCTTTACGGGAAGGATTACCCCTGCGTCGTTCAGAATGGCAAAGATATCTGGACTGGGCAATTCGGTCTTTTAGAATAACAGCGAATGGAGTAAAGGATCAAACGCAGATTCATACCCATATGTGTTACTCGGAATTCAATGATATTATTGCTGCTATTGCCCAGATGGATACTGATGTCATTACAATTGAAACCTCACGTTCTCACATGGAGCTGTTAAAAGCGTTTGAGGAATTTGAATATCCAAACAGCATCGGCCCAGGTGTTTATGATATTCATTCTCCCAATATTCCAACAGTAGAATCAATTGTTCATTTAATTCATCAGGCTGAAAAATATATTCCTGTTCAAAGGTTATGGATTAATCCAGATTGTGGCTTGAAAACACGTCAATGGTCAGAGGTTATTCCTTCATTGAAAAATATGGTACAGGCAGCGCAGATCTTGAAAGAGGAATATAAAAAAAAACACATTAAATAGTATCGAAAAGGACTGACCAATAAAAGATCAGTCCTTGATTGTTATTTAATATATTTCTAAAAATATATCGGAAGGATTGAAAGTAATTTTTTGGCGAATTGAATAATAATAGATTTTGTTTTATGATTAACTATATTTAATGGTTCAATGTTATTTTCCTTTTTTAAGGAGGGGAGTAATTATGACTAAATTAACATCAAAACAACGTAAATCTTTACCAGATCAGGAATTTGCATTGCCTGATGAGCGTAAATATCCCTTGGATACAAAAAACAGAGCAAGGAATGCCAAAGCAAGGGCGTCTGAGGAATACCATAAAGGCAATTTAACAAAAGAACAGGAAGAAACCGTTGATCGTAAAGCTGATCAGGTTTTGAAAGAGAAATAATATACGGAAGAATAAACCATAAAGGGTTATAGATATTGGTTAATTGTCGATTTACTATCTAATAGGATCAATTAATCCTAGAGTTTCCAACTCTTTTCTCAGCTTTTTAGGTAATTCTGCTGATATATTTGTATGGCTTAATGGCAAATCCTTAGGCGCATCAGTGTTTTTAAGATATCGCCATCCCTGGAAAGGGCGAATTGGAATGGAAAAGGTACGAATTATTTCTGAATCAAGAATAATTTGAATGCAGGGATTTCCGTTTTCCCGTTGACCTGGAAGAAAATCAACAATTTTCTGTCGGCAACATAAAGTTCCGTTAATAACCCGGTATAGGGAACCATTTTTTAAGATTTCATCGGCCTGTTTCGGCATAAAACGTGTTAAAGTGTATGAATTTCCATTGTTATTCACGGCCATTTGTTCATTAATAATTTTCAAATGCGCAATATCTTGGATACCAACTGCAACCTTCATCATGTGTAACAAAATAATATTCCTATTTTACCAAGATATCTAAAATAGCATTTAACCGCATGCTTCCTGTCGCGGTTGTTTTCAACCGTTTTTGGTCCCACAAGATATAATCTTCTTCTACAAGCGCTTCTAAGATTTTCATATCGATTGCATTGGTTAAAGTCATATTGCATTTTTTTTGAAAGGCAATAGAATCAACACCCTCTTTCAAACGTAATCCCATTAATATCATTTCACGGGCCTTGTCGATTGAATTCAAGGCTTCCTTGATAATTAGAGCGTTACCATTTTTTTGCACTAATTCAAGCCAAATTTTAGGATTTTTCTTACGTTCTGTAGCATATAAAACAGCATTTTCTGTAATTCTGCCGTGTGCTCCCGGCCCAATACCAATATAATCTTGATAACGCCAATAGGCAAGATTGTGCCGGCTTTCCGCACCAATTTTAGCATAATTAGAAATTTCGTAATTATACATACCATATTGATGTGTCATTTCTTCCGTGGCAATTAATAATTCACTACTTAATTTTTCATCAGGGAGAGATAATTTCCCCTGTTTTTCATATTTGGCAAAAACTGTTCCTGGTTCTATTGTCAACTGGTAGAGTGATAAATGATCATGAGCCAAATCCAGTGCCATTTTTAATTCTTTCTGCCATTCGGAAAGGGTTTGTTCCTCACGTGCATAGATAAGATCAAAGGAAATTCTCGGAAATAGGCGTTTGGCAAGTGTTAAGGCGTCAATTGCCTGCTTTGCATCATGTTGACGACCTAACTTTTGTAGTGCTTGTTGGTTAAGACTTTGGATACCAAGGGAAATGCGGTTAACACCTGCCTGTTGAAAATCTTTTAACTTTTGGATTTCAACACTGGTTGGATTGGCTTCAAGGGTGATTTCAAGGTCCTCAGTAACAGGTAAATGTTTGATGGCATAATCAATCAATTTATGCATTGTTATAGGATCCATTAAAGAGGGGGTGCCACCACCAAAAAAAATTGAGCTTAACTTATAATTTTCAATATTTGAAATAGCATGACGTAATTCCTGAAGCAAAGCATGTGCATAGGTTTCCTGTGGAATGATTTGGGCAACATGGCTATTGAAATCGCAATAGGGACATTTGGATAGACAAAAAGGCCAATGGATATAAAGAGCCAAGGGATCAGGCTTATGTTTTCTTGTCTTTTTTTCCAAATTTACTAATTTTATTTCATTCATCAAACAGCAATACGGACTGAAAGTTCAACAACCCGATCAACGGGAATTCTTAAGAAATCGGTAATCGGGCTGGCATTGCGTAACATGAACATGAATATATTCATTCGCCATTTACTCATTTTAGAAATAGGGGCTCTTACAATTTGTTCCCTTGTTGTAAAATATGAAGCTTGTAAAGTATCAAAGAATTTCAGGTTGGGTTGAGTTTTCATCAGTTCAAGAGCGCGGGGCAAATTAGGCATTTCCATAAATCCGTATCGAATTATCACTTGATAAATATTGGGTGCGAGTTGTCGCATTGCAATACGGTGCCCACGTTCCGCCTCTGGTTGTTTCAGATTTTCAATAGTTACAAAAAATACATGTTCATGTAAAACTTTGTTGTGCCGAATGTTATGTAATAGGGAACTTGGAACAGAAAGAGGGTCTGGTGTCATGAAAATGGCAATACCAGGAACCCTTGTTAAATGGGATTGAGGTAGGCGGTTTAAAAACGAGGCGATTGGTAAAGCATTTTGTGCCCGTTTATTATAAACCAGGGTGCGTCCTTTATTCCATGTTGTCATGAGGATGGTCAAACAAATTCCCAATAATAATGGGACCCACCCGCCTTGTGGAATCTTCAGGGCATTTGCCGAAAAGAAAGTGACATCAATGATAAAGAAAATTCCAAATGTACATGCGACTTTGTATATCGACCATTTGTAAGAACGGTTAAAAACCACAGAGGAAAGAATAGAGGTACAAGTAAAGGTTCCCGTAACTGCAATTCCGTATGCAGCGGCCAATGCATCAGAGGATTGGAAACTTAAAATCAATAAGAGGGACCCTATCATTAAGGCATTATTGACTTCAGGAATATAAATTTGTCCCTCTTCTTGTGCATTGGTATGTCGAATACGCAGCCTTGGAAAATATCCAAGTTGGGTTAATTGGCGTGCAAGTGAAAATCCTCCTGAAATTCCGGCCTGACTGGCGATAACAGTTGCAAATGTGGAAAGGATAACCAGAGGGATATTAAACCAATGAGGAGCCAAATAGAAAAACGGGTTTTCCAGAAATTTGGCATTGGAAAGAATTAGGGCACCTTGTCCAAGGTAATTTAAAGTCAGACAAGGAAGGACAAAACAGATCCAGCTGTAACGAATTGGACTTCTTCCAAAATGTCCCATATCAGCATATAAAGCTTCAGCACCTGTTACTGCCAAAACGACAGATCCAAGGGCAATAAACGCCATCCAACCGTGATGGATGATAAATAAAATCGCATGATGCGGAGAAAGAGCCAAAAGGATATAGGGATATTTCAGAACCTCATAGGCACCCAGAAAACCTATAGTCGCAAACCATATAAGCATGATTGGACCGAAAATTTTACCTATATGTTCAGTTCCCTTGCTTTGAAAACTGAATAATGCAACCAGGATTATAAGGGCAAGGGGAATGATGAAATTTTTTGTCTCTGGAAGAGAAACTTCCAGACCTTCAATTGCTGACAAAACTGAAATTGCCGGGGTAATCATTCCATCTCCAAAAAAAAGACAGGTTCCTGCAATACCGACAATTCCCAGAAATATTTTTCCTCTGGTTGTTTTTGATACACGTTGAGCCAAGGACATCAATGCAAGGATTCCACCCTCTCCATTATGATCAGCGCGCATAACCAGCGTTACATATTTAATTGTAACGATTAATATTAATGCCCAGAAAATTAAGCTGACAACACCGAAAACCTCCCAGGATTTAATATTGCTGTGATGATTGGATACAACTAAAATTGTGGAACGTAGGGCGTAAATAGGGCTTGTCCCGATATCACCATAGACAACGCCCAGAACAGTCAACAAAATAGCCAAACTTAATGGTCTGATTTTATGTTCTGGTTGATCGGTTCCGAATTCTGTAACTTGGTTTTCCTGATCCAGAGATGGTAATACCGCAATCGTATCTTGTTTATAAAGTGTATCTGATGGAGTTTCATCCTCATTTTCTATTTTTGAAGGGGTTTTTCCCTCGATGATATTGATATCATCCGTACTTACGCTATCATTCTCTTCTTGGTTTGCTTCATTATCAGGGTTGATGTTTTCCTCATGAGAAGAAAGCATGATATATTACTCCACCTAGGTTGCAATTGCGGTAAATATTAAATTTGCAGCTGTTCATTATTGGAATGAATTATTTTTAGGATTTAAAGGGCGTGTTCCAAATATTCCAGTTCCCACCCTAACATACGTTGCTCCACATGTAATGGCTGTTTCAAAATCATTTGACATTCCCATTGATATTTCATTCAGACCAAATTTTCTGGCAAGATTGGCAAGTTTTCTAAAATGAGGAATAGGGTCTTCATGAACGGGGGGAATACCCATTACACCCTGAATTGATGATCCAAACCGTTTCCTGCATAATGAAATAAAATGATCCGCATCTTCGGGAAAAATTCCTGCCTTTTGCGGTTCTCTTCCTGTATTGATTTGGATGAAAAGAGTGGGGGACCGTCCTGTTTTCTGAATGGCTTTTTCAAGCGGGTCGAGAATTGACAGGCGGTCAACAGTTTCAATAGTATCCGCGATTTTAACGGCATCTAATAATTTATTGCTCTGGATGGGACCTATAATGTGCAGTTTAATATCTGGCTGTTCCGATAAAATGGGTGCAAATTTCTTTTTTGCCTCTTGAATACGGTTTTCACCAAATATCAACTGTTTATCATTGAAAGCTGCATATATTGATTCTACGGGATGTAATTTTGAAACGGCAACAAGTCGAATATCATTTGGTTTACGTCCAGCTTTACAAGCAGCCTGTTGAATTTTATCCCGTATAGAATTTAAATTTCGGCTTATAATTTTTTGGATTGAATCATGCATTTAATAAATTATATAAAATTAGAAACACATTGTATCATACAGTATTGGTAAGTTATTTCAAATAGGATTATTTTCACTGAAGTATTCAAATTAATCTTCACTAATTGGATTTTATTCCCATTCCCGTTGTCTAAGCTGAAGAATGGAAGTGTTTTTCTTAATATACCTGTTTTTTAAGAAAGAATAAAAGTACCAATCCTTGAGAAAAAAAGGGGTGTATTCATATAGAAACTTTTCCATGCGGCTCCAGCGAATATTTTTATGTTTTGTGCGTCTTTCCGATGGAATACACCAATGTTTTGGAGAGTAATAAACTTTACCAATTTTTAAAAGTCTATGAATAACCTCATGATCTTCAAAGACATAAGGCCATAATTTTTGATCAAATCCCCCAATTTGCTTTAAACTTTTAGTACGAAAAGTCTGTGCATATCCTCCAGCATGACATTGCTTGGGCATTAATTTTGATTTTAAATATATTTTCCGACATCGTTTTTGACTTTTGCGATTTTTAAAGGGCTGATAAATATCACAAGCCATCACGGCAGAATATTCTGGGTGACTTTCAAAGATCTGATTACAAAATTCTAAATAATGTTGAGGATAGTAAGTATCAGCATCCATGGTTGCCACAAAAGGAGTGGTGACATGGTTTAATCCAGTATGTAAGGCATTTGTTTTGCCAGGAAGTTTTTCATTAATAAACTGCACCTCAATTGCAGGATAAAAATTCATAAATTTTCTGGCTATCTTTTCAGAATTATCTGTGGAATGATTATTGATTAGAATAAGTTTAAATTTTTGATAATTTTGTAATGCTATGCTTTCAAGAGTACCTGGAAGAAAGGTTGCTTCATTATAATACGGTAAAAGAATAGTCCAATTTTTCATTTAAATATAATTTCTAGGTTTATGTTGATAAATTTTTTAAATATGAAATTTAAATTCATTCGGGATTAAATTCTTTTATATTGGATTTATTTTTTGGATAATTTATAATATTTTATTGTTAGAGTCTAAAATAAATAATTAGTTAAGATGAAATCTCGCAATTCTGGTAAAAATTGATTATCAGAAAAATAGAGCAGAGAACGTAGTAATTTTATTTATTGAAAGTGAATATATTTACTATTTAATTCATTTAAAACTATAATGATTTTAAGTAAGAAAAGTTATAATTTTTTGAAAAAAGATATATCAATTAAGAATCATCTGTCATCGAAAGAAAATATTCGATCTGACAGAAATAATGATCCTACTCGACAAATTGCTTTTGATACTGTTTGTCAGATATTTGACTGGAAACATCTTCCGTTAGAAACAGCATTAAAAAATGCTTTACCTGTTGATGTTGATCAAAGGGATAAGGCAGCAGCATATCGATTAATTGTCTGTATCTTGAGAAAAAAAGGAACATTAGAGGCGCTTGTAGAACCTTTTTTGAAACGATCGCCACCACAGCAGGTATTATGGATTATTTTGCTAGGGGTGGCTCAAATTCTTTTTTTGGAAACACCTGTACATGCCGCTATCTATACATCTGTAGAACTTGCGCGTCATAATGGATTTGTGAAGTTTACGGGTCTAGTCAATGCTGTTCTCAGGCGGATTTCTGAAAATGGACCAAGCATACTGAAGGATCTTGATCAAAATCGCTTGAATATTCCTGCATGGTTATGGAAGTCATGGAATCAGGCAGGATTTAATCCTCGTCAGTTGGCAACCCTGTTGGATAGTGAACCCCCTTTGGATATGCATTTTAAAACGAATGCCACTGTTCCAGAAGGAGGTGTGCAATTAATGAATAATCATTGGCGTTATTCTTGTCATGTAAAGGTTGAACAGCTTGACGGTTATCAGGAGGGGCAGTTCTGGATTCAGGATATGGCGGCATCTCTACCTGCCTATCTTTTGAATGTGAAGGAAAATGAAAAAGTTGCTGATTTATGTGCGGCACCCGGTGGTAAGACAGCACAATTAATTCAAGCTGGAGGAAATGTTGTTGCGGTTGAAAAAAAATCTATACGGTTAAAACGGTTGAAAGAAAATCTGAACCGGTTACAGATGGATGCAGTGTTGGTTCTTGGTGATGCTGGAAGTTTAAATTATCAAAATGAATTTGATGCGATATTATTGGATGCTCCCTGTTCTGCCACGGGTATTTTTAGACGACATCCAGATGTTTTGCATTTAAAAAAAGAAAATGAAATTCAAAGTCTTGTTAAGATTCAACGAAAGTTGATTGGTGCAGCGATCGGTTATCTAAAAAAAGGAGGACGATTAGTTTACAGTGTTTGCTCCCTACAGCGCTCCGAGGCAGAAGAGCAGGCAGAATTTTTTAGAAATTTACCTGGTGTTAGGGCTCTACCATTTACACAAAAGGAAATTCCATTTTTAACTGAAGCATTAACAGAAGAGGGATGGATTAGGACGCTTCCTTCTATGTGGCAAGAAAAAGGCGGAATGGATGGTTTTTTTATCGCACGTTTTGTAAAAGAAGACTAATTAAACATTATTTCAAGTGAAATATATCTTTGTATTGGTGGACACGATAAAATCAAATCGTGTTTTTTCTGTTCAATTCATAAATTTTATCATAAACTGCAGTTAATAGTTTGACATAGTATTTGAAAATTTTAGAAAGGCTGTAAATTGGATATAAGGGTTCCCTTGATTGCTCCCAGTGTTCTTTCGGCAGATTTCGCATGTTTGGGAGAGGAAATTAGGGCGGTTGACAAACATGGTGCTGACTGGATACATCTTGATGTTATGGATGGTCATTTTGTTCCTAATATGACTTTTGGCCCAGTAGTTCTTAAATCTTTGCGATCTTATAGCAAGTTGTTTTTTGATGTGCATTTTATGATTGAACCTGTTGATCCTTTTATCGAACCGTTTGTTCAGGCGGGTGCTGATCAAATTTCTTTTCATATCGAGGCGGGGCCTCATGCGCATCGTTCCTTGCAACATATCAAATCGTTTGGAATAAAAGCCGGGATTGTATTATGTCCGGCCACACCTGCCAATGCAATTTCCGAGGTTATAGATCTTGTAGATAATATTCTAATTATGACTGTAAATCCTGGTTTTGGTGGACAGAAATTTTTATCCAGTCAATTGGCGAAAATTCGTGCAATACATGAAATGGTTCAAAAGTCGGGTCGTTCCATTCATATCAGTGTTGATGGCGGGATTAATGTTCAAACTGCACCCCTGGTGATAGAAGCGGGAGCCAATGTTTTGATAGCTGGAACTTCAATTTATGGTCAACCTGATTATGGTCAGGCAATAGATGCATTGCGGGGAACTAAAAAGTAAAAAATTTGCTAAATTATGACTTTCACCCATTAGGAGAAATGATTCAGAGAAATAGGGAGGCTTAGGATGGCTTTTCAAGAAATGGTTAAAAAAATCCGACTTTCTCTGGTACGATTACCTGCCATTGGTTATGGACAGATTCCCGAAGTCCCAGCATATATTTTGCGAGATTTATGGACCGGAAATTCTGTTTATGGTATGCATCTTGTAAAAGGGGAATTTATTTACCAGGATTATGTTATTTCCCTATATCCCGGTCAATGGGGTGATAAAAATCTCTCCTGTGAAATTATTGGCAAACTGCATGGTTTTTCGTGGTTACGGGATATGCGAGAGCTAGGGACAGAAAATGCGCGTCTTGCAGCAAGAAATTTGGTGACGGATTGGATTGGCAATTCACCTTCATATTATGATTCTGTTGTTTACAGACCGATTACCCTTGCAGATCGTATAGTGAATTGGTTGGGGTTCTATGATTTTTTTGCGGCATCAGCAGAAAAATATTTTCATCAACAATTTATGCGTCGAATTATGAAAGAAGGAAGATATGTTGTTGCCATGCTTCCTTTGGACAATCATACACATGAAAATTTTACGTTATTAAAGGCCGCTCTGGCTCTTGCATTATGTATGCCGGAACAATTTGATTTAATACCAAAAATCAGTAAATTCCTGCAAAGTGAACTGGCTGAACAGATTCTTGAAGATGGAATACATATTGAACGAAACCCTGAAATACAACTTTATGTATTGAGAGATCTGACCGAAATTCGTTTGATGTACCAGTTGATCAATATGCGTCCCCCTTCCGAACTTATTCTAGTGCTTGATAATGTCAGTCGTGCTTTAAGGGCATTGAGACATGGTGATGGCAGGCTTGCACTATTTAATGGTTCCAGTGAGAATGAGGCACATTTTATTGATCGTGTTCTGAGTAATTCCACACAAAAACGTGTTGCCATGACGGATATGAAAGCGGGTGGATATATTCGTTGTTTTGCCAATCGTTCAACTCTGTTAATTGACAGTGGTGTTCCACCGAAAAAGGTAGATATAAAATATCTTGGTGCTTTATCCTTTGAATTTTCTGCTGGTAAACAGAGATTAATTGTTAATTGTGGAGCTGGAGGATCATCAGCCTGGCGATCTGCATTGGCGGGAACCGCGGCTCATTCTGTTCTAAAATTATCCAATACAGAAAGTGTTTTACTGGAGGATAATCAATTAAAAGATTTAAATTTTAAAGTTGAATCAATTCATGAAATGACTGAGGGTGCCCATTGGGTGGAATTAAGTCATAATGGCTGGCAAAAAGCATATGGTGCAATTTATCATCGTAAATTTTATCTTTCAGCGGATGGTCAGGATTTAAGAGGGGAGGAAACGCTTGATTTTGATCAGTCTTATCCTTTTACTATTCGTTTTCATCTACATCCTTCGGTTAAAGTTGAAGAAAAATTGGTTGAAATTCGGAAAAATGAGAAGGAAAAAATTTTTGTTTTATCGTTTCAACATCCTCAAGAAGGTAAACAAATTTGGTGGTTCCGTTTTTCCGATGCAGAGGGAAAAGTTGAAAATAGCGTCTACTTTGGTGAAAAAGTTCGACTTGCGACTAAACAGATTGTTTTATATAATCTGCATCAATCAAAAAAAAATGATGTTGAAGAGAATAGAACTTCTATAACTAAATTTGAGAAACAAGACAAACAATCGGTTTTAAACGAAGAGCAAGAAGAAGGGTCTGATTATGTGGCTATTTTCCATAATCAAAATGATGATGCAAAAATATGGCAAAGAAACACTGCGGATCATGTTTCTGTTGGAATGCCTGAAGATTTGTCGGAAAAAACTTCAGAAATTCAGAGGCAATCAGAAATAAATAGTTCTCTAAATCATTCAAATATTAAGAATATTCAAGATGATAAAGAAAAAATAACTAAAATTCGATGGGCTCTGCGTCGTAAGGCATAAATGAATTTATGAAAATTTTGGAAATTGCACATGTTGATTTTGCCTTATATCAATTTTTACTTCCTTTAATGCGTAGGTTGCGTTCCTGTCACCATCAAGTCATTGGTGTTTGTGCAGAAGGAAGGTTGTTGGAGAAAGTGAGACAAGAGGGATTTCAGATCCGAACCGTTCCTTTTGTCCGTTCTTTTTCGATCATAGGTCAGTTAAAAGCTTTTTGGGTTCTTTACCGTATAATCAAACTTGAAAAACCAGATATCGTTCATGCCCATATGCCCATAAGTGGCGTATTGGCACGTATAGCCGCTTTTTTATGTGGAACGCCTGTAATTATTTATACTTGTCACGGATATCTTTTTAATCAACCCGGGAAAGGTATAAAATCATGGATAAGACGTCTATTATCCTTTGTTCTTGAATGGTGTTGTGGAAAAATTACGAATTTTTACATGACTGTCTCTCAGGAAGAGGCTCGAGATGCTAAAAGGTTGGGCATTCATTCCAATCCTATTTTTATAGGTAACGGTCGGGATCCAGCAAAATTCTTTTCTGATATTGACCTGAAACAGAAATTTAGACAGGCAAACAAGATTCCACAGAATCATATAGTTTTTATGATAGTTTCCCGTCTTGTTCAACATAAAGGTTATCCAGAGTTAATCGTCGCTTTTTCTGCAATTGCAGAAAAGCTTCCAGAAGCTGAATTATGGATTGTAGGCGAAAGATTGCCTTCTGATTATGGTTTGGTATTGGATAAACTTTTTAATAAAGCACAAAAAAAATTGGGTAATCAAATACGTTTTTGGGGATATCGTCAAGACATAGATCAGTTGATGAAAGCTGCTGATGTTTTTGTTTTACCCAGTCATTTTGAAGGGTTACCAATGTCCATTATCGAGGCAATGTTAAGTGGTTTACCTGTTATAGGCACTTCAATACGGGGTCCCCGAGAACAAGTTCAGCATTCAGAAACAGGGCTATTGATCCCGCCAGGTTCTATATCTTTGCTATCCAGGGCAATGGCCTGGCTTGCCTTTCATCCAGAACAAAGAAAAAAAATGGGAGAAAATGGGCGGGCCAGGGCTTTATCAATGTATACCGAAGCTATCTGTCTGGATCGTGTTATGAATGTTTTTTCACAGATTGATGGGTTTGATAATCCCTTTTTATCCAAGCCTTGATCAAATCGAGGATAAAATCTTTTTCTGTCTGTGTTAAGGCCTGCCCCTTTTGAATCTTATACCATTTTTCAAGGCAGCTGCGACAACAAGTTGCTGTGGCATGTTGGGCAATAAAAACAGGATGTCCTTTCCATGGCGTTTGTTTTCCATCATTTTTTGGAAAAGCAGGAGCCAGACGTTGATTGATGAAATCCGTAGCATGTTCAATTATTTTATCAAGGCCTTTATCGATTAGATATTTTCGTTCTTTTTCATGTAATGTAAATCTAGACCGGAATTTTGAATGATTAAGCCGATCCAAGATTAATGCTGTGGAAGAAGGAACCATTCTTGTGACTTTTTAATAAATAATTATTTCTGGGATTATCATAAATCAAACAAAATGAATATTATAATATTTGACAAAACTGTAAAATACGCATGATGTCATGACAATTAAAAAAAATACACGCAAAAAACGTGAACTCTTGTAAATAACCAAGGATGCACCAATCTGTCCGCCTATAAAAGAACCAACACCCATTATAAATGCACTAAAATAGTTGATTTGTCCGCCTGATATGAAGATACTGAGCGCGGTAATATTTCCAGCGATATTTAACGGTTTTGTAATTATTGTCGCAGTGTTAATACGTAATTTGTAAATCTGCATTAATGAAATTGTCCAGATCGCTCCTGTTCCAGGTCCAAAAAAGCCATTATAAAATCCAATTACAGTCCCCATCCATGGCAGTATTTTCGGTTTTATGGGCAACTGTCTTTTTTCAAGATTGAAATGTAGGTTTGGAAATAAATAATAATAAAGCAATATTGCCAATAAAAGCCATGGGACTATTTTGTTCAGGGTCTGATCAGCGCTGTATTGTAATGTAATTGTACCTATGGCAGATCCGATTACAGTGAAAAACAGAGGGATGGCAAGCCCATGAAAACTTAGTTGTCCGCTTTTCCAAAATCGTAATGTGGCCGATAATTCACCAATTGCTGATTGCAATTTATTTGTACCTAATGCAGGAATTATATTAATACCGGTAAAAAGTAGAGCGGGTACGGTTATTAAACCTCCACCACCTGCAAGGGTATCAATTGTCCCGGCTATTAAACCGATGAAAAATAGAAAACAATCATAAAAATAAAAATGCATTTAGAGATGTCTGTTTAATTGATTATAAAAAATCAATAAACTCATGGGGAATATCAAGGTAGAGTGAATCAGCGTTATCAGGATCAGGATTAGTGATCAAATAGTCATCCAAGGTTCCTGTGCCAATTTTTGATCTCTGCGATTTTAGAAACCTGATTAGAACATTGTCGGATATTAAATGTGAGGTTCCCAATCCATTTTTAATATCTTCCGGGTTTCTTGGAATTCTGCGTCTGAGTTTTGAACGTTCAAGGAGGTGGTTCTGATCAGCATATTTCAAATGAAACAGCCATAAATCGTGCGCAAAAAGGGTTTCATTTTGACATCGATGAAAACCGGGTTCCCATCGCGTCGGAACTGATGAAACTGAGGGTTTGCATGACCAACTTTTAATGGTGCCCTTGGAACGTTGTTTAAAAATGGGTCTTGACCAATCAACAGGTTTTCCAATCAAAGGATCAATGATTTCCACACCTACACATCGACATGTTTTGGCAGAACATTGTGCAAGATATTCATGTAAGGAAGTCCAACGAGATGGACGGGGGATTATAAATTCGTCTGTGTCAATACAAAGAACCCAGTCATAAAGTTTTAAAAGTTTATGCTGCCATTCGCTCATTATATTGACGCTATCTTGTTCATCCAAATACTTGCGACGTGGAATGTGCTCAACATAAATGTATTGTTCAGCTTTGACAGGCGGATCGCTGCCATTATCAAGTATGAATAAGTTATCTTTTCCTACTAGTCTGGCATAATGTCTGATCCATATGGGAAGCATGGTTGTTTCTTGATAGCATTTTGTAATGGCGGCAATGCGAAGAGGTGATGGAAAATTCATAATAAAATCATATTTAAAAAAAACTATTTTTTTTAAAATATCATTTTTCTTTTGAATTGGACAGAATTGAATGTTTGCGTCCGTAATAATAATAGCCAAAGACACCGATTACACTATAAATAAACATTAAGAGCAGTGGAAGTGGATTGTGATTAATTAGGGAGTAAATCATGTCAATGACCAAGGGAAAAATCATGGTCAGGCAACATAGGATGCCGCAAACGGGAATATAGCCAATCCAGATATTTCTAATCTTGAATCCACCAAAGGGTACCTGAAAGGGTCGATGAATATTGGGATGAACATTCCGCTGCCATATAACCGTGAAACAGACAATACCAAATGCCAGAGAGGTTCCAAGGCTGATTAGGTCACTTATGATATCAATAGGTAAAAAAGCTGTCGTAATGGCGATGCTGAGGCTGAGGATAATGGTTCCTATCCAAGGTGTACAATGTTTAGGATGAAGTTTGCTAAAAATTGGTGGAAGCAATCCGTCCTGTGCCATGATGTAGAAAATGCGGCTTTGAGCATATAGCAAAACGAGCATTACTGAGCAAAGTCCGATAACTGCGCTAGATTTCAAAATCCAGGCCAAGTTTGGCATGTTCATATAATCAATTGCCAGGGCCAGTGGATCAGAAATGTTTAATTTTCTATAAGGAACAACCCCGACTAAAATTAGCGCTACACCAATATAGATCATGGTTGAAACAAACAAGGAAGCTATGATTCCAAAGGGGACGTCCTTTTTAGGATTTTTTGCTTCTGACGCGGCTGTGGAAACAGCTTCAAAGCCTATATAGGCAAAAAAAATTGTTGAGGCTGCCCGAAAAATGCCCCTGATTCCAAAATTCATCGGACCTGTTGAGGAGGGGATAAAAGGTGTCAGGTTTTCCAGTTTAATATAGTGAAATCCCAAAATTATAAAAAGAATTAATACTCCGATTTTTAAACTGACGATTATTGCATTAATTGTTGTTGATTCGGAAACCCCATATAAGAGGAATATGGCTGCGATCAGAACAGATCCTGCTCCAATCAGGTCAAGAGACTTAACAAATACAATTCCTTTTCCATATCCACCAATTGCAGGTTGAATCATGGGATTATGTAGCCATGAAGCGATATGAATATGAAAATCTTTTAGTAGGGAAACACTATAACTCGAAAATCCTGAGGCAACTGATACAGCCGATATTCCATATTCCAACAACAGTAACCATCCAACAATCCAAGCGAATTTTTCACCAAGTGATGTATAGGCATAACTGTATGCCGATCCTGCAGTCGGCATAGTGGATGCCAGTTCACCATAGGAAAGGGCAGTAAATAAACATGCTATTGAAGCAATAATGAAGGATAAAAGAATTGCTGGTCCAGCAAAATTAGCCGCAGCTGTTCCTGTCATGACAAAAATGCCTGCGCCAATGGTAGAGCCGATCCCAATCATTGTTAAACGCCATGGACCCAAACATTGTTTTAGACCATGTTTTTTTGAATCAAGTGTAAGTTGTTCCAGTGATTTGCGTTTAGAGAAAAAGGCCATATTTTTTGTGTAAAGGGTTAGGTAATAAACCAAAAGAAAGACAACATTTTATGATAAAATAAAATTCAGATATTTTACCTAACATAAAATGTATCTAATTCGGGAAAATTAAAGAGATATAAAAAGAACAATGTTAATCTAAGGTTGATCAGATCTGTTCTTTAAAATTTTCTTAACGTAATTGGTAATTGTTTTTTCGATCTGCTCAGTTTGATCGGCAAAAATATGATCGGCATTAGGGATTGTATTATAGGCAACTTTGATGCCTTTTTGAGTGTTAAGTTTTTCAACAAGTTTGTCAATTTCCTGCAATGGGACAATGCTGTCGGATTCTCCTGCGATCATCAAACCGCTGCATGGACAAGGTGCAAGAAAATTAAAATCATAGTGGTTTGCCAATGGCGCGATGCTGATCCATCCTTGTATTTCAGGACGACGCATCAAGAGCTGCATTCCAATAAAGGCTCCAAACGAATACCCCGCGATCCATAATTCCCTGGAATTTGTATTCGCCATCTGTAACCAGTCCAGGGCCGCTGCCGCATCGGATATTTCACCAATACCACCATCATATTGTCCCTGAGACCGTCCAACACCACGAGAATTATAACGTAGTACAGAAAAATTCATTTTTTGGAATGCACAATACATTGTATAGGCAATTCGGTTATTCATTGTCCCACCTTGCAGAGGATGGGGATGTAGGATTAAGGCAAGGGGGGCGTTAGGTTGACTGGAATGGTGATAGCGTCCTTCAAGACGACCTGCTGGGCCTGCAAACATTACCTCTGGCATAGAACGATCCGTTTATCTATTAAAACTGGCACAATTTGTAAGATTTAACAATAATATAAGTGAGTGTAGGAAAACAATAAAAACAGTTTATCTCTATAAAGATATTTCTTATAAAGTGAAAGTGTTTTTGTCTTATCTATAAAATATAAATGAAAAATCAATAGCGATATGGTGATCGGACAAGGTTAACATATCCTTTATCTTTGCTTATTTACCAGTAAATCTGTGAAAATATTTCTATTATAAGGTAACAGGGTTCATATTTGTATTTATATATTGTAAATTAAATACAGATTTAATTAAATTATTGTTGTAATGCAATAAATTATGCAGGTTATATTTGGAATTCATGGTTTAATATAATAAATTGGATTATAAATGAAATGATACGACAATCTATATATCTAGATGCGAATGCCAGTGAGCCCATGCGCTCTTCAGTTATATCTGCAATGGTGGATATCATGCAGCAGACTGGTAATCCAACGTCTGTTCATCAAATGGGACGCAAGATTTATAATCAAATGGAAGATGCAAGAGAAACCTTGGTCGAATTATTCGGGGGGAGCGTTCAAAATTGTATTTTTACCTCTGGTGGGACAGAGGCAGATGTACTGGCTGTGCATGGTCAGATTGGTGAAGGCAATCAACAACGTCCTCTTTGGGTGGGAGCTACGGAACATCCTGCAATCATGCAGATTGACCTTTCAAAAAAAATTTTACCTGTAACACGGCAGGGTATTGTCGATCTTAACTTTTTAGAAGATGCCCTAAAAAAAACGTCAATATCTCCATTAGTGTGTTTAATGCTGGCCAATAATGAGACAGGTGTATTACATCCCATTCAACAGGCAGCAAAAATTTGTCATGAATATGGTGCAATTCTTCATGTAGACGCAGCTCAGGCTGCTGGACGTATAATGTTCAATTTGGAAGATATCGGAGCGGACAGCCTGATTCTTTCAGCTCACAAAATGGGAGGTCCAAAAGGGGTAGGCGCATTGTTATTGGCTGGTCATGAAAGAAATGCGAAAAAGATAAACCCTCTTTTTAGTGGAGGAGGACAGGAACAGGGAAGAAGGGGAGGAACTCTGGCTGTTCCGGCAATTATAGGGTTGATGACTGCCGCAAAAGAGGCCTGTAAAGAAGATCGTTCCAATATTTTAAAATTACGTAATTATTTGGAAAAAGAAGTGAAAAAATATGGAGCCGTCATTTGTGGCGAGGAAGCTGAACGTTTAGATAATACATCCTCTATAGCTTATGCTGGAGTTTCGGCACAAAAATTATTTATGGCTTTGGATATGGCTGGTTTCTGTGTCTCAACGGGATCGGCATGTTTTTCAGGAAAATTATCGCGTTCACCTGTTTTATCAGCAATGGGGTTGGAAGAATTGGCTGATTGTACGATCCGTGTATCTTTACCATGGAATATCCAGCAAAAAGATGTTGAAACTTTTATTCATGTTTATGGACAGTTGATTCAAAAGTTAAAGGATTCATAATCTATAGAAAATGGATTTTTCAGGAAAAAACAAGATAAAAGAAAAGGTGATTTACCTTGATTATCAATCGACCACACCGTGTGACGAACGTGTTGTTGAAGCGATGCTACCCTATTTTGTGCATAATTTTGCAAATGCTAATTCAGAGCATATATTGGGTAAATATGTTGCTGAAACCATTGATAAGATTCGTGCCGACATTGCCGAAATGCTCGGGGTGGTTTCTCAAGAAATTATTTTTACCTCTGGTGCGACAGAATCCAATAATATTGCCTTGCAGGGTAGTGTGCGTTATCTAATTGATCATTATCCCAAGACCAAACGGGTTATCACGATTGCGACTGAACATAAATCCGTTCTTGAAACAGTCCAGAATTTACAGTCCATTGGTGCTGATCCTTTTATTTTGCCAGTTCAATCCGATGGATTGATTGATCCTGATAGTTTGAAAGCGGCATTGCAGGTTCCAACAATATTAGTCAGTGTCATGGCCGCTAATAATGAAACAGGAGTTATACAGAACATTCCTTATTTGTCGGCATTGTCTCATGAATATGGTGCTCTTTTTCATTGTGATTTGTCTCAGGCTTGTGGAAAAATATCTGAAAAAATCCAGTTGCGTTCCTGGGGAATTGATCTTGCCTCAATTTCCGGGCATAAAATTTATGGGCCCAAAGGAATTGGCATTTTATATGTAAGACGTAAACCTCGGGTAAGGGTGGAACCTTTATTTTATGGAGGATATCAGGAACGAGGAATTCGATCAGGAACTTTGCCAGTCCCCTTGATTGTTGGTTTGGGTAAGGCATTTTCGCTATTCCAGAATGAGGGAAATGAAGAGATCAGGCGTTTGGCGTCTTATAAACATTTTTTGATAAATGAATTGCAGGCAAGAATTCCACAACTTAAAATTAATGGATCAATCGAATATGCCTTGTCAAATTGTGTTAATCTACAATTTCCAGAGGTTAAGGCTCTTGATCTTTTGGCAAGAATTCCTCATTTATGTTTATCAACAGGTTCAGCATGCAATCATGTTTCTATGCCATCCTATGTTTTACAATCCATGGGATTGTCAGAACAAGAAGTTTTATCTAGTATCCGTTTTTCTTTTGGTCGGATGACAACAAAACAAGAAGTCGTTGAAACCGTTCATGACCTTTATTCAGCATGGTATGATGTAAGAAAAGGGACATGAGTTAAAATCAGAATATTAATTGGTTTTTAAATAAGGAATTCTATAAAATGCCACATATAGTTTTTATTGAACAAGATGGAACACGTCGTGAGGTGGACGCTCCTGTAGGGCTTTCAGTATTGGAAATAGCGCATAAGCATGGAATTGATCTTGAAGGTGCTTGTGAGGGATCATTGGCTTGTGCGACCTGTCATGTAATTGTTGATGAATCATGGTGGGATAAATTAAAGCCCGCCGCAGAAGAGGAGGAGGAGATGCTGGATATGGCTTTTGGGTTGGAAAAAACCTCTCGATTGGGTTGTCAGATTATTATGACAGAAGAATTGGATGGTTTAGTTGTTCGTTTGCCAAAGTTATCCTGAACCAATGCGTATTATGATTGCAATGTCGGGCGGAGTGGACAGTTCCGTTACGGCTGCTCTTCTAAAAGAACAAGGCCATGAGGTTTTTGGTGCCACCTTGCAGCTTTATGATGCGCGAGGTGTGGTTAAAAAAGGTGCCTGTTGTGCAGGTCAGGACATCAGGGATGCACGTAGGGTATCAGAAAAGCTGGGTATCCCGCATTACGTTATCGATGCGGAAGACCGTTTTCAAACAACGGTAATTGAACGTTTCGCACAATCTTACCAAAAGGGAGAAACTCCTGTTCCATGTATTGCCTGTAATCAGGGAGTCAAATTTACGGATTTATTGACAATGGCGCGAGAGCTTGGGGCAGAAGCGATGGCAACAGGTCATTATGTGCGTCGAATTGTGGGAAAAAATGGTCCCGAGTTGCACCGTCCAGTTGATTTAAGTCGAGACCAATCATGGTTTTTATTCGCCACCACACTTGAACAGCTTGAATATTTGCGTTTTCCTTTAGGGGACATGCCAAATAAAGATAAAGTTCGGGAAGAAGCCGAACGTTTTGATTTGGCTGTTGCTCAGAAGTCGGATAGCCAGGACATATGTTTTGTTACAAATAATTCTTATATAAAAATTGTTGAGAAATTGGCGCCAGAAGGTGTTATGCCAGGCGAGATAGTTGACGAGCAGGGCGTTGTGATTGGTCATCATGAAGGTATTGCTAAATATACCATTGGTCAAACAAAACGGTTGGGTAATCTTGCCATGCGGGATGGGCAGCGACAAATGGTGTTACGAATTGAATCCGAAAAAAGAAGAATCGTTATTGGCCCAAAACAAAACAATATTTGTCAAACATTCTATTTGCGCGATTTGAACTGGCTTATTCCTGTGCCTACTGAATTTATATATTGTAATGTTCAGATTCGTGCGCGGGATCAGGAACGACCTGCTAAAGTTATAATTGAAAAAAAGGATAGTGTAAGAGTAGAATTGGAAACGGCTGCTAACCCAGCACCTGGTCAGGCATGTGTTTTTTATCAAGGGACACGTGTTTTAGGAGGTGGATTTATTCTGTAAAAATTTAATTTGATATTACTTTAGGTTAAACTTTACTTTTAAAGTGAATTTCAGTTATTAAATCAGATATTATTTTAGTAAGTTAATAAATTATTTAACGTAGCGAGATTTTCCGTTGATGCACTGTTTTTATGTAGGTTCCAAACGATTTTCTTTGATTGTATGGCTGATAGCAATTTTTGCTTTGATATGTTTTTTCAACTTACGAAGTGCTAATGCGGAATTTCGAATTGGATGGAAAAATCAAGCTGATATCGCCAATTTTATTCAATTGGATAAAAAACATCAAAAAGTTGCCAGGGAAACAATAGCCTGGAAAAAATATGACGATGATTTTAAAGCCTTGCATAATTTGTCTATTGGTCAGGTTGATGCCGTTCCAGTAGATATGGTTACTTTTCTGTCAGTTATAACGGTTGGTTTGCAGGGACGTGTAATCGCAATAGATCGGCAATATGGTAAAGAAAGCGCCTTAATCGTAAAAAGCCAGAAACATATAGATACTCCTCAAGATCTGGTTGGTAAAAATATTGCGGTACCTTTCATGACAAGCAGTTATTATAGTCTGTTACGTTATTTGCAGCATAATGATATTCCTGTTGAAAAAATTCATCTGGTAAATATGAATTATAATGAAATTACACAAGCTTGGCAGAAAAATGAAATTGATGGGGCCTATGCTGACGGAACTACAGTTTTACCGTTCGTCAAGGATGGACATGTATTAGTAGATTCATCACAGTTGGCAAAATGGGGGTATCCAACATATCAGGTATGGGTTGTGATGGATGAGATTATTTCAGATCAACCTTTTTGGATGGAAAGTTTTGTAAAAAAAATATTGAAAAATATCGATGATAATAGGCGAAATATAGCCTATTTCACTCCTCAGTCTCCGGAGGTTGGCCAGCTTGCCCAATTATTAGATAAATCACCGGAAGTAGTTTGCAGCTTGTTAAAACAGCAGACTTATCTTGATAAAACTCAGCAATCTTTAATATTGTCACGTTATTTGTCGAAGGAGTTTGATGAAATTGGTTTGTTTATGAAGGCTCAGAAAATTATGCCTGATATTTTACCTGATTACCTGATTTATGTTTATGACAGTTTTATAAAAAATAACAAAAATAATTAATTGATTTTACATTTTTTTTTACATTAAATTGAACAATATAAAGAAATTAATGTAGGATTAAAAAATTTATTAACTGTTCCAAGTGTAATATTTTAATAATCATCATCTTATTTTTGTTTTTTATCTGAATAAAATTAATAGATTGCTAATTTGAATTTCATGTTTAAAAAAAGAATATATTGAGATTTAATGTTTTAAATAATATGAAATCTTTTATTATTGATGTATTTGATTTACGTTGTGATTTCCAGACTGTTATTTCATTGCGTAATGTTTTCTAATTAATTCCTGTTCTTAAACCGGAGAGCCTTTGGGTTATGGAATCTGTCCGTAAGTTTCTCAATAAGTCGACACTGTTCGCTGTTTTAATTTTGCCTGTTTTTTTAACGCACTTACGGGGTATAGCGGATGGGTTGATCAGTTATATAGCAATATGTTTTGTAATTTATTCTTTTATCAACAAACAATGGGACTGGGGAAAACAAAATTGGGTGATTATTGCATTTCTCTGGTGGGGGTGGATTTTATTGTGTACTATTCCCTTTGGATTGTTTCAATATAACATAATGATGATCCAGGCTTTAGTGTTAATTCGTTTTATTTTTTTTGCTGCGGCACTTCAGGTCTGGGTTTTAACTGATGAGAAATACAGGCGATGGCTATCTTATGTTTTGATTGTCTGTGCGATTTATATTATTTTGAATATGCTTTGCCAGCTTATTACAGGATATAATATTTTAGGAGCGCCACGTTATTTCGACGGTACACTGACAGGTCCATATCATCATCCTAGAGCGGCAGGGCCATTGGCCAGGTTACTGTTGCCAATTACTTTAAGTTTGAGTATTTATTGCATTTGTCGTTTAAAAGGATGGCGGGGAAATCTGGTCGCTTTATTCATTATCTTATTTGCTACACTGATGATGGCTTTTGCCGGTCAAAGAATGCCATTTATTCTTTTTGTTTTTGGAATAGTTGTATCCTTGTATTGGTTACGTCCCTTACGGACAATCGTTTTGTCAATGTTAATTTGTATTCCATTGATACTGGGTGCAACATCATTTTTATCGCCTAAGAGCTATCATCATTTGGTGACTTTATTTATCCATCAAATGGCACATTTTTCCTCTGATAATTATGGACTGATCTATACACGGGCGATGATTATGGGATTGTCAAATCCCTGGACGGGTTTGGGATATGATGCCTATCGTCATTTTTGTGCCAATCCGATTTATTTTCATGGATTATCCTTTTGGGGAATTGCAATTGGACATGGGGATGGGAAAGGGGCAGAGATTTGTTTGCCCCATCCTCATAATCATTATATTGAAATGTTTGTAAATGCAGGAATTCCCGGATTAATCTTGTTTTGTTACATGGTATTTTTATGGTGGGTTAATTTGGTAAAGGGATTAACGTCCAAATTGCTATCATTGAAAGATGCGGTTAAAAATTCCTGGCGTGTTGGATTATTTGCTGCGGTTTTAGTTCACGAATGGCCATTCGCGGCTGGAGGAAGTTTCGGAAATTTACCCTTGGGAGGATGGTTTTTTCTACTCTTGGGGTTAGGTTTATCTTATAGTTGGGATTATGGTAATCATAAGGCAGCATTGAAGGTTCATAATGGAATTGGATCATAAAGAAAAAAATAAAATACCTGTAACTGTTCTGACGGGTTATTTAGGAGCGGGGAAGACAACTTTACTAAATCGTATTCTAACGGAACAGCAAGATAAAAAATATGCCGTTATTGTTAATGAATATGGTGAATTAGGTATTGATAATGATTTAATAGTCGATGCGGATGAAGAAATATTTGAGATGAGCAACGGATGTGTCTGTTGTACAATTCGAGGCGATTTGGTTCGTATTCTCAACAAGCTTATTCAAAGACAAAGAAGTTTCGATGGAATAATTATTGAAACCACAGGGTTAGCTGATCCTGCGCCCGTAGCACAGACTTTTTTTGTTGATGAGGATATTCGTAACAAAACTCGTCTTGACGCGGTGATTGCCGTAATTGATGCGTTTCATGTGATGAAGACATTGGATGAAAGTAAGGAGGCAGTCAATCAAATTGCTTTTGCGGATGTAATCTTGTTGAATAAAGTTGATCTGGTTGATAGGGGATCATTAATTGCTATAAAAAAAAGAATTCGTACAATCAATCCGATGGTTGCTTTATATGAAATGGAAAAAGGGAATATTTCCCTTATGAAAATTCTGGATCTTGGGGGGTTTGATTTAAATAGAGCCTTGACGTTAGAGCCCAAATTCTTATCATCCCATGACCATGACCATGACCATGACCATGACCATGACCATGACCATGACCATGACCATGACCATGACCATGACCATGACCATGACCATGTACAACATTCTCATGGTGATGGTGTGACGAGTATTTCACTTATGGAAGATAAACCATTAGATGGAAAACGTTTTAATTTATGGATGTCCATGGTTCTTCAGAAATTTGGAAAGGATATATTGAGAACCAAAGGAATTATGAATTTTAAGCATGACGATCGATGTTTTGCATTTCAGGCTGTTCATATGATGGCAGAGGGCAATTTCATACGTTCTTGGAAGACAAATGAGGATCGTTGTTCCAGATTGGTTTTTATTGGCCGGAATTTAGATGAGAAATCTCTACGTGAGGGATTTTTTAAATGTATAGATTAACAAATCTGTGACTGGAAAGTATGGAATGAATCAGCCGTTACAATTAATCGAAAGTCGGGGTTCTTTTAAAAAAGTGGAAGGCACGATTATCGCCTGTGCTACATCTTGGGATGAACAGTATAGTGCTTTTGCAACGGCAGATGGAGATTTGTGGATTATTCCTTTGATTCACAATAATGATCCAGATTATTGGTATAAAGTTCAACCTCATGATGGAGGGATTTTATCTTTATCACAAGATTTGACCTTTTCAGGTTTTGTTACTTCTGGTGATGATAATAAACTAGTAAGAATCATTCCTGGGAAGGAACCTCAACAATTATTAAAATCCAGACGTTGGATTGATAAAATCGTTTCTTGGACTGATAAGGAAAGGAAACAAAATAAAATCGCTTTTATTACAGGAAAAGAAATCTATTTATATAAAGATAATTTTACAGAGCCATATAGAATTTTTGAACATTCTTCTGGAGTTAGTGATTTGGTTTTCAGTTTGGATGGTGCAAAAATAGCCAGTTCTTATTATAATGGTGCCACTTTATGGTCTGCTGATTATAAAAATCCTGTAAAAATTAAGGATTTTACATGGAAAGGTAGTCATACAGGGATTACTTTACATCCTAAAGAAGAGGCGTTGGTAACATCAATGCAAGATCATGATTTACATGGTTGGCGTATTTCAGACGGACACAATATGCGAATGAGTGGATACCCAACCAAAGTAAAATCTCTAAATTTTTCATCTGATGGAAAATGGTTGGCAACCAGTGGAGCTGAACCGGTGGTTTTATGGCAGTTTTTTGGAGGCGGTCCAATGGGAAAACCTCCTGTGGAATTGCCTGGTATTCCTGGAAGTTGTTGTATGGTAGTGGCATGTCATCCGACCTATGATATGGTTGCTGCTGGATTTTTGGATGGTAGTATATTATTAATCGGAATCAGCGACGAGAAAGTTATTCCGGTAAATTTAGGATCTAAAAAATCCATTGGAGAAATTACGGCTTTACAATTTAATGAAGAAGGCAGTTTATTAAATATTGGCACTGATGATGGCTATATTATTCTAATTGATTTATCTGAAAAAAATAGTTGTAAAAAATAATCAGCCATATCCTTTTTTCTGTCCAGGATTTATTTATATGGATGAGATATCATGTTTCAGAACAAGTAGTTGATCAGAATTTAAAAAAATTATTCTGGTTCCACATGAATGTTTATTGAAACATTTCCAATTACTTTTTGTAAAGCGTGTTCAATACGATCACATATTTTATGGGCTTCTTGCACTCTCATGTCTCCAGACACAACCAAATGAAAATCAATAAAAATCAAATTGCCAACCTGACGAAAACGGACCATATGGAATTCTTTTGCTTCAGGGGCATTTGCCTGAATTATTTTATAAATACTGGAAATGGTTTGAGGGTCAGGAGCTTTATCCATCAAGCCATTAATAGAATTTTTTATGATGCCAAAGCCTATACGTAAAATATTAATAGCAATGAAAAAGCCCATCAGGGCATCAAGTGCAGCCCATTGAAACATTGGAATAAGTGTAAAACCTACAATTAATCCGATAGTTGTCCATACATCGGAAAGAACATGCTGTCCACCTGCTATAAGGACTGCAGAAAAATATTTTTTACCTACACGAATAAGTGTTATTGCCCAGAATAGATTAACAAGTCCAGCTGTTCCATTTAGAATAATTCCTTTTAAAGGCGCCATAGGAAATTGGGGATTTTTCCATCCTTGCCAGGCTTCGTAAAAAATTAAAATTGATGTTACTATTACTAATAAACCTTCGGCGGCGGCAGAAATATATTCGGCTTTATAGTGTCCATAAGTATGGTTTTTATCGGCTGGTTGGGTCGAAATGGTGATTGCGAATATTTCAAAAATAGCGGCTAACACATTGATTGTTGTCTCAAGCATGTCAGAATAAAAAGCAACACTGAGTGTTGTTTTCCATGCCAGATATTTAAGAAAAAAAACTATAAGACTAACCAGAAAATTCCCAAGACTGAATAGGATTTTCTTATTCTTTATTATTTTAAAGATCATAAGGTAATTATAAGTTTAAGGTTAAACAGTATTAATGTCCGCCAGATTGCAAAAACTGGCTTCATTTTTTTGTTCGATCTGGAAAGTTGAATGATTAATTCTAAATTTTTCCTTGAGGCGTTGTGCAACCATATTCAGAAACTGGTCAGAATGTTGATTGGTATTACTGACCAAATGAACAGTTAGGGCGGTTTCTGTTGTACTTAAAGCCCAGATGTGTAGATCATGTAAATCAATGATATTGGGAAGGGAGCGTAAATAGGTTTCCACGGCGAAAGCGTCAACATTGCTTGGGACACCGTCCATGGCAAGTGTAACTGAATCTTTCAATAAAGACCAAGTTCCCCAAATAATTATTGCAGCGACAATCAAGCTGGTAATGGGATCAAGCATATTCCAATGGGTGAAAAAAATAATAATCCCTGCCCCGGCAACACTCAACGATAAAAGGGCGTCATAGGCCATGTGCAAAAAGGCGCCCTTAATATTAAGATCCTCTTTTTGTCCGGAATGGAACATTAATGCGGTTATTCCATTTATAACAACACCGAGTAAGGCGACTAAAATTACTGTTTTACCTGTAACAGTTGCAGGTTTGTAAAAGCGTTCAATTGATTCCCAGATAATTCCTCCCGTAACAATAAGCAATAAAATTGCATTACTTAAAGAAGCCAAGATAGAGGTTCGACGATATCCGTAGGTAAAATTGGGAGAGGGTTTTTTTTTGCTTAAATATGAGGCCCCCCAAGCGGTGGCCAAGGCAAAAACATCTGATAGATTATGACCGGCATCAGCAATTAAGGCTAGGGAATTGGCAAAAATGCCCCATATGGTTTCGGCGCAAATATAAATTAAGTTAAGGCTAATTCCTAGAGCAAAGGCCTTGCCAAAAGATTGTGGAATATGATGGTGATGACCGTGGATATGTTCATGTGCATGATCATGCAAGTGGGAATGATTGAATTGATGCATGTCATGCGTGGAATGATCCAAATTGCTCAAGATTAAATCCCTATAATTTTTTAGTTATAAAATAAGATTAACCATATTGTTAAACGCTTATTATAAAAAATTTAATTTGATTAGCCTAATTTTATTTTTAAAAATTTATCTAAATTATATCAAATCTGACAATCAAGTTTTAAATTGGTTTTATATGTAAATACTGTGTTTTGTTTATTATAAAAAATCCAAATATTAATCGGGAATGAATGTTAAGAAAATTTGTGCTTCTTCGTTAACGTAACCATAATGATAGTATTCCTTATCACTATTATTTATAAAAGAATGAACAACGCAATTACCCGCCTCGATGTGAACAGGTAGTCGATTATTATCAGAAATTTGTTGAATGGTAGAATCTTTTCCATGAGCGGTTATCAAGGTCTGGGCTATTACTTGTGAGGTTGGTCATAAGGAACTGTATTGGGAATCTTGTCATTAAAAAATTTGACCATTATGATTAGGAAAAGCTATTATACGACATTGTTGTTTATAAACTGCGATTATATTTCTCACAGCTAGTTTTTCATATCAAAGAAAGATTGATAGCTGCAATATTTTCATAGATAGAAATTATCTTTCTCTTTGGTAGAATTATATAACTGTTACCATCAGGAAATTTTATGCCGTTTTTAACAACAGTAATTGCTATATATTCTGTATTTCGTACACCTGTAGTCCTTTCAACATCAAGTTTGACCCGATCCTATCAGATAATTTTTTAGGTATGGATTTATATTTGAGATTAGCATCAATCTTGACAGTTTTATCGCCGGATTTTGATTGTTTTAATATAATTGATTGATAACTGGCTGTATCATAATTGCCTCCATTGCCTTTTTCTCCATCAGGAAATTGGTTTGGTACAAAAAATGATAATAATATTATAGACTTAGATGCTTTCCTTGAATTTATTTTTGTGAATTTCAAATGGATGGAGAACATCTGAAAATCATTGGAAGCATGGGTAGGTAAAGAAATTAAACTATAAGCTTCAAATAAAAAAAATATAAAAATTATAAATAATTATTGAGGGAAGGTATAT
The DNA here is from genome assembly GCF_016101485.1 of Commensalibacter sp. M0133. Classification (NCBI taxonomy): domain Bacteria; kingdom Pseudomonadati; phylum Pseudomonadota; class Alphaproteobacteria; order Acetobacterales; family Acetobacteraceae; genus Commensalibacter; species Commensalibacter sp. M0133. The sequence goes on from NZ_JACFQI010000003.1 coordinate 110,944, forward strand.
CTAGAATAATGTTATTAACGTTTTTGAAAAAAAGATATAAAATATGGTTCCAGCTTAAGAAAATGTTACTTGTAATTGGTTGTTTTTGAAATTATATGATGTTTTATCGTTTAAGTTTTTGATACCTCTCCTTAAATGTTATAAACTTCCTGAAAGACTAACTTTATTAAAGACTGAAAATAAATTATTTTCAGTCTTTTTTTAATAGTTTTATATTGAACAAATCATGTGTTTCAATTTTTTTAGTGCCAATAATGGTTTATATTAGCGAGGATAATTAAATAAAATAAAATTCTTTATGTATAATATTGAGCCTCACAAAAAGTTTTATAGAAATAACAGAATCACTGATTTTATATGATTTACCAATTCATTAATTTGATTTAAAAATTAAAATTTGGTTTGTTTTTTCTAAATTAAAGACTTCGACAACGTTAATAATATGCAAGTTTAGAAAAAACAAACCGAAACAATATGAAAATAAATTAAAGAATGTTACTTGTCAGGCTTCCTTATTTCTAAAAATGCAGAAGCAAATTGCAATTGATTAATATAAAATATTTTTCTATTCTCCTTATTAAACTAAAATGTAAAACTGGACAGTCAAAATAAAATATTTAAAATGAATTTAATGAAATATCTTTACTATATAAAAGATTTATTTTGAATCAATTAAAAGATAAATGTTTTTTATTACATTTTATTATCATGGTTAAATCACTACATTTACGAATTAACTGCCAAATCGCATTCAACAGATAAATGTTTCCACTCTTTGTACAAGTAATCAATACCAAAACAAAGCTGACTTTTTTCCACATGGTAATAAAAACCATAGTCTTATCATATAAAATATGATAAATATCACAGACAGTCATTGCAGAAATTCCTCTTCTGTTATGATTAGGTCGGGTCAGTATGTTGCAGCATCTGATCCGGCCGCTTCGACACTATCTGTCGAATGCTGACTACAAATATACAAAGAAAATTGGATTTATGAAACTTATTTTTTTTGTCCATGTAAAAATAAGACTATTAAATTTATTTAATATTATTAATAATTTCATATATAAAATGTTATATTAGAACAATATTGATTAAAATCAAGGTTTTTTTAAGTTGGTTTTTCCTAAATTTATTATTCCTTTATTGAAATGTAATTTTTTCATAAAGAATTGATAAAATAATATTCGATTCGAGATTTTGGTTTTTTTTTATATTTTTCTAATTTATATATATAATTATTTATTATTTACATATACGTTACTTGATGATAGTGAATTTATGCTATGTTATATTAGAAAAATGTACAAGAAATTTTAAATAACTGGGATGATAACATGATTTTTATAAAAACTTCATGATTAATTTTCATAAAACAATAACTACATATTATGTATACTCAATTAAAGTCAAGAAATATTGCTAATTTTATTTTACAAATATAATGGATGTCTATTTTACAAATAGATGAGAATTTTATTCTTTCATTTATCTATTTTATGGAAAAATTATAATTAAAATATAGTGATAATAAGATTTATTATTTGTAAAAATAATGCATTATTATAATTTTTATTATGTTTATATAGCTATTGACTTAATTACAATTTAATTAAGTCAATTAATCATTATTTATATGACAAGATTATTGATATGTATAATGGATTATTATGATGGCCAGCATTAATATTTCGATACAATATGACATAATGTTTGATGTAAAGTGTGGATGAGGACTTTGTGTCTTTGATTGGATATTTACCTGTTTTTGTCAATCTGTGGAAATTGTATTGAATATGGATATTTGAATCCTATTTTAATGATTGTCTTTTAGGGATTGTTCAGGATATAAACAGCGATATTCTGTAATCAGGGATTTAAGAGGATAAGAACAATTAGGATGAAAAGAAAATCTGGTTTTAAAGATGATTAGAGTTACAGAAGTGAAACTGCCCTTGGATCATGATGAAGCAGATTTGAAACAGGCCTTGTATAATCGTCTAAAACAATTTCCCAGCGAGTATCAGGTAATAAGGCGGGGATATGATGCGCGCCGACGGTGGGACATTCAACTGGTGTATACCATTGACTGTTCCATTGATAATGAAGAGGAATTTTTACGCAATCATTCCCTGGATCGCAATTTATCAAAAACACCAGAGGTTCGGTATCAGTTCGTGATGTCCCGGCAGACTGGTGAAAAAATTGCTAGTCAGGCTGGCTATGTTCGTCCCGTCGTTATTGGTGCGGGGCCTTGCGGGTTTATGGCGGGATTGTTACTGGCCCAGATGGGTTTGCGTCCTTTGATTCTTGAACGTGGGAAACCGGTCAGGGAAAGGACAGTCGACACTTTTGCATTTTGGCGTCAGTCAAAATTCAATCCTGACAGCAATGTCCAATATGGAGAGGGTGGTGCGGGAACCTTTTCCGATGGCAAACTTCATACGCAGATCAGTGATCCGTATCATTATGGTCACAAGGTCTTGACAGAATTTGTCAGGGCAGGTGCGCCAGAGGAAATTCTTTACGTATCCAAACCTCATATTGGTACGTTTCGGTTGGTCAGTATGGTTGAGAAAATTCGTCAGGAAATAGAATCTTTTGGTGGTCATTACCGGTTTAATACTTATGTGCAAAAGATTTTGATGAATAAAAATCGCCAGATTGTCGGGGTTCGATTGGTGGATGGGCAGGAAATACAGACAAATCACATTATTCTTGCGACTGGACACAGTGCGCGGGAGATGATGCATGCCCTTTATGAGGATGGCGTGGAGATTCAGGCAAAATCTTTTTCTGTTGGTGTCAGAATTGAGCATCCGCAAACCCTGATTGATAAGGCCCGTTTTGGTTCACAGGCGGGACATCAGCTGTTGGGGGCGGCCGATTATAAATTGGTGCATCATGATGCAGACAAACGGGGGGTTTATTCCTTTTGTATGTGTCCGGGGGGAACGGTAATCGCGGCAGCCTCGGAAGAGGGTGGAATAGTTACAAACGGAATGAGCCAGTATTCCAGGGCGGAAAGAAATGCCAATGCTGCAATCGTGGTGGGTGTTCAGCCGGAACGGGACTATGCAGGCCATCCCCTGGCGGGTATTGCCTTCCAGAGAGATCTGGAGCGGAAAGCCTTTCAGCTGGGGGGTGCGAATTACAAAGCGCCGGTTCAGCGGGTGGAGGATTTTTTGCTTGGAAGGGCAACCCGGACATTGGGTTCGGTTGTTCCCTCTTATAAACCGGGGGTGGAACCCAATGATCTTGCGGAGATATTGCCTTCATTTGTTATCAATGGAATACGGGAGGCATTACCTGTATTTAATCGTAAATTGTCCGGATTCAATTTTGCTGATGCTGTAATGACCGGTGTGGAAACGCGAACATCCTCGCCAGTTCGTATTCCAAGAATGGATGATGGGCAAAGTGTCAATACTTCCGGACTTTATCCTGCGGGAGAGGGGGCTGGATATGCGGGCGGTATCATGTCTGCGGCCATTGACGGGATAAAGATTGCCGAAAAAGTTGCCCAGAATATCCACGACAATCATCAGTAGATCCGGGGATTACATCCCTACAGACAAACTGTTGGTTTGGGATGTGATCTGGAATACATCTTTGCAACCTTCATAATTAATGTTTCAATGTTCACTTTGATGATTTTTGAATATTGGGTTAAAGTCGAACGATGGGAATGATGAGACAATAAAGGAAAGAAATCTGCATAATGAAAATTCATGCCGCTCAATTGGCTGATCTTGATCAGATAATGGGCATTCAAATGTTATGTTATTATGCGATTGAGCCTGAATCACGGCTCTCTATGGCTTCAAAAATCATTGCCAGTCCTGATACCTGTTTTGTGGTGAAAGAGCGGGACATGGTCAGGGGGTATTTGCTAGCCATTCCCGTCATGTCGGGTGAACCTCCCGCCCTGGATAGCGAAGCTTGCGATTTGGCAGGAGGAGCTGATTGCCTTTATCTGCATGATTTGGCCGTTCATCCAGAATCAAGAGGGCTGGGAGTTGGATGTATTTTAGTGCGGCAATTCATGAATATTGCTCATAAGAAAAAATTCCGTCATGCATCCCTTGTTTCCATTCAAGATTCCTTCCGTTTTTGGCAGAAACAGGGATTTGGTGCAATCGTTCCCTCCGAAAAGTTGCAGAGTAAATTGATGACCTATGGTCAGGATGCAATTTATATGGAAAAACTTCTGATTGACATTCCTCAGGAGTAGGATAATTTTATGAAATCCCTGTTTTTTTATTGTATTGCGGCCTTTGCCGAGATTGCTGGTTGCTTTTCTTTTTGGGTATGGGCACGGTTGGGGAAGTCGCCCTTGTGGCTCGTACCCGGAATGGCCAGTTTGGCATTTTTTGCCCTGATGCTGACGTTGGTGGAGGTTGATCTGGCGGGGCGTGCCTATGCTGTATATGGTGGAATTTATATTTTATGTTCCCTGTTCTGGTTATGGATTGTTGAAAATACACGACCGGATCGGTGGGATATTCTGGGAATGCTGATTTGTTTGGCTGGAGTATCCATTATCTTGTTCATGCCCAGGGGGTGATCAACTGCAGGGATCAATGGAATGTGGTTTTGGGACAAAGCGGGTTGAATATCTAAACTTAAAAAAATCCCAGGCAAATAATAATAAAATGCCTGGGTAAAAAAGTGCTTAAAATAAATATCAACGTAATAAAAGATATTTCACAAAAGGTTATTAATGAATTCAGTTATAAGAAATTTCTCGATGAAAAAATCAGCCTATAAATTTGAACTCAAACAATGAAATACCAACTACTATGAGCTAATATATGAAATCACATGATTTTTATACAATTTATGACCGGTTGCGTCAATATTGATACCCATGATTTTCCTATAAAAGATAGTAAAATAAAAGAGATAACGCTTGGAAAACAAAGGTTTTTTTTATAAAATGGCAAAATTTCAAAAAAATTTGATCGGTTTTGAAACAATAATAAATATTTCGGAATCGAAAAGTAATGGGGTCTTTTATACTACAAGATTTTATTGAAAAATGATGGAAACTGATATCCAGATTTTCAATTTTATTCAGTGACAGGATCATGTCGGGTTTATCAAAAAAAATTCCTGGAAAAAAGATTTTATGAAATGAAAAGGGAAAAATCCTGAGACAAAATTCTGTTCAATATAACATTTGCATGAATGAAAATAACACTGTTTATAAAAATACGGAAAACACCTGAAAATCATTGAAAAATCTCATATATTCCTTCGGTAAAAAATGGCTTCTTCAGGGTCATGAAACCGGAGGAAATAAAATTTTTGTATTTTAAAAACAATTAAGCAAGGGAACGGCCATTTACGTAAATCCTGATGGAAATGGTAAATATACGGGTAAATTCATTCGTTGGTTCTCCTTAACAATTTAATGGAAATTAAATAAATGCGGCATCCAGCGAACAAACGGCCCTGTTCCCCAAATGTGCAGTAAACCGTAGAATGAGAGGGTTGGTTTCTGAATAAAATTTATTTTTGGTGATAGCGAAAGGGCTAACAGTGTGATATAAATTCAAATCAGTCATTGCAGATTCCGTTCAAAACTTGGTCTGTGATGATTAGGTTGGGTAAGATGTTGTAGCATCTTATTCAACCGCATCAAGGCATTATTCGCCGGATGCTCCTGTTACTATACGTGTAAAATTTCCTTTTGCAAATAATTTTTTAAACGAATTAAAATTTGTCCCGTTCCCTTTATTGCGGATAAAAAGGTTATTCGTATCGGAATGGATTCTATATCTGAAATTCGATTTAATGAATTATTTCAAATATATATTAAAACCCGCTTATTATTGTCCATTCAGTTTAATGGCGCAAATGTTATTTCTCTTAACAAAAATTTGATAATTTCGTGATTTGATCGTTTCATGTAGTTAATATATTGTTAAAGATCGTTATATTTATGGAGTATTTTATGATGAATAAATGGGTGGATTACGTAATTACCGAAGTAAAATACAATAATGAACGTTCACATATCGTTGCATTCAAGTGCTGGCGACATATCGGGGCCGAACTGATCGGCCCGGATATACGGTCAAGGGCTGATATCATTAATGCCATTGACAATGAGAACCTAGTTTTTATCACCGAATACAAAGGTGAGGATGGAAAATGGGAAAAGGGCGGTGATGTCGGTATTGTAACGGTTGGAAATGAAAAATTCCTGCGAACCGATGCCAATCCGGAAACCCGTGACAATCTGGGAAATTTGCCCGAATTGTAATGTTCACGTAAATATGTCCAATACATCCAGTTTATCCATTATCGGTTATTTTCATTTAAGCAAATTTTATTAATTTTACCTAGTTATAATGTTAAACAGTTGTGATTAGATCGTTGCGGTGAAATAATGTATTATTTAATATCATTAATTTAAGGAGTATTTATCATGAGTAAATGCACAAACTAAATTTTTACAGCATTAAGTTACAATATTGATCATTCTCATATTGTCAAATTACAAATCTGGGAATGTGATAAAAACTTTGTAACTAAAAGATAATTTAGGTAATTTACCTGAATTTTGATTTGATTTTAATGTAATTGTAATTTATTACTTTAATTTCTTAGGTTATTTAACGTTAATTTTATATTTATAGATTCAATATTATCATTGATACAAGGGATTTGTACCTAGCATTAATGGAAATATTTTTATCAATAAATTTCAGGCTGGATGATTTTGCTTATTAGGTATTCCTGAATCAGATTCTGGAATATCGAGTGAAAAAATCATTCAGTTTTTTTTTTATCCTTTTTGCACGGTCTGGTTTTCGCAAACCGTTATTCTTTTGCCCCTTTTAATATTATAATCCCATCCGGCCAATTTAAATAGCTAATATGAATAATTGGAAAAAAGGTTTGTTTTGATCTTTTGATATAGATGGATTAAAATTGATTTTTTCATTTTGAAATTTTATTACTATTGTGAGGGAAGAATTGACTGATAAGCAAAAGGATGATTCCTTGGACATGAAGATTGTCCAACGGGTCGCTAAATTATCTGCACTTGCCGTCAAGGAAAAAGAACTGGCAACCTATGCCCGGGATTTGGGGGGTATAATACACTGGGTTGAGCAGTTGAACGAGCTGGATGTTTCCGCGGTTGAACCAATGGTTGGGGCAGAAAATGCACAATTGAGAATGCGTGATGATAAGGTTACCGATGGCAATTGCCGTGAGGCTGTTTTATCCAATGCTCCAGAACGTATCGCCGATTTTTATGCTGTTCCGAAAGTGGTTGAATAATGCTGACAGAAATGACGATTACAGACGCGGTCGAGGGCCTGCGTCAAAAGAAATTCAGCGCGGAGGAATTGACACGGGATCATCTGAAGGCGGTTGGTCAGTTAAACAGCCGGATCAATGCCTATATCACGGTAACGGAAGAGGTCGCCCTTGGTCAGGCCAAGGTGGCAGATGAAAAACTGGCTTCGGGGGATGCGTCGGTACTGACCGGTATTCCTTTGGCGATCAAGGATCTTTTTTGTACAAGGGACATTCCAACAACCGCCGCCAGCCGTATCTTGGAAAATTTTGTTCCACCCTATGAAAGTACGGTGACCTCGAATTTATTGAGGAATGGAGCCGTTTTTTTGGGCAAGACCAATCTTGATGAATTCGCAATGGGATCCGGCAACCTGAATTCGGCATTCGGTGCCGTTGAAAATCCATGGAAACGCAAAAATGATGATGCGTTTCTGGTTCCCGGCGGCTCTTCTGGTGGTTCCGCGGCTGCCGTGGCGGCGCGGATGGCTTTGGGGGCAACCGGAACGGATACGGGTGGCTCCATTCGTCAGCCGGCAGCATATTGCGGTATCACCGGAATCAAGCCAACCTATGGGCGGTGCAGTCGTTGGGGCATTATTGCCTTTGCCAGCTCGCTTGATCAGGCTGGACCCATGGCAAAAACCGTTGAGGATTGTGCAATCTTGTTGCAATCAATGGCCGGTTTTGATCCAAAAGACAGCACAAGCGTGGACAAAGCGGTTCCGGATTATCGTGCGGCCTGTAACCGTTCATTGAAGGGGTTACGTGTGGGTATTCCAGAAGAATATCGTGCCCCTGGCATGTTATCTGAAATAGAGGCAATCTGGCAGCAGGGAATTGACTGGTTAAAAGAAGCCGGTTGCGAGATCGTGGATGTTTCCCTGCCTCATACTAAATACGGATTGGCCACCTATTATATCATTGCCCCTGCTGAAGCCTCATCCAATCTGGCCCGTTATGACGGGGTGCGCTATGGTCGCCGTGTCAGTGGAAAAAGTCTTGAGGAACTCTATGCGAATACACGCGGAGAGGGTTTTGGTACAGAGGTGAAACGCCGTATTTTGATGGGTACTTATGTGTTGTCGGCCGGTTATTACGATGCCTATTATCTCCGGGCGCAGAAGGTTCGCAAACTTATCTATCAGGATTTCATGAATGCCTATGAAAAGGTGGATGTTCTCTTGACACCAACGGCACCATCAGCCGCTTTTGCCAAAGGTGAACATCAGGATGATCCCGTACAAATGTATCTGAATGATATTTTCACCGTTCCCGCCAGTATGGCCGGAGTGCCTGGTCTGGCCTTGCCGGCCGGGTTAAATGACCAGGGTCTTCCCTTGGGTTTGCAGTTGCTGGGTCGTCCATTTGATGAGGAGACCCTGATTGCTGTTGGGTCAGCAATGGAAAAAGCTGCCAATTTCACATATAAACCCGCCATTCGTTCTGGAGTTTCCCTATGAGTTATGTGATTGAAGGGTCAACAGGATCCTGGGAAGTTGTTATTGGTCTTGAAGTCCATGCCCAGGTTATCAGTAAGGCCAAATTGTTTTCAGGTGCCTCCACGCATTTTGGTGGTGAACCCAATACACAGGTCAGTCTTGTTGATGCCGCTTTTCCCGGTATGTTGCCCGTCATCAATCGTGAATGTGTTGATCAGGCCATTCGTACAGGATTTGGGTTAAATGCCCAGATTAATCTGGTAAGCCGTTTTGACCGCAAGAATTATTTTTATGCCGATTTGCCACAGGGATACCAGATTTCTCAATTTACGCATCCTATTGTTGGCAAGGGTGAAATCGAGATCGAACTGGATGACGGTACGGTCAAGAAGATTGGTATTACCCGTTTGCATCTTGAACAGGATGCGGGAAAATCCATTCATGACCTTGCCCCAAAAGAGACCTGTATTGATTTAAATCGTTCTGGTGTGGCTTTGATGGAGATTGTCAGTGAGCCGGATATGCGCTCACCGGAAGAGGCAGGTGCCTACTTACGCAAAATCCGTGCGATTGTGCGCTATTTGGGTACTTGTGATGGAAATATGGAGGAGGGATCAATGCGTGCGGATGTGAATGTGTCTGTCCGTAAGCCCGGTGAGGAATATCGTACGCGTTGCGAATTGAAAAATATCAACTCCATTCGGTATGTCATGCAGGCAATTGAAATTGAAGCCAAAAGACATGTGGAAATTTATGAAAATGGGGGAGAGGTGGATCAAGAAACCCGTTTATTCGATGTTGCCAGGGGGGAAACCCGTACGATGCGCAGCAAGGAAGACGCCCATGATTACCGTTATTTCCCAGATCCGGACTTGCTGCCTCTGGTCGTTGAGCAATCTCATGTTGACCATCTCAAGGCAACCCTGACTGAATTGCCGGATGCAAAACGAGACCGTTTCCAGAATGAGTATGGATTGCCCCGTTATGATGCCAATGTTCTGGTAGCTGAAAAAGACATTGCCGATTTTTTTGAAATTGTTGCAAAGGGTCGGGATGGGCGTTTGGCCGCCAATTGGGTCACAGGCGAACTGTTTGCCTTATTGAATAAAAAGGGGCTGTCAATCCATGAAAGTCCTGTAAAGGCTGAGGCAATTGGTGCTTTGCTGGACTTGATCGCTGATAAAACCATCAATGGTAAGATTGCCAAGGAGGTTTTTGAGGATATGGTTGAAACAGGTGATATGCCTGCGGATATCGTGGAACGCAAAGGTTTGAAACAGGTAACGGATACTACGGCAATTGATAAAGTGATTGCGGATATCCTGTCAGCCAATGCAGATAAGGTTGAACAATATAAATCAGGTAAAGACAAGCTTTTTGGTTTCTTTGTCGGACAGGTTATGAAGGAAATGAAGGGTAAAGCCAATCCCGCAATAGTCAATGAGCTTTTAAAAAAGCATTTATCTTGATAAAAATTAAAAAAGGAAATTGACAGTCCTCGAATAAATGATTAGAAACGGTAAAAGCAAACGTCGTGTTATAGGCAGGCTCTTCTTGCGGAGGGGTGGCCGAGTGGCTGAAGGCGACGGTTTGCTAAACCGTTGTACGGTGTAAGCCGTACCGTGGGTTCGAATCCCATCCCCTCCGCCAGTTACATATGTTGAATATTGCCAATTACTGACAAATACCTTGTTTTTCCTAAAAAATCCATATTTACCTATCATATTCTTGCCAGTTCATGACAGATTATGCGATAAAAAGTGGGTACAAATCGTGTTGACAGATTCAAAGGTTAATTCTGACAGTTAAAAAACATTATCCCACATTATAAAACATTTGAACGCATTTAATATTGGGGTATATTCTGGGGTATATGATTTTTCATCTTGGGGTATATCGATGTTAACGGATAAAGCCATAAAAACAGCCAAATATCAGGAAAAGGGTAGAAACAAGCTTTATGAACGCGGTTTATACCTGGTTATCACAAAAACCAATTCTTAAATATGGTGTTTAAAATATAATTTAATAAAAAAGATAAACTCTTTTGTTTGAAGATGTGAAAATCTTTTATTCATTACCCATAATAATTAAACATTTGAATGCATTCAATATTAAGGTATATTTTTTCTATCTTGGGGTATATCAATTTTAATGGATAAAGTTAAAAATATAGCTAGATATTGAGAAAAGCCTATATTTGAGATAAATCATTAAAAACACTTATGTGTTTTGGCGTTAAGAAGAAAGTAGCAAAAATTTCTTTAGAGGTTTTTCTATGAGATTATTTTAGAAAACTTGACCGTTAAATAAAAAATAGTGTCAAATACAATAACAACATCTTATTAAGTTGCTCAATCACTCGTGTTTTTATCTAAAGAAAAAGTTTAAATAAAGAACCTGATCTCATTTTATATAGTTGTATTTTAAGATACTTGATATGAACTGTAGTCATCCTGTGGGTAATGATGGTGGATATGACGTCAAGATTGCGACAGAAGACAGTTATTTGAGAAGCGCTGACGGTAAGAATTAATTTAAAAACAGTAGCTTGTTGTGAATCTGTAATTTATTGATCAAAATTTAATTTAATAGGATATTTGAATGGTTAATCATTCTCCAAAGGATCTGGATCTCTCCGCATGTACTGTTTGTACTGATGGAAAGAACACATCACAAAAGTTATCAACTTTGGCTAAATCTCTTGATGAAATAACTAGCCAGATTGTTGGAATTTCCAAAACATCTGTTGATACCAAGCATTCAGTTGAAAAGGTTGCCGAAAAAATAAAAGATATTGACACAGAAGTTTATTTTAATAAAAAAGATGCGTTTACGGCGGGTAATCCTACAATATTGGGTAAAAATAAATCAAATATATTCGGTATTCAGGATGATGGTATCGTTAATCTGTTTTTTAGTCATAAAATTGACGAGAACGGCAATACATTTGTTGCACCAGTCAATTCAATTTATTTTAATTATGTTCTGAATAATACGATTATTGGGAGAGAAGCCATATGGACCACTGAAGATAAATTTTATAAAGCCTTTATGGGGCATGCATTTCATGCGGATAGTGATGGAAGTAGTGATCTTGGCATGAATGACCATGCCTGGAACAACATTTATTCAAAAACCGCGGTAAGTGTCACATCTGATGCGAGTGAAAAGAAGGTTCTTGCCAACCTTGGTGATGACAGGTATGCAGACAATCAAAAATTGCTGGATGCAATCTATAATCTGAATATCCATACCTACAAACTGAATGATTCCATCAATGAGAAAGGTGAGGACAAGGCGCGTCTGCATAACGGTTTTATCGCCCAGGATGTCGAAAGGGTTCTGACAGATGCGGGGCTGAACCCCTCTGATTACGGTATGTGGATTCAGGACAGGGTTTTCAGGAACATTGAGGTCGATACCGGAAAAAAGGATGCCAGCGGAAAAGCTGTAACCAGAAGCGAGTACCAACCTGTTCTGGATGAGAATGGGAAACAGGCATATCGTCAATCCCTGCGATATGAAGAAGTACTTTGCGTATTTATACAATCCATGAAACAGAAGATCGACAGACTGGAAAAACAGGTCGCATCATTACAGGTAAAGAACGGTAAATAATAACAACCATCTACAATATTTTCGGTAGGGAACCAGACATCAGTCTGGATTATCCCGATTAGGATGATATTGCCTATCATGTCCAGGTGTAGAACATATACGTGATTTCTTTTGCAAGTCAGCAAACAAGCCAGATGCAGCGTATGACTATCGTGTTGCTACAATTCGGTGACGGAAATTGTGTTGTTGAATTTGATACACCCATTTACTGGCAGGACAGGCAACCTTTTATCGACACAAGGGCATCAATAATGACCATCATGGAAATTATGTTCGATGCTACATCTCAATTTTATGGAAGACTGATTTATGGCTGATCTAGCTAAACAACCCACAACAGGATTTGTCAATAACGGCAGCCTTGTCCAGTATGGAAATGACAATACGGCGGGTGACTGGGATTATATCGTGATATCGAAACCGAACAAAACATGGAGGGTTTCTATCAGGGGAGATATTCCAACAAGCAAGGACGGTGTGGACATGAGTGTATCCGTTTTCGAGGGAACAATACCCCTGTTTTCCTCGACAGGAACATGGAAACTGCAGGGACAGACAAGCCTGAACGCCACCAAGAAAAACTTCAAGATAAAGTTCAGGAATGCGGAGACAGGTAAAAAACTAAAGGTGAAAATAGGGGACTGGACACCCTTGAATGGTCTGGTTCTGAAGGGTTATGCGGCAGACAGAACCCTGTTGAGAGACACAATCACCACGGAAATATGGAGAAATCTTCATAGGGATGAAAAAGGCTGCCTTGCCCCTGAATCCGCCTATTCCTATTATGACAGGGACAATCTTGGAATGAGAACATCAGTGCTGTTTTCAACGGCCGGTTTTCCCTGTGAACTGTATCATGACGGGGAATTCTTTGGGATGTATATAATAAGGTCTGACAATGACAATGACCAGTACCTGATTGATTCATCAAACCCAGGGCATTTTCTTGCCCAGCCCGATCATGCCAGCACGTTCTGGACAGACGGAAACTACAATCCTCCAGAATGGGAAATAAACTCGCCCGATCCGAACACGGATGACAGTGTCAGTTTCCTGAAAAGATTCCTGCGATGGTCTTCGGACTGTATCGCGGACAGGGTGAACATGAAAGAGACATATCGGGAATATATCGATCTTGAATGTTTCATTGACTATATCCTGCTCTGCGAGGTCTGTTTTTCCCCTGACAGTCTGGTGAACAATTTCATGCTATGCAGCTGGAATGCCACGTCGGTATCGGGTGTCATGTATATATATCCCTACGATGAGGATCAGACATTCGGTATTGTCGATCGATATCTGAGTGCCAGGGATACTGATCCTTTCAAGATGGGCTGGGTGACGAAACGGGACAGGATGTTTGACCGGCAGGATCCGATATTCTTTGAAACCATCCATAACAGTTTCACACCGGAAATACGGGCGAGATGGCGTTATCTGAGAGACACGGGAAAGATATCGGCTGAAACCTTCAACAGGATCATAAAGGATACAACCGATCTCATCAATCCTGACATGATGAGGAAAGACCTTGAATTATGGGCAATGGATGCAGATGTCGGAATAGGAAATGGCAAGGTTATTTCAGATGATGGAAAGAAATGGTCGGTCAGTTTCATCATGAATTTTGCCAAACGCCGTATCCAATGGCTGGATCAGCAATTCAAGTACTATAATTGATTATTCTTATTGAGAAGCCACCTTAACGGGTGGTTTTTTTATGTCTGGAAAAGGAAACACAGATGGAAAATATCATATTCATTATCAAGTCCGTATGCTCTTTTTTATGGAAAGGGAAAGGGTGGATCATGGCGGGACTGCTTTACCTGACAGGTCGAAGGACCGCGAATAGGAACAACCTGATCAGGACACAGGATGAAGTCATCAAAAATGACCGGCAGACCCTTCAGACTGTTCAGGCAATGCAGCAGGCAGCCAATCATTCACCTGAAAACATGGAGGAATTGGAAGATGTGCTGGAGAAAGGGCAATTCTGATGAAACCCATTATTTTATTCGCGACGGTTTTTCTTGCGGCATGCTCGTCATCGCCACGTGCTGTCTACCGGATTGAATGCCCGCCATTGAGGGATTACAGGACCCAGTCACAGGAAAAGCTTTCCAGCGAGATCAAGGCGTTAAAACCTGACAGCGAGATCATCCGTTACCTGCTGGATTACAAAAGCCTGCGTGACATGATCATTGCCTGCCAGAACACCAGAGATACCAGCCACCGCTAGGGTGGTTTTTTTATGTCCATAGAAAAGGAGAGAACAGATGGATTTTTTTACCGAGCTTCTACAATATATCATCAATGTCCTGCCCAGTAATGTGGCGGGTGATGTTGTCGCGGTTGTCACTTTCATCGTGACCCTGTGCACCCTTGTCATACGGTTCTGGAAAGAGCCTGATCCAAAAAGCGGATTGCACGGTCTGTGGTCTTTCATTCATCTTCTGGCCTCTTTCAGGCTGCCAGACAGGCAGGCGGGAAAAGATGGAAAGAACGGGGATGGCACCAATGGAAAACAGGCGACACCAAAAACACCGTAACCATTGCCCGGGTGAGTGGTGGAGCTCGATACTGCTGGTCATGACGGGAATGTATGCCCTTGCATATTTCATGGCCGGCAGCATCTTTCACTATTCATTCGTCAATGGATTCAGGGCGATCCTTCCTGCCTGTATTTGGGAAGGGTCATTCATACTTACAGGGACACTGCAGCTTGTTTCATTGATGTGCGGGAGTTTCAGGGGAAGGGGTGTGGCCTCTTTTCTGGCGGCATCCCTTTTCATATGGGGGGTGCTGAACATGCTTGTCTACGAGAGACACTGGCATTTTGGCATTGTTGCCTGGGGAACATTCGCTCTGGTGAACCTTTACACCCTGGCAAGGATACTGGCGGGGGTGATAAGGGATCATGAATACAGTCTATGAGTTTTGCAAATGGTGGTGGCTGAACAATTGTGAATGGATCAAGATTCATGATCCATGGGTCATTCCTGTCATAGCGATCTGCATACCGTTAAGCATGGTCATTCACGCCATCTGCGCGATTGTCAGGATATGGCGGGGGAAGTGAGATTAATTGTTTTTTAATCTTTCTTCTGATATTTTTTCTTCTTTTTCTCTGGAAAAATTATAGATACAATCAGGAATGGCAGGTGAATCTTTTCTAAGATTATAAATACAATCTTGTATTTCAGTAATTTTTGAAAATATTTCTTTTTTAGTCAAATTTATTTGTTCAGGTTTTTCTAAATATTCATAATATTTTTTTTGTATTTCTTCAATTGTTTTTATGGTTTTATTATGTTTTGTCAAAAGATTCGTGATAATTTTTAACAATGTTATAATACAACTCCATTCTAGATTATTATTGTGATGAGCAGAAGATATGCAAGGTAATACGATAATGAAAGAACCTAAAAATATTATTATGCCTACCAATATGTTTGTATATTGTATATTTGAGTTTAAAGTCCAACATAAATTTTGTTGCTGGCATTTTAATATGGAAAATGGATATTGATAATTCTCATTGGTAAAAGGAAGGTACCAATTTTTTAGTAGTTCTTTTTTTTGTGGATTTTTATTTGATTTTTCATTAAGCTTTATTATCGTATCTTTAGAGATATAATTTTGGTACCTATTTTCAATTTCAAAGAGTTTTGTATCAAAAATTTGTTGGACAGAAGCGCCTGTATTTATGTAATTTTGAGATTTATTTTCTAAATAAATACTGTATAAGTATGATAGTATCATTAAATACTGTAAACAATATGAATGCTCTTGAGAACACCATATATTCAGCAATCCTAGGGCTATCGGAATAATAAGATTAAAAAATATTGAGCCAAGAAAATACCGTTTTGCGTAAGTATAGGCTTGTCTTTGAGCCGTAAGATATTCAATAAACCTATCACTATTTTGTTTTTCATTAAGATCACAATTTGAAATCTGAGGCGTCATTTTAAAATATCTCTATTAAAGAAGATTTGATATCATCTTGATTGGGTGAGAAGAGCGCATAAAACAGAATATTCATATGTTTTTCTATAGTTTCTTTAATCAATTTTATCTTGGAAGAATCTAAAGAGTTTATATTTCCTTCAAAGTCTTTAGAATTTTTAACTCGTTGCCCAATATTTTCTTGAAGATAATATAATCCGTTAAAAAAGAAATCATAGGTATTGTTATAAGGAACATAATTGTATTTAAAGAAATTAGCGATCATTATTTCAAGTAAATATGAAGGGAAACGGTTGTAATTTTGTTTGTTCCAATATTTAAAAAGACGAATTATTTCTAGTAATTTCCCCGAACAATTTTGGTTGATATTTGTAATAAAATCCTGATCTGTTTTGGGATTGGTTAACATCCAATGACCATTTCCATTAGGAATAAAATAATAATTATCTTTTAAGTTATAAAAGCATGGAACAATATCAAACGTCCATGGATAACTATTTAATTTTAGGGTGATAGCTTGTTTATGCAGATTTATTTCTGCTTTTTCATAATGAGGAACTTTTTGTAAATTTCTTTTTAATTCTTTAAGGACTTTTCTAGAATTAAGATGTAAATTTCCACTGTTATTTTTATCTATAAAATTATTCCATGTACCCAGATTAAAAATATCTTTTGGACGAAGTGTTACGTATTCATAACTTTTAAAAAAATATTTAAATAGATGTCCATTTAGCCCTATCATTAAGTCGATATCATCAAGGGGGTCAATTTTTGTCCTTCTTGAAAAAGAACCAAAACTTGTGTCATATTTTTTCGCAAATTCAAGCATTGAAGAATTATTTTGTGAAAAATTATTAATTTGTTTAAACAGAAAATTCCTGCTATCTCTAGCCTTAGTTACATCAGCTTGTATATTTACTTTTTTTTTAATTAAATTCTGTAAAGCTGAGTTGATAGTATTAATTGCTGAGTTGATATTATTAATTGTTAAAATTGCTGAGTTGATATCATTACTTCGTAAGTTAGACATTAAAAATCGAACCTTTCTTTAAAAAATTATTTTATGAATGCACAATTTTTAGAAATATTTTGAAAACTCTTTAATTTTGTTAAAAAAACATAAAAATCTATAAAAGTAAAATTGAAAATGATTACAAACGATAATGATTAAAATATTAAAATAAAAATTTTATAATAGTACTATTTTAACATGGTTAGTTAAATATATAATTTTTTGATTTTATATAAAATCCCATCGCTTTTATATGCATTTGCTTATTGTAATATCTTGTACTTTCTTGATAAAAATATTAATATAATATGACAAGAAAAAGTTATGATAATGAAAAAAAATTTGTTAAAATATTCGTTTCCAAAGTAATTGATGAAATGAAAGAAACTGACAAGCAAATAATCAAACATCAACAAGAAGTAGAAAAGCGTCTTATTGAAAAAAAAGAAATTATCGAACAAGTTGTACGATTAAGAAAAAAATAAATATTATATATTGTAAGCGATTGGAAGTTCATTCCATACAGCACCCTTGTATTTCCGTCCATTGGCTTTTTTCGAGCGTTTCTTATTATCCTTTCCCCATCGTCCCCATTGCTTGAAGAAAAAGGCGGTATTATAAAGGCGGTATTATAAATGCGACAAGCATCGTAAATATCATCGATCCATTCCTCTTTTATTGGGCGGGCAGAAGAGCCACTTTCTCCTCCAACAATGGCCCAATGAATATTATTGAGATTGATATTCCCAACAGAACCTATCAGGGGTTCAAAAGAGATGAATCTAACAATTGCGGGAGCACCACGAAGATGTTCAATGCGATCAGTGACCTCTTGGTTCTCTACACTTGTTCCTAGCCATACATTAGGTAATACTCTATTTAGTTTCGTAACGAAATCAGCCATTCTTTGAGGACGTTTTGTCAGAATTTGATAGAAATGACGTGGTGTATCCTCCATGACTTTCCAAATTTGATGAATAAAATTGTCACTAACACCGGAATGGAATAAATCACTCATGGAATTAACAAATATTTTACGAGGTTTTTTCCATTTATATGGAAGAGAAAGAGTTTGTTTGTCTTCCCTGATTATACCGTTCCATATCATTTTATGATTTGTTTTTTTTAACAGTCCACGGTATTTTTCAACACCCATCGCTTCAAGTCACCTTGACATTTCCATGGCATAACAATTCAGGCATCCAGATTTTATTATTGAGCAACCTGCTACAGGATTCCAGGTGGTATCTGTCCATTCAATTTGAGAGTTGGCCATGGTTCAAATCCGTGGTAGTTATAATTTTTAAAGGATTTTTTTGATATAAATTTGTTTGAAGTATGATAAATATCCAACTTATAATCTTATTTTTTTATTAATTTAACAATTAAAAAAACATATTATTAAGGAATAAAATAATTTATTTTTGATCAATTTTAAATACAAATAAAGGGAATAAAACAAGATGACTTTATTTGTATTTAATCAAATCTATTTATTTTTTTTGTTGATTTTGTCAACCAAAGGTTTGTCAGGAATCAGCTTATCATTTTTATTATTATTGGGCATGTTGTCGGTTTTTTTTGAGGGGGCAAATTTATCTACTTTAGAAGTTTTATTTTTGGTCATGATTTGAACTTTCCCAACGAATTAATAGATCAAGAGTTTATTTCTGAACTAATGGATGTGTTTTAAAATCAATATCAAAGGACCAGCCATTCTCCTTTTGTGACAATGTAATTGTGGCCTTGCCCAGTCGGTAAACCAATAGAACAAATAAAGTAAATAAAATAAGTTTTTCCAGTTTTCTTAGCATAATTGAATTCCTTATATTATGATACAGTTACATTATAATGCTATTTCGTTAAATTAATAAGTGTTTTATCATTTATATCAAATGAATTACGGTTTTTAATGTGACCAATCAGATTTCTGGATTTATCAGTTTGTTGAATGAAAAATTAACATATAGCTCAAGAAAAACATAAGCAATGCAATAAATCCCTCAAGCAATTTCCAGGTCAGGGGATTTTGAAAAAAGGGTTGTAAAAACTTTGCACCATATCCAAGCAATGTAAACCAGGTGACACTTGCCATACAGGCCCCCATGCCAAAGAACCATTTGCCAATACCTGCAAAACGTGTTGAAATGCTGCCGATCAGAATCATTGTATCTAAATAAACATGCGGATTTAAAAAGGTAAACGCCAAACAGGTCAATATTGTTTTATTTCGGCTTGCTGTCTTTTCTTTTGTCGGATTTAGGGTTTCAACGGTTGACAGAGCTCTTTTGGCCGCCATTAAACCATAGGCAGCCAAAAACAATGCCCCTCCATAACGGAAGAATTGAAGCAGTTGAGGACAGGTTTGAACAATCTTGCCTATTCCTGCAATGCCTGATGAAATCAGTAAAATATCGGACAGGGAACAGATAATGATGATTAAGCCAATAAAATTCTGTTGCAATCCCTGTCGCAGTATAAAGGCATTTTGCGCACCAATTGCCATAATCAGACTGGCGGTTGTAAGGAAACCAGATATGACAGCTGATAAATTCATGAACGGTCTCTTAAGGATAATAATCAATAGATATAATGATGTATAAAATGAGGTTGGATCTAGCCAGGATTATATATATTTGGAAAATTTTATCCATGTGTCTAGGTCAAATGAATGAATAAATTTTCAATATTTAGTCGCTTTGGCAGAGGTTTCAAATAGATCAGATGGATAGGATAAAATGAAATTCAACAGTCAAGCAAAAATAGATAATTTAATAAAAAATATCTATAAATAGTTCTTTAAAAATTTTTACATACAATATATAGTATTAAAGAAAGGTTTCGAAAATATTTATATAAAATGGTTCAATTGTTTTTTGAGTTATTTTTCAAGTGAATTCGATAGACTTGAATATGCAAAATAAGCCTGTTTGAATTTTTAGTTTCGATCCCGCAAAATAGGAATTGATTAACTGTAGAGTAAAATAAATACCAGGGAGTTGTTTGGAATATGTTAACACGTGATGAAGGTGTCAAAATTGCGATGAAGCCTGTTCTAAGCATTCAGAAACCTGATCCGGTGTTCTCAAATGAAACTGGATTGATGGATATTTACAAGAAATTGACTTTTACAGCGGCCCAGGATGAAGATATTAAGCGGGAAAATGCGAATATTGATGGGGATACCGCTATGGGCACAATGTTGAAATACGGTTCCGAAGGATCAAAATTCTTTATAGATCAATACATATTGCCTGAAGAAATTGCACATGCCCATCAGAATGGTGACATTCATATTCATGACAAGGATTTTTACATGTTGACCGAAACATGTTGTCAGATTGATTTGATTAAATTGTTCAAAAAAGGTTTTTCAACGGGGCATGGTTATTTAAGAGAACCTAATTCAATCGAGAGTTATTCAGCGCTTGCCTGTATTGCCATTCAGGCCAATCAAAATGAAATGCATGGAGGGCAAAGTGTTCCCAACTTTGATTATGCAATGGCGGATGGAGTTAAAAAAACATTCAGACAAGAATTTTGGAAGGTTTTTTCAATTTTTTTGCAAATTGAAACACAATTGGGAAGTGTGGAAATTGATGTTTTTCAAGATCAGGTTGAGCATCGGATAGGTGTTATTGGCCTTCAATTTTTAGAATCTTATGGAGAAAAATTATATCAACTTGGGAATTTGGGTGTTGATTTAGAAATAATAAGGAAAGCTTATAACTTTGCATGTAAAAAAGCGCTCGGTACAACAGAGAGACGCACTTATCAGGCGATGGAAGCGTTTATACATAATCTGAACACAATGAATTCACGTGCTGGGGCACAGGTTCCCTTTAGTTCAATTAATTATGGAACGGATACTTCTGAAGAAGGTCGCATGGCTATTCGAAATCTTCTGCTGGCAACGAAAGCGGGGCTCGGTAATGGTGAGACACCTATTTTCCCTGTCCAGATTTTTAAAGTAAAGGAAGGAATCAATTTTAATCCGATAGATAAAAACTATGATCTATTCAAATTGGCGATGGAAACGTCCGCTTTACGTCTTTTTCCAAATTTCAGTTTTATCGATGCTCCCTTTAATAAAGTGTTTTATAAACAGGGTGATTATAAAACGGAAGTTGCATATATGGGATGTCGTACACGTGTTTTGGGAAATGTTTATGATCCGGACAGACAAACAATATGTGGTCGTGGAAATTTAAGCTTTACGTCAATCAATTTGCCCCGGCTAGCCCTGAAGGCAAAAGGTAATACAGATTTATTTTTTCAGTTGCTCGATGAAATGATTCATCTATCTTTTCGTCAACTTATACATCGGTTTCAAATTCAGTGTCGTAAGAAAGTAAAAAATTACCCTTTTTTAATGGGACAAGGGATATGGATCGATTCAGAAAATTTATCAGAAAATGATGAAGTTGCTGAAGTTCTAAAGCATGGCACTTTAACGGTTGGTTTTATTGGTTTGGCTGAAACCCTGAAAGCTTTGGTGGGTTTTCATCACGGGGAAAGCGAGGTTGCGCAGGAGTTAGGGCTAAAAATTGTCAGTCATATGCGTAAAAAAACAGATGAGGCGGCAAAAAGAACAAAACTTAATTTTTCATTGATTGCCACGCCTGCCGAGGGTCTAAGTGGCCGTTTTGTCCTTATGGATCGTGAAAAATATGGTGTCATATCTGGAGTGACAGATCGGGATTATTATACGAATTCTTTTCATGTTCCTGTTTATTATCCAGTAAAAGCGCATGAAAAAATTGGACTTGAAGCACCCTATCATGAATTAACCAATGGTGGTCACATAACCTATATCGAACTTGATGGTGATATATGTAAAAATTTGGATGCGTTTGAAATAATTATCCGTTACATGAAACAATCTGGAATTGGTTATGGGGCGATTAATCATCCTTTAGATAGAGATCCTGTTTGTGGATATGTTGGTGTTATTGATAATGAATGTCCACGTTGCGGGCGTAAAGATGGTGAGGCGGTCAGTATCGCTAAACTGAACGAATTAAGACAGATTTATTCGAATGTTCCAGATTATAATTAGAAAGGGTTAATAATGGGCAAATGCAATATGGTTAAACCTATAGAACATGTTCAAAAAAATTTCAAAATGGTGGGAAAAGATATAAGTTTCGCCAGGACACGCCGTATAACGGGATATTTGGTTGGTACATTGGACCGTTTTAATAATGCCAAACGTGCTGAAGAAAAAGATCGTGTCAAGCATGGCTGTAGCTAAACTGCGTATCAGTGGTATAGAAGCAGAATCTATCGTGGATGGGCCTGGGTTGAGGTATGTTGTTTTCACCCAGGGTTGCCCTCATCAATGTTTCGGATGCCATAATCCTGAAACACATGCACTAAACAGTGGTTATGAAATTTCTATTCAAGAAATTATCAATGACTTTTTGAATAATCCACTTTTATCAGGCATGACGTTTTCGGGTGGGGAACCGTTTTTGCAGGTGGAAAGTCTTGTTTTACTTGCCAATATTGTAAAGAAAACAGGAAAAACGCTGGTTACCTATACGGGTTATACGTATGAACGATTATTGGAACTGGGAAAATGCAATCCTTTAATTATCCATCTATTGGAATTGACTGATATTTTGATTGACGGTCCATTTCAGATCAGTCAACGGGATTTGCAATTGTCTTTTCGAGGCAGTGCCAATCAAAGAATTTTATATAGAATGGATCGGCAACGAATAAAAGATCAATTAAAATATTGATTTAAATTAATGAAAAATGATCCTCGATAGATGGATAAAGGATCATTTATAGTATAATACTGATATTTTTGAAAAATCTAGTATTTTTTATAAGGTAAGAATTTACCGCTAAGTTGAATATTAACACGATCCCCATTGGGATTAGGTTCTCTGGTTATATTCATTGAAAAATCAATGGCGCTCATTATACCATCTCCAAATTCTTCGTGAATAAGTTCCTTGATGGCTGATCCATATACATTAATTAGTTCATAAAAACGATATATTGTTGGATCAGAAGGAATGGCAGTTGGAAGACTTCCTCTATTGGGTGGAACGGTCAACCAATTGGTTTCCTCCTCTGTTAGATCAAAAATAGAAGCGATCAGAACGGCCTGTTCTTTATTTAAAGGCATTTGCCCGAGACAAGCGGCTGTAACATATTCCTTACTTAATCCTAAGGTTTCGGCAACAAAAGACCATTTAATGTCTTTAATAATTTTGGTTTGAATTATTTTTTCTGTGATTTGTAGACGGTTCATGATAATTTCCAAATAAAAAATGTTACATTGAGTTGAATATTCTTAAATTTGATAATCTAATGACATGTGATATTTGGATATTTTATTTTTACTATCAATAGTTTTAAAGTATATATTTTGTTTTTTGTTATAATTATGTGTTATAATTTTCAATTTATAATTATATAATTAATATTATTATTTTATAAAAATTTAATAATATTTAATAATAATAAAAATTTTTTAATTATTGTTCATATTCACTTTCTTGTTCCTTTTCTATTTATCCATTTCATATGATAATCAGTTGAATATTGATTATGAGATCAATTTATATAAGGTAGGATAAATGGCTTGGTCTATTCTTGGTAGTGGTGTTACAGGATTGTGTATTGCAACAGTTTTATGTGAAAAGGGTGAAAAACTAGAGGTTGTTGAAAATCCAAATATTCAGGCCGCATCATATTTTGCTGGCGGTATGTTGGCACCATTTTGTGAAGGGGAAAGTGCGCCAGATATTGTCGTAAAAAATGGACAATTATCTGTTGAGTGGTGGGATAATCATGTCAGCAATGTAAAAAAAACCGGAACCATTGTCATTGCGCCGCCTCGAGATATGTCTGAATTAAGACGGTTTGCCAATATGACCATTTGTCATGAATGGGTTGATCCAGGTAAGATAGAAAAAGATTTGAAGGGTCGTTTTTCTGAGGGACTGTTTTTTCCTTCTGAGGCCTTTATCGATCCTCGCTTGGCCTTGCAGGAACTAAAAGAAAATTTAAAAAATAAGGGTGTTAGTTTTCATACGGGTTCGCCCAAAGGAAAGATCATTGACTGCACTGGTATGGCGGCAACCAGTTCATTAAAAAATTTACGGGCTGTTCGTGGTGAAATGCTAATTTTTGAATGCCACGAAGTTAATTTTTTACGTCCAATTCGTTTATTGCATCCGCGGTTTCCCTGTTATCTTGTACCTCGGGCAAATGGCCGATTTATGGTAGGGGCAACAATGGTGGAAAGCAATGATGATAGTCCCATAAGTGCTAGGGCCCTGATAGAAATGCTGAGTTCAGTATATGCAATTCATCCAGCCTTTGCTGAAGCAAGGATTATAGAAACAGGAACAGGATGCAGACCCTCCTTTCCTGATAATATTCCACAGATTATTGAACAGGATGGTAAATTTTATATTAATGGCATGTATCGACATGGTTTTTTACTTGCTCCGGTTCTGGCATTAGATTTTGTGAAGAAAATTTTGGGATAATGAAAATGAAGTTATATTTAAATGGCGAATTCATTACAACACAGGTAAAGACTTTGGCAGATTTGCTGAAGGAAAAAAATATGGATGTATCTTGTGTTGCCAGTGCGATCGACGGAAATTTTATTCCTCGGGCACGTTATGAGGAGACCCAGCTGCAGGAAAATATGAAAATCGAAGTTGTATCACCAATGCAGGGAGGTTAGTTGTGCAATTTTATAATCAAAATCTTCATTCAAGATTGTTATTGGGTACTGCCGGTTACCCTTCGCCAGATATCTTGATACAAGCCATTCATGCTTCAGAGGCAGAAATTATAACTGTCAGTTTACGCAGGGAAGGGGTGGGAGGTTCTGAATTTCGTCAGTTAATAGCAAAAACAAAAAAAAGGTTTCTGCCAAACACGGCAGGTTGCCATACCGTGAAAGAGGCCGTGACAACAGCGCAGATGGCACGTGAAGTTTTTGAAACAAACTGGATTAAGCTGGAAATTATCGGTCATGCGGATACTTTACAACCAGATCCTTTTGCAACAGTTGAAGCTGCCAGGATTTTGTCAAAAGAAGGATTTGAGGTTTTTCCTTATACGACCGAGGATTTAATTGTTGGTGAAAAGTTATTAGAGGCAGGTTGTCAACTTTTGATGCCATGGGGGGCACCGATTGGATCTGGACAAGGTTTGCGTAATATTGAAGGATTAAAAACAATGCGTCAATATTTTAAAAATATTCCTCTTATTGTTGATGCGGGGATTGGAGCGCCAAGTCAAGCAATCGAAGCGATGGAAATAGGTTTTGATGCAATTTTACTAAATACGGCAATTGCGAAATCAAAAGATCCTATTTTAATGGCGGATGCTTTTAACAAAGCTATTTTAGCGGGACGGATAGCATATAAGGCGGGATTAATGGAAAAGCGTAATATGGCCTATGCCTCAACACCAGCATATGGATTGGCGGATCTATCATTATAATGGAAAAATTTTATTTAGTCACAGAATCTGTCTCATTAATTAAAAAATTATTGCCTGTTGGGGTTAAATTGATTCAATTGCGAATTAAAAATATGTCTCAACCGGATTTGAGGCAAAATATTATGGAAGCAAAAATCTGTTGTGAACGTTATGGCGCGCAATTGATTTTGAACGATTACTGGGAATTGGCTTTAGAATTGGGTATAAATTTTGTTCATTTAGGACAAGAAGATTTATTAAAAACAGATTTTAACAGAATACGAAATGCAGGAATTCAATATGGGATTTCCACACATGATAGATCAGAGTTGGAAATTGCGTTGAAGCTTTACCCTGACTATATTGCATTGGGACCAATTTATCCGACTGTATTGAAGAAAATGAAATGGCACCCGCAAGGGTTATCAAAACTGAACAGATGGAAACAGAGAATAAAAAATATTCCTTTGGTTGCTATCGGGGGATTAACAGTTGAACGGATTCCTTATGTTTTGAAAGCGGGTGCAGATAGTTTGGCAGTAGTAACAGATATTAAGACTGCGTCAGATCCAATCAATCGTTATAATGCTTGGCAAAGACAGATTAAAAAGGTCATCAATTAATGAAAAAACGGTTTAAAAAACAGATAATGTTATCTGAGGTTGGTATTGAAGGTCAGGAGAGATTAAGAAAGGCCCGTTTATTAGTTGTAGGATGTGGTGGATTGGGTAATACGGTTTTACCATTACTTAGTGCAGCGGGGATAGGTTTTATAAGGGTTTATGACCATGATATTGTAGAGGAATCTAATTTACATCGACAATATATGTACTCTAAATCTGATCTTGGCAAACATAAAGCTTTGGTAATGCAGAATATTTTATATCGTCAAAATCCTGAGTGTCATATTGAGGCTTATGCTCAAAAATTAAGTTTTTCATATATTTCTGATGCAATGCGTGGAATTGATCTGGTTATAGATGCAGCTGATAATTTTATGGTGACGTATCTTCTTTCTGATAAATGTTATGAAATGAATATTCCCTTTATAAGTGCTTCTGTTCTGGAATTTCAGGGATATGTAGGGGCTTTTTGTGGTGGTGGGCCAAGCTATCGCTCGGTTTTTTCAAAACCTTCGTTTTTGAACAATAATTGTAATAATATTGGAGTAATGGGACCTGTTGTTGCGATTATGGGATCTATTCAGGCAGAAATGGCTATAAATATAATATTAAAGCTTTCCAAACCGACATTAGGAAACTTGTTCCATATAGATTGCATTAACTGGAGAGTTGGTCAGATTTGTTTTAATGATGCGGAAGAACCTGAACTAAAAACAATTATTTCATTATTGGATAGGGACAGTCTCAAAGTTGATGATTATTTGGTTGAATTACGGGATGAAATTGAAGCTCCAATCAGTGTTAATTCCCATGTTGTTCGGGTGAAACCTGAAAATATAGAAAATAGTAATTTTCCGACCGATCGACGAATAGTATTTATTTGTAAGACTGGGATAAGAGCTATTAAAGCAGCATATCAGTTACAATTTAAGGGTTATACAAATTTAGGCATTATAGCGGATTAACTTTTTTTAAATATTATTTATATTAAATTCTAATAAATTGTAATTTAATAATACAAAAAACGTTATATTTTAATTCAATCAACAAAAATTTTCAGCAAATTTAACGATTATTGTTTGTAAATATAATTGTAATGATATTCTTGAATATATCGAATGTTTTTTAATAATAAATAATAATATATCATTTTCAGTTAAATATAAGATTTAAATATGCGTTTTTAAAATATTTTATTTAAGTATAAAGGGGAAATATTTTACGGTAATGTATTTTTTTATAAAAGATAAAGAAGATGCGTTTAAAATTATATAGTTAAATGTTTAAGGATTAACAGGCATGATACATAGAATAGGGTATAGTTTGAATTTGTTGAATATAATTCTGACCAATTAATGTTGATGAAACGATTACTTTACGTCCATCTTGTGTATCTGGTTTACGTTTAACAAGTTTTAATTCTTCTAAACGGTTAATTGCCTTAGTTACAGCAGGTTTAGAAAGATTTAATGTTTTAGAATAATAATCGATACTCGCTTCAATCGCTTCGTTATAAACCAAGGATAAGATTGCAAGTTGACGAACGGTAAGTGCAAAATGACTACTGGCAGAATTTTTAATAATTTGAAAAGAAAGATTCATTTTAATTAATATCCTTTTTGAAAACAAATAAATAAGGTTTTTCAATTAAGTATTGATATAACAATGATTTTTTGTGTTATGCTTTTATTTTATAGGGAAAAAAACCGTCGTCAACAATTTTTGGTAAAAATCCCGCAAATGCAATGAAACGAATCGTTAACAAAAATAAATCTTTTAATTCTGTAATTTTATTCTTTGTATAGTGTTATGATAACAACCAATAACAAGACTTTGAATTGTTACAGATGGTGTAACATTATTTTTTGAGTGAAAAGGATTTGAACGTGGTAAAATTATAGGGTGTGTAAAATTAGGATTGTTACTATAAGGCCAGAGGAAAATTTTTCCATTTTCTTTTATTTCAACTATTTTAAGGGTTTGTTCATAACAATTTGTTAATTTATCATAACGAATAGTAACAACACATTCACCATCTTTAGGGGCTCTTTCTAAATCAGAAAAGTTGACAGCAATGATTATAGACCCTTTAGGGTATAACAAATTCATTGATTCATCTCTGATATTCAAGGCAAAGCTATTTGTATTTTTAAATTCAGGATTCTCAGGAACGGGAAAAATAATCCATTCGGATCGTGGCCATTCTACTTTCTGAATCCATTGACAGGCTTCTATGTTTCCTTTGATATAGATTATTTTCAAAGAAATAAAAGGGTTTTTTAAAGTCAAAGAGGGAGGGGAAGATTGTGGATTTAGGGCGTTCAGAAAATAGTCAATACTGATATTTAATGAATTTGCTAACTTGATTAACTTGTCAACTTTGGGAAAATTACCATTTCTCCGCATATCTCTAATGAAATCTGGACTTATACCAGCATTAATACATGCCTTGCGTTCACTAATATTTTTTTCTTTTATGATGTTTTCAATGTTAAATAACAGCTTTTTTATGTTCATTTTTAAAGAATAATACCATACTAATTAATTAATTATATGTGGTATTTTAACCGGAATATAAATTATAAAGGTTAAAATACCGTACGTTTATTCATTATTGCAATTTAAATTGATGAAGGATAGCAATTTTTTATAGAGAGATTTTAATTATTCAAATTATAGGATATGATCTACATAACTTATTGATATTAATTATTTTTAATGAATGAATCAAATAGAAGCTAAATTATGATCTTTCATGATATTAATATAATTTATTTTATATCTAATATTTTTGAAGTTGAGCAAAAATTTCTATCATAATAAACGAGATTATCGTTTTTATTGTTGATATTAATTATATTAATATTTGTGAAAAAAAGCGAATGTGTACCGTATTCTTTAATTTCATTTATTTGACCTTTCAAATAAACCAATGCATCATTAAGATATGGTGGGTTTTTGTCAGTTTTTTGCCATTCATCTTGTAAAAATCTTTCTTGCATACTAACTTTTGTAATTCCGGCAAAATGTTTTGCTGCATCTAGATGTTTGGAAGAAAGAATATTGATACAAATATTTTGATTATCTTTAAATATTTGATTTACTTTACTTTTTTTATTGATGCAGACTAATATTGTTGGAGGGGTGTCGGTTATGGAACAAACTGATGTTGCGGTAATCCCGTGTGGACCAGTATTTCCATTAGTAGTTATAATGCAAACACCTGCAGCTAATTGCGACATGGCATCACGGAAATTTTTCTGTTCTTGATTTAAAATAGATAAGTTCATTTAATATCCTTTATATAAAATAATAATTAATTATTTCATTTATAAAAAATTAATAAAATATCTATTTAAAGGCAAATTAAATTATATATGCATTTAAAATTTTAGTTAGTGTAATGAATATAATTGCATAAAAAATTTTAAAAAATAGATTAAAAAATTAATAATTTATCAAAATATTATTTATGCTTGATTTTTTTTTAAACAGTGTTAATTGATTGAAAAGATAAGGAAGGTGCTGTTTTAAATAATGAATATTAATAAAAATTTATGAATATGGAAAAGCAGTTATTTCTTAAAAGATGGTTTAGTATTATATATCTAAAATAATTTTAATATATAATAACAATTAACATTTTATTTGAATTAGTTATTATTAGAATAAAGGAACAGTAGTAGAATTAATAAAAGGTTTAATTACAATATATAGCCATTCATCAATTTAAATAAAATTTATGAGAATATGTCATTAATGGCAGAATTAATATGAATAGGAACTGAAATGAGTGGCTTTATAAATAAAGTTGTTTTGATTGGTATTTTAGCCAAAGATCCAGAAATAAAAATGATCCAATCTGGTGATAATATAGCGACTTTAGTCCTAATGGTAAATGATAGCTGGGAAAATCGACGTACAGCTCAACAAATTAATAAAGTTGAGTATTTTAAAGTTGTCGTTTTTAGTAAAAATTTGATTAAACAAATTGAAACTGTCATTAAAAAAGGGGATCAGCTATACATTGAAGGACAATTAAGAGTTCGGAAATGGTACGATGAACAGAAAAATAATCATTATAGCGCAGAAATTGTTCTTTTCTCTCACAACGGAATATTAGTATTGTTGAATGATAATAATATAAAAGAGGAATTATTAATTAATCAAGAGGCTTCATCATGATTAAAGAAGGCCTTTTATGAAAAAAAGTATAAAAAAACGGATTAATAAAAAAAAATTACCCTTTATTGTACGTAAACATCATCTGGAAGCACAATATAATTCAGGAAAACTAATAATTGATGTTGGTATTGATCCTCAAAATATAAATGAAAAAGTTACACGATTACGACGTAAATGTGTTTATGATGAGATGATGAATCGTGGTAGTATAAGTGTTACCCAACGTAATTGTGCTGAACGATATGCCATTTTGTGTGAAAAAGCTTTCGGACAGAGCAGTTCAATTTACGCACGTATAAGTCATTGGTTGAAAGAAGGAAAAATAAGTGGTGGAAATTGGGAACCTATACCTTCACAACATGATGCATACAGTAAATTATTATCTATATGGCAAGAAATTGGGCGTTATCATCTTGATATTTTGAATATGATTATTTTGGGAAATATGAAATGTAAAGAAATATCCCAATTACTTAAATTGAATTTGAACTATACTATGGGTCAGGTTCTATCAGCTTTTATTTTATTAGAAGAAGCTTTGGAAAAAAAATAATATTATGATAAAATTATAACGTATATAATTAGTAGTTTAATCAGATGGAAAAGTTTTAATAATTTTTTATTGGGCAGCCTTTAGGCTGCTTTTTTATGCCCAGGTATAATGATATGTGTCACAAGTTATATAATTATCATACGTGGAATAAGCTTTAATTCAATTTCTTGTCAAAGTGTATTTTTATATATTTTCGAAATGATATTGAGCTCATCTTGATTATGTAGGAAAAACATCTGGTGTTTATATATTGTCCAGGATGAATGTAACCTTCATGGAAAGGATGGGCTGAAATAAAATGTTCTTTTCAAATTGATGGCCGGACATCAACTGGATCTGATAGTTAGTAATGATAGTTTGTATCCGGATGGAAGAAATTCTTGTTTAAGTCAGGATATTAATACGGAAGATGTCTTTAATTAAAATTTAAAAAAAACTATTCGTAAAAATTTCATTTTATTTATTTTGTAAAGAAATTTTGAATGAAATTATGATATCATACAAGTAATCTTAAAATTTCTGTTACGGAATTATCGATTTATGGATGGATCTTGTTAGATCGTCTATTTAACTAAATAATATTGGCATTCATATTTTGAATGGAAATCATTATGAGATCTTTAAGTTCAGCTGATAATTTTGTTAAAGAAGCGATGAAGAAAAGGGGTGATAATTATTACCCAAAATTTCATATTGCCGCTCAATATGGTTGGGTTAATGATCCAAATGGTTTAATTTATATTAACGGGAAATATCATTTTTTCTTTCAACATTATCCTTATAAACCTATATGGGGGCCTATGCATTGGGGGCACGTTGTCAGTGATGATATGGTTCATTGGGAGCATATGTCAATTGCTCTATATCCTGATCAGGAATATGATCGGGATGGTTGTTATTCAGGTTCAGCTGTAAATAATAATGGTATACTAACCTTATTTTATACAGGTCATCGATTTTTTGAGAAAACCGGTGAAAATTCACGAATTTTTCAAGTTCAATGCATGGCGACAAGTGTAGATGGAATTCATTTTACCAAACATGGACCTGTTTTATATTCTCCAGAAGGAATAGTTGATTTTAGGGATCCCAAAGTATGGCGAGCTCGGGAAAAATGGTGGATGGTTGTGGGGGCAAAAGTAAATGATTTGGGTCAAGTGAGGTTATATCAATCGGATAATTTAAAAGAATGGCAATTTAGATGTATCCTACATCAGGCAAAAGATAGCGTAGATGGTTATATGTGGGAATGTCCGGATTTTTTTAGTGTTAATAATAAAGATGTGTTAATTACTTCACCTCAAGGTATGCCTGCTCAGGAATATGATTACCGTAATTTACATCAAAGTGGTTATTGTATAGGTCAATGGGAAAAGAATGGAACTTTTTCTATTGAAACTTCATTTAGAGAAATTGATCATGGTCATGATTTTTATGCCCCCCAGACATTTGAAGCTGCTGATGGGCGTAGAATTATGGTCGGATGGATGGAGATGTGGGATGCGCCTCTTCCTAATCAATCCGAGGGTTGGAACGGCGCGTTAACCTTGCCTAGAGAAGTTTCATGTAATGAGATTGGTAAATTATATTGTAAACCAATTGTAGAATTGGAATTACTTAGAACAGATTACAAAAAATTCGAATTGATTGCTTTAAATAATGAGGTTTATTCATTGGATGAAACATATCAAGAGCTGAAGCTATCGATTGATTTGATTGCTAGTTCAGGTAGGTGTTATGGTTTAAATATTGAAAGTGCTGGAAGAATTAGTGTTGATTCAGCTTTGAAGCGGTTAATATTTGAGCGACATAGTTCTGATTATGAATTACAATCCTGTCGAAGTATTTCTTTAAAGGGAATGTTACGAATAGACTTGCATATTTTTATTGATGCCTCTTCTATAGAAATTTTTGTTAATGAAGGTGAATATAGTTTAACTAGCAAGATTTATCCGATTTCTGACCAAAAAAAGTTAACGTTATTTGCTGAGAAAGGGACCGCAATTTTTAAAAATATAGAAGAATGGAAATTGGATTCAATTTTTAAATAATCTGAAAGTTATGATTTTGATGATGAGAATAATTTTTCAAACTATTTTCTCATCATCATGTTAAATAAAATTTATCAAAAAACTATTATCTAATATTTTAATTTGGGTCCTGCTTGATAGATAGTTTCAGAGACGTTAAATTTCTTGAAATTATCAATAAATTGTTGCGCTAAATTTTGTGCGGCTTGATCATAAGCTTGTGGATCTTTCCAACAGTTGCGTGGATTTAGAATTTTATTTTCAACATTAGGTATTGCAGTGGGAATATCCAGATTCATAATTTCAAGATGCTCTGTTTTTGTTTCGTTAATAAGGTCATTTTGTATCGCATGGATAATTGCTCTCGTTGTTGGAATTTTGAACCTTTTACCTACACCATAACCACCTCCTGTCCATCCTGTATTAACCAAATAAACATGCGAATGAAAATTTTTAATGCGTTTGATTAAAAGTTCTGCATAGACTTGTGGTGGACGTGGAAAAAAAGGTGCACCAAAACATGTTGAGAATGTGGATTTGATTCCTGAACCGGATCCTATTTCCGTTGATCCAACCAATGCGGTGTATCCAGAAAGAAAATGGTATGCAGCTTGTTCATGATTTAGAATGGCAACAGGTGGCAAGACGCCGGTTAAATCACAAGTCAAAAAGATAATTGCATTAGGTTCGCCCCCTTTGTTATTTTTTGCTCGTTTCACAATGAAATCACGAGGGTAGCAAGCTCTTGTATTCTGAGTGAATTGTTCATCATTGTAATCAGGCTCACGTGTCACTTTATTTAATACGACATTTTCAAGAACACTTCCAAAACGGATAGCTCGCCAGATAACGGGCTCATTTTTTTCACTAAGATGAATACATTTTGCATAGCATCCTCCTTCAATATTAAAAACTGTTCCTGCACCCCAACCATGTTCATCATCTCCAATCAGGTAACGGTGTTCATCGGCTGAAAGTGTTGTTTTACCTGTTCCTGACAATCCAAAAAACAAGGTTACATCACCTTTTTCGCCAATATTTGCTGCACAATGCATGGGTAAAACGTCTTGCTCAGGCAAAAGAAAATTTTGCACAGAGAACATGGCTTTTTTCATTTCCCCGGCATAAGGCATTCCTGCAAGTAAAACTTTTTTTTGAGAAATGTTAATGATGACAGTTCCCTCAGAATTGGTACCGTCTCGTTCAGGATTGCACTTGAAACCGGGAGCGTTGATAATTTGCCATTCAGAAAGTTGTTTTGGATTATAAATATCAGGATTGATGAAAAGGCATCTTCCAAACACGTTATGCCAGGCGGTTTCGGTAATCATTTTGACGGGTAGATAATAATTTTGGTCAGACCCGACATGAACATGAGAAATGAAACATGCTTGTCGATTGATATAATCCTCGACATGTTTCCATAAGGTGTCAAATTTATTTTCGGAATAAGGTTGGTTAATTTTACCCCAATTAATCGCATTTTCTGTTATGGCTTCTTTAACAATAAAACGATCAGTCGGGGACCGTCCGGTTCGTTTGCCTGTTTTTACTGTTAACGCACCATTAGCGGCCAATTTTCCTTCATTGCGTTGAATGGCTAACTCAACAAGTTCTGCGATGCTAATATCTGTATAATGTTTAACGTGATTCATTCAATAATTTCCAACGGCATTATCAGGTTTAAAGATAAAATTATGAATTATATGCAGTCGGTTGTTTAATCACATATATGCTATTATTTATCTATTTAAATTATCAAAAAGGGTTTGTCATGATTATAATTGTTAAAATTCTTGATCAGGATCGTTATTTTTGGAAAAAGCATATGAATGTATTCAAGGGTTATTGAAGAACGATATAAATAGATCCTTTTATCTGTTTAAATCAATTTTTATTTAAAAAAATATTATTCTGATTTTACTATCACTTAAATTTGAATATAATTACGAAATTATATCGATTTTTTTTTAAAAAAATTTTCAATTATTCGATTCGATATTTAATAATGATTGTTGATATTTTTGAATTGTATTACATTTATTTCGTAATTTTCGATAAATAGATAATTTAACGAAAAACAAATCATCATAAATGATGATTTGGCATCATTTTTCATTTTTATATCGGATCATAAATAATGAGTAAAAACACCAATTTTGAAACCTTGGCTATTCATGCGGGGGCAACACCTGATCCAGTAACAGGGGCAAGAATAACACCGATTTATCAGACTACAGCTTATGTTTTTAAAGATGTTGATCAGGCAGCCAATCGCTTTGCCTTGACAGATGCGGGAAATATTTATGGTCGGATTACGAACCCAACCCAGTCTGTATTGGAAGAACGGGTGACAGCACTGGAGGGAGGAAGTGCAGCATTGGCAACTGCTTCTGGACATGCTGCAGAGTTTTTAACCTTTCATACCCTGATGGAGGCAGGGGATAATTTCATCGCCGCTCGTCAATTATATGGTGGTTCAATTAACCAGTTTGCCCAGTCTTTCAAATCATTTGACTGGCATGTTCGTTTTGCTGATATTGACGATTTATCCACTTTTGAAAAAGCAATTGATGGTCGGACAAAGGCGATTTTTATTGAAAGCTTTGCAAACCCTGGTGGTATAATTGTTGATATAGAGGCCATTGCAAAAATTGCTTATGCCAATCATATCCCTTTGATTGTGGATAACACCATGGCGACGCCTTATCTGGTTCGCCCTTTTGCACATGGTGCTGATATCGTGATTCATTCCCTGACTAAATTTATGGGGGGACATGGAAATTCGATGGGCGGCATTATTGTTGATGGTGGTAAATTTGATTGGAAAAAAGATAACAAATATAAAAAAATTACAGAGCCACGACATGATTATGCAGAGTTGGTTATTGCGGATGCGGCAGGTTCATCGGCTTTTGCAATTGCTGCGCGTGTATTGGGTATGCGTGATTTTGGTCCAACAATTTCTCCTTTTAATGCATTTTTGATCTTAACGGGAATTGAAACCTTACCTTTGCGTATGCAGCGTCATTGTGACAATGCAAATGTGGTAGCTCATTATCTGGCTAATCATGAAAAGGTTGCGTGGGTTTCGTATGCTGGATTGCCTGATAATAAATATAATGATTTGCAGAAGAAATATGCGCCTAAAGGGGCTGGATCAGTATTTACCTTTGGAATAAAAGGAGGATATGATTCAGCTGTCCGGTTTGTCTCTTCGTTAAAAATGTTTTCTTTATTGGCTAATATTGGAGACACGCGTTCCTTAGTCATTCATCCTGCATCGACTACACATCGTCAATTAAGTTATGAACAAAAAATTGCTGCAGGAGCGGGACCCGATGTGATTCGTCTATCGATTGGTATCGAAAATGTAAATGATATTATTCAGGATCTTGAACAGGCCTTGGCACAAAGTTAAAATATAGAATAAGAGTTATTGATTTTTAAAAATACCCCTTGTTTGATTCAGGGGTTTTCAATATATCGTGCAATCTCGATTA
The DNA here is from genome assembly GCF_016101485.1 of Commensalibacter sp. M0133. Lineage (NCBI taxonomy): Bacteria > Pseudomonadati > Pseudomonadota > Alphaproteobacteria > Acetobacterales > Acetobacteraceae > Commensalibacter > Commensalibacter sp. M0133. The sequence goes on from NZ_JACFQI010000003.1 coordinate 147,662, forward strand.
AATTCAGATCAGGGTCACGTAGGTAAATGGATTCAATGGACCCCTGCGCCCCTGTTCGGTTGACAGGACCTTCAAGCGTTTTAATTCCATGTTTCTGTAAATGAGCAAGAATTGTTGCTGGTTTTTCTTGAGTAACAAAACAGATATCTAAAGAACCTGGTACGGGTAAATGTGCCTTTGGTTCAATTTCCTTACCATATTCATGAACATTGATTTTTTGATTGCCGAATTTAAAAGCTATTCGATCTTGTCCAAAATGTTGCAGGGAAAATTGTAAAACCTGAGTGTAAAAATGGATACACGCATCAAGCCTGTATGTTGTCAGCACAATATGATCAATGGAATTAATCATAGTTTATATTCCTTTCGAAATATAACGAAAATGAAACCGAGATTATTTGAATATGGATTGTTTTGCAAGTGAAAATTGTTTTTCGTTACGGTTTTGCAGACGCTTATTATTATTTTTTGTTTTTTGGTGGATTAACTTTATAAAAACTACAAAATAAATTTAACGATGAATTGATTTTTTTTTGAAATAAATAAAAAATGAGAATTCAATTATTTAATATGGTGGAGGGGGTTGGATTCGAACCAACGTAGACGCACGTCAGCGGATTTACAGTCCGCCCCCTTTAGCCACTCGGGCACCCCTCCATCGGAAGATGGAAAACAAATAACAGGTTCTTTTGATAGATGTCAACAGAGTTTTTAACTTTTCTTTGTAGATTTTTTTGATTTTCTCTATAATCATTTGATTTTTAAATATATAGAAAAGATTGAATTATATATGAGTAAAAAACCTGTTTCTAATTCTCATCAAAAAGAGGGTGGATATTGGTTGTATGGTTTGCATTCTGTGCAAGCGGCTTTGAAAAATCCATTACGTCAAAAAAATCGTTTGTTGGCTACACAAGAGATATTTGACACTTTAATGACCAAATTGGAACGGCCTTTAAATATATCTTATGAAATTGTTGATCGTATGATGTTGGATAGGTTTTGTGGTCGGGATGCTGTACATCAGGGCGTTGCATTACAGGTTATGCCACTTCCCGACCCAGATTTAGAGGATATAGTGAAACGGCATGGACCCGTGCTCATCCTTGATCAAGTTACAGATCCTCGCAATGTTGGTGCTATTTTACGTTCGGCAATGGCATTTGGGGCAGCTGGAATTATTATGCAGGATCGTCATTCCCCAGAAGAAAGCGGGGTTTTGGCCAAAGCGGCATCGGGTGCTCTTGATTCTGTATTGGTAATGAAAGTGGTTAATCTTTCACGTATCATGAAGCAGTTAAAGGAAAAAGGTTTTTGGGTTCTTGGAATGGATGCGCAGGGTGAGGTTCTAAATGGTCAAAATTATAAGCAAAGAAAAGTGGCATTGGTGTTGGGTGCCGAAGGTAAGGGACTGCGACAGCTTGTCCGTCAAAATTGTGATGAAATTGTTTCATTATATATGGCTGGGGATATTGACAGTTTAAACGTATCAGTTGCGGGTGCCATTGCCTTGTACGAAATAATCCATTCTAATTTAATCTAGAAATTTTATGTTATTTTATTTAAAATCGTTCTTTTTATGCAATATTAAAGGTAAAGATCAGCTTGTTTAGATTGTCTGTATCAACGCGTGAAAAAATAAAAGATTTAGTTTTTCATCAGCAAAATCGTATAAATCACCATTCTATTGAAACTGTTAAGATTGAAAAAACGATTGGATGTTATGGCAGCCCGCGATGGAAGAATATTCAGGAATTTACAAACAATCAATCATATCCTTTTTTGCGCTGGAAACATCCAGCCGAGACAATTTACCGTTATCATCTGAAAGATATAACCCTCGATGTTTATCATATGGTATATTTCAAACAAAACCGGGTAATCACCAACAGTAATTATTACTTATCGGAAAATTTGCTCAATTCCATCCACATTCAATCGGATAAACTGATTGATGCGCGAGATCAGGGAGCTGTATTCTGTTGTTCTGATCATTGGGAAAACAATTATTTTCATTGGATGATGCATGCCATTCCAGCTTATTATGCGGCAATGCAATCAGGAATAAAAGCCAAATTTCTTTTGCCTTACCCATTGATGTTATGGCGTAAACGCAGTTTGGAATTGCTGGGACTTGACTTATCCATGTGTTATCCCATTGAAAAGGAAAAACAATATAGATTTTCAGAATTTTATTATTTTGATTATCTCTCACAAAAATTTGGCTATTCCTGTTCAAAGCTTTCTGAGCAGGCATATGTCAAAATGAAACAGAATGCTGTTGTATCTATTCAGTCAATAGCGAAATATGACAAGATATATATTAGTCGCGTAAATAAGAATAATCGGCATTTACCTAATGAGGAAAAGCTTGTTGAAGCATTGGAGAAAAGAGGATATTTTATTTTAAATCCTGAATTATACAGTCTAGATGAACAAATCATGCTTTTTCATTATGCAAAAATTGTGGTTGGTTTGTTGGGTGCAGGTTTATCAAATATCGTTTTCTGTCAAAAAGACACATTGATTTATGAATTGATTCCAAGTCATCATATCAATCCATGTTTTCTGGTCTTGTCTTTACAAAGCCGATTGCGTTATTGGGCCGATCAATTTGACAGTGGTGTTGATCATGGGGCGCCAGATCATCTTAGTGCCTGGGAAAAACCAATTGATGTAGCATTTGTCATGAAGAGGCTTGATGAACTTGAACCTTATATGCGTTCTGTTGATAATGCAGTTGTTAAATAACGTAATCAATAGGGGGAAGACTTAAATCCATTGATACTCCAGGTAAATCTTTATGACGTACCCCGATTTGTCGGGCAGGATTGCCAACTACGGTTGTGTAAGGTTTGACTGCTTCTAAAACAATTGACCCTGCACCAATCTTGGCTCCCTCTCCAATTTCCACATTTCCCAATACTTTTGCACCTGCACCGATTAAGACTCCCCGACGGATTTTGGGATGACGGTCTTTTTCATCTTTGCCCGTTCCCCCAAGGGTAACTTCTTGTAATATTGAAACGTCATCTTCTACAACAGCGGTTTCTCCAATAATAACAGAAGTGGCGTGATCTATCATGATTCGCTGTCCCAGACGGGCGGCAGGATGTATATCAACCCCAAACACTTCCGAAATACGGCTTTGTAAATGAAGTGCCAGATAGCGTCTTTGATTATGCCATAGCCAATGGGAAATGCGATGGGCCTGAATGGAGTGGAATCCCTTGAAAAATAGAAATGGTGTAATTAAATCGGAGCATGCTGCGTCTCTCATCATAACCGCGATCAAATCGGCTGCAGCTATGGAAATGAGAGGCGGATTGGTTCTGTACACCTGTTTGATTAAATCAGTTAATGCCTGATAGGGGATGGAGGCATCCTCTAATTTGCGTCCTATCATACAAGTCAGGGCGGTTTTGAAATCATGATGGCTGTGAATGCATGTATCAAAAAAACTGGATAATAAAGGATCACAACATCCATTGCTTTCTTGAACCATTTTTTCCCACAAGGCTTGAAGGTTTATTTCGTGGCTGTCGGGGCCGCTCGCTAATAGGTTATTCGGATCATTCATTGCGTTTTGAGTAGGTGCAATTGGATGAAGAGATTGACCAAATTTTTTTTTCATCATGCCCTCATGCAAATTTATCAGTATCCTTAGGGAGAAATGTGACTTTGGTTAACAAGACATATAAGGAAACTATATTTTTATTCAAATGACCAGATTTTTTTTACATGTAAAAAAAATCATATAATTTTTTTTGCAAAGGATTGTGCTTTGTCTAACAATGTTTAATAGTTGAATAAGGACTAAAACAATAAGATTTCATTCTATGTATCATAAGCATAAACTATTGATTTGATAGAATAAAGTGGGTTTTACTTGGATTGTACGGGAATAGTTTCCAATGAAATGTAAAAATAAAAATTTTCTGAATATTCAAAAAATTTTTCTGTATCTGATGTGTATAGTTGGATTAATTCCAGATTCTGCATTAGGGGCTTTGCCAGTGATGCCTGTTTTGGATAGTGGTGATACGGCATGGATGTTAATCAGCAGTGCATTGGTTTTATTAATGACAATTCCAGGATTGGCCTTATTTTATGCAGGGATGGTTCGCAAGAAAAATGTTCTTGCAACAATGATGCAATCCTTTGCTATATGTTGTCTTGTTACTTTAATATGGATAACAGTGGGATACAGTCTTGTATTTACGACAGGGAATTCTTTTATTGGTAATTTATCACAATTTATGTTGAATGGAATTCTTGGTAACTATCACATGGGTGTTGATAAGGGGTTCATATTAGGAGCCAATGGAAACAATCCTGTCATTATGACTATCCCACAAAGTGTTTATGTTATGTTTCAAATGACATTTATCATTATTTCTGTGGCAATTTTGGTTGGATCGGTTGCAGAACGTATAAAATTTTCTGCCCTATGTATATTTTGCATATTATGGGCATTATTTTCCTATGTTCCTGTTGCATATTGGGTTTGGAATCCGACGGGCTGGTTGGCCAATCTAGGAGCAATTGATTTTGCAGGTGGAACGGTTGTTCATATTAATGCCGGTATTGCTGGTTTAATATGTGCTCTGGTTGCAGGAAAACGATTAGGGTATGGTCGAAGTGATTTGGCACCGCATAATGTAGGTTATGCTGTTATGGGCGCTTCCCTATTATGGATTGGGTGGTTTGGTTTTAATGGAGGATCAGCCTTGGGAGCAAATGGTCGTGCAGCCATGGCGGTACTTGTAACACAGATTGCTGCCGCTGCTGGTGGTATTGGTTGGATGTCGATCGAATGGACTATTCGAAAAAAACCAACAGTACTTGGTATTGTTTCTGGAGCAGTGGCTGGCTTGGTAGTCATTACCCCAGCAGCTGGTTTTGTAATGCCTGGCCCGGCCTTATTGATGGGATTTCTAGGCGGGTTGATTTGTTTTTGGAGTTGTTCTTATTTAAAACGAAAATTGGGATATGATGATTCTCTTGATGCTTTTGGTATTCATGGAATGGGGGGAATTATCGGGGCAATTTTAACCGGTGTTTTTGCCTTTGGTCCATTGTCCGCTACAGAGACAGATCCAGTGGGTATTAGTGCATCTTTGCATCTTGTTATTGCCCAGATTGAGGCAGTTGCTGTCACAATAATCTGGAGCAGTTTTGTTTCATTTGTTTTATTGAAAATTATTGATTGTTTGATTGGATTGCGTGTGGATACAGATTCAGAAAGGCAAGGGTTAGATATGGTTTTACATAATGAACAGATAAATTGAATATTAGCAATTATTTTTGTTTACAATTTTTAACAAAAAGCGCTTTAATACTATTGGTTTAAGAATATTAAACCTTTTATTTATGTAAGGGTATTATAAATGATAAAATCCATAGTTGCGCGCTTTCCTGTTATAGGTGCCGGTTTAGCTATTACCTCTTTTGTCGGAACCTCTTTGCTGGTAAATAATGCTGTCCATGCTGTTACATCCAAAGAATGTCATCAGCAGTTTACGGCAGCTAAAAAAGCTGGAACCGTCAAAGAAAAAACGTTTAGAGAATTCAAGGCAGCTAATTGTAAAGATGAAAGATCTGTCAAAGATGAAATGCATCAGCAAGATGCGAAAAAATCTGATACATCCCAGAATAAAGCTTCTTCTAAATCTCCAGCTAAACAAGATGCTACAGCATCAAGTATAGCAGCAGGTGATGCAGTTTTTCCAAACGCGGTTGATAGTAAATATTCAAATGAGAAAGAAGGTACTGCTCGGATGCATACCTGTTTGGATCAATATAAAGCGAACAAAGCCGATAATAAGAATGGCAATTTGAAATGGATTCAAAAAGGCGGAGGTTATTATAGTGATTGTATGAAACATTTTAAATCTGGTTCAGCACAATAATTTTTCCACAGTTTATAAAAGCCTGTTTTTTTAATTAGAACAGGCTTTTTATATTTAAATTATTGAAATAAATTGTAACAGGGTTAATTTCCTGGTTTTCTGATTGTATTATAACCAAACTGATTAATATATAAAATTATGTTCTTTTAAAAAACCGTATCCGGAATTATCTTTTGAATTGAAGGTTTATGATGTTTTATGCTGTTGGTGTCTGTGAATAAGTTCTTGTCTTTCAACAATTTCAATTTTTCCAGATTGTGCATTTTCAACATTCATTACAATAACATAATCACAATGCGCAACTGTTGCAGGCCGGTGTGCCACAATAATGCGTGTTATATTCATTTCATCTAGTATTGTCGCAATATGGGCTTCTGTTGGTTCATCCAGACTGCTGGTTGCTTCATCTAAAAATAGGATTGCTGGTTGGCGATATAAAGCTCTGGCTAAAATAACCCTTTGTTTTTGTCCTCCTGACAAGGAACTTCCCATATCACCAACAAATGTTTCAAATTTCATGGGCATTGCCATTATATCTTGTAAAATTGCAGCTTTCTGTGCACATTCAATAATTTTTTCCTGATCAGGTTTATCATCAAACCCGCAAATATTATCTGCAATTGAACCAGAAAACAGTCCATCATCCTGTAAAACACCAGCAATTTCTTGTCGGTAATTGTCAAGCGATTCTTTTAATATATTTCGACCGTTAAAGTAGATATCACCTTCCTCTGGATGGGTTAAACCCATCATTGTTTTTAAAATTGTTGACTTTCCACATCCTGATGCGCCTACAATAGCAATACTTTTACCCTTTGGAATTTTCAGGTTTATATTACGAAATACCCAAGGTTCAGCAGGAGAGTATCTAAAACCCAAATTTTTACACACAAGATGGTTTTGATCATTAATATGAAGTTGTTCCGTCAATCTGTTATTATTCGATATAGATATTATAGCATTTTCTTCACTTTCTGTAGGTGTTAAGACTATATCTGAAATACGATCACTCTGGATAGAAAGCATTTTTAGTTTGAAGGCGGCACCGATAAGATTGCCTATGCGTCCGGTGAATTGGTCTTTGTAGGATAGAAAGGCAACCAGCATTCCAACTGTCATTTTATTATCCATGACGTAATGTGCCCCGATTACCAACATTATTAACCTGTCAATAGCGAAGATGGAATCATTTATACGTCCAAAAATAAGGTCATAACGTTGTGTTTTTAATCCGACATTGATTGCATCAACCAATAAATTTAACCAGCGTGCACGTCTTCGCTCCCGCAATCCAAGTAACTTGATACTTGCCATACCTCTCAAAGTTTCAATAAGATGTGAATCCTTTTTAGCATTATAGACAATACCCTCTTCAGAGGCTTGCTTGTAAGGGCGATAAGCCATAAGACGGCTTATACCGTCAAGGATTACAGCAATTAATGTTACAAGTGCTAGCCATTTACCATAGATGATTAGCATTACAAACATACCAATTGCCATTAAACCATCCATGATTGCTTGTACCATATCAGTTGTAATGGTTTGTTGAATAATACCTAATGAACCGAAACGGGATAATATATCTCCAACATGTCTTTTCAAGAAATAATCCAGCGGTAATTTGGATAAATGTTCAAAAAGGCTGGCATTCCATTGAACAGATACACGGGTGCTGAAAAGCATGACCATCCATGTTCGGGCTGTGGAAATAAGCATTTGCAGCAAAATAAGAATGGCAATTCCAACTGTGATTGTTGTTAGCAAGCCGTTATCCAAAGTCACAATGACTTCATCAATAATGACTTGCGAGGCCATAGGCATGACAATTGAAATAGCTTCCAACCCAAGAGATGTTAATAAAAGATAAAACAGGGTTGTTTTAAGACCGTCTGTTTTTCTGAAAAGATCACGTAAATGAAGATTGTTGCGCTCATCTTTTCGGGTAAAATTTTGGTCGGGAGCAATCTCAAGCGCCACTCCTGTAAATTCATTATTGATTTCACCCCAAAGTAACTTACGTTTTCCACGGGCGGGATCATTAATCATAATTCCATTGGTTTTTACATCTGTTAACACGACAAAATGGTTTAAACTCCAATGAAGAATGCAAGGTAAGCGTAATTTGTTTAGTTCTTCCATTTCCAAACGCAAAGGACGTGTTGTCAAGTTATTCCGTTGCGCAATATCAACAATATTCTGTAGGGTAATTCCCTTGATAGAAATAGATTCTCTTTGTCTAAATGTTGTTAGATCAATATAATTTCCATAATAACTCATAATCATGGCAAGACATGCCAGGCCACATTCGGAAGCTTCCACTTGCAAAATTACGGGAACAGTTTGGCAAAAACCAAAATTTAGTCTTTTCAATGTATTAATCATGAGTTCGGTTTCGTTAATCTTGTTTTAATAGTATCGTTAACCTCAATAATGGGTTGGAACATCCATTGATAAAGGCGACGATAATCAACGGCAATATCAGCTTCAACTTGCATTCCGGGCTGCAAAAAATATTTTTTATTGGGATAAGCTGCAATGAAGTTTTTTTCAGGTTTTACCCGAATTCTATAAAAGTTACGATCAATCTTACTGTTTGGACCAATTATTTCATTTTTTAAATTGGGATTGCTGTCTTTACCCATTATATCCGATGTAACTGGTGTATAAGTAATTTCGGTAACAGTCCCGTTGTATAGACCAAATTTTTGATATGGAAATGCTGCATAACGTAAAATAACATTGCTATTTTTCTTTAAAAGTCCCACGGCTGAACTAGGAACATAAAGTTCAGCTTCGATTGCTTGACCTTCTGGAACTATACTAGTTAAGGCGGAATCTTGTGAAACTTGTTGACCGATATATCCTCGAAGCGCTGTTATGGTTCCATTTATGGGGGCTGTAACGAAAATAGTTTGATTACGTTCTCCCAGTATGATTTTCTGATCAATATCATTTATGCTTTTTTTAATTTCATTGAGATCACGTTGGTAATTGTTATCGTACAGTTGATATTTTGATGCATTTTCTAATATTTGGCCTTCAATCGATGTTTGATTTTGTAAGAACTGTGCATGAGTACCTAGAATTTGGGCATATGTGTATAATTGATTCTGATATTCCTGATTTGTTGCCAAAGACATTTTCTTGGCTTTTTCAATCATCAGTAACGATTGTTGGACCAAGGGGATTATTTGATTGTCATTTTCGATTTGCTGGGTAACTTTATCATGCTGTTTATAAAGATTAGAGAGTGTTTCCTTAATATTGTTTTTTTCAATGGGAGCGGCCTTTTCTTTGAGTGCAAGCTGTTTTTCAAGAATATTTTTTTGTTTTTTCAACAAGTTATTAGTTAATTGTTGTGTGGGTCCATTGATAGAGGTGTTTTCGAGGCTTATCGTGAATAATTTATCGCCTTTATGAACAAATTGGCCCTCTATAACGTTTTTTTCAATAACAATGCCATTTGTTCTTGATCCTATAGTGATTAACCCTTCTGTAGGCATAATGCTGCCGGAAGCATGTATACGACGCGTATAACCACCAAAAATAGTGAATAATATGATAATAACGACACAAATGAATGAGATAACCGCGATGATTTTTATAGGAATAGGTTGTACATCCTGTACGCGACCTAACCATGTATCTCGTTTTGCTTCTAAAACTTCATGCCTGAAAAGAGAATTCATGGATAATAATCTTGATAGATTAAATAAATTTTGTAAGAATGTTGAGAAACACTATTTCAATCATAAATGTTTATGATTGAAATATTATATATTCTCTAAAGATTTTTTATATTTATATTAATTATAAGTGAACCAATTTACACGATAAAAACAACTTATTTTAAATAATATAATGAATAGTTGTAGGAAAATTTCATTATGTACCTTGAAACTAATGGAAGAGATTAGCAATTCCCTGCGATATTCCATTAATAATTCCAACTGTACCTAATCCTATCCCAGAAATTGCATTGTTAACATTGCTACTTATATCGGCGGCATTTTTTGATTTGGCTGCGTCAACAATAGATCCAATACCACTTCCAAGTTTACTTCCGGCATTTGCTTCATTGTTGGTTTTAATTCCTGTTAAGCTACCATAAAGATTATCGACAATTCCTCCAATTGAAGCGCCTATGAAAGAGCCTATTAAAGCGGAAGAAACGGGAAGTGTAATATTGCCCCCGATAATATCACCCAAAAAAGATCCACCTGATACGCTATTAATTTCATGTGATGTAATTTCTCGCATTTTAATATTCCTGAATAGAAGGGGGTTATAATTTATTTAAATAACCTATCATCAAATTATTAACATATCAAATCAAATATACAATTGTATTTTATTAATAATACTTAATCATTAAAAATGTTAAACGATAATTGCATTTTTATTAGAAGTTTGTTAATTTTTATTAAAATGGATTTTCCGTGACTTTTTGAGGAGTTCCTGTTTAACTTGTTTAAGTTTTTTTCTGAATTCTTGATTTGCATGTAAACGAGCGACGACTTCAGCTCCGATCAATCGGCCTGCGTCTACATCGCTTTGCCAGTGCGCACCACAAATAACGCGACTTTGTCCGAATTCATAACCTTCTTTCAATATCTGGTCTTGTTTATCTGGAAAAATTTCGGATAGAAATAAGGCAGCGGACCATCCAAAAGCTGCGTGACCTGAGGGGTATGAACCATCCTTACGCAGTAGGCTCTCATCCTCTGGAGTACAGCTGTGTGTGTGATAATACATAAAGGGACGAATTCTTTGATAGTGTTTTTTCGCTTTATCAGTTCCAAAATTACCGCTCATGATTAACAGATCCTCTAAAAAATCTTGAGTAATGGGAGTATTTTTCTTGGATATTTCAATACCGATGGTTTTAGAAAAGTTCTTTCCGATTGTTCCGTTAAAAATAGCGGCTTCTTCAATGGCTTGGTTCCATCGAGATGTGTTTATAAGTTTGCGTGTATTGAGATATATTTCTTTATCAATTGTGAATAGTTGACTATTTCTATCTGGTGGAGGCGGTAAAAGTTTCAAACTATTTGCGAATTGATCAGTATGCAAGGGTAATTTTTTTGATTTAGTAAATAGTCTTTTAATTTCATCTTTTTGTAAATTGCTGGATTGTCCAGTTAAGGGGGATATTAGGATATTTATTAATAATGTAAAAATAATAGTTTTTTTATAATTCATTGGTCTCTATTTATTTGTTATAAAAAAATTAAAGATAATAGATTAAGTAAATTTATCACATGTTTTATGTTTTTATTATATTTATTATTCATGATAATTTTGATGAATATGTATGGTATTTAAAATTATGGATTGCTTTGTTATAAAAATTAAATATTATTAATATTTTTGTTTTGAAATGATTATAAGGAAAACGTTTTTTTAAAATAAATATTCACAGAGTTGAATATCGTTACTTATTTTTATAAATAATATATTTTTATTTTAGTCAGTATAATTTTTAAGGAATAGTTAATATAAAGAATTATCAGAGCTCACCATAATCAATTAGTTTATGATGTTTAATTTAAATTAATAAATTTAAGACTTTAAATACATTTTACGTAAAAAATTTTAAACAGTTTTTATCGCTTGCTTATGTAATAAAAACAGTATGGATAATGATATATGAAAAAAATAGATCTTATTAATATTGGTCTTTTAATGTACCCTAATGTTCAACAAGGAGCCATTTTCGGTTTAATTGATTTTTTTTCTGTAGCAAATCAGTTGGTCAAGGAGAATTGGAATACTAACCTTCCCATACCTCAAATTAAAATTGTAAAAATTGATAAGCCAACAGTGAATTTTGACCTGCCTTCATTTATTGTTAAAAAAAATGACTTGAATTTTTCTGTGATCATTGTCCCTCCTTGTACAGATGAATGTCCATCTGGAAGTAAATATAATACGCATATTAATTTTTTAAAACATTCCTTGAAACAACCTTGTACAATTGCCTCTATTGGCAATGGCATTTTTTTATTGGCAGAGACTGGACTATTGGATGGTTATACAGTTACGACTCATTGGCAGTTAAAACATCGATTTAAAAACCAGTTTCCAAATATCTATACTGATTTTGATTCTATGGTCATTGAGGAAAGAAATATTATTACTACGGCAGGTTCATTATCTTGGATAGATCTTGGGTTGGAATTGGTTAAAAAATTTTTCGGTTCCATAGTGATGGCTGAGGTTGCACGATTTTTTTTGGTCCAACCTGCAAGACGTGCACAAAGTTATTTTAATATTTTTTCACCTAATTTAACGCATGGAGATATTCCAATAATTAAGGGACAAAAATGGATATCTAATCAAAAGAATATGAATATTTCATTGAAACAGTTATCGAAAGTAACAGGATTGGAAATACGGACATTGCAGAGGCGTTTTATTAAAGCCACGGGAATGACTGTTACAGAATATATTCAACATCATCGAATTTGCCGCGCTCAATTTTTATTACAATTTTCAAAAAAATTGATTGATGAGATAGGAATCGAATGTGGCTATAAAGATTTAAATGCGTTTCGGAAGATATTTACAAAAATAGTAGGATTATCTCCCAGTCTTTATCGTCGGAATTTTACCGTTTAAAAATTTTTAATATTATGTTGAAAGTAAAATTGTTTTAAGTACAACAACAATTAATTTTATTAAATATAAATAAAAGTCAAGTAGATGTATAACAATAGGTAACATTTTAATGAGGTGATGAAATAATCATTGAAATAACCTAAAAAAAATTATAAATATATTTTATTAGAAAATTAATAAGCACATTCTTTTTTTAGTTAATATATTTTTACAATAATTTTTAATAATACTTTTAATTACTGGTTTTCCCTTAATTATGTAAATTCATAATTAAGGGAATATAAAAAACAATTAATAATATTAAACTAATATTTTACTTTTATTACATGGTCTAATATTACTAATCATTATTTTAAAATAATGATTTTTTTATTCTATAAAAATTTAATTGATATTATTAGATAATATTTTAAGCAAATAATTATGGAAAATCCTCGAGCTAGAAAAATTAAATTTTTAAAAAAACATAAGTTGCCATTAGAAATAATGATTTTAATAATGAACAAAGCTTTGGAGGAAAAAAAATATGAAACAGCTTTGGAAATTGCCTATAAGACAGCACCGTATTGTCATCCAAAATTGAATGATGCAAAAGTAGAAATGACACAAATCAAAACATTAGAAGATATGTCTGAAGAAGAACTAAAAAACTTTATTGGCGAGATCGCGTTAAAATAGTTTTATTATAAAATTATTAAAATTAATAAATGATGCAACCTTGATGAAGCAATTCTATCAAGGTTGCATAAAGGCTCTTATCTGCCAAAATGATCAACAAAACTATATTTCTCAGCAAAATAGTTGTGAATATTTTTTCCGATTGTGGCCCAATTATCACCGTTTTCTAGTCCGGTTTTAATGATATTGAGTTTTGCCAAGCCATCAGCTTTACCATTATGAGGAGGATTAATAACTCTATCATGATGATTATTATGCTGTTGATTATTGTTATGATGTTGATGGTTATTATTGTGACCATGACCACCAGCAACTTTTGACAATTCGTTTGTTTGTAAAATTTTCATTTGTCTATACCTTTATAAAAAATTAATAACTTCAAAACCTTAAGGTAATTTTTAATATAATACTTTTTTCTGAATGAATCAAATTTCGGTTAGATAATAATTACGATTATATGATAAAATTTTTGTTAGGTGTAAAAATATAATTTATGATTTTGCTACAAAAAGCAAAAAAATTAGCCATTGAAGAACTAAAAAAACGTCATGATGCGCGTCATTATCTTTCGGCATTTACAATTTATACAAAACCGGATTATCGTGCCGGTCTTCATCTGAATTTATTATGTAAAAAACTTGAAGCAGTTGAACGTGGTGAAGTTAAAAGACTGATGGTTTTTATGCCACCGCGCCATGGAAAAAGTGAATTAATTTCAAAACGTTTTCCTGCCTGGTTTTTAGGGCGCAATCCTACAAAACAAGTCATTACAGCCAGCTATTCAGCTAAACTAGCAGATAAATTTGGTCGTGATGTTCGTAATTTAGTGACATCAAAATATTATCGAAATATTTTTTCTGATGTTGCTCTTTCAATTGATAGCAAAGCAAAGGATTTATGGGAAACCAATCATGGGGGTGTGTTTTTAACAGCCGGTATTGGTGGAAGCATGACAGGTTATGGAGGACATCTTGCTATCATTGATGATCCTGTAAAAGATAGACATGAAGCTGAAAGTCAAATAATGCGTGATAATGTCTGGGATTGGTATAAGTCTGTATTGAGAACACGAATTATGCCCGGTGGGGCCATTATTATTGTTCAGACTCGTTGGCATGTTGATGATTTGGCGGGAAGGTTATTATCACAGATGAAAAATGATACAGGTGAAAAATGGGAGGTTATTAATTTACCAGCTATTGCAAATGAAAATGATGTTTTAGGACGGAAAAAAGGTGAGCCTTTATGGCCTGAAGTGTATGATAGAAATGAGCTTGAACAGATTCGAAAGGCAGTGGGTGAACGAGACTGGTTTGCTTTGTATCAAGGTGAACCAACGCTATCAACTGGATCAATTTTCAAAGTCAATATGCTAAATATTATTGATGCAGCACCAAAACCAGTCCAGGTTGTCAGACGTTGGGATTTTGCTGCTTCCAGAGATATTGGCAAATATGATCCTGATTGGACCGTGGGGGTAAAGATGCAACGGAATGTAGATAGTGGATATACAGTGCTTGATGTTGTGCGACTTCGTGGTTTGCCAGATGAAGTTATTAAGACTGTCAAGGCTGTCGCCAGTCAGGATGGTTTTGATGTTAAAATTGTAATTCCACAGGATCCTGGACAGGCGGGTGTGGCTCAGGTGCAATATTACCTCAAAATGCTTGCCGGGTATAAAATAAAAGCAATACGGGAAACGGGGAATAAAATTGCCAGAGCTGACCCATTTGCATCACAGGTTAACATAGGAAATGTATCTTTATTGAGAGCTAATTGGAACAGATCATATTTAGATGAACTTTCTGACTTTCCTAATGGTTCACATGATGATCAGGTTGATGCTTCTTCTGGCGCTTTTGAAGCTATTTCATTACAAAGAAAATTACCGAAAATGCCAAATTGGCAAGGAATTATGAATATTTAATTAAATTTCGTATTGATAATTAAATAAAACAGCGGAATAGCCTATAAAGCCATTCCGCTTTAATGAACTAAAATATTTAAATGATTTAAATAACTATGATTAATAAAATTATAAAATAATCTTAATTGAAATAGTCAATGATTTTAATAATATATAATTAAACATTACTGATTTCAATTATTTTAAGACCTTAAAAAATCACAATTTTGTTATAAGCGGTAATATAATGTTAAATTTTTAAAACCAATTTAGCATAGTTACATTTTATATAAATTAGATTTAAATTTTTAAAAACAACAAAACCGATAGTTGAACAGCGTATTAAACTTTCAATCGAGATATTTAATAATGAAAGATAAATTCGGTTATGGTGAAAAAAACCAAATTAAGGAATATTAATATTCCTAGACAAAATCCAGAATTTTTTGGAAACAAACAGGATATATATATACCATATCAAGCTCCAGAAGGAGTGGTTGGCGATTCTTATAATTCTGTAACTGTTAACGACAGCTTGTTTTTTAATCAATTTCATAGTTTCAATGTTGGAAATTGTCCGACGAAGACATTATTTGAAGAGGGAATTGGATTTCCCGGATACCCATATCTGGCACAATTATCCTTACGTGGTGAATATAGAATAATTATTGAAACGAGAGCAGAAGAGGCTACAAGAGAATGGATAAGGTTTAAACATATCAAAAAGGAAGGGTATGATTCATCCATTATAAATAAAATAAAAGCGGAATTTAAGCGTTTAAATATTCAAGATTTAATTAAAAAATCATTATGTACGGAAGGTTATTTTGGGCTGGTACATCTTTATATTGATTTAGAAACGGCTAATCATGATGATGAGGAAAAACAGGCGCCTTTATACCTGACTTCAAAAAAAATTAGAAAAGGTGAGCTGCGTGGATTCAAGCTTATTGACCCGACCTGGGTGACCCCTGTTTCATATGATACAACAGATCCTTTTACAGAAGATTTTTATAAGCCTTCAATGTGGTGGGTATTGGGAAAACAAATTCATGCCAGCAGGTTGATTACAATCATTTCTCAACCAGTTCCTGATATTTTGAAACCAGCTTATAATTTTGGTGGGATTCCATTTGCTTTTATGGCCAAACCTTATGTTGATAACTGGTTAAGGACGCGACAATCAGTATCGGATTTAATCAAGTCTTTTTCAACTATGGTTTTGAAAACGGATTTATCTCAGTTATTAAGTCCTGGTTGCGAAGAATTGACGCAAAGGGCTGCCTTAATGGCGGCTTACCGTGACAATCGTGGTTTGCAGATTGTAGATAAAGAAACAGAAGAACTTACAAATGTTGCTACACCCTTGACTGGATTGGCACAATTACAAGCTCAGGCTCAGGAACATATGGCCGCAATTTCAGGTATTCCTTTGGTAAAATTATTAGGTATTACACCATCAGGTTTGAATGCATCTTCCGATGGAGAAATACGTTGTTTTTATGATAGAATTGCCGCTTTTCAGGAAACGGTTTTACGTCAACCATTGCAGAAAATTCTTGAAATTGTTCAACTGCATTTATTTGGAAAAATAGATCCAGATATCACTTTTGATTTTAATTCTTTGTGGCAATTGGACGAATTGCAGCAATCTCAAGTTAATATGAACATAGCAAAAACGATGTGTGATTATGTTTCCAATAATATTTTAAGCCTTTCTCAAATAAAAGACTTATTAGAAAATGAAGATCACTCAGCTCTATTTTCTTTTATAAATTTTAAAAAATAGGTTTTATATAAAAAATATTAGGTGCAGTAAAATGTTCATGAATATCAAAAGTTGTATAAATCTACATTTTTTATTTTATAAGTTTTTAACCAAAAAACCCTTTTGATATCAAATATATAGGTAAAATTATGGGTAATTTATGGAACCGAACCTTGGCTTTTGATGCAAAAACAATGCGTTTTGAGGACTGGAACGGACATTTACGTGTAAAAAAAACAAATTTAACCAAGGCTAATATATGTGAGTATTATGGATTCGAGATAAAAAATCATATGAAATATGGTTTGGAACCAGAACGTAAATATCGTTTTCTTCGATCACCAGATGCTTTAAAAAAAGCGGTCTTTTCTTTTAAAGAACGTCCCATTCTTTACGTGCATAAAGCTGCAGATGCGGATCAGCTTGATAATTCAAAAGTCATTGGAACGACGGGTTCAGACCCGTCTTTTTCTTATCCTTATATTCAGGCTTCAATTACGATTTGGGACGGGGATTATATACAGGCAATTAAAAACAATACACAGGCTGAATTATCTGCTTCCTACGCTTTTACACCTGTAATGAAGACCGGAATGTTTGAAAATGAGCCTTATGACGGAATGATGACGGATATTAATGTCGATCATATTGCTTTGGTTGAACAAGGTCGTGCAGGACATGATGTTAGAGTTGCAGATGAAAGGTTGAACATACAAATGTCAAAACTTAATAATTTAGGGCAGAAATTAGCTTTAGCCCTTGCTGATTTTTTAAATCAGTCAAAATCTGAAAGAGCCAATTATACACAAATTACAGATGCGGTTGCCTCTGTTAGTGGTGCACGTCGCAAATATATTGGAAAGTTATTGAGAGCGGTCCTTTCTGATTGTTCTATGGCAAAAGATTGTAAAGATGGGCAACAGGTAGAAAAAATTGTTGGTCTTGTTCATAAGGTATTATCTGAAAATGATCAGAATGCACAGGTAAATGATGATGATTCAATTGATACTATATCGACCTCAGATGATGATATGAATGCATCAGGTGGTTTTGATGTTGAGGATAGCTTAATTAAAAAAACAGGACTTAAAACCCAAGCTTATGATGCAGTTTCCCTAGAACGATTAATAGAACGTCGGATCATGACAAAAGCTAAACAGGCCCAAGAAGCCAGAATTCTGGTAAAACCCCTGGTTGGTGAATGGGCTGGTACAGAAGATAGCGGGGAGGTAATTCTACGAACGGTGTTAAGTGAAGTTACAGGAAAAAATCCTCCAGAAAACATGGGATACGACCAGTTAAAATATACTGTTGATATGATGCTTGCACATAAACAACAAATCAGGGCCAATGATGCTGGATATATTCGTTCCAAAGAACAGCATCGTTTTGGTGTTACACGATTACGGAGTATTTAATTATGTCTTTTCAAAATAAAGTTAACCTGAACCCTGCCCAAGGTTGGCATGGTGATTTTTCGTCTGTAAATCCACGGGTCAGTTTATTGGGTAAAGACGGGGCGTTTCAGGTTGGAGAAACAGCAATTGAGGCTGGTTCCTTTGTATGGACTGATGAACGGGAAGGATTGATTAGCAATAAAGGAAATGCAAGTCCAATTGGTTTTGTCGGGCGCGAATGGGCAGGAATCAATCTTCCAGATGCACGAGAGGGGAATATGGAAATTTCTCCGGGAACAATGGTGACTGTTTTCAGTAAGGGGGAATTTATTATTGAATTACCTGAAATGATGTCCCAGGTTCAACAAGGTGAAATGGTCTATGCGTCGAAGGAAACAGGTAAAGTTGTTGTATCAGATGACAAAAATGCTGTCGTAACAAATTATAAATATGCTGAAAATGCAAAGGGCGGGGATATTGTCAAAATCTCTGCATGGATTTAAGAGGAACAATTATGACCATTCAAACGAAATCATGGGTACGTGATCGAGCAATTTTGGAAAACCAATTTGGAATTCACTTACCCAATGTTGTTGATTATACAGACAATATAAGGGTAGGGGATAGTTCGATTTCACCTGTAACAAAGGCAAATAATTCCATTCCAGATCAATTTACGACTTATATAGATCCAAATATTATTGATGTCTTAACGGCCCCATGTAAGGCAGCTTCTATATACGGGGAAGCGAAAAAGGGGGATTGGCTACATGATACAATGATGTTTACAGTCGTTGAACCAGCTGGTGATGTTGCCGCTTATGGAGATTTTAACCAGGCAGGATATAGTGTCCTTAATACCTCATTTCCCCAGCGTCAACAATTTCTGGTCCAAACTTTTGCAGAATGGGGAGATCGTGAAGAGGGTCGGGCTGCTTTATCTAATATTGATATTGCATCACGCAAAAGAATGGCGGCCGCTTTATTATTAAATCATTGGCAGAACCAGTCTTATTTTTTTGGAGTTTCCAACCTGCAAAATTATGGTGCCTTGAATGATCCCGCTTTACTACCTCCGATTGCACCCACAATAAAAGGTTCTGGCGGTACGGTTTGGGAGAAGGCTTCAGCTAATGAAATTTATGAAGATATTCAGAAACTGTACAGACAATTACAGGCGCAAACAAAAGGGATGATTAATCTGGACAATGCCGTCAATATGGATAGTCCATTAAAATTGGTCGTATCTAATGAGATTCAACCCTATTTGTTAAAAACAAATGAACATGGGGTAGGGGTTATGGATTTGTTGAAGAAAAATTTTCCTAATCTTACACAAGTCAGTGCACCTCAATTATCGTTAGAAGGTGGTGAATTGATTCAGCTTTTTGTAGAGAATTATCAAGGTATTGACACTATAACCTGTGCTTTTTCTGAAAAATTAAGAAGTCATGGTATTGTTCGTAAAACTTCTTCTATGGAAGAAAAATTGACACAGGGATCATGGGGAGCAATCATAACACGTCCTATCCTGATTGCGCAAATGATTGGGGTTTAAAATGGCGGAAACAGTCATAGTAGCCTGTAAATTACCTCATGGAATTATTTTAGAAGTAGGAAAAGAAAAAGTTGAGTTAAAAGGCAGCATGCACTTGGGGCGTCCACAGACTCCTTTTTATATGGCATCCCAAATTGTAGGGTTAACAAAAGTTTCAAGAGATTTCTGGGAGGCATGGGTCAAACAACATGAAAATTTTGCGCCCTACCAAAAAGGTTTCATATTTGCTGCAGATAAAAAGAAAAAAGTTTTAGATGAAGCTAAAGAAAAAGAAACATTGATGCATGGTCTTGAACCGATTGATTCTGCTAAAATGCCAAAGTCGCTGGAACAGGTGAAAGCAGGACAGGCAATATGAATTTACAATCTGATCTGAAACATCAGGAATGTGTGTTTGATTGGTCATATTGGGCGGCAAGCTTTCCGGAATTGGAGAGTTTTTTTCGTCCTGAAACCATTTATAAAATCGCTGAACGAGCTGCCATTTATTTCAATCCAGGAAAATATAGCGTGGTTTGTTGTTTAAAGGAAAAGCGTATTTTAATGAATTTGCTGGTTTCTCATCTAGTTTGTTTGCAAAAAAAAACTGAAAATGGGGATCAGCTTATAGGATCAATTTCATCGGTGACAGAAGGAAGTGTTTCTCTTCATGTAGATACCAAATCTCATGCAAAAAATAAAATTGATCCTTGGTTGGCACAAACACGTTATGGATATGAATTTTGGGCTTTAACAAAAAAATATCGTAGTACTTTTTATACTAAACCCATTCCTGATCCTCGTCTGCGTATCTTTCCATAAGAGGGAATTATGACAAGGGCTAAAAATAACAATTTTGACAACAAGGAAATAAAATCCAGTTTAAAATATTATTTGCCATCATTAGACTTTAATCATTCGGAATATGAAAAGGAAAATCTTCAATTTTATTCTCTAGATGAAGATAATGCTGAAATTGATGAATCGATAGATTTAAGCAAATTTAAATTCAATGATTGCAATGCTGCTGATGATTATATGGATAAATTCTTGGACGATGCCATAGATATTAATGCTCAATCTATAATCGCTTATGATAATACTAAAGAACATAATCTAGATTATATTATTATTGGCTGTAGAATACCCAACGGTTTAGTTATTAAGGTTGATGGTCAAAACATCCTGTTACGAGGTATTCGGGATATGCCAGGTAAAGATAGCAGACGTTTTTTTGGAAATATTGGCTTTACACGTTTGCCAAGGGATTTATGGAATGAATTTTTAAATTGTCATTCTAAATGGTCTCCATTAGTAAATGGGTCTGTTTTTATTGCCAGATGTCAGGATGATTGTTCAGATGCATAGTTTCTAAGTAATTTTAATTGTATTTTGCAATAAACTTAAGATTGATTATCAATTTTACATAAAAATATAATTATTTATAGATAAAATCTATAATTTAATTAAGTATATAATTTTTAAATCATAAACATTAGTCTATATAAATTTAAAGGAATAAGATTCTATGAAGCTTCATGATATGGTGCGAAGTATGATTGGAATTGTAAATCCTTCTATTACAGGATCATTATTTCGTTCAAAAGGTTATATTCTAAAAGGAGTTCGACAAGAGGCTGTTTATGAAGATCCTGAACCTATTGAATTGCAAATTCAATCTTTAAAAGGCGATAAGCTGATTCATGGTCATTATGCCAGTGAACAAAATGAAAAACGTGTGGTTTATGCTAATGGACAACTTTACGGCATAGATCGTGTAAGAGGTGTCGGTGGTGATCTTTTGGAATTTCTTGGGCGACGCTGGTTGGTTGTTCAAAGATTAGAAGAGTGGGAAATGTCTGGCTGGTGTAAGGTTTTGGTCGTAGCTCAACTTGATCAACCTGAAAACGATCAAGGAAAACTGGTTATCTATGCTGATGAATAAAATTTAATACATTTTATTGTTATCATGTCATGAATTATTTGTAATAAAAAAGTTTGTCTAGGGTAATTTATTGGAAATTAAATTGACTTTAATTGTAAGATATATTTGTTCTACTAAAATTTATAAGAAGTATTTGCCCTTGTATCATCAATAATATTTTATTCTGAATAAAATTTATTTTTTCAATATCATATACTTATAATTGCTTTCTAAAATAAAGTTTAATAACCTTGATTATAAAACAATTTAAGCAAGGGGCAATAACATGGATGTAATTGCATTATTTAAAGCGGTTATGGTCGGTTTTTTTAGTTTTATGATAGCTGTCGGTGCTGTTTTATCTGTGGTCTCGGCGATTACGAAACAATCTATTACAATGCCTAAGCATGTAAGAAAATTACCGGCTTTTTTAATGTTTGCTGTTATTTTATTGGGAGGTTGGATATTTATTTATTTGGGATTTATCTCCCTGCCAGCAGATAATAGTGTAACGACACAACAAATGATGATGATTTATGCCTATTTGTTTGCCTTAATTCCTTCTGTTGCCTTGATGCTTGCATCTTTCGTTTATTATCTTGATGTAAGAAGTGCGGCAAAAAAAGAAGGAAAATCTTAAAATAATAACAAGTTTTCCAATCTTCATGCAAACAATTGAACCACCTTTTTGGGTGGTTTTTTATTCTTAAACACATTCCAAATTAAAAATTAATTATTTCTTATAAATCATTCAAACATTCGAAATCCAGGCATGCTTGAACCAAGACTAAATTGCCTGAAACAGGGAATACTAAAATTGGTGTTCGATAATTTTCTAAACCAATCCACTATGATAAGGATTACAAATTAATGTCTATACCATTAAATAATATTGTAAGAATTAATCCAAAGGTTTTATCCGTAGGGAACAAGGGAAATGACCTATTTGGTTTAATGCTTACAAGAAAAGAGAATGTTATTCCTGCGGGGATTACATCCATATTTGAAAATGCTGAAGAAATTGGAAAATTATTTGGTTATGATTCAATGGAATATAACCTGGCAACAGTTTATTTTGCTGGATTTACAGATTCTGATCGTGTTGCAACTCAGCTTTATATGGCTTTATACGCTGAAAACAATACAAGCGCCGGTTTGATTGGCGCAACAATGTCGGCTGTCACTTTGGAAGAGTTAAGATCTTTTAAGGGTGATTTACAGATTGTGGTTGATAATAATGAAAAAAATATAGCTGATCCAGATTTTAGCTTTATCAATAGCTTTAGTGAAGCGGCAACAATTTTGGAAAATTTGTTGGGAGTTTCTGTTGTTTATTCATCTGGAAATCAATCCTTTATTATTACATCCGGATTAACCGGATACAATTCTTATGTAAGTTTTGCAACAGGGCAATTGGCTGATCTATTGAGACTTTCAGAAAATCAAGGGGCTAGTTTATCACCCGCAATTGAATCTCCTACACCATCAAGTGTTATTAATACTTTGAGGAAAGAAAACCTAACTTTTTGTTCCGTTTTTCTGACTTGGGAACCTGATGAGGCAGAAGCTCTAACTTTTGCAAAATGGGCAGATTCTATGAAGGATGATGTATGTGTCATTCTTTCTGATAGTTCAAATAAAGCGATAACGGCCAATACCGGAACTTCATTTGCCGAAAAGGTATACTCAGCAAATTACGAGGGTGTTGTATGTGTTTATAACAGTCTTGAACTTTGTGCTTTTATCGCAGGTTATCCTGCGGCATGGGATCTTGAAAAAACCGATGGACGATATAATGCCGCTTTTCGTCGTAGCAGCTTATTAAAAGCCAATGTAACGAATGAAGACATTGCCTTGGCACTTAAAGCGAATGGTTATAATTTCTATGGCGTGTGGGCATCAGCGTCAAATGATTTTGTCTTTATGATGGAAGGTAAAATTTCAGGACAGTATTTATGGTTGGATAGCTGGTATTGTCAGGTATGGATGCGTCGTTATTTTCAAAATTGTTTTATAAAAACCCTATTAGCCAAAGGACAGATTCCATATAATAATGAAGGTAAGGGAATTTTAAGTGCGGCAATCAAACCCGCAATTGATGATTTTATTAAGTTTGGTGCAATACGTTCTGGTATTTATTTATCTGAAGATCAAACACAAAGTCTTAAACAGGCTGGTCTTAATTTATCTCAAATCAATAATATAACGGCTGTGGGTTATTATCTGAAAATTGATATGGGTAATGTAACACCACAAACCCGCGTTCGTCGTGGTTCGCCCCCCATTAATTTTTGGTATACCGATGGTCAATCCGTTCAACAAATCAACATGAACAGCATAGAGTTACAATAAAATGGCAATAAATAGAACAATTACATCAATCAATACAAAATTAACGCTCATTGCAAGTAATCCATGGGTAAATAATAATATAGCGGATAAAGTTGGTTTGGGATCAACAGCATCAGGTTTTGTTTCACCCTTGATAGGCGTACCATTAAGCTTGGAGGGGTTGACGTCAGATTCACCGTTCAAATTTTCCTCGAAAAGTTTAGTTGAAACAGTAACATCTTTTGAAGGTACTGTTTATGGAGGTTATTTGCCTGATGCGCATCAAGTTGAGCTGGAAATTAATTTTGTCGCAGCTTCCAGTTCTTTGGCAATTTTGCAATCATTGGCAAAAGTAATGCAGGTTCAAAGAGAAGCCTTGAAATTTAATGGAACAATGATTATTCCATCTTTAGGTAAAAATTATAATTTGAATAATGGCTATCTGACTCAATGGCAGGCTATTCCCAACCATCAAAAAACATTAAGTGCCGTTCCTTGTAAATTTATTTTTGAATCTGTTGATGAAACTGTAGAGGTCTAAGTTTATGGCACGTCGCTCAGTTGAATTAAAAATCCAAGAACCTGGTCGTGATCAAGGTAAATTATTTAAAATCACCGAAATGTCTGCTTTTGATACAGAAGAATGGGCTGAACGCTCGATTAATGCGATTTTAAGAAATGCTAATAAAGAGGATATATCGTTTTTAATACCTTTAGTTTACACTTATGTGCAAGAAGCAACAATAGAATCAAGTTATGAAGAGTTAATGGAGAAAAATGATGAAGGAATGGTAAAAATTCAACAAGCTACTGAAAAATTAGCTGTATATTTGTCTTCATTGTTTTTCAGTTTGCCTTATGATGATTTAAAGATTGTAGTTAAACCCTTGTTTGATTGCTGTAGTATTTATTTGAATCCTGGTCAAAATGATTTGGTAGAGCCAATTTTGAATAATCCTAATCATTATATTGAAGAAGTTTCTACTATTATCGCTTTAAAACGGGAGGCATTTAAGTTACATACGGATTTTTTTACGAGAGACGCCAAGCGGTACTTAGACCTTTTCATAGTTTCGATGGAGCAATTACAGAGCAAAAAGGATATCGATACTACCCAAACATCCCTCAATCAATCGGAGAGGTGATTACTTCAGGTTTTGCTACGCTAAAAGAATTGCAATCTATTTATAGCGTGCGAGATTTGTACCAATTTTTAGAAATAATTTTAATTAATCAATATAATGAAATGATAGCTTCCGAATATATTAAACGGAAGAGTGAACTTGATGAAGTTCTATAGCCATTGCTATAATTTAAGGAAAAATAGGTATGGATAATTCTAATCAACCAGATAATCAGATACAACAATCCTTGTTGGATTCAGTTGCAAAGATGGATCAGGCATTAGAAAAATTTTCTTTAGCTTTTTCTACACATTCATCAGATAATCCGGAATCTTCATCAATCCTTTCAACAAATTTACAAATCATAATTGATAATCAAAATTCTGCGAATGAAAAACTTGATAACTTAAATCAGTTGAATAATTTGTCTAAATTAGGAAAGCTAGATAAACTTGATGATTTAGATATTTTGAAAAATTCATTATATGAAAAGTCCGATCATGATGGAAAGGGAGAATCATTTCTTGCTGCGGTAAGCAAATTAGAAAATTCTTTTGATAGTTTTAAGGGGGCAATTTCCGAACTGGCAGATCGTTTCTTGACGATAAGGGACATAAGTAATATTACAGATGATAATAGTGCAATGCAACAAATGGCTAGCATGACAAATTCATCTGTATCGGATGTTTATCAAGCTGTAAATGTTGGTAATCGTTATGGGGCGAATAAATCTGAAAGTTTGATGTTTTATAAAGAAATGGCGAATATAAATTCTGCCATTTCCACCAATAAAACAAATAGTTTACTTAATTATCCAGAATTACAAGAATTAGATAAGGTAGCTCCCAGTCAGCGAGTTTTACAAAGGGGTGATGACAAGGGGCATAATTTTACTGCACTTGAGCGCTTGGAAAATATTCGTAAGGCTTTAGCCGCTTTACAAAAAGTTAATCCGGATCGTGCAAATATTATTGCTAGAAAATTGGCTCATGACAATGTTCATATTTATGATCAATTGACTGCGCCTGAACATGATATTATTGATTCCAAATCAAAAAGAGTTCAAACCCATGGATATCAAAATATATTTTTAGAAGAACAAAAGAATTCTAATTTAGAAGGAAATAACGAAACCAATCAAATTTTATCAGAAGCGTCAAACGCTAGTGCGAAATTAGATAATATTAAAAATCAAAATGACTTATTAGCAGCTGAAAAATCCGCCGGTTACGTTATAAATAAATCGAATTTGGAAAGTGATTTATTAAAAAGGCATGGAGATACAATCGCTTCTGCAAAATCAAAGATAGCTATTGCAAATGATGTTAATGATAAGATTGATCTATTAAAAACTGTTTTTACCGCGGTTATAAGTTTTGTAGCAACAATTGCGACATTTAAAGGAGTTTTAGGAAAGGGTGGTTCAGGATTGGCAAATATTGCCAAATCCTTACTGAAGAATGGTAGTAAAGCAGATAAATTTATTTCTAAAATACCTGAAATTGGTGCTATAGGTAAAAAAGCTGGTGGATTAGGTAAAATATGGAATAAAGTTTCTGGTATAAGTGCTGTCAAAAAGGGAACTGGTTCCGTTATAGGGAGTATTGGTCATACAGCTTTGAAAATTCCGGGAATATTCGGATTAACTGGAGGAGTAAAGGCTGTTGGGGATGTGTTAGAGCATGTCGTAACTAAGATTCCTCATTTTGGTAATGCTGGTCGCATGATGGGAAAAGTTGCAGCTTTTGGTGCACGTCATATATTACCTAAAATAGCAGGTCTATTTGCTGGGCCTGCTGGGTGGGCTTTTGATGCGGTGTCATTAGGTTATGATTTGTATAGTTTGTATAACTACATGACAAGTAAAAATAGTAAGACTGCATCTCCTTCTTTGAAAAAACCAATATTCGCTTCTTCTAAGGTTAATCAGTCGGGCAATACTATCGCGGCGGGTGTGGGTGGTACAGCTGTTGGAATCGAAGCATATAAAGCCTATCAAGGTACGATTGGTAATTTACAAAAACATTCTTTATCATCAGGTAATGATAATGTTCAAATGAGTAAACTACTGGCAAATGATGGACAAATAAATAAGGTTAATCCTTCTTTTAATAAGATAATGAATTGCATGACTAATAATAATCAGCAATATCGAATTAACATTATTGTACAACCCTCAAGTGCTGATCCCATGATGATAGCACAACAGGTAAAACAGCAATTGAGCCTTAGTTTTCCATTTTCTAACGCGGTACAATCTTATAAAGCTATCAATTGTTAAAAATTTACTTATTAAAAAACAAAAAATATAATCTTAATTTTTATTTATTCAAGATAATTTTATAATATTTATAAATATTCTTTTAAATTTAAATAATTTATTTGTTGGTTCTAATTTAAAAGGGCCTCGATATTGGAGGATGTTATGGCTATAAAAATAGGGGCTGATAATATTTTGTCCTCTTATGCCCAGAGTGCTGGGTGGAAGCTATTAAATCAATTGGTTAATACAGATTCCAAATTCGGTTTTTTCGATAAAAATGGAAATCCATTTTATGAAACCGGATTAAAAAAAAATGAAATAAAAATCTTAAATAAAACATTAAGTTTTTCTATGGGCAATAATGTAGCCGAGGCAGGGGTTATTTATTTAAAGTATAAAAAAGAATATAAAACTTCAACTGCACCTGTCGAAGGTGGAAAAGTTGTCGCATATAATCTGGTAGAGCAACCCAGAACGGGACAAGTCACTTATGTTTCAACAGGAACTCAAAAACAACGGAAATTATTTGAGGATGCTTTGGAACATGCGGAAAATTCCACAAATGTATATATTTTGCATACAGCGGAACGTTTGATTAACAATGTTAAAATAAATGCTCATTCTGTTGAACGAAATTCATCAAAAGGTTTTCAACTTGTACGATACTTAATTGATTTTCAGGAAATTATATCCACACCAAAGAATATTACCATTAAAAATGCGCGAGCCTATTCTAACGACAGTGTAAGTCAGGGAACAACTCAACCTCATGCTTTAAATGGTAATCAGAAACAAGCGGCTAACAAAAGCCAAAAACCTTATTAGTAAGATTGATAGGTAATAATACGAAATGCAACTTATACAGATTTCACCTATTGAGGCTCAGCAGTTTATTCTTACTCTTGAGGGAATGGATTATCGTTTTCGCCTGTTGGATAGAGGAAATGTTGGTGTGTTCCTTGATGTTTATTATGGTGCAGTACCATTATTAACAGGAATTTTATGTCTGGATCGGGTTCGATTAATTCGTTCTGCTTATCTTGAATTTCCTGGAGATTTAATGTTTGTTGATCAGCAAGGATTTAATCATCCATCTTATAAAGATTTTGGTAATCGTTATTTGCTTTATTATCTCGAAAGTGGAATTGATGATGGGATAGGTATATAATGCTATCATCCTATGAAGAGAAAATTACTGTTATTGGTCATCGTCCTACTTTTACTACCTTTCATAAACGTTATTTAAAATTTGAATTTGTAATGGGAGTGGATGAAAATAAACGACAAAAAACATTTGCAGATGGAAAATTAATCCTTTCGGTCGAACATCTTAAAGCGAAAGTTTCTATTAATTATCAGGGAGGGGAGAGTCTTCCAGAATGTCAATGCACGATTTATAATATGGATGAGCATTGGATCAATCAATTATCAACATTGGGTCAATATAAAAAAGAGTCAAATGGGTTTGGCAATTATTTGATCATATATGCAAGTCTGGAAAACAGTTCCGATAAAAAAATTATATATAATAAAATATTTGAAGGCGGTATAACAGTTGCTTATGCAGATTATGGCAGTGCACCTGATCTTGCTTTCCATGTGAATGCAATGGTTGCAGCAGGATTAAATCTGACTCCAGCTAAATCCATTTCATTCAAAAATAAAACACCTGTCGCAACTGTTGTGCAAACAATTATTGATAAATATAATGCATCTCTACCCTATTCTAATGGGATAGGAAGATTGAGTTTTAAAAATTATGGTGTTAATGCCGTTTTAAACAATCCCAATTATCATGATGATTTAATTGAACAAATTCGATTATGTACAAGAGATACGAAAACCCGTTTTACATTTCAGGATCAGATTTGCAAAATCTTTCCTGAAAATATGACATTAAATGATTATGAACGTAGACTAGAAACTGATGATAGTAATAATGATAAGATAGAAGCTGTAGAAATTTCTTCTAGGAATATTTCTGTCAATAATGGAATGATCGGTTATCCTGCCTATTCAGATAGAGGTATCACTGTTCGAAGTATTTTTAATCATTCAATTCGATTTGGAGAGGAAATAGCTCTTAAATCAGAATATATTAAAAATGTTAATGGAGTATGGCGATATATGGTTTCATTAAAACATGAATTATCCTGTTATACACCTGATGGGCCATGGTTTACAAATATTGAATTGCAAAAAGATTTTTCTAAAAAAGATAAAAAAGGACATATTGGCTAATGATGAATCCCAACAAAGGAAATAGCGTTCTTAATACGTTATGGACTATGATGGATAATGCAATCAGTCGTGTTTTTACTGCTATGCCGGTACAAGTATTATCTGTTGATACCGAAAAACGGCTTCTTGATGTAATTCCGATGCTCGCAATGTTGGATAATGAAGGAAAGGCAGTAGATCATGCGCAAATCAGTAATATTCCTTATGCAAGACAACAGGCTGGAGATTATGGAATCATTATTGATCCTCAAATAGGTGATAAGGGCATTGTTGTTTTTGCTGCTAGGGATATTTCAAATGTTGTTTCTAGTCGTAAAAAACATATTCCGGCAAGTTATCGTAAACATTCTATATCAGATGCCATTTATATAGGATCCCTTTTAAATGAAGAACCAAGAACATGGTTAAAAATCACTGATGGTAATCTGGAGATGGCCATTGCGCCTGCGTCAAAACAATCCCCCACTACTTTCGTGAATATAAGGGATCAGGACGTAGAAATATTTTTATCTAATGGTACCGATGTAAAAATAAAAGATGATAAACTTCATATCAAAGCTTCGGATATTAATATAGAAGGTAATGTCAATATAAATGGTCAGGTCAATATTTTGGGAGAAACATCCATTATTGGTGAGACTTCAATTATAGGGAACACTTTAATTACAGGTGCCGCTCAAACGACAGGAGATACTGTTATTGATGGAATTTCTTTTCTTGAACATGTTCATGGAAATGGTAATAAGGGCCAAGATACTACCCAACCTAAAAATTAGATTTAAAATTTTTAATATATTCAAAAGGTTATTTTTTATTATTAATTATCATAAATCATATTCTATTAAAAAATTAATTTGAAATATTAATAACTTTATTAACCACTCTTTTGAGTGGTTTTTTTTGAGGTTGAAAATGGAATTATTATTAACTGAGGATTGGGATTTGCTGGTTGATAGAAATGGAAATATAGCAACTGTAAATGATGGGTTTGCCATTGCTCAACAGGTTGCTAACGAAATAAAATTGGAAGAGGGTGAGGGATGGTATGATGTGAACCAGGGAACACCATATTTTGCTAAAATATTGGGGGTTAATCCAAATTGGGGATTAATTAAGAATATTTTATTGGATCGTGCTGAAAATGTTGATGGTGTTATCCGTGCTGACATGGATTTGTATGTTGATAAACAAAGGGCCTTGCATGGAAACATTTATTTAATCATTGATACAAAGAGCGGGGAACAATTAAATGTCGTTTTCTGACGATGACAATATTAATGCAAGAAATATCTCACCAGTTCAGCTGAGAAATTTACCGATTGTTAAAGATGTCGACACGAACATCCCTTCATTAAAATGGGGGGGACAATCCACATCAGACCATGACAAAGAATGGGGTAATACAGGTATCATATTGCCTGAAGAGCAGGATATTCTTGCAGGCGTTATTGAAGATTTTCAGAATGCCTTTAATAATCAATTAAAGTTCTTCAATAATCAAAATGAATTTTTATTATCAACCCCACAGGGCCAACTTGCAACCTCTATGGCCGCGATAATTTCAGATCGTAACCGTTTATTGGCATATTATGTAAATCAGGTTGATCCATCTTATGCTACAGGTCGAATGCAAGATGGTATTGGTCGGATTTATTTTATTGAACGTATAAAAGCCAAAGCAACTACTGTTACCGGTATCTGTCGAGGTCAAAAAGATGTTTTGATTTCGGCAGGAACTAAAGTGCAGGATGGTGATGGAAATTTATATGAAGCGGATCAAAATTATATAATTGGTGAAGATGGCACAGTAGCTGTAAATTTTGTTTGTTTGCAAAAAGGTCCAATCAATTGTCCAGCGCATAGTTTACAAATGTATCAGCTTATTCCCGGGTGGGATAATGTTGATAATCCTACAGAAGGTATCATTGGTAATAATGTTGAAAGCCAAGCACAGTTTGAACAAAGGCGGCGACAGTCCGTCGCTTTAAATTCTGTAAATAGTGTGGATAGTATTATGGCAGCTTTACTGAATTTAAAAAATGGCAATGGTAGCAGTGTTTGTGAAGATGTTTATGTTATTGATAATGATTCGGGAGGAGGTGTGAATAAAAACGGTGTTTTTTTAAAACCGCATAGTCTTTTTGTTTGTGTCTCTGCACCAGATGATGATTGGAGTAAACAATTAATTGCACAAACTATATGGAAGAAAAAACCACCGGGTTGTGATATGAATGGCGATCAAATAGTCGTCATTCAGGACCAGAGTGGGTTATATTCAACACCTCCGAAATATACTATTTGTTACGCTAATGCAAAAAGAATTCCGATCAGGTTAAAAATTACTTTAGCAAGACCACAGTTCTTACCAAAAAATGCGGTTGATCAAATAAAAACGGCAATTATAAAAGCTTTTACAGGTAATGATGGATCGAAAAAACCTAGAATTGGAAGTGAAATTCTAGCATCCAGTTTTTATGCACCTGTGCAGAGATTGGGGAGTTGGATCAGCATCATAACCTTATTTATTGGACGAGAAATTGCCAGTTTTTCGTTGGTTCAAATGAATATTGATGAAATGCCTACATTGAATAAAGATGATGTAGAGGTAGTGTTTAATGGATGAATCGGTATTTTTTGATGAAAATAAACCCCCTTTATGTCTTGATTATCATGAAACAGTTATTGCGCAATATGCTAATTCACCCCGTTTACTTGCGTTAATAAGATCATTTAGTGAGGCGATGAAAATCTGTGTTTTTTTTAGTGATTTTTATGAAAATATTTGGGATTTGAATACTGCCACAGGTAAAGGACTAGATATTTGGGGGCAGGTGGTTGGTGTTAATCGTACTGTAAAAACCCTTACGGGTTTCTTTTGGGGATTTAATGAGGAAACTTTATTATTAGCACGTCCGTATCACGATTTAACAGGTTTTAATGACTCCTTATCTTCAATAGAAGATCGTCGTACGGCTTGGGGTATGTTTCGTGATTACCAAGAGTTAGAGGGTGAAATCACATTTACAGATAAAAACTTTAAAAAGTTAATTTTCGCAAAGGCTCATGCGAACGTGAGTAATTACAATACATCAGATCTCAATTTTATTTTGATGTATATTTTTGGATACAATGAAAATGGGGAAAAAAATAATCATGAAATATATGTTCGAGATAATTTTGATATGTCGATAACTCTTATTTTAAATTGGCTGCCTAGTACTGATGAAGTGGCTATTATCATGAATGCAGGTTTATTGTTCAAACCAGCTGGGATCTCGTTGAAGGTTGATATTCAGTCTAAATAATTAACAAATAAATATTAAAGGACAAAAAATGTCTATTCAAAGACCTGGAAAGCTTTTCTCCTCTAAATGGGCAGAATATGGTGATCGCTTTAATATCGAAGATACTGGGGCTGATTATCAAAATGGACGTGCTGATATAGAAACGGGTTTCCCACCACAAACAATGAAATCAGTCTTACAGGGAGGAGTTCCGCCCTGGGGACAGGATCATAATGGAATTTTATATAAAATTACAGAAGCTATACAATGGACACAAGGAGGGGGATTAGCCTTTTTCAATCAGGAATGGTCGAATAAAGTAGGAGGATATGCCCTTGGATCAGTTTTGAGATCGCAACGTTTTATTTATGTATTTTATATAAATATGATGGATGGTAATTCAATTGATCCAGACACAGGAAAGATAACTAGTGATTACTGGGTTAACTATGATAAACCTGGAAATAATTGGGCTGTTTTATCCATACTTTCTGATAATTCCGATAATATTTCTTTCTTGGATAGCGATACTTTTAGAATTACTACTAAAGTTGCAGGGCCATTAGCTAATGTTTATGTAAGGCCTTCGACAAAAGAGGTTAAATTCTTAGGTACACCAGATTTTCCATTTAGAACGGTGCAAGATGCTATTAATGCTGTGCCTAATGGTGGGACAGCAACTATCTATTTGTGGTATCAAGATGAATATACCTTAATGCAGGATAATACCATGAATTTGCCTGGATTGTTGGCAAATGGATGGGATATTGGTCATCGAAATTTAAACTTTGTTCCATGGGGACAAGATGAAAGGGATAAATTTGGTAATTATAATGATGAAACAGGAGCCTTGATTGATCAATTAAAGCATGATCTAGTCTCTTCTCACAGTGAAGAGGGGATTTGGCATTTTTCCATAATGAAAAAACCTATTATTCATATTCCTGTTGGAGTTGATAATGTTAGTAATATGACTATTCATGGTTATATTAGAGGAGATCTTGGAGCTTCTGTAGTTTTTGAACATTTTGAATTTGTCGTTCAAAGAGGTACACAATTAGGCAATCATCAGGATGGATCTCCTTTTCATCCTTTTTTAAGTTACGTTTTTAATGGTTGTAGTTTTGTTAATTTAGATGTTTTAAATCAATTATATGGGGGTTGGGAAGGTGCAAGTAATACGATTAAATTTACTAGATGTCATACAGCTGATGAAAATGGTAATCTTGTAACAAAAGGAAAATTTATTTGTTTAGGTCCAGCTACGACGACGTTAACCGTTGATTTTACTAGATTATCATCTGATACTGAAACATTAAATGGGCATTCATATGAACGTTATGAAGCAAATGCTGAAGCATTTTTTAAACGTATACGTAATTATCAATCTGCACAAATGCGTCCTGTAGCTTACCGGATGAAAGATTCTCAACCTGTGGAAACTTTTTATTATCCCCAAGGTTTGAAAACAAGCTTAGATTTGGACTTTTCTTAAATATTTTATATATTTTCAAACAGACATGGATGGTTAGCGATGTATTTAATGCGAACGTTTTTTTTGAACAGCTATTGTGTATACCAGGTATTGAGA
>NZ_JACFQI010000004.1:0-170210 GCF_016101485.1 Commensalibacter sp. M0133
TAAAACATGGATCAGAATTGATGACCTCGCCCAGATTACCAAAGGGCCAATTAACCAGAAATAAGATTATATATTGTTGCTATTTATTATATAGGCAGATTTTAAATTTTTGTCTTTTTAGTTTATTGTTCCTGAGATTTTTGAGGTTTATTTATAAATTCCTGAATTTCTTTTATCAGCAATTCCAAATTTACAATTTTAACGGTTTTAAGAGAATTATTACTATCGTAATCTTTTATATATTTTGTAAGTTTTTCAACAACTGTTTGCCAAAAAGGTT
Organism: Commensalibacter sp. M0133; assembly: GCF_016101485.1. Taxonomy (NCBI): domain Bacteria; kingdom Pseudomonadati; phylum Pseudomonadota; class Alphaproteobacteria; order Acetobacterales; family Acetobacteraceae; genus Commensalibacter; species Commensalibacter sp. M0133. Next base: position 281 of record NZ_JACFQI010000004.1, read on the forward strand.
CTTCTTTAATAAGAATCTCTTTATTATAAGAATGGTTACTATTATACCGTAAATGTAATGCATGATGAAAATCGTGTATCAATGAATTTTTGCAATTTACTATTGCCTGAACAAATTCAGCAATATAATCATTGTTGATAAAAATTTCTTTTTGCCGATTTTCATCATTAAAGTAAATTACATTATCAAAATCGTTATTTTCTTCTCCCCTTAACATCTGAATTATTTTTTTTAATTTTTCACTTACTTCTTCTCTAGACAATTCAGAAATATATTCTTCTTTGGGCTCTTTAAAATCTTCCAATATTTCAGAAAAAACAGGATTATCCCTTGATGCAAAATCATAATTTTTTGGATTATTCCAATTTAAATCATTAAAATCTACAATATTTCCATAATTTATTATCCATGTCTTGCAATATTTCCTGATATAAATTTCTGCGTACGACTTAATTAACTTTATATCTTCCTTAATCAATTTATTTTCATTAAAATGAATAATTAATCCTAAATAGTGAAAAAATATAGGGAAATCCAAATATTTTAACGAAAAATAATTAACACTAAATTCATTAAGTAAATTTTGAAAATCTTTTTCATCTAATAATCTATAAAAAAATAATTTATCCAATAAATCCTTACGATTCTTATCAAAAAAACTTTTAATGTTTTTATCTATATTAGAAAAATCTAATCTAAATAGAATATTAACCCATACATGCATTTCAAATATAGTAACTTGTATTGAATTAATTGAAAGAAAAAATCTTTTTAAATAATTATTATAAAAAAATCCTCTTTTATCCATAATTTCCAGAAGTTTATAATTTTTAGCATAAATTTCTTCTAATTCTGGTGGATCATTATTAAAAGAATAGCGCAAATTAACTGATATTTTATTTATATCTTTCATGATTTTTTCAGATAAATCATTATCCGTTATTTTCCATTCAATAATTACTAATTTTAAAATGAAAAAATTTTCAATCAACATATCAATAAATTTTCTTTTTATTTCATTATCTACTCTTTCTTCACCCGTTAATTCATTATCCTTTTCCAGGGGATAATAATCGTCTTTGATATTTTGTAACAAATATTCACAATCATCTATGGCCTGTTTAAGCCCTCTTAAATTTGGTGTGGCAATCTGACCATCTTTATAAATCCGTTTAATAAAATCATGATGTTGTACGATAAGCTTTTTATATTTGTTGGGTTCCGTGCCATTCTCGCCAGTAAATAAAAAATAATCCACTACAGCTTCAAAATTGGAATGAATTTTGAAAGTTTTCCCAATAACTTTCTCTTTAAATTCTTTATATAAATAGGATTTTTTCAGAATTTCAGGATCTACAGCCTGTTTATTGCGATCAATTACATTAACCTGATTTACATTATCAGGTTGCCTGTTTCTGTCTTTGTTGTTTTTTTCGTTATCCTCAATCTCAGAAATTCCAGATTGTTCAATCAAAAGCTTTTCCTCATTCGCTATAAGGATAACTTTCATTTTTTCAATCTCTACAACTTGATTGATCCAGCCCAGAAACTCTTTTAAGGGAATATCCGATCTTTCCAAATCATCAAAAATAAAAACCAGATTATGTTTTTTCACTGATGAAATAATAGATTTCAATCTTTTTTTAAAATCTGGAAAAGTTGTTAATGGAATAAATGCCTTGAGTAAGGAAAAATAAGGGTTGGCAAAATTAGAAATATTTGCATTTTTAATCAATAAGGAAGCAATATCTGATAGAATATTAAAATTACCAAAAATTGATTTAGTCAATCTACTTTCAAGCTCTTCTACAGTTTTGATACCGAATACGCTGATCTTGATCAATCGTATATTATATTTTTTTAATTTTTCATTTCTTGATAATACTTTATTTAATCGATCAGGTTCGAATGCAAGATAATGATCAAATTTTATACCAACGGATACCAACTTTCGAAAGATAAATACCAAATATATTATAAACCAATTTCGTTTTTTTTTCGGTAATTCACTTTCATTTAAAATGATTTTGCTATTTTGTAATTTATCAGCCCCTGAATATGCATCGATATAATATGTTTTACCGATGCCCCATTTACCAGTTAACAATACAGCAAATTCTGGCTCTTTTTTATCAAAAACATAATAATCCAAATACTCCGTGATATGTTGATTATCACCACCTAAAATGTCAGAAAATTTATCCACAGTATATCTCATTCATAATATCACTTATTTTGATTTTGTAATATTTTAACCTGAAATTTGAATGAATGAGATATTATTTCATAATCAAGTAATCACTATTGATTTATATTATGGGCAGGCTTTCCCCATCTGTTTTCCGTTGGTTTGCTATCAATACAAAACATGATAATAAGGGCTAATGACCCTATGACGGTAAAATATAGCAATAACCACCACCCCGATAGATTAATATCATGCAAACGCCTGATTGAAACCGAAATCAGGGGAATGAACGTAAATAAAAGCCAACAGAAAATAAAAAGATAAATAACCCATACAAGAATTGACAAGACTGGATGGGATGATGATCCTATATTATATACAACATAAAAAAGAACAACCGTGCTTATAACCAGAACGGCAAGAAAGATAAGCAGAAAATACCAGAATTCCTTTCTTCCAGCCCTTCCCTCTATTGTCAAATAATTTTTTATACATCTATTAAACCAATCAATGATTGTATAATTTTCTTCATTATCATATTGGTTAGATACATCAATGTTATTCTCTGACATGTTCATCTGTTTGCACCCTTTTCAGTAAAGATAAATGGTGGACTTTTTGCATTCACCGAATTATCAGAAACACCTGATTATTGAATATTCTGGTCAATATTCCGGAATATTCCAATCTTTATATTTATATTGTAATAATAAATAATTATACAAACAACCAAAATAATTTCTTAATAATAGAATTAATATTTCTATAGAATTACAAACAATACTGTTAAAATTATTTACATAGATAATTTTATATCTTTTTTTTATTTTATATTATCCAGACTGATAACAAAAATCCCTTTTCTGTAAAACTGTTAAAGAAAAGGGATGAAAATCAGTTATCTATATTTTAATTTTGCTGGAAGCCCCCATTGATTATCCTCATATTTAGTATCAATACAAAACATGATCCAAACAGCAATTGAACCAACGGGTATGAAATGAAGCAACAACCAAAAACCTGACAAATTAATATCATGAAGACGTCTGACCGCAACGGAAATCATGGGAATAAACATTACAATGCTAAATACACTCCACAAGAATATTGATAGATATAGACAGACCTCAAAAATTAGTATTCCATCGAATGAAGTATCCGTTTGAACTACAGTAGCAGAAAATAACAGGCCAATTATGAGTAGTCCAATAAAAAAAACAGCCCAGTAACAAATTTGAAACGACCAAAATTCTGTTCTTCTGGCCCTTCCTTCAAAATTAACATAATTTCTGATGCATTTATTAAACCATCCTATGATCGTATAGTTTTTTTCTTTTTCAAGTTGTTGTTCATATTGGGTCCGTGATTGAATTTTATTCATAAAATGAACATTTTTATCATCAATTAATATAAAAACTGCAACAGCCCTACCGAGTTGATTGACTTGAAAATCAACATAGGTCCCTTTTTGAGGGGCGATATTTTCCTTCCATTCATCGCCACTAAATTCGTAACGCTGCCCATCATCGCCTGAGATATACCCTGTATTAGTCTGAATGATAAAATTGAGTATAAATCCCCGCATATTTAAAATTTTTTTCCTGTCTTAAATAAATGATATCAAATAATTTTTCTAAAATATAATCTAATCTAGAAATCCATCATTTTTCAAAATTTCCATAACAGTCTGAATACGGTTATTATAAAGATGATCCCGCAGAGTGCGTGCCTGTGCTTTTTTAGCCGTTTCCAATAATAAATCTGGATCATTCAAATATTTATCAAGTTGTTGTTGAAAATCATAACGTGTTGAAAAAACCGGGACCTCATCCCGTTCATAAAAATCATGAATTGCATAATTATCTTCATGAAAAAGCTGCATAGCACCTGCAGCAGATGCCTCGAACGTTCTTGGTCCAGGGTTTGAAGGCATAATCATATACCGTTTATTTTCAAAATGAAGGCTACGACCCAAATTAAGAACAATTTTCGAGCGCTGATATAACTCAATTAACTGATCTTTCTCTATCCTGGCATCTGAAAAGCCAATCCCGAATTCACCCCAACCCGGGCCGATAATTTTTACTTTTAGATTTGTCAGGGCTGGTTTTATGCTGCGCATGACATCCTTGCGGCTACCAAATGCAACACCACAAAACATAACATCAACCGTTTTTTCAATGATTTCGTCAATGGGACGGTAATGCAACTTTTCACAAGCTGCCAAAGGTAAAAAATGGGTATGTGGATGATTATAAAAATTCGTTCCCCAACGATCACAGGAAAATATTACATCGAAATCGTCAATAATTCTGTAATTGGCATCTTGTTCATATGGATCTTCTGTCGCCCAAAAAATGGTGATCGCACCGAATTTTTTTGCCCTGTGACATACTTCTCCAAAATAGGTGCTTTCCGGCAAATATGATCCAATTGAAAAAACAATCTTAGGTTTTATATACTCAATTGCAGCCGCGGCTCCTGCAATATTCGTGGAAATTACATTACCTTCACCAAAAACACTTTCCCAACCTGATATAATGGCTTCACGGATCTGCGCATTGGCCTGCGATTCATAACGTCCACCACTGCATACCATTACTTTTTCATTTTTAGTTTTTTGCAATTTATTTTTTGATTTTATAGCCATATGAACCTTTTAACACCTGTGTAAAATAACTTTTGATAAAATTGACTGCAACTGCTCCTTAAACCGTTCACGATTGCATTCGCGAGCAATACGATCAAGGGCATTTTGACGCAGTTGATTCCATAATTCCTCCGTCTGGTACAACCTAATAATTTGCGAGGCAAAAAATTCCGGATTATCCGTGGAGGCTGCAAGAATATCCCTTTCATCTTGCCATCCCAGTTGTTCCACCAATAAATTTGACGCCACGATAGGAATTCCATAGGATGCAGCTTCATGTAACTTATAGGGAATGCCACCCGCAAATCTCGTTGGTGCGATATAGACACGATGATCATCATATAAACTGGACAAATCTGGCACCATTCCCAAAAAATCTATATCAGGATAATTAATCAAGGCGGATATATCAACAGAGGGATTTACATAGCCTGCAATTGAAAAAGTAAGATCCGATCCCATTTTATCAATCAAAATCGGCATCACAGAAGTTATAAACCATTTCAAACTGTCATAATTAGGTGCCTGATCATCATGCAAAGCGCCAACAAAAAGAATATTTTTGCGCTCTTTCCATTCCTTTTGTGATTTGCGTATGTTGATACTATGTCCGAGGATATCGACATTGTTAAATCCTGCCTGTCTAATATAATTTGCATCAATTTCATTAACGGCTACAATTTCTTGACAATGTTTTGCACAGGATAACTCCTCCTCCAGAGCCTGTTGAAAATTTTCGTCTATTTCCTTTTCCAATAGCTTTGCCTGCAATCGTGTCCGGGGTGTCGCAACAACCTCTGTATCAAGGATTATTTCCTGGGGTAAATAACGGCTAGCTTCACCCATCATGGGCAATATTCTATTTAAATTATGAGTTCTTCCTATCCAGACCAAATCATAATATCCCGCTCTTTCCTTAAAGAAATCACGAAGATGTTCAACTGTATGATTGAACAACACCTCAACCGTATCAGGCATGCTTGAATAAATCTGATAAACATGGGGATAAAAGTAATTTATAGGATAAACCGTCACTTCATACCCTAATTCAGACATTTGGAAGATAATGTCATTTGAACGAATATACCCAGACCCCAGATGTTTTAAAGGAACCCTATCCTCAATGAATAAAATTCTTTTATTTATATTTCGTCTCTGTCGCGCAATTAAAATATTATCACTATGCCGGGGAGATTGAAACCTTAAAAAATCCGCATGTTCTCTGGCAAATAATCGATGGTTTCGCTTTATCAAACCACTTGAAATAATCGGATTACTTGAACAATACTCCATATGTTCCACAACTGCATTGGGATCATATACAATACGATATCCCGCCTTTATCATCCGAACACAAAAGTCCGTATCCTCAAAGTAGGCTGGATAATAAATAGGAGAAAATCCATTCAATTCCTTCAGCACTTTTGATTTTACAGCCAACATCGCCGCTGAACAGTAATCAACATCCCGAACAAAATTCGCCTCGGGAATCAATGGGTCTTTTCCCCTCAAATACCCTGTCGTTGTTCCATCCCGCCAAATAATCTGGCCTGCCTCTTGAAGCAATCCATCTGGATGAATTATTTTACCTCCGACTGCACCAATATTATCTGCTGAAGTCAACCGTTTACAAAGTGCATCAATTGCTCCCGGCAATAAATTAATGTCATTATTCAAAAAGATAACAATCGGAGCATCAACGTCTTCCATCAATATGTTGCATGCCTTACCAAAGCCAAAATTATAGGGAAAACGGTTTACGGAAGCACCGATCAAACAACCTTGGATAAATTGACTGTCATCTATCGAGTGATTATCACCCAAGAGTAATTGTATATTTCCATTAAAATTAGAACGAAGGGATGCCAACGCGGTCAATGTTACCGTCAGATTATTGTGCATCAACATAATTACACAGATATCCGCCTGACCATTATAGGAGAAATCAAGCTTTTCATGAACAACCGATGGTAAAACAAGTCTTGATTTTTTTTTAAAATATGTTCTGCTTTCCTTTGTTTCATTAGTTAAGCGATAATGAGAATCATCAGGTTGCTTATTTATCCACTGATCAAGTTTTTGTTCAAATACATAAGCTGCAAAAGCATCCCTGAATATACCCGTTTCAACCTTATCACGAATATCCCCTGATAGATAATATTCGTGCAGACTAATATCGATCCTTGGAGAACGAAGTTCTAACGCACCATAATGTATGAAATGATCATAGCCGTTTCTAAAACTTGCTGTTGATTCAATGGCTTGATTTATATCCTTATAATGATCTAGGTAAAATTCTTCTTCAAACCATGGAGATGGATTAAATAGTTTTGGTGTTTCATTCAAACAATAATGATGTAAAGCACATAGATATTCACCATCAGCAATTTTTTGTTTTACATCAGGATATTTTTCTAAATACCATGATGTATCAAAATAAAGAGAGACATTTGTATTTTTTTCAACATCACTAAGATAATAAAGAAAATTTCTATAAGGATTTTGACTGCGCTTTACATCTTCACGTTCATAACATGCCTGTTGATAGATTGAAGGATCGAATAACAAGGATCCTGTACGACGTAATCCATCCCCTTTTTTCAAATAATGATCATAGGCATTAATATATTGGGAATCATTAATAACTTCATGAATAAAATCAGCGTTATTTTTTAAATAATAATGTGTTGAAAAAAGCCAGTGAGGATCATGTGTCAAATAACCCTGATTACAATAATGCTCAAAACCTGATTTAAACGCTCCACGATCAATATTTTTTCTTAATTCAGGATATCGTTGTAAATACCATTCCTCATCAAAGTAGGGATTGGGAGAATGTCCTAAAATTGAACCTACCTGATTATAATAAATTTCCACATCATCCAAACCACAATTTTTCATTCTTTCACTTAGGTCAGGATAGGTTTTTATATACCATTCCCCATCAAATTTAGCCCATAATGCTTGATCAACTGCATTCTTGTCATTTTCTATATTTTTTTGAATTGGCAAACTATCAGATTGTGACGAAACAGATAAATCCTTATTCCGTCCCCCATAATTTGTTCCGCTAGCTAGCAATCGAATATAGGCATTTGGATAAAGTCCCTTTTGAATATCCTGTTTTACAGCTTTATCCGCAGCATATTGCTGTAAATTTATTTCTTCACAGGGATCCCATAAAAGCTGTATTCCCTCGTAAATAAAATGAGCATATCCATTTCTATATTTTTTGAACGCTTGAACATTTTCAAGCTGGCTTTTATATTTTTGATCATAAAAGGATTCATCAAACCAGGCATTTGGATTGAAATTGAAAGCTTGATTGTTTACTAGATAATGATGAATATAATTGTTGAATATTCCTTCTGAAATTGCCTTTGTTATTTCTGGATAATTCTGCGCATACCATTCTGGATCAAAATACCAGGATACCTGTATTTTACCATCAATTTCATCCAAATATTTTAGATAATGTTGATAAGGCGATAACCCTTCCTTAATGGCCTGTTGATATTTTCCAATGAAAAAATTACTGTTAAAAAAAAGACTGCCACTATTTCCCTCAATATCTCCCACTTTCAGAAAATGGTCATATCCATTAACAAATCCATTCCTTTCCAAATTCTCATTTGTCAAATGTGGATTTACTTTTTTGTAATATTTTTCAGAAAATAACCAATGTGGATCATGAGTATGATATCCCTCCTTGCAATAATGTTGAAAACCACTGCTAAATTGATGGCGATCAACCATTAATTTTACATCAGGATATTTCTGTAAATACCATTCCTCATCAAAATAAGGATTGGGAGAATGACCTTCAAAACAACCAAATGTTTTATAATATTCTTCAACACTATCAACTTCCAGTGCCTTCATTTTTGAAGTTACATGATCATATTTGTGAACATACCATTTTTCATCAAAAGCCTGCCATATTGGCATATAATCTGATGAGGCTATTTCCTTTTCAATATTAGAAATGTTATCCTCGATAACTGGAAACCCTTTTTCATTTTTTCGCGTAGATATGGAGTCTGAAACATCCTCAGATTCAACGGTCTCTTGATTCTTTACTGATTTTTGTATATTAAAACTATTTTCAATTTTGTCTTTATCGTTTGAATATTTTTTTTGGATTTCCATGAATTTATTTAAAAGATGCAAATCCTGTTGAGCCACCCAATATTCAAATATATTCAGATATAGATTGTCTTTTGCAATTTTTTCAAATATCTCATCAGAAAATTGATTATAATCAAAATCCTTCAATGGTTTTCGTTTTTCCTTGCATCCACATACAATAAAATGTTCATAACCATTTCGAAAAAGTCCATGACCATCCATCAAAATCGAAGGAGATAAATCCTTATAATTTTCAAGATAAAATTGTTCGGAAAATTGTTCCAAAGGCGAGAATAATGTTGGTGTTGGATTGGATAGATAATGATGGAGAAGATTCAAGTATTGATAATTGGTGGTTTTTAATGTTTCCTTTGAATATGTATTTCCATACCATTTTGGATCAAAAAACCATGAAAGTCTGAATTTATCAAAATCATCCGTATCATTTGTTAAAACATATTGATATGGACCATATTCTGTGATTTCGTCTAAATTCTCTTTTTGGGATAAATATAAACAGGGATTGAAAAAAAAACTTCCTTTAAGACAGGATTTATCTCCAACCCGTAAATAATGATCATAACCATTAATATAAGGTTTTCCCTCGCCAATTAGGTCATTTATTTCTGGATTATGCTTTTTATAAAATGTTTCTGAAAATAACCAATGTGGTGAATGATCTTTAAAGCCAATTTTACAGTAATGATCAAATCCAGAAGTGTATTTCCCTTTTTTTATAAGCTCCTTTACATCATAATATTTTGTCAAATACCATTTTTCATCAAAATACGGATTGGGCGAATTTCCAACCTTATACCCATTAGTTGAATGATAAGCAAAAACATCGCCTTGATATATATCCTGTATCAGTAACGAAAAACTTTTATACCGATTACGATACCATTCTAAGTCGAAAACCATCCATTTGGGTTGTTTTTCTTCACTATCATACACAATTTACCACCTTATATTTTAATTAAAATAGCTACTTAAATAATTATACTTATCGCTAGTTAAAATTTATTTGAAATTATTTTTATTAATTAAAATCACTCCCTAAATAATTTTCTTTTCAAAAAATCCGTATATTGATCAATTGTATCTTCATTTATTATATCATCCATAATATTACTGACCTGGTTATTTTTAAAATTCACAGAAATATTCACTGGAACAACCAAAAATTCATTATGAATGAGATTAATCAGAAAAATTTGAAATTTTCCTTCTAATTTTAGAGAATATCCTTTCTGTAAATCCAATTGTATGTAAAAGCCATTGTTTAATGGAACATTTTGAAAAACTGAAATTGTTTCATGACGAATAAATCTTGATGTGGCAACAAAAAAACAGTTTTTAAAAGATTCATTAACAAAGGCAAGATATATCTGCCCTGCCTTACTTGTTGTGCGATCAAAGGCCCATCCAGAAATTTTAAGCAAATTCCCTGCTTTTTCATTTTCCGGATTAACATCCGTAGATAAATTTTGAATATAATATTCTAGTTTACCTAAATTTTTATGAAACAATCTATTTTCAGAAATATCACTTAGTTTTATTCCACGCATAATACCATCTTTTTCAGTAATACGCAGAAAATCATCTAATATAACCTGATTATCATGAAATTCATTATAGATTTTAACAACTTTTCCGGCGTTAACCTTTATTTCGTAACCAGCCAGTTGAAATGCCGCTATTCCATTGACAACATTAATCAAGCCAATTCTGAAACGGCCCTCACACCATTTTCCTCTCAATGCTGATTTACACGAAAATCCATTTCGTACAGGAGCATTAACAAAATTAGATGCCACATCCTCCCGACTTTCTCGATCGCATTTTAAGAAAATTGTCAAATCACTATCCTGATGAATCAAAACCGTATACAAATTTCCTGCATTGGACATATCAGGATAAATAAACCATCCACGAATATGGAATTCATCTGCCTCTTTAAATTTGCTGTCATCATCGACATTAAGAATATGATAACAGATATCATCAATATAAAAATGTGCTCCCTGTACAACTGCCCAATCTTCAATTTCCTGTGGAAGCTCGATATAAAGACTGCTACTTGTGGGCGCATCAAAAATATGACGAGGTGGTGCCTGCTCTTTCCAAGATGCATGTGGAATATAATTAAGCCGCCCTATATCCCATCGCAACCCGCTGTTACCCAACATATTTATAGGAACGACTTCATCGTAAACTTGCAATAATTTTTCAGCATAATCTTTTGAATTGACCCATAAATCAGGTGAAATGTTATTGATAAGCTTCTGACGCAATATTTCATCCGAACGTATCAGTTCCAATCGATCAATAACCAGATTCACATCCCCGATGGGAACCGTAAATCCATTAATTCCATCCTGCACACGATCTTTTAACGCACCAACATCTGTCACAATGGGAATTAACCCATTCTGCCAAACTTCAGAAAGCGATATACAATATGTTTCGGGCCATATTGACAATATCAGGGCTACATCTGCTACCTGCAATGCCGAAACTTCACCCAATCCATATGAACCATGCAATATAATATTATCAAGTTTCAAATCTTTTAGGACAGATTCATAGTCAGGCTGCATATATCCAAAAATATGAAATTCATACAAATTTGGATTGGCAGTCTGTAATATGGATAAAATCGTATCTGCACCCTTTGAACGGATAAAATTACCAACAGTCGCAACTTTCAGTTTTCTGCCTTCCAAGGGTTTGAACTCTTTTTTTATCAATGGTATTGTTGTGTCTGGCGAAGGGATACCAAGAATATAATTTTTTTTACTTTCCACAACAGGATAAATATATTTTGCCACATCAAACGAATGTTGTGTTCCATATAAAAACGCATCAATGGATTTCATGACTTTTCCAACAAATGCACGTCGTGTCTGTTGCACACCAAAATCCAGCTTTTCAGAAATTTTAAGGCAAACATCACAAGTTCCAACATCTTTATTTTCTTCAATACGACAATAACGTTGTTCGTAATTCAAAAGATTATAATGAGAACAAACCGCCAGAAAATCATGAAAAGAAAAAACCGTTCCAATACCGCAAGCCTTGGCTATAATCGGTAAAGAAAGAGTGTGATGGCCTAAATGCTGAATGTGGACCACATCAAATCCATATTGATTAATTACATTCGAAAAGGCAGTTTCTTCCCCGGCATCATTCATGGAATCCAACCAGCCCACATCTGGCATGTCAAACCGTTCCAATTCTTGACCATTGGAATCTGTTAGCGTACATGCACCTCTTCGACGAAGCCAATAATAAAATTCCACATCTTTTACTAGTCCAAAAGAAATAATCTGCTGATATACTTCAATGCCACCCCATACTTGTTCACGAATAGTGGAATGCGTGACAAATAAGACCTTCAATTTTTTTTTAAACTGAGATTCAACAATAATTTTTTTCTCTTTTTTCTTTAAAGAAAAATCCGCCTGAGTCACATCTTCAATAACTTTCAGACGATTTTGATACAAATGTGATTTCATTACAGATTGCTGGGAGGAAATCGCCATTTTCTTTCTGATATTCTTTTTTTCAATCACCTCTGCGATCTGTTTAATGATCTCTTCAGTATTATGGGCAATAGCAACGCCATTAATCTCTTTTAAATATTTCTCATTCATACCTGCTGGCAATTCCACAATCTGTGCTGTACCAGCCAAACCCAATTCATATAGACGTGGGCCAGGTGCAGTTGCCTGCCCTATATCTCCATGACTGGCATAATTGCGAAACATTGTTAAGGTAACTTTACTTGCGTTGGCAAAATCAGTAAACGCTTCAATACTTACAGGTCTATGTATAACCCTTTCACTCAAATCAGCTGGCAAAGGTGGCAAATATTCATTTCCAGGACAAATCAATTTATACCTTGCCTGGGGAAAGGCAATTATAACACGACGTAAAATATCAACACGGTTTGGCCACATTGTACCCGCAAAACATATATCATAATCCAGCGCATCAGTTTCTTTCACTTTACGATAATGAATTTGATCACTTGCAGCCAAAGGTAAATAAAATGCTTCTGTTTGATAGGCCTTCACGCAAATAGGGTCGTTTGTAAACACATAATCAAAAATAGTCGTTACCTGAACATTGAAATCCAACATGAAGGGATCTTCAAAAGCCCAGAAAATCATGGTTTTAAAACACGGTCTAAGCCTTTTCATCAATTCATAATCAGTTCGCTGTCCATCAATACAAATAATAACTTCATGTTCTCCACTTGCTGCAACTGACAAGATATCCATATTATCAACTACAACAACATTATCTTCCCCCCATAGTTTTTTTGCTGCCCAAAAAACAGCAAGAGTTAAGTAAGAATTAGAGTTATGCGTATAATTTGTATTGTAAATGACTGCCATGATAAATACTTAATAATTCTTAATTAATTAGAAAAAGTAACAAAATCTATGATTTTAGTAAAAAATATAATTTATATACGATATACTACAAAAGATTGCGTAATCACAACCAATTTGAATTATAATTTTTTAAAATTATAAAAATTATCTTTTAACAGTTTTCATTAAAAGAATAAATTGTATCAATAAAAAAAACAGACTTTTTACAAAGCCTGTTTTTTAAAAGTTAAAAATATAAAAATCCTATTCTACATCCGGCTCGTTTTCATTCCGTCGTCGGAAAGCTGCTCCAAGAATGTCTCCCAAGGAAGCGCCACTATCTGAAGACCCATAATCAGAAATAGCCTGTTTATCCTCTTCAACTTCACGTCCTTTAATCGTTAAGGTTAAACGACGTGCATTTTTATCAATTGAAACAACCTTAGCATCTACACGGTCACCAACATTAAAACGTTCCGGACGTTGTTCCGCCTTGTCACGAGAAAGTTCGGTACGTCGTATGAATCCACTTAAAATGTCATTAACACTTACATCAATACCATTTTGTTGAATACCAGTAATGGTACATGTAACAATACTGCCCTTGTTGACTTTTGCAAGTGCATCTGCAACAGAATCTTCACTTAACTGTTTGATACCCAATGAAATACGTTCTTTTTCAACATCCACATCAAGTACTTTTGCTTTAACAACGTCACCTTTTTTAAAGTGAGTAATAGCAACTTCACCAGGTTCATCCCACGAAAGATCAGACATATGAACCATACCATCAATATCGGCTGATAGACCGATAAACAGACCGAATTCGGTGATATTGCGGATTTCACCTTCAATTTCAGAACCAACCTGATGTGTATCAGCAAACTGTTGCCAAGGATTTGGTTGAACCTGTTTCAGACCTAATGAAATACGACGTTTTGAACTGTCAACATCCAATACAACAATATCAACTTCCTGAGATGTTGATACAATTTTGCCAGGATGAACATTTTTCTTTGTCCAAGACATTTCGGAAATATGAACAAGCCCCTCGACTCCAGGTTCCAATTCAACAAAAGCACCATAATCCGTGATGTTTGTAACGCGACCAGTAAATCGTGAGCCAACAGGATATTTTGTTGTGACATTTTCCCATGGATCAGCTTCAAGCTGTTTCATACCCAATGAAATACGATGAGTTTCAGGATTGAAACGAATAACCTGAACACGTACCGGCTGACCAATCTGTAAAGCTTCAGCTGGATGATTGACACGTTTCCAGGCTATATCCGTGACATGCAATAATCCGTCAACACCACCCAAATCAACAAAGGCGCCATAATCCGTGATGTTCTTTACAACACCATCCAGAATCATGCCCTCTTTTAATCCTTGTATCAACTCGCTGCGTTGTTCAGCACGTGTTTCCTCCAATACCGCACGACGAGAAACAACAATATTCCCACGGGCACGATCCATTTTCAAAATTTGGAAAGGCTGTGCCACACCAATCATGGGGTTGATGTCACGGATAGGACGAATATCAACTTGTGATCCAGGTAAGAAAGCCATTGCCCCACCTAAATCAACAGTAAATCCACCTTTGACACGGCCGAAAATGGTTCCGTTTATGCGTTGATTATTTTCAAATGCTTTTTCAAGAGCAGACCATGCCTCTTCACGACGTGCCTTTTCACGTGAAAGCAGAATTGAACCGTCACGATCCTCATAACGTTCCACATAAAGTTCAACCATATCGCCTGGTTTAACTTCTGCCTTTACACCCGCAGGCGCGAATTCTTTTAAAGGAACACGTCCTTCACTTTTTAAACCGACATCAACGATCGCATAATCATCCGTTAAACGAACAATTTTACCTACAACAACGGAGCCTTCGAACCCAATATCTTGTCCAAGGGTTTCATCTAAAAGCGTAGCAAAATCTTCCCCACCAAAATGATCATTAGGGGTTTGTGTGGTGGCTGCAGCCATGAGTTTCTGTAATCCCAGTCACATTTAAAGACAAATATTGCCTTTTATATACAGACTTTAATTTGCGCGTTTCCAAAATAGAATGAATCTATTTATAAAAATACGACTTTTTCACGATTGAATTCATGAAACAATTTCAACGAAAAAATATTTTATTCTATTCTTTAAGAATAGAGGGGAGCATATAAGGAAGTTACTTTTTTTTCAATAATTTATTAAAGATAAATTTAAATTTCTTATCTTTTTAACAATTATTATGTCTTTTTACTTTATTAACCACTTTTTCTAGAACCTCCAGAGCTGTCAAATGATCTGTATCAATTACAATAGCATCCTCTGCAGGTTCTAACGGAGCTACTTCTCGAGACGAATCCATTTCATCCCTGGTTTTCAAATCCATCTCTATTTTGTTAATCTGCTGTTCTTTATTTTCGGCTTTTGAAGAATTAGCAAATTGCAACCAGCGTCTTTCTGCCCGTATCCTTGGTGAAGCCGTAAGATAAAATTTAAAATCAGCGGAAGGAAAAATAACCGTTCCAATATCCCGACCATCCATAACCCCGCCTCTTAACATGGCGAAATTGCGTTGAACATTTAATAAAGCGGCTCTGATTTTTGGATTGGCAGCAACCTGGCTGGCCGCTTTATCCACTTCAGGCATACGCAGATCATTTCTTAACCAATCTTTTTCTCGAAGATTTTCAGCAAAAGCCAGGACAGATTTGGAATCTGGTTTTTCACCTGCATCCAGCATTTTTCTACCAACTGCCCGATAAAGCAATCCCGTATCAAGATAAGGTAAATGAAAATAATCAGCTACTGACTTGGCCAATGTTCCCTTTCCCACACCTGAAGGTCCATCGATTGCTATAATTATATTTTTATCCATAATGAATATTCATTAGCCTTTATATTAAGTTATAATTATATTTTATATTTGAAATCCACACCCCAGTGAATTCATCAATTCAAAATATCCAGGAAAACTGGTGCGTATAAAACGAATATCATCGATAGTTATCGTTTTTTTTGCAACCAATCCCAAGATTGAAGCGCTCATTGCCAATCGATGATCCATATGGGTTTCAACTTCGCCTCCCCCTGGAATATTACCAAAGGTACCCTCAATAATCATATCATCTCCATGAGATTCAACAGAAACACCATTTTTCCGCAACATGTTTATGATGCTATTAAACCGATCACTTTCCTTAACCCGTAATTCTGCCAATCCTCTAAAACGGCTCTCGCCTTTGGCATACGCAGCAGCAACCGATAGAATTGGAAATTCATCTATCATGGATGGGACAATTGAAGCCGGAAGGTCAACACCCTTTAATGTCGTGTTTTTAACAATGATATCACCCGTTATTTCACCACCTTCCTGACGCTTATTAGATATCTGCAAATTTGCTCCCATCATTTTCAACGCTTCAATTATCCCGGTTCTCAAAGGATTAAGTCCAACATTCTCTATCAGTATTTCTGATCCGGAAATAATCAAGCCAGCTACCATCAAAAATGCAGCAGAGGATGGATCACCTGGAACATTAACATCTTTAGCTACTAGTTTTGTTGGGCCTTGCAAACAGATTTTGCGCCCTTTTTCAGCTAAGGTGCTAATATCAACCTTTACCCCAAAATGATTCAACATATTTTCTGTATGATCTCTTGTTGCAATCGGTTCTTCTACAATTGTCATACCATTGGCATTTAGACCCGCCAACAAAATGGCGGATTTTACCTGGGCAGACGCAACAGGTAACCGGTATGTAACGGGATTAGCCTTTTCCACTCCCTTGATCGCCATAGGCAAACGTCCCCCATCGCGCGTACTAAACTGGGCACCAGTCTGGCTCAAGGGTTCTATAACTCTTCTCATGGGGCGTTTTCTCAAACTGCAATCACCTGTCATAACGCTGAAAATATTATGTGTTGATAAAATCCCACTCAACAACCGCGCCGACGTTCCGGAATTTCCCATATTCAAAACATCATCGGGTTCATTCAGATATCCAACCCCCTTGCCTATAACCTGCCATTCACCGGGTGCCTTTTGACGAATAATTGCTCCCAAAGCACGCATGACCTGAGCGGTTTGCATAACATCCTCACCCTCAAGCAATCCCGTGATTTTTGTTTCTCCATTTGCCAGAGCCGATAACATTAGAGCACGATGGCTGATTGATTTGTCACCTGGAACATTCACTTTACCTTTCAAAGGCTGTTGTAGAAAAGAAACAACAAGTGGTTGTTTTGAGTGAGTAACTGTCATAATTTTATTTTCCAATTTAACAAATAGAGTATAAAAACAAAAAAACTTTTGATTTAAATCAACAAATCGTATTTTATCATTTGACAATAAGACAATAAACTGGCATTTCGCCATATTTATGTTTTATTTTTTCGATCAGAGAACAGGATACATAAATGGTCAAGCTAGAATTGGGTATTAAAAGAACATGTTGTGCTTGTGGGACTCGTTTTTATGATTTAAACAAAATGTTACCTGTATGCCCAAAATGTGGCACTGAACAACCCATTGAATTACCTCGTCATCGTCAAATTGAAGGAAGCGGCAATCTGGACGAAGAAAAAGAAATCGATACCATGATTGATACTGATGATCTGGAAAATTCAGATGCTGATGTCGATGATGTAATTGAGGATGCTTCAGATCTTGAGGACGATGTTGATGCTATCGGCTCTGAAATAGAAGCAATTAAAAATAACGACGACGATAACGATTCTTAAAAATGATACAGGAATTCATTATGAATTCCTCTTTTCTGGTTATAAATACATCAACCAATCTTTCCATTTAAATCGCATTTGATATCATAACAAACTTGAATTTTAATAAATTTGTATTTAATCAATTGAAGATAAAAAAGTATTTTGCAAATTTTCTGGTATTAATAGCAGACTTTATCTATTCCATCGTTCAATCTCTACGCCGACCCCAGCTGTCTCCGGAATAATATCCAGTTTTTCAATCATGACGCGAACAACCTGAATCCTCTTATCCTTCAAGATACGATCAGCCAAGGTCTCAGCCAACGTTTCGACCAAATGAAAATGGGTCTGAAGAACAGTGTGTTTTACATCGTCAACAATATCCGCATAGGATACCGTCCGGGATAAAATATCTGGACCAACGCCTTTTTCCTCCTGAATTCCAATGGAAATATTCAATTGAATACGCTGAGTTTTTTTTTGTTCAAAATCATAAACACCTATACGTGCCATCAAAATTAAGTCACGAATAAAAATTCGACGTAAGGGTATGTCATAATGCCCTGACCATACTAGGGAAAAATTCATAAATAAATCCTGTTTTACTCGTTTTTATCTGGCATTAATGTCGGTGACCACTGTAAATGTTGCCCTCCATCCAAAGCGATCATCTGTCCCGTCACAGAGGGTAAACATATCAAGCTTAGTACCGCTCGCGCCACTTCCTGTGCAGACGTGCCACGCTGCAACGGAACAGATTTGCATTGATTGGCAAATTGTTCGGCGGTTTGACGTTTATGGGCCATTGCTGGACCGGGCCCAACAGCATTAACTCGAATTGATTTATGAGCCAATGCTAGGGCCATTGTTTGTGTTAATGTCCATAATGCGGATTTGGAAACTGTATAACTGACAAAATGTGGTGTTAGAGACCATACGCGTTGATCAAGCAAATTAATAACACATCCACTAGATTGCTTCGGTAATAATTTTGCAAAATCCTGAATTAACTGAAAAGGAGCCCATAAATTGGGCATTAAATGTTCTTGCCAGGATTGCAAGGTTACACTATCCCATTCATCGCGCTCAAATACACTTGCATTATTAATCAGAATACCTATTGATCCCAATTGATCTACTGCCAGTTCAATCAAACGTTTAACCTGATCAGCATCGGAAAGATCGGCTGTCAGTAGAATTACATTTCTCCCAAGCTGCCGAATTTCCTCTATCAATGTTTCAGCTTCTTGAGTGCGCTTACGGGCATGTAAAACAATATCAAATCCAAATCTTGCCAAGGTTAAAGCAATTTCACGCCCTAACCTTACGGTCGCCCCTGTAATAAAAGCAACTTTAGGGAGTGAATCAGAAACTGGGAAAAAATTAGTTGATCTCCCTTGATTAAACACAAAAATTTCCTTTATTTTGTAAAGATGCAACTTATTATCATAAACAACATGATTTTTGCAGTAAAAAATTACGAATTTGCACAACTAAGCTGGACGTCTGGCAGTCAAAGCCGCTGTCAGGGTTCCTTCATCAAGAATTTCCAGTGAGCCACCCATTGGAATGCCTTGACCAACACGGGTTATTTTTACATGCCAGGGTAATAATTGATCATATAGCCAATGCATAGTTGTTACACCCTCAACCGTAGCACCAAGTGCAAGAATAATTTCCTTGACTTCATTGCGCTTTAACCGTTTTAAAAGAGGCGCTAGATTTAAATCCTCTGGCCCTACCCCAACCAAGGGGGATAAAGTGCCGCCCAACACCTGATAATAGCCCCTGAACGCTCCGGTTTTTTCCAGTGCCCATAAATCCCCAACTGTCTCAACGATACAAATCAATTCACGATTACGATTTAAATCATTACAGATCTGGCATGGGTCACTGCTATCCAAATTACCACAAGAAGAACAGATTCTCACCATCTTGGCTGCCTGTTCTAACGCGTTTGCCAAGGGAATCATACGGGAATGTGGCTGTTTTAGTAATGACAAAACAACACGACGCGCCGAACGTGGTCCAAAACCAGGTAATTTACCAAATAAAGTAATTAGCCGTTCAATTTCCGGACCACCCACGATACCCTCTTCTTACCAAGATAATTAACTAACAACGAATTACCTTTATTACCAATATTCACAAGATAACTTCTGGTCAATCAGAAAGGAAATTTTAAACCTTCAGGAAGATTTATTCCCCCGGTAACTTTCTGCATTTCCTCCTGTGTTGTTTCATCAAGTCGCCTACGTGCATCACTATAAGCTGCAACAATAAGATCCTGCAACATTTCCATTTCAGCCGGATCAGCCAATTTCGGGTCAATTTTTATAGATTTCATGTCACCTTTTCCACCCAATGTTACAGTTACCATACCGGCCCCTGAAACACCCTCAATCGTAATGGCGGCAAGCTTTTCTTGCATCTCGGTCATCTTGCTTTGCATTTGAGAAGCTTGTTTCATAAGATTGGCAAAATTTTTCATTCAATTCTCTTTCAAAATTTAATTTTGGGATTAATTATATGTCAATTCGTCAAAATCATCTATCATTGCTAAATTTTTTTCAGTTTCAAGATCTGATGGCATACTTTGCTCATCCCTGTCTGTAAATGAATTGTGTTCTGGAAATAGACCATATTCATCAAGATGTGGATTGATAACCTTATTAACAACAGCCCCAGGAAAAATACGCATAATTTCTTTTACGATTGGTTCAGATGCAACTTTGTCAAAATCGGCTTGAACCTGTAAAGATTCCTGTTCCATCAAGGTTGGTTCACCCTTTTGCTGGGAAAGAACAATTGTCCATCGCAACCCTGAATGTTCATTCAACAATCTTGATAATTGTTGGGGAAGATTTGCTGGAACCCTATCTTCAATTCTTATTTCAATCATTGGTGGTGCGAATTTAACCAGATGAACCGCGTTACGTAAATGGGCATGCAAAATTGCAGCCTGTTGCTGCTTTACAAAAGATATGATTTCCCGCCAACTGTTCCATAAAATTTGGGGGTTTTTGATCTCGGAATTTTGTTTAGGCAATGACTGAACTTCAGATTTTGATTTTATCAATGAATTTGAGGCATAAGCTTTACCATATCCATGAAAATTGCTACCCCCTTTTGATACAGATACCAATGACGTTGGCTTTGATGATTGCATATCTGAAAATGATAATGAGGAATGATGAGAATATTGGTCTGACTTCTGTTCCGGGGAATTGGATAAATGATTGATTATTTCACCAGGAGTGGGTAAATCGGCTATAAAACATAAACGTATCAAAATCATTTCAGCTGCTGCCTTACGATTGGGAGCCATATCAACCTCCTTGATCCCTTTAAGCAGCATTTGCCATGCGCGACCCAATACGGGTATGGAAAGCATGGAAGCCATATGACCACCACGATTTCGTTCAAGTTCTGATAATTCAGAACCATTTCGCAGATTTGGCAATGATTTCATTCTTGAAAGAAGATGAATTAGTTCCAGAAGATCGGATAATAACACACCTAGGTCAACGCCGCCTGCATAAGCCTGTTCAGTCAAGCTTAGAACCTGATCAGCTTTTCCTGACATAATTGCTTCAAGTAAATCGAATATTAGGGTTTTATCCGCAAATCCCAACATGCCTGAAACAGCTTCAGCCGTTATTTCATGATCCAGTTTATCATTTTCTTGCTGATCAGGAATAGTGGCACGGCCAAGTGCAATAGCCTGATCTAACAAGGATAAACCATCCCGGACCGATCCATCAGCTGCACGCGCAATCAAATGAATAGCCTCATCAGATATGTTTACTTTTTCCCGTTTTGAAATTTTTTGAAAAAATTGACTTAGCTGATCCTGCGGGACACGTCGCAGATCAAACCGTTGACAACGTGATAATACCGTTACGGGAACCTTGCGAATTTCAGTTGTTGCAAAAATGAATGTAACCTGGTCAGGTGGCTCCTCGAGTGTTTTCAACAATGCATTAAACGCATTACGCGATAACATATGAACTTCATCAATGATATAAACCTTCATCCTGGCCTGAATAGGACGGAAACGTGAACCGTCTATAATTTCCCTTACATCATCAACACCCGTATGAGAAGCTGCATCAATCTCCAATACATCAGGATGTCGATCTGCCAAAATTGCCTTGCAATTTGGACAAACACCACAGGGGTCTGCCGTAGGTCCACCCTGACCATCAATTCCTATACAATTTAATGCACGCGCGATAATACGGGCGGTTGTTGTTTTGCCAACTCCTCTAACTCCCGTAAGCATAAAAGCATGAGCAACTCTACCCATTGCAAAAGCATTGCGCAGAGTGCGTACCATTGTTTCTTGACCGATCAAATCCTTGAAATCCCGAGGTCTATATTTTCGTGCCAAGACACGATAGGACTTTTCATCAGATGATGATTTGATCTCAGAATCATCGCTCGATAAGGATTCAAATAATCCAGCGGGCTCAATATCTGGGGCGGGTAATTGCTCGTCCGGAATATCTTTCATTAACAACCATTCCAGAAAATATGATAAAACCAGTTTTTGCGAATTTTGATTATACCACTAAATTACCTGAGATTCTAATTTATTTGTCTTAAATCCAGGGAAAGCTTGAATGACCCAAACGAAACTCGTGATGGCTGCTTCCTTCCGGACCTGACCGAGTTCACAAGGTGTTCGTCCACCCAAACTTTCCAGTTTCTTTCTATTACAAATTAAAAAAAATTGGCAAGTATTTTTTTTGATTTTTCAAAAAAATTATTTTTCATATGAATAATCAAAAAAATTAGTATCCTATAGCTCCCCCGCCAGCATGACGATAATCCACCCCGCCATAATAAACAGTCTTTCCGTTTTTATCACGTCCAACAAGAATCCCTTCGGCAATTCCCCAAGTAGAGTAAAGATCCAAGAGATAGTTTTTTCTTTTTAAAATTTTACGAACTTGACCGCTTAACGCATTATGTTCAAGCTGAATTCCCTGAGGCTGCCATTGTTCATGTATACGGGGGAGATTAATCGCCTGCTGAATATTCATTTTGTAATCAATGACACCTGTTATTACAGAAAGAATAATAGTGGGAATTCTTGACCCCCCAGGGCTGCCTATAACCATAAAGACCTTATTGTCTTTGGAAACTATTGTTGGTGTCATTGAAGATAAGGGCGTTTTCCCCGGGGCAATTTCATTAGCCTTACCCCCGATTATTCCATACATATTTGCTTCACCTGGCACCGTAGTAAAATCATCCATTTCGTCATTCATAATTATACCGGTATTGCCAGCAACAACCCTCGCTCCATACCAGCCATTAAGCGTATAGGTTAATGAAACCGCCATGCCATCCTTGTCAATCACAGAAAAATGCGTCGTTTCATTCCTTTCATGTGATAGTAATGCTTTTCTTTCCTTCTTATTCAACGATGTTGCCTCGGTAACCTTTCCTGGAACCAAATCGGAGGAAACAACCGCTTTTTTAAAGGTCAAGCTTTTGCGTATTTTTTCTGCATAATCGGGATCATTCAGGTGTTTTACAGGATTATCAACAAATTCTGGATCCCCCAAATCTCTCCGATCTGAATAGGCCCGACGCATTGCTTCAACCTGTCTTTCCACCGCAGGAACTGTCTGAAGACCCATTTTATGTAAATCATAACCGGATAAAATATTTAACATTTCGCACAAAGCTATTCCCCCACCACTTGGAGGTGGGGCTGTATCAATATGATAACCTCGATAAGAACAGGTTAATGGCAGCATCATTCGTGGATGATAATTTTCAAAATCTTTCAAGGACAATATTCCACCATGCTTTTTACTGGCATCAACTATTTTTTTTGCAATTGAACCATGATAGAAAACATCTTCCCCATGCTTTAAAATAGTTTGCAAGGTATCTGCCAAATCTTTTTGACGAAAGATATCCCCTTTTTTCCATGGATTTCCGTCTGATTTAAGAAAAATTTTAGCTGCATTGCGATCTTTGGCAAAATCAGACAGAGAAGTCGCCATCAGATCGATATCTTCCTGCGTCAGGATATATCCATTTTGCGCAAGTTTAATAGCTGGAGCCATTAATTCCGCACGAGACTTGCTTCCCCATCGTTTACGCAACATTTCCATACCTGCCACCGTTCCGGGAATAGCAACAGCTTTCCATCCCAATATAGAGGCATTGGGAATTTTCTTACCATTACTGTCAACAAACATTTTGGAAGTTGCTGCCTTTGGCGCCTTCTCTCGAAAATCTATAAAATAAGCCTGCCCATTTGGTAAACGAAGCGTGAGGAACCCCCCGCCTCCTAAATTTCCAGCGGCAGGATAGGTAACCGCCATTGCATAGGCAACTGCCACAGCTGCATCAGCTGCATTTCCGCCATTCTTTAAAACCTCAGATCCAATTTTTGCAGCAAGATTACTTGCTGAAACAACCATTCCTTTTGATGCCACAACAGGTTCTGGAGACATGGTTTCTTGAACAACTTTACCAAATGCTAAGGCATCAACCCCATTACCAACCTGCGCATAAACTGTCCCTGAAAAACAACCACTTGAAAGGAGTAATATACCTAATAAATATTTATATTTTTTTTGTCTTATTTCTTTGATTACGCTTTTCATATCACTTCCTGAACGTGTATTATTTAATTAAAATATTTCTGAAAAAATCTATTAAAGAAATATTTTTTATATCTTGCATAAACAAACATAACACAATTTTATTTTTAATATAAAAATAGACAAAATAACACTTACAAAATATATATTAACTTTCAATATTTTATTTTAAGGTTTTTTCAATGAGTGTTATTATTGCATTTAGAACTCATATTTGGAATGATGATATCGAATATATGGCAAGACGCCTTAAAGGTTCTTTTAGCAAAGCTGATTTTGTTATTCTTGCTGATGAAAGCAGGGAGATCTTGGATGTAGGTGATTTTCCTAAAATAGGTCATACCTCTGATTTTTCTGAATTCAATATCCCGAATATTCCCGGTCAAAAAACTTTATGGTATAACGCTGATTATCCTTTATATGCCTTACGCAAAGCATTGCCTAACTATAATCATTATATAATGATTGAAAATGATGTCTTAATAAATATTAATCTAGACCCTTTAATAACATCCCTTGAAAAAAAACAGACAGATATAATTGCCCACAACATTTTAAGTATACCAGATCATTGGGTTTTCAAAGATACGATAACACCCTATTTTAAAAATTCTAAATATTGTTTTTTACCGGTATTGGCACTATCCGCCCGGGCAATTGACCATCTTCTTATAAAAAAACAGGAAATTTCACACCTATACAATAATGATAATTCCATCATATGGCCATATTGTGAGGGATTTATTCCATCAGCTGTTTTTGAAATGGAAAACCCTATTGTAGAAGAATTGCGCAATTTCTGCAAATTACAACCATATGATTTTTGTAGTGGTTATTACTATCTTGATCCATATGTTAATATTCATGGAACGATATGCCATCCTGTCAAAGGCAAAGATTTTGTGGAACGTTGCATAACACATGACGGTATCAATCCAATTTTCAATCCACGTTCTTCATTAAGAAGAGGTCTAAAGAATCTTAAGCCATGTGACTTTTATCAATATATTCATGATACAATAAAAAAGACAGGAAATGTGGGTTTTTATCAACAATTCAATGAAATTGCACTTCAGGAAAGATGGATAAAAAAACCTGAGGCCGTGAACTGGGCGCTTGGTGGTAAAGCTTCACAATCATCCGTTTGTGCACATTCAAAATTCAATGATATATACAAAGATGCTGCGGGCGCAGTTAATGGACGTATTGGTCCAGATTACAATTTTCATACTGCAACGGAATATAACCCTTGGTGGAAACTGGAATTACCTCGCACAATCAACATTAAACATATAATAATTTATAACCGTCTAAACTTTGAAGATCGTGCCTCAAAAATAAAAGTTGAAATATCTGATGATCACGAAAACTGGATAATTGTCGCTGATTATCCTGACGGAATTATTTTTGGTGGAGCCGATGGCAATCCATTAATTATAAGAGTAAATAATATTAACGCCCAGTATGTCAAAATAAGTCTTTATGACGAAAGTATATTACATTTAAATCAAGTAGAAGTATATGACCAATAAAATTTGATTTCTCATTATCCAAAAATTAAAGCTAGCTTGTTATTACAACATAGCCAGCTTTTCAAGAATAATTTATAACTTATCTATTTGGACACTGTTTTGACAAGGCTGTAAAAACATCTGCGACAGCTACAGCACCCGGATCAGGATTTCCCGCCAAACTACCACTGTTCAAATAGGATGAACGTCCTGCATTTGCTTTCGTTGCTTTTGCCGTATTTTCAACGCCTTTTTCAGCCGCTTGAACGGCGCCTTTTAAATCATTCTGATCTTTAAGCAATATTTCCAAAGCAGGTTGTAACGCATCAATCATCGTACGATCCCCAAGGTCAGCCCCACCATAATGTTTCATCTGTTTTAAGCCAAATACAAGACCTTCAACAAATGATGAACCTTCAGCAATTTTTTGACCTGTTGCAGTAAAGAAAATCGACATTAAAACGCCACTGGAGCCCCCCATAACAACAGCCAGTCTTTCACCAATGACTAGACATAGTTTTGTCAGATCGTTTAGGGGTAATTGATTGGTATTTAACAATTCGGCAATACCTCTTGCCCCTGCAGCAAATGTTGAACCTGTATCTCCATCCCCAACCTTGGCATCCAGATCATTCAATTTTCCTTCAAGATCAATTAATGTCTTTGTAACAACGGCGATAACATTTGCCACAACTGGATTATCAGAAGGTGTGAATTGCACTTTAGTTTCAACAGGATTAACAGGCATATGTACAATTTTAGCAGGTTGAACAGCCTTAAAAGATCCTGTAATTTCAACAGGTGCTGTCAAAGCGCTGACGATCTTGTCATCCAAAACCATGGCTGATAATGAAAAACCCTTCATGTCAAGCGCTGTCGTAAACCAGTCTGGTCCTACAATCCAGTCAATATTTGAAGCAAGTGCAGAATATGAAAGTTCTTTAGCCAAAATGGCCATTTCTGTAACCGAAACACCGCCCAGATTATTCAACATGACGGCAAGACGATCCGAATCATTTATACAAGCCTTGATTTTTGCTGTCATGATATCCATGATTTCACGACTATTTTGAGTATTAATTGTCGTGGCGCCTGGTTCACCATGAATACCAAGACCCAGTTCAATAGACCCTTCCGGAATTCGTTTATCATCACTTTGGGACTGGGGTAAATCACACCCAGTCATGGCAACTCCCAGGCTAAAAATCTGCCTATTTGCATAATCAACAAATTTTTTAACTTCCTCAAGAGAATACCCGGTCTCGGCAGCATAACCGGCCATTTTATGGACAAAAATAGTGCCAGCAATACCACGTGGCTGTTTATTTTCAGGTAAAGAAATATCATCCTTAACCATAACAACTTCCACCTTGTAGCCTAACTGTTTTGCCTTTTCAGCCGCAAGTCCAAAATTTAGACGATCTCCTGTATAATTTTTGATTACCAATAAACAGCCAGCTTCACCTGTTACTGTTGTAATGGCGGTCAATACGGCATCAACTGAAGGAGAGGCAAACAAATCGCCACATACAGCGGCTGTCAACATCCCTTTACCGACAAATCCCAAATGAGTAGGCTCATGTCCAGATCCCCCCCCCGAAATAACGGCAACTTTTTTCTTATCCCAGTCTTTACGAACCACAATTCGCATAGAAGGGTCAGTATCAAGTTTCACAAGATTATTATAGGGAGCTGTGACTAATGTACCTTCAATAGCATCATTCACTAATGAAGCACGATCATTAAAAAAGAAATTGGACATTTTATATCTTTCATTTTTGAAAGTTCAAATCACTATAAATTGACTTATAATATCTATATATAATAATTAAATAAAGACTTAATAAGACAACCGTTTGTTTTATTATTTATAATTTTAATTGAACTAAACAAATTAACATCATTTATAATGCTCGATAGTCAATTTTATAATAATGCCAGTTTAATGAACGTTTTTAAAACACTAATTAAAACTTTTGGTCTTGATATATTGTTTAAATACAAGACCAAAGCATTCTTATCCTATGGTAAATACTTTAATTTATAATAATTTTATAAATAAATAATTATTTGGAGTTTCCAAAAATAAAAAACTTGATTGAAACTAAGTTTCAACTCTGTTTAAAAATTCTAAATAACTCAATATTACAACGTTTTTGAAATTCTCATCTATATTGTTTTGATGAATTTATTAGTCTTAAATTAGAATTTCAAACAAATATTCATTTTATATAACTCTTTATCAAATTTTGATTTATTAATTTCCATTTTGATAAAAATCATCAAATATAAGGAGGACAATTCCAACCTTTGGGTGAATAGGTGAATACTTCACATCCATCTTCAGTTACTCCCATCATATGTTCAAATTGCGCACTGAGAGATCGATCACGCGTTACGGCTGTCCAGTCATCATCAAGAATTTTAACGTCTGCCTTACCAGCGTTTAACATAGGTTCAATAGTGAAAACCATTCCTGGTTTTAACACAAGTCCCTGCCCCTTTTTTCCATAATGCAATACATTGGGTTCTTGATGAAAAACGCGTCCAATTCCATGACCACAAAAATCGCGTACAACAGAAAAACGCTGTGATTCTGCATATTGCTGAATGACGTAACCTATATCTCCCAAAGTGTTCCCGGGTTTAACAATATCTATTGCCCTTTTCAGACTTTCATAGGTTACATCTATCAATCGTTGTGCCAAGCGTGAGGCCTTGCCAACGACATACATACGGCTACTGTCACCAAACCATCCATCAAGAATAGATGTAACATCGATATTAACAATATCTCCATTTTTTAATTTACGATCTCCAGGAATACCGTGACAAACTATATGATTGATAGATATACAACAAGATTTTGGAAAACCATGATAGTTAAGTGGTGCTGGAATGGCACCTTTATCAATTGTATAATCATGAATAATCTGGTTAAGTTCGTCTGTTGTAACACCTTCCTGAACATGAGGAGTAATCATGTCAAGTGTTTCTGCTGCCAAACGTCCCACAGCTCTTAACCCAACAAAATCCTCTTGAGTGTAAAACATCATGCGACGATCTGTCATTCCTAACTCTCCAATAAGACTTTATCAAATTACCAATAATAAATAACCTGGTATAATTTACGAACTTTTCTTATATACCTAGCTAGGATTATGATCCCTGTCCAGTCTTACTTTTTCCGATTATGTCTGGATATGGTATGATGTCTCACAGCCGCCTTTTTGATATTACGCTTAAAAATCGAATCCCGTTTTTTTGCAATTGAAGTACGTGACGAGGCCTGTGCCACTTCAACCGACTTTTTACCTCTTGTAGTACGGGTTGCACGAACAAGAATTACTTTTGGATGTTTATTATAACGTGGGTGTTTTTTCAAGGAATTTGTTCTTGCCAGATAAACCGGTCTAGCAACAGGAGCCACACCACTTTTTGCAAACCCGTCATCTAGTGCACTCATCATGTATTGATTTCGTGAACCATTACTTGATGCACCCATAACAACACCAATCAAACGGACATTATCATGAACGGCTGATCCTACAAGATTATGCCCTGCCGCAGCTGTATAACCTGTTTTTAACCCATCCGCACCAGCATAACCTTTTAACAGGGGATCGTGATTGGGAATTGTCCGTCCACGAAAATAAAAGTAAGGTGTTCTGAACAAAGGATAGTATTGAGGAAAATCCGAAATCAAATGTTGTGCCAAAATTGCCAAATCACGCGCAGTTGTTAGTTGCCCAGGATTTGGAAGGCCAGAAGCATTATAAAAACGTGTCCGATTCATTCCCAAAACTTTGGCCTGTTGTGTCATCATTTTGGCAAAGCGTTCTTCGTCTCCACCTCCAATAAATTCGCCAAGAGCGCTAGCCGCATCATTCGCGGATTTAGTAATCAAGCCTAAAACAGCTTCCCTGACAGTAATATATGAACCTGGACGGACTCCTAATTTGGAAGGTTCCATTGAAGCTGCATGAATGGTTATAGGAATTCTCTGATCAAATCGTATGGCATTGGCATTTAAGGCACGAAATGCCATATATAAGGTCATCATTTTTGTCAAACTGGCTGGAAACCGTTTCAAATCAGCATCTTGTTCTGACAAGACTCGGCCATTAACGTCCATTACAATTGAACTGATTCTTCCTACATACTGGGCATGCGCACAATGCGCATAAAATAGTGTATAAGAATATACAGCCGTAAAAAAAACTAAGAAAAAATTCCTAGACGTTTTTCTCATAATTTTCTTAAGACTTACGGTAAAGTTTAACTGTTTCAATTTTTTTATATGATTGCAATAAGTGGACACTTTAATTTTCCAGCTTCTTTTTCATTAAACGTTTACTCGACCTTTAAAAATGATTTACTTCTTAAATTGTTTTGTTTATTTTTGGAATCAAATCCCCATGTTAAACAAAACGTTACAAGAAATTACACCACTATCTTTACGAATATATATTTGGGACTTTATATTCATATAAAAAATATACATCTGAATTTACGCCATATTTTGCAACCATACAAGTCCAAATCAAAATCATTCAATTAGATTCTTCCTTAATTTGAACCTTAACAAAATATTTTATGAAATTTATAAAATGCACTCCAAATACATCATAATGAATCCCTTTAGTAAATCATTTTCTCTTTATTGTATGACTTCCAACCAGAACCAGCATGATTCTAGAAAGAACACAAAAACGCTGACAAAAACAAATTTGAAGAAACCCACCCTGTATAAAGTTCTTATGCTCAATGATGATTTCACTCCCATGAATTTTGTCATTTACACATTGGAAACAATATTCAGAAAAACAACTGAAAATGCTGTTTCAATCATGTTAAAAATCCATCACAATGGAATAGGAATATGTGGTATATTCACATACGAGGTTGCTGAAACAAAAGTTATGCAGGTTATGAATCTTGCCAAACAACATCAATATCCACTGCAATGCCTATTAGAAAAAGAATAAATTTAATTAAATATGATTTGATCAAAATATTAACTGTATAAACCCTTTTCAATAACTATATAATAAATAAAAGGAATATGCAGGATTTCTCTTTCGATATTTCACAGTTTGAAAGTTTAAATGATGTTATCTGATAACTTAGAACATTCCTTACGACAAGCTTTTGAGTTTGCTTTAAATTTTCAACATGAATACATGACGCTTGAACATTTGCTCTATGCATTGACAGGCGATCCCGATGCTATTGTAATTTTTGAAGCCTGTCAGATAAATCTTGAAAAATTACGTCAAGATATCTTCACATTTATTAAAAATGACCTGAATATTCTAGTAACCGAAAAAAAACCATCCCCCAAACCCACGCATGCATTTCAAAGGGTCATTCAAAACGCGTCTGTCCATCTTTCTTCAGACCCAAGTGAAAAAATTAGTGCCGTGCATGTTTTAATTGCTCTTTTTTCTGAGCAGGAAAGTCATGCGGTTTACTTTTTACAAATGCATAATTTGTCAAAATTGGACATTCTGAATTTTATCGCACATGGTATAACAAAAAATACAGAATCCACCCATTTTTTTGGATCAAATTTTTTACCTCAGAATGATATCGATAACCAGTTGAATGATCTGTTTACCTATAGTGAAAAAGAAAATTCAAACTCTAAGAATACCAATCCCTTACAACTTTATTGCGTTAATCTAAACGATAAAGCCCGTCAAAACCGTATTGATCCCTTGATTGGAAGGCAATATGAAATTCAGCGTGCAATCCAAATATTGGCACGCCGGACAAAAAACAATCCGTTAATGGTTGGAAATCCTGGTGTAGGAAAAACCGCTATCATAGAAGGTCTGGCCTTACAGATTGTAAACAAGACAGCACCTGAGTTATTGCATAATTCTATAATTTATGCATTAGACATGGGAGTTTTATTGGCTGGTACACGATATAGAGGTGATTTTGAGGAACGTTTAAAATCCCTCATTCAATCCATTAAACAAGAAAAAAATGCCATTCTTTTTATTGATGAAATTCATACAATAGTCGGAGCTGGTTCCACTACAAACGGATCCATGGATGCATCAAACCTTTTAAAACCAGCACTCGCCGAAGGCAGTTTAAGATGTATCGGATCAACTACCTATAAGGAATATCGGCAATATATTGAAAAAGATCATGCCTTAGTCAGAAGATTTCAAAAAATCGATATTCCCGAACCTTCGATAGATGAAACAATCAACATCTTAAAAGGTCTTAAAAAAAATTATGAAAAATATCACAATGTAAAATACACTCATGATGCTCTTGAAACAGCGGTTACCTTATCTGCCAGATATATCCATGACCGTAAATTTCCGGATAAAGCATTAGACATAATTGATGAGGTTGGTGCTATACAGGCCATTTCCCCTGCCAAAAAACGCAAAAAAACGATTACAGTCAATGACATTGAAAAAACAATTGCTAATATCGCCCGCATTCCTGAAAATACTGTTTCAACCAGTGATAAAAAGGTTCTCTCTCAAATTGATAATAAACTGAAAAAAGTTAT
Source organism: Commensalibacter sp. M0133 (assembly GCF_016101485.1). Classification (NCBI taxonomy): domain Bacteria; kingdom Pseudomonadati; phylum Pseudomonadota; class Alphaproteobacteria; order Acetobacterales; family Acetobacteraceae; genus Commensalibacter; species Commensalibacter sp. M0133. The sequence goes on from NZ_JACFQI010000004.1 coordinate 33,035, forward strand.
TTTTGGGCAGGATCAAGCAATTGAGACATTAGCTTCAGCCATAAGAATTTCCCGTGCCGGGTTGCGTTCCGAAAGAAAACCAATAGGTAACTACCTCTTTGCAGGACCAACAGGCGTTGGAAAAACAGAAATCGCTCGACAACTTTCAATTCATCTTGGCATCAAGCTCATCCGATACGACATGTCTGAATATATGGAAAAACACTCTGTTTCAAGAATGATTGGTGCACCACCCGGTTATATCGGTTTTGATCAGGGCGGATTGTTGACAGATATAATTGACCAGAATCCCTATGCCATTCTTCTTCTTGATGAAATTGAAAAAGCTCATCCTGATTTACATAATATTCTTTTACAGGTAATGGATCATGGTATTTTAACAGATCATAATGGTAAGGAAATTAATTTTCGAAATATTATCCTTATTATGACCACCAATACAGGGGCAACAGAATTTACTCGTTCAGCAATTGGTTTTGTAAAAAATCATCAAGCTGGATATGCAAACGAGGCCATAAACGAAAAATTCTCACCAGAATTCAGAAATCGTCTCGATGCGATTATTAATTTTAGACCTTTATCAAAACCAATCGTTGCTCAAATTGTAGATAAATTCATTAATGAACTAAACACTAGATTATCAAATAAAAACATTATTATAGAAATTTCCAAATCGGCAAAGGATTGGCTGGTTGAAAATGGATATGATCCATTGTATGGAGCACGTCCTATGCATCGTATTATTCAGGACTTTATTAACAAACCCCTCTCTAATGAAATATTGTTTGGTACATTAACAAAAGGTGGCAAAGTTCATGTAGTAGTAAAAAATAATAAAATATCCCTTAATTGCTTAAAAAAAATAAATTCAATTCTATCAAGAAAAAACGAGCTGGTTTAAATAAATTTTACTTTATCATCAAAAAAATGATGTTTCAAAACGCATAATCTTATTATTATATTTAAAATTCTAATTGAATTAATAATATTTTATACCATTTATAATCACATAACCTGGATAGGGCCATTTTCTCCTTGCTCCCTTATGCGTCCAATCAACTCCCTGATGTCTTGGACTATCATAATAATATCGCCCGACAACTTCAGCATAGTCCCCTCTTTTTACCCAAGGCCAGGTTGGAGCTTTCATTTCATCGAGATTATTCACAATTCGAATGGATACACCTTTCCCGACATAAAGATAAAAATAGCCATGTAAGCCACTTCTGGTATAACGTGCATCACTTACTGTGATCACCTTACCACAAAGATGAACAGGAACATCCTTAAAAGTTAAATGTTCAATATTATTTTCATACTCTTGTTGAATATGTAAAAAATTTTCATTATCACATTTATCAGAAACAGGTTGTGCCAGACTTTGAAAAGAGTAAAAAAAGAGGCTGGACAATATGAACAGCCAAGAAAAAAAACGAGTTTCAATAATCATTGAAGATTATTCCTTAGACTTATTTAGATTTTTTATTTTTTTATCTTTACCGATTTTATTATTCTTTTTGATTTTTTTTCCTACTTTATTATCAGAAAATTTACCTCCTAATTCAGCTTTCAGTGAATTTAAAGATTCCAGAACTTCTTGACTTGGCTTGGGTTCTGGAATATGAAGTTTTTCCAATTCATCAATCATGATTTCCGCAACAACCAAACGTGCAAACCATTTGTTGTTGGCAGGAATCACAAACCAGGGGGCGTTTGGTGCCGCTGTCTGCACAATAACCTCTTGATATGCACCTTGATATTCTTCCCAAAATTGACGCTCTTTTGGATCATTGGGGGAAAATTTCCATTGTTTTTCTTTATTTTCCAAACGTGCCAATAAACGCTTGCGCTGTTCCTCTTTGGATATATTTAAAAAACATTTAACTATTCCAATACCTTGTCGATAAATATATTTTTCGAAATTACGAATATCTTCATAACGGTCAGACCAGAAATTTTTATTGTTAAGTACCCGCAACGGTAGTTTTTGATTGGCCAAAATAGAGGGATGAACCTTGGTAACAAGCACTTCCTCATAATGACTTCGATTAAAAATCGTAATCTTACCTCTGGAAGGAACGGCCATATGAATACGCCACAAATAATCATGCATCAATTCTACAGGACCAGGCTGCTTAAATGAAGTTATCGTAATGCCCTGCGGATTTATTCCAGAAGTGACATGTTTAATCGTACCGTCCTTACCAGAAGTATCCATACCCTGCAAAGCGAGCAATAAAGCTGAATGCCCATTCGCAAATAACAGCTCTTGTAAATAGCTTAACCGTTTAATACGTTTCTTCAGCACTTTTTTTGCTTCTTTGGGAGATAGGGATAATCCGGCAGTATCATCCGCATTATAATCCGTTATAAGAAATTTTTTTCCATCCTCTACACGATATTTTGTTCTTAACAACTCACGTATTGATTGATCCGACATTTAAAGCTCCTTTAATGTTAACGATAAATTATTACGATATATCAATTTCCTGTTTTTACTACTGCAACCCCACCCGGCGCTTGGCAAACAGGCATAAGTTCAATTCGATTAACATTGAAATGAGAGGGAAGACTTAAAATCCAACGTACCGTTTCAGCAATATCCATAGCTGTTAAGGGAATTGTACCTTTGTAAACTTCTTTACCTTTAGCAGAATCTTTTAGTCTTACCTCGCTAAATTCGGTTCCACCACAAAGACCCGGTTCAATATTTGTTACCTTCAATGCAGTGCCAACCAGATCAGTTTTAAGATTTAACATAAACTGTTTAACAAATGCCTTTGTCGCACCGTAAACATTCCCACCACGATATGGATACGTACCTGCAATACTGCCCAAGGAAATAATATGTCCCCTCTTTCTTTCAAGCATTCCACTAATAACCAACTGAGTCAAATGAATTAATCCAATAATATTTGTTTGAACCATCCGATCCCAATCCTTTAAATCAATATTGGGAATTGGCTCCACGCCAAGTGCCAATCCTGCATTATTGACCAAAACATCAATATTCTGAAATTTGGCTGGTAAACTACCCAATTGACGCAAAAACAATTCTGATTTGGTCATATCCATTTCAAGTGGAAAAATTTTTCCAGGATGTTTGCTTGATAGGGATTCCAATTTATTCATCCTACGTGCCGCTGCAACAACCTGATAACCCTCCTGCACCAATACTTCGGCTATTGCCATTCCAAATCCAGCCGATGCACCTGTGACCAGTACCGTTCCCCTCATGATTTTCGTTCCCCTAACTATTAAAAAAACTAAGTAAATTATAATAATTACATCACCGCAATTATAAATTATTTTTTTGAAACGGACCATTAAAAGCTGTTCATTTACATTTCATTAAATCTGATAGTATAGTTTAATTTGAATCATCTCATTTTAAATAAATTATTATATTTGGTTTCTTTGAAAAATGACACATTCTTTCCTTGATCTTACCAAAGGATTGGCAGGCTGTTTTCTAATGTCAAGTCCTTTTACAACCTCACCCGCATTTGCACAGACAGTTGTTTTTATTTGTGCATATTCTCCGAAGGAAGGTACAATGGGCATTGTCATTAACCGTCATATTGCCAAACCAACCCCAAAAGAATTGCTAAATCAGCTTGGAATTAAAACGATGCCAACATCAAATAATTTTTCCATTACAGCGGGTGGTCCAATTGAAAATGCCCATGGTCTGGTTCTGCACACAAATGACTGGAAAGGTAAGGAATCAGTCTATGTAACAAAACAAATCAAATTGAGTACAAGCCTGGATATCTTACGTGATTTATCAGAAGGGCATGGTCCTTCAAAAGCGTTACTAGCCCTTGGTCATGCCAATTGGTCACCAGGACAGCTGGAAGAGGAACTTAATAATAATCTTTGGTATGTTGCTCCCTGTCAGGAAAGCATTTTATACAACAAAAATTTCAAGAATAAATGGTCAGACTGCTATAAATCCATTCTAACAAATCCAAGAAAAATATCTTTATATTCCGGAGAAGCGTGATTTAGTTTGATACATAAAAAAATAACTCAAATATTTAATCGTTTCCCTTTCCTGAATAGCCAGCTCAACTTTAACAAAGCATGTTATGATTTTTTTTCTAATATGACAAAACAAGTTTGATTATTTAATGATACATTTGTTAGCCCTTACAATTTGTTATTGAATGAAATAAAAACATACAATAAACAGATTTTTATCTTTACGTTTTTCTATATACAAATATAGAAAAACGATATGTAATTTTACCAAATTATTTACAGATTTTTTATTTATTTCAAGTAGTAGATAGACATTTTACACAAAAATTTTATTCGTTTATTGAACATAAATCCCAAACTAAAATAATTTTAAAAATATCCAAAATAGAACTGCAGATAACATAATTGAAACAGGCAAGGTTAAAATCCACGCCATTGCCATATTACGTATTGTTCTCCATTGAATACCATCACCGTTGGCCAATGCAGTTCCTGCCACCGCAGAAGTCACGACATGAGTGGTGCTAATAGGCATATGAAACTGATTTCCCATTTGTATCATTGTCATTGCGACAGTTTCAGCAACCGCACCTTGACCATAGCTCATTTCATTTTTACCAATTTTCCTGCCTACTGTAACAACCACTCTTTTCCATCCAACCATTGTTCCCAAACCTAGGGCAATTGCAATTACAGCCTTGACCCACGGAGGAATGAATTGTATTGCCGTGACAATCTCTTTCTCGAATTTTTCAAATAAATCCTTTTGAGAAGATGTCAGGGGAGATACCTTGGTAAAATGCACCAGATTCTGTTCAACCAAATACAAATCGTTTCTTAAATTGGCCTGATATTCAACAGGGACTTGCTTAAAAGTTTCCTTGTTATTTACATCATGCTGAATGGATTGCAACATCATCCGAATAGCAGGAATAGTTTCGGGAAAAATTTTACTGGACTGAATTGTTTTTGTCAGAATTTGACGACTTTGATCAATTGTAGGTAAATCAGGATTATTATTATATTTCATGAGAACTTGATCAATAACTACCGCTTTATTCATGAAATTCTCGACTTGTTTTGATGAAACCGCATTATTCAACGCATATGCGGTTGGTACGGTTCCTATCAAAATAAGCATGATTAATCCCATACCCTTTTGCCCATCATTTGAACCATGACTAAAGCTTACACCGGTACATGTAAGAATCAATAATAAACGGATCGGCCAAGGAGGTGTCCTTCCTGCTTCAGGTACTTTGTAAAAAGAGGTGATGGGCAAAAAATTCTTCAACAGAAACATTCCCAGTAATGCAATCGTAAATCCTGCCAAAGGACTGAATACAAGGGCCTTGAAAACCTGTAAAGCCTGTCCCCAGTCAACACCACTTGCCCTGTTATTTCCCATAAGCAACTGATTCATTAGACCAACGCCCAAAATCGAACCAATTAAAGTATGAGATGAAGAATTCGGAATCCCGAAAAACCAGGTTACCAGATTCCAGATCACTGCAGCCAGAAGTAATGCAAAAACCATTGAAAATCCAGCTTCACTTCCAACCTTGAGAACTAATTCAACAGGTAAAAGAGAAACTATTGTAAAAGCAACAGCGCCGCTTGAACACAAAACACCCAAAAAATTCCATAAACCTGACCAAACAACAGCTACAATTGGCGGCAAGGAATTGCTGTAAATTACAGTTGCAACAGCATTGGCCGTGTCATGAAAACCGTTTATGAATTCAAAACCCAAAGCAATAACAAGAGCCAGAGCCAATAATACAAATGCCAAAAAAGATGGATTGGTAACGCCTATTATATCTTCACGCAAATGAAGGATAATGTAGATTATGCTACCCAATAAAACTAAGATAAAAGCGATCTTGTTGAAACGTGGATTATTAGGTAGGATCATATTCAAGGCTTTTTTCACTATAGACAAAATCCGTTTCTTGCATCATCAAATTGATCATAAAATTAACTTTATTTCAGAAACGCTACAATTTAGTTGGATAGAATTGTTTACGGATAGATTAATTGTTTACAATGGCCTGACCCCTTTATCATAGGTCTTCATATAGTCATCCAAACCTTAATTTATAATGTTTTCATATTTATCATCATCAATCTTTTTTTACAAAAGAAAAATATGCTTCTCAAGATATGAGATTTATATCTTTCACATTTATGAATAAAAAAATCATATCCGTCATCGCAAAGATACACCCCGAACAATTAAGAACTATTTTCTTACGTGTTTTTTCTGTTTTCTCTTTATTTTTACAAATTATTTGTTTAAATAAATATGAGGCTTTTTGTCAGATAAATTTCTTCAGTTGAAACTCTATTTACTCTCTACTATCCATGAATGACAATTTGATAAATTCGGAAGTTCCCTCTTATTTTCCAATAACTTTGCGTATAGATGGAACGCGAATAGTGATAATTGGCGGGGGTAGAATTGCAGCACGTAAAATCAGGCTTTTATTAAGGAAAAATGTACAAATTGAAGTTTATGCGCAAACCTTTAATAAAGAATTGCAAACCTATGAAAAAGAAAAACTGATTAAATTTTGTCCCCCTTTACTAAACGAAAATGATTTTATTCAAAATGCGAAAGACGCTACCTTAATTTTTATCACAACTGACAATCATGAATATAATACTCTTATTTCCCTATGGGCAAAAAAATTAAATATTCCTGTCTGCACCGTTGATAATGCGGAATTATCTACCTTTATCACCCCTTCGATTATTGATCGTGATCCTGTACAGATCGCCATCTCCACAGGAGGTTGCGCTCCTGTATTGGGACGGCGAATACGTCAAAAAATTGAACCTCTACTCGGACAAGTCATCGGTCCATTAGCTTCATTCATCGGAAAACACAGGAATTGGGCCAAGGAAATATTATCAACCCATCAAGAACGACAACGGTTATGGGAAAGATTCATTGATGGCTATGGCACTTCCCTTATTAGCCAACAAAAAGAAAAACAAGCATTTGATTTTCTCAAGAATATTGCAAAAGAACCTTTTTTAAATAAAGGTGAGGTATGGCTGGTTGGGGCAGGACCGGGTGATCCGGATTTACTAACCATAAAAGCACTTCATCACCTGCAAAATGCTGATGTCATTTTATATGATAATTTATTATCACCCAAAATCCTAGATTACATACGTCGTGATGCATTATTATTTTTTGTAGGAAAACAAAAAAATCACCATACTTTAAAACAAGAAGAAATAAATGATTCACTAATCAAATATGCACGACAAGGCAAACGTGTTTTACGATTGAAAGGTGGTGATCCTTTTATATTTGGCCGCGGTGGGGAAGAGGCCGAGGCATTAATGCATGCTGGAATTCCATTTAAAATTATACCCGGCATCTCCGCTTCTAATGGTTGTGCGGCATATGCCGGAATTCCCCTAACACATCGTGAATGTGCACAGGCCTGCTTATTTTTAACCGGTCATACCAAGAAAACAGATCAACTTAACCTACCGTGGGAGAACATGATATTTAAAGACCAAACCTTGGTTATTTATATGGGACTTTCTTCTTTACCTCTTTTATGTAAAACACTAATTGATAAGGGATTGGAACAAACATGGCCTGCTGCTGCGATTGAAAAAGGTACCTTTCACGATCAGCAGGTAATTATCGGAAATTTAAAAACCTTACCTGATTTGGTTATGCAAAAAAAAATAGGTAGTCCCGTTTTAATAATAATCGGTCAAGTCATTCATCACAGAGTTACATAAAACACATTCAGTTTGCAAAAGCATCATTCAAGGGAATGGAACATGTTTCAGAAACTTTCTTACGCCATCGATCAACATTGACGCCATAGGTAATCCCCTTGATAATCGATAGCGAGTGAAGCATACTGTAAAGTGAAAAGTCGTTCCAAGATAGCTGCCGTTTCAAATCCAACAAAGGATAATTTTTCATTAAGGGTTCCAGACAGTCAATCGCCTTTTGAGTTCTCTGGATCAAGCTCGGATCAGCCAGATCAGAAACAAATCCCCCGCCAGAGGGGTCCTTTTTTTTACGGTAATATTTCTTTGCCTCTTCTGTGGAAAATTCAGGAAACGGTGCATTTACCCAACGAGGATAGGTCAAGCGATAAATAAAACGTTGAACATGACTGATCCATTCCATAATTTCTTCATTATCAGGCAACGTAATCTTTGGCTTATCTATGGTTGTATCAATATAGTTAATAATATCACGACTTTCCGGCATAAAGCGATTTTGCTGATATTCCAATATAGGCAACTGTTTACGCCCTACCATTTGCATGGGACCATGAATGTCATCATATAGTAAATATGATATTTCGACGGGATAATTTTTTAAAACAAAAATCATTTTTGTCATAACACAAAAAGGACAATGTTCGTAAATATAAAGTTTCATAGCAATTAAACAACACCCCTCAAATGATCAACCCTGCAAATTATCAAAATTTAAATTAATATATTTAAATCCCTTTTACTTTAATTAAAAATTATATTTGAAAATAAAATTACAAGGTCTTGTTGAATAATTTTACTATCATAACTTATAATTAAAAACTAAAATTATCATTTAGGAAATAAAAATGTTAATTCGAAAACAATTTCTTCTTCTTTTATCCATGTGTTATTTAATACCACTATATCACGCTTCTGCTAATCTTGGTAAAAATCAACTATCCATATGGCCTAAAGCAGAAAAAGGATATCAAAGAATCGTAATTCAACTACCACCCCTCTCCAATGAATACAATGCACGTGTTGAATTGATTCCCCAGAAAAAAATTAAATCAGACTGTAACACGGTCATAATCCATGGTCATATTACAACACAAACAATTCAAGGATGGGGATATGATTTTTACAGATTAGACAAAATCAGCAAACCGGCTTCCACCCTGATGGCCTGTCCACAGATCATTAAACAAGAGAAGCAGGTTTCAATTACGACCAATTTAACCTTTATAAACTACAATAGTAAACTACCCCTCGTTGTCTATGTGCCAGACGATATAACTCTTGCTTATCGGATTTGGACATCTTCTTCAATGCATCAAGCTAGAAATAAATAAATTTGCGGCATAACTTCATAGAAACAACAAAGATAAGATTGAAACAAAATTTTTTGGTTCATCTACCTCAGCAAAACTGAATATTTATTTAAATAACTTCCCATTGATTTATAAGATTTATATGCTTTGGTCATAACGTCATATATTTTACAAACAAATTTGGATTTATCGATGAGTATATGTTTCAGGCTATAGAATCATATGGTTATTCAACTATTTTTCACTTTGAACCTGATAAAATTACTTATAAAATATATATCTCGAAAACAGCTTTACTAATTTTCAGGTCCAGATTGTTTTTCAAGGTATCAGGCTGATGCAAATAAACCGTTTCAAAACTTATTTGATCTCCTTTTGTTACAGGAATCGCATTAGAAAAAGTTAGCTTTGCACTGGCACAAATTGTATTCATCACATCGTTGATATAAGGAATCAGGGGAAATTCAATTTGATTAACAGGTTGAAACCGAATTGTTTTATCGGTTTTAACAATTTTTAAAATTAATTGATCGCCACCATGAAAAGAGATTGGTCCTGACAAATCCATATTTTCTTCCTTGAATATGAATGAGCCATTTATTTGTAACAAGCCCGTTGCGGGAATCCGCCATAATTCATTTTTACTTTGCCACTCATCTGAAATGTTTTGAACAAGGGATATTTTATCCAGTTTAAGTTTAGTCCATGAATTTTCTATTTTCTTTGAATGTGGAATGATTAAATCTTTGAATGACAACCTTATATAATGGTGATTATTTGCAGAAAAAGATTTTTCTGATGGAACAGGCTTGACAATCCGATTTGAATTGTTTGTGACCGAGGGTCTTATCTCTACAATTTTATCATCATCCAATAATGATAAATTGGAAGAAACTACAGTTAAATCCGGTTTTCCCGATATGTTATTTTTTACCAAGACTTTATCATTAACAATATTCCATTCCCCAGAATTTTTCGGTTTATCCTTGATGGAGCAAAGTAAAACTGGTGAAGAATAACCTGGATAATCATGACATAAAATTAATGTGCCTATTGGAACATAATTTGGTAGTTCTTTAATGGAGAAGAATGCGAGCTGCAAAAAATCTGCTGAAAGATGTTTAGTCGAAACAACCCCGTTACAACCAAGATAAATATTTTTAGGTTTTATTCTTGCTGTTCCAATATAAAGACTTTGTCCGGCAATCATTCCTTCTGTAACGACAGAAATTCCTTTTCCTATAGGATTCCCAGATATAAATGCATCTGTATGAATGGACTTGACATCAATATTCTCATTACACAATGAATTCCTTTTTATATCAGGACTTGATGATTTTTCAATTTGCGATAGATAAGACTTGTCAAAAAGGTTATATTCAATTGAAATCGGCTTAACGACCCCCTGCATTGTAAAAATCTTGAACCATTTTGAATTAATTTTAGGGTCATATTGCCAGAGATTGTGTGTTTTAAGATTTAATAATAAATCACCTTCAATCCAGGACAATCCAAATTCCTGCTTATAATGTTGATCTGGATCGCTGTTAATAACCCATAATTCAGGTTTTCTTAAACCATGCTTTTGATTATAAACTGTTTTATTTTGACCAATAACATCCAGTAAAACCGTAAAAATTTGCTCTAATCCTGTATCAGTAATGATTTTCAATGCAATCGTCGATTTCGTATTTATTTTTCCTCCGGAAATATTGACTGAAAATTTACGTTTTGAAATCAAGAATTCATTCAGAATTATCGTAGGATCTCCACATTCAAATTCTATCGTATTAATGAATGATTGTGGATGCAGGGCGTAAGATAGATCAATTAAACAGGTCATGTCACAATTTTCAGTTACCTGTATAAAATCTGTTTTATATCCTTTTTGCAAAACAGGTAAAATTGTCATCTTCCACTGTGAAAAATAAGGCATCATGAACCGTTTACAGCCTTTTTTGAACACACTCAAAACCATTTTAACCTGTACCTTGTCTCTTTATTAGAGCATATTAATAATAATATTTTTAATTAATAGAAAAATAGTATATTGAATATGGGTAGGGTAGTAACCTGGATCAATCAATATAATTAAATTATATAAAATTAATTCTGATATAATGAATATTTTACCTAGATCCCTCTTTCAGTTTTTAATTATCCCCATGGGATTAAGTCTGATTTTACTTTCCCCTTCTTATGCAAAAACTGAGAAAGATAAACCGATGAATGATATAGATCGTGTTATCAGGCCTGAAAAAAAACAGGTTCTTGTACTAACTACCGGAGGAACCATCGCAGGATCAGCGACAACAGACGAGCTCGAATATAAAGCAGGCAACACCAAAGGAGAAGATCTTGTCGCTTCCATACCTGCTTTGCAAAACATGGCAAAAATTCATGTTGATCCCGTGGCGCAAATCGGTTCTCAGGATATGTCTGATACAATTTTGTTAAAATTGGCCAAAAAAGTTCAGGCTGCTGAAAATGATCCTTCAGTATCAGGAATTGTCATTACCCATGGCACTGATACCATGGAAGAAACCGCGTTTTTTCTTGATAAACTTATAAATTCGAAAAAACCAATTATTTTGACGGGTGCAATGCGCCCGACCAATTTTATCAGTTCAGATGGTGCATCCAATCTTGTCAATGCTGTTAAATTGGCTACACGCCCCGAGGCTTATCACCAACCTGTCATGATTGTAATGAATGACATGATTTATGATGCACATTCTGTTCAAAAAAGCCATACAACCAGCCTCCAAACTTTTCAATCCCCCAATACAGGGCCAATCGGCATTATCAATAATGATCATGTATATTTTTACCGTACGTCCAGTAATGCAAGGAAACATATTTACGCCATACCTGAGAAAGCCCCTTTTCCGCGTGTTGAAATTATTTATTCTCATATCCAGATGGATGGAGATCTTATTCATGATGCGGTCAAAAGAGGTGCAAAAGGCATAATCCTTGCTGGCGTTGGTGATGGAAATACATCAACCCAGGCAATACAAGCATTGAAAGAGGTCGCCAGCAAGGGTGTTATTGTTGTTCGATCCAGCAGAACGGGAAGCGGATTTGTCAATCGTAATGTTGAAGTTAATGATGATGCCAACAAATTTATAGCCGCAGCTGATTTAAACCCGCAAAAAGCCAGAATTTTGTTACAACTTATCTTGGCAAACAAGATTAATGAATTAGATACTATTCAACAACTTTTTTATGAAATGAACTGATTTAAAATAAATGCCATTATTATTATAAATATGGCATCCTAATTTTCACAATTTGATTCGTAAGCTTTAATTTTTTTACAAGCTTGAAATCAGAACAAGATTACGCTTATCCTAAATCTTCATTTAGAATAATTTTTATTAAAACCCAAATGTGGAGTTTTAGATTGATAAAATTTTTATCGTATACAATCCTGTCTCTAATAATCTCTTTGACTGTTTTATCGAATTTGACATATGCAAGATCTGTAAATACAAAATCCAGTGTTAAAATCGGTCCATTAAATAAATCGTCTAGCATCTTACCACAAATAGAAATTTTCGAAAGCCATGTCGGCATAAGCAAAAATTATATTATAGCCTTAGATCCCATCCATCCTGGAGCAACTTTAATAGCCTACAATTCTCCTACCTGTCAGGCCAATACCCATGGAAATACGGTACTCAACCATCATGATCCATCAAAACTAGAATTCACTGCCAAAGAAGATCCCTATTGCAAAATATCTATGCAAATTACAAAAAACCATCAATTGAAAATACTTAGTGAGACAATTCCTTGTAGTACATGGCATGGGGATTTTTGCTCTTTTGAAACATTGCCAATAGTAAACCGTATTTATCCGATAACGATTAAAGAGAATATTTCTTCAAGCAAATCCGAAGAAAAGGGTCAACCCAAATGAAATCCTTATCCTTGATATCAAAAATAAAATATGCATATACAATTATCTGCATTATTTTATCTTTACCCACAATGGCAATGAATCCTTCTCATTCCTCACAATCTATTACAGAACAAACTGTCGAAAAGGATCCCGTTAATCTGATCCTCTATGAAAACAGAACTCAGGTTAATTATGCGGCTGTAGGTTATATGCCATACTATCCGGCTTATGGCATGATTCATTATAACACTCCAAGCTGCAAAATTGAGATAACAGGTTTTGTTGACCCTTTTGCACTCAAGAAAAATAAATTAATTATCAGCTATAAAAAATGCAGGATATTTTTTGACCAGGATGGACAATCCCTAAAAAATCCACATGAAACTGAAGCATGTATGATTTATCATGTCAAGGAATGTAATTTTAGGGCGCTTTCTAATTTAAGAAAAATTGATTTTCAATCTAATACAGAATAATTAACAAAATATCATACACAATCTCACGAAATTGCGTATGATTGAATGCAGCTACAAAACAATATTATAGTTTTTTAACCATTTATGACCAATTCTATCAGCAGCCATAATAGCGGCATAAACCTGATCTTCAGAAACTTCGAAAGGCATGTTGTGTATAGTGTCATCTTTTGCACAACTTGCCTTTGCCACTTTCATTATTTTTCCCTTAAGATCATCATTATCCTGTATACCAATTTGGTCAAGAGTAACCGGTAAACCTATTTGTACACAAAAATCAAGAACGGTTTCCAATTCTTCCTGTTTCGCATTTTCAAGTACAAGCTGGGCTAAAGTGCCGAATGCAACTTTTTCACCGTGTAACATGGAATGACATTCTTCAAGAACGGTTAATCCATTATGGATTGCATGTGCACCTGCCAGGCCAGAACTTTCAAATCCGATACCACTTAAATACGTATTCGCCTCGATAATGTTGTCGACAGCTTTTATAGCAACTCCAGCCTCGACAGCCGCTTTCGCCTTCAATCCTTCCTCCAACAAGGTTTCATAACATAACCTGGCCAAATTCAAGGCTGCCAATGTTGATTGCCCCCCTGCCATGGAGACAGCTCTTGCCTCATAACAGGCTCTGGCTTCAAAATAGGTAGATAATGCATCTCCCATTCCTGAAATCAATAAACGAAGAGGTGCATTGGCAACAATTGTGCTATCCATAATTACCATATCAGGATTGGAAGGATACATCAAATATTCCTCAAAACCGCCATCTTCGGTATAAATTACAGATAAAGCGCTGGTTGGCGCATCATTCGATGCAGCTGTCGGAACAATTATAACCGGAACCTTATTATAAAACGCAATGGCTTTCGCTGTATCAAGGGCTTTCCCGCCACCAACACCGACAACTCCTTTGCAACCGTGTCTCTTTAGAATTTCCCCTAAACGATTAATCTCTTTTTTACAACACTCTCCCCTAAAAATTTTAAAATATGCCTGCACCGAGGAAATCTGGAAACTTTTTTCCAATGTGGCTTGTGTCAAATTCATTACAAAACTATCAGCGACAACCAAATAACTATTGGCCAGCATCAAGGCATATTTACCAACTTTTTCAAGTGCACCAGCACCTTGGATATATTTTGACGGAGATTGAATAATCGTTAACATCACAAATCCTCTGATTATGTGTTCCTATTTTCAAATATTCACAACCATGGAATATACTAAATAGTTTAAAACCAACTTAATTATACATAATAAGGATAATTTATTTTACAAATAATTTAAATATAATTGAGCATGCAAACATAACAAAAACACATGCTGATAATCTATCTATCCTGGATTTATAGATTTGATAAAAGGCCTGTATCCCGGAATGTGAAAAAGCCAATCCTACAAAAAGAAACCGGATCAGGGTTTCAAGCGTTATCATAATAAAAATAAAAAAAACAGTAAAAGGATTTAACCCAAAATGAATAATTGAAAAAATACTTGAAAAATAAAGTAAAGCTTTCGGGTTGGTTAAATTGGTAAACAATCCGGTAAAAAAATATGAATGACCAATGCCGTGCTTTACCGGCAATGGTAAATCAGCCGATCTGTAAATCTGACATGCCATATAAAATAAATAAACTAACCCGCCAAATAAAACTAATTCACGTAAAAAAGGATAATATTAAAAAATAAGGTGCAATCCCAACAACGAGAACAAAGCCCAGATAATTGCCCCCAATGTTGTACCCGTTACAACTTGAATGACAGCTTTTTTATTGCCTGTTAACCCTGTTCTTAAATTTAATAGAAAATCAGGGCCCGGTACTACCAATACACATAAGTGTATGAAAAATATGCTGATAAAAAGCATAATACAATAAAATTCTCATTAACTATTCAAAAAGGTCAGAAACAGTATTCCATATTAAATTCAATTCTTGTCTTCAAAATATAAAAAATATTACTTAACCCTTAGACGAACAGGTTTAGGCAAGGGAAATTTATTTTCCTTGATATCATTGGATAACGCTGGAAAAGGATCAATCCCGGTTTTGTTAATGAAAAAAGCTATACTCATGCGATAACATACAGGCCTATGTGAATTTTTACAAAAATAAACCCCACCCTTTTTTAAGGAAGGAATATAAACCGCTTTCCAGACCGCATACGGAACCCATACTCCGTCATAACCGATTCTTTTGACCGGTTCCTGAAAATAAGAACCTGTTATAACATATAACTGATCGTAGGATATTGCCATTTTCCTTACATTATGTTCAATCCAGTTCCATTTTCCACTATTCAGCTGCTTTGTCTGAGGTACAATATTACTGGAGATAAAAGTCTGTACCTGAGATTGATAATCAGGCATATCCCCACTAGGCGTCATATGACCACGATCAAAACCTGATCCTCTGTAATCCCTGATAACAGGATCACGATTATCAAATTTACCATATCTTTTCATATTCTTACTGGCCATTACCTGATTTTTTGTCAAAAATTCAGCTGAATAAATATTCCCCAAAGTTATATCTGAAAAAGAAGCGGCATAATCTTTGAAGCAGACTGTTTTTATCGGCCATTCAATAACTGGCGGTTTTCCATATAAAAACTTATTTTGACATGGATTTTGCGCTTGAACACAAATTCCAAATCCCAATAAAATAAAAAGTAAAACCAATAACTTTTTTTTCACAATTACTCTTCAATCTTTATCTAGTCCATTAAAAAAATAATGATTGATACATAATTACTGCGAACCTATTGCACAATATAAAGGCAATTTTTTCTGATTAAATTTAATCTCTTGAACCATATTTAAAAATTATAAAATTTGGTTTTTTTAAAATTATCAATTTTTTGTCATGTAAAGACCATAACAGCCTTAAAACACTAATTACGATAACTTTATTATATTAACTTAAAAATAACGATATACACTTGTTTGGAATAACAAATTTTTCTGATAGAAATTCAAATAATAAATTCCGAGAAAAATCAATAATGGAAATTTTCAGTTTCTATAAATTATTTTTGAAATAGAAAATCATATAATCTTTTGAATTTATTACGAACTATATTTAGTTGGAATATTTAAAATAAAAACCAAGTTATGACGATAATATCTTATTCTCAAGCATTTATACATTTAATAACAATATATGAATTAATTTCATATAATTTCTTTTGTACGCTACAGAAAATATAATGATTATTTGATTAAAAAATTAATCTATATTAAGTAAGATTTAACTTAATAAATTATTAATTGGAGCGGGCGATGGGATTCGAACCCACGACCCCAACCTTGGCAAGGTTGTGCTCTACCCCTGAGCTACGCCCGCTCTGAAGAACGTAAAAGCCTTTTATGATATTTCTATTAAAGATGCAAGCGGAAAAAACAAAAATTAAAAATTATTTTTATTTCCTGTCTCTCATCCACTATAATATATACAAAAATCAATTCTAATATCTAGAAATTGTTAAACATATGAGAATCAAATTTTTCATTTAAATGAAACAGGATATGATTTATGGCGCTTTTTAACTCCCCGTCCCAACCTGCAAAAGGTCAACTTTTGACTGAACATGGAACAGCCATTTCATCGGCTTCTTCTTCCAAAACGAGTATTATTGAAGGTAATCAAAATAGCTTTGTTCAGGAAGTCGTTGAAGCCAGCCAAAAAATTCCTGTTTTAGTTGATTTTTGGGCGAATTGGTGCAACCCTTGCAAACAACTTACACCATTATTGGAAAAAATTGCAAATGCCACTCAAGGACGCGTGAAACTTGTAAAAATCGATATAGACGCAAATCAAGCCCTTGTCCAACAATTGATGCAAATCGGCCTTCCCATTCAGTCTATCCCTCTGGTTGCTGCTTTTTGGAAGGGGCAAATAGTCGATTTATTTCAAGGGGTGCAAGCTGAAAGTGCAATTCAACAATTTGTCAGTCAATTATTAAAAACCGCTGGCAGTGCAATGCCCAGCACGGATTTAATTGAACAGGGACAAACATTGTTGCATGACAAAAAATTCGATGAGGCAATGGGTGTTTTTTCCCAAGCCCTTGAACTGGAACCTGAAAAACCGGAAGCATGGGGCGGGTTGATACGATCAATTCTTGCCAGTGCAGGACCAGAAGCGGCACAGGAAAGTCTTGATCAAATTCCGGAATCCATACAGGATCATGCCGAAATTATAGGTGCAAAATCTGCCATTGACCTTGCTTTGGAAGGTAAAAAAAACACTGGGGATACACAGGCATTAATGGATAAAATCAAATCGGATCCAGATAATTATCAGGCTCGCTATGAACTGGCTACCGCTTTAAATGGTGCCGGAAAAAAAAATGAAGCCGCACATGAATTGCTTGAAATTATGAAAAGAGACAAAAACTGGAATGATGAAGCGGCAAAAAAACAATTGTTACGTTTTTTTGAATCTTGGGGATTTGACGATCCAGCCACGTTGCAGGGACGTCGTCAATTATCAACCTTATTATTTTCTTAAGCCCGATTGCCAATAGAATTTATCTGATTCATTAAAGGATAAACAAATGTCTCAAAATACCCCTCCCATTGATCCAAAACTGCTTTCAATCCTTGTCTGTCCTGTGACAAAAGGCCCTCTTATTTATGATCGTGAAGCTGATGAACTGATCAGTTGCAATGCAGGTCTGGCTTATCCAATTAGGGATGGCATACCAATAATGCTTGCCAATGAAGCAAGAACATTAAGCGATGATGAAATCTCAAACTATAAGAAACCAAAATAATATCGTTAAAAGCATTTCATGAGGAAAAGATATCATGACCTCTGCAAAAATCATTACAAAGCGCCTTTAATGTAAATTGAATGATGGAAGGGCAAGATTTTTTAGCCTCTTCCAGCAGTGGATTTAACAAGGAATCAAAATCAACATGAATATCACAGGCATTCGGCAATTTTTTATGTTTGCCGTTGGCCTGCCTTACAGACTGAATCTTAAAAAAATAAAATATTTCTTTTAAGGCATGTTCCAAGGCTTTTTCGGTATTGGGATGTAATTTTTGACCATAAGCCTCCATTGCTCTTGCCACGAAAATACTATCACTTTGCAAACGTCGCAAAATTGGGAATAACTGCACAAGCACAGGATCCGTTTCTTCCAAAACACAGGTAGGCCGTTCTTTACGTGCTTCATCTATATCACTGGCCAATTCGCGAAGTTCTGTAATGATTTCATCATTTTTGGCTTCAACAGCATCCCATGAAATTCCTTCAATCAATACAGCGTGCAATAATTTATATAATTTACTAAAAGCTTCCTTGGCATGTAAAAAGGCATGATATCTAGCCTGAGGTCTCAATATACAATAACTAACCAATAAAGAGGCCAATACACCTACAACAATTGAAAAGATACGATCAAAAGGTCTTTCAAAAATCCCTCCGGGTGAAGGGAATAGAAAAACGACTGCAAGTGTCACAACTCCAAGCCTCATGGTGGGACGCCATGAAACGAACATAACCATCGGAATCATTACGATTGTAAACACTATAATCGGTGACCAGCCACAATAAATCTGCAAGGCAATGGCTATGATCCCTGCAATTCCACCAATCAGAGAACCAATAATTTGATCACGACTGGTCTGAAGAGTTTGAGCGATACGACTTTGCGTCACGATAACAGCTGTAATTAAAGCCCAATAAGGTTCGTTCAATTTACATAGATGTGCAAGTAGACTTGCTGTTGCTACAGATAATAATAACCGAACACTTTGAATAACAGCGGGATATAAATTCAGCCTTTTAATTCCAAACCTCATTTATACCTTGCTCGATTAACCGTAAATCCTGGAATTCATGATCAGAATTATCGTTTATGATCGCTTTTGTTTCTTTCGGAAACGAACGGGACTGCAACCCAATGCATAACGGAACCGCTTTGAACCAGCAAAAGCATTGAAGTGGGATTCCTGTTTTCTTTTTTTGCACTTGTGATTGCCTGTTGAAGCATATCAACATCATTTACAGTTTTAGTATTTGTTCCCACAATTACATCTCCAGGCTTTAAACGCTGCATCAAATTTTTCTCTTTATGATGTACGGTGGTCACTACAACGCCCTGCTGTTTTTCTGCCAGATTATATTTCTGTCTTAGTAAATTCGTTATCGTACTGACCGTAATATTCAGATCTTTAATTACTAATACCCTTGCCTTTTCATCCTGAATATCACTCTCCTTACTTTCCTCATTTTCTTCAAGATTTTGTATCCCTATGGGTAAATCAACAACTTTTCCCCGTCTTATAACTGTTAAATTAATTTGTGAATGAATGGGAGCGGCAGCAACCATCCTTGGCATTGTGTGGGCTGTAACAACCTGGCTATTTATTTTTTCTATGATATCGCCAGATTTTAATCCAGCTTTATCAGCAGGGCTACCCTTCTCAATTTTTACAACCAAGGCTCCCTGAAACGGTTTTACATTCAGGCTACTCGCTATACTTTCATTAATTTCCTGAATACGAACACCAATCCATCCACGAGTCACCTTGCCGTTTACACGAAGCTGATTGATAATATCCCTTGCCTCATTGGCAGGTATGGCGAAAGCAATGCCTATTGACCCTCCAGAAGGTGAAAAAATAGCTGTATTAATGCCTATGACCTCTCCTTTGATGTTAAATAAGGGACCTCCGGAATTTCCCTTGTTGATTGGGGCATCTGTCTGAATAAAATCGTCATATGGCCCCTGCTCTATATCCCTTCCCCTTGATGAAATAATACCGAATGTCACGGTTCCAGATAAACCATATGGGTTACCAATTGCCAAAACCCAGTCACCTATCCTTGAATAATCACTATTGCCAAAATGCGCAATGGTTAATGGTTCTTTCACATTAATCTTAAGTAAGGCAATATCTGTTCTTTCGTCATATCCCTTCAATACCGCTTTAACCGTCCGATTGTCCTGTAAAGTTATCAAAATCTGGTCGGCATCTTTAATAACATGATAATTTGTAACGATAAGACCTGATGAATCAATAATGAAACCAGAACCCAACGCCTGAAGATGATCCATACCGTCATCAGGACCACTCTTGCCATTCATATAGTTTTGAAAGAATTTTTCGAAAGGGGAATCTGGATCAGAAGCGGTATCCTCCGTATTGTCATCATCTTCATCGTCATGCTGCCCCGGTTTAAGAACTCGACTGGTTGAGATATTAACCACCGTCGGCAATAATTTTTCGGCAACATTTGCAAAACTACCAGAAGAACATCGAGAACTAAATTTATCTAGCCAAGTTAAACGACCTATAAAAGGTAAATTAACAGCAGGTTGAGCTTGCAACCGATGAGTTGAAACAAAACCGAATATCCCCATGGTAAGGATCAAACAACGTGTCAAATCCCCTTGAAAAAGATTTTTTGACATACTTATTCTTTATTCATTAAAAATAATAACAGCATTATTACAGGTTACTTCATGCGCAAACTTATCTCTTTTCTAAAAATCATGTAGAGATCAAATAACTGAATTAATTTAACCATAAAATTCATTAAAATAAATATAAATCTATCTAAAATCATGATTTTATGGTTACACTGTTTTAAAATTCTAACATCTTAGACATGAATTCATGATAAGCTTATTTCTGAATAAATCCTGATTTTTGAAATTATTGAACTTTAATAATATTATTGGGATCTTAGATTGATAGTTCTTAATCGTTGTCTTTTTTTATCAAGATATAAAGACAGGAGATAAAGAATATATATTGCGATACAATTTATACCTAGCTGCAAAAATACTGATTGTCCCCAGCTAGCGAACATCAAACGCCCCCATAGATCAAAAACCGTACTCAAGGAAAAAACCTCCAGCGAATGTCGACCATATAAAGCCAAAAGCTGCCCAATTTTATTTTCGGAAAAATGTTTGGTCCATTTTGAAGATTGAACAAGATAAAATATTGCGATAACGTCCATCAATCGCAATGGTGAAAGATAAGCCTTTGCAGGAGTATGCAGTTCTATCAATCTCAAATCGGGTAATCCCCAATATCCCCATGGAAACGCTTCTAGGAAAGAAAAGATTAAATAAGCGATAGCAAGTCCCTGTAACCATATAAAATATGGAAAATCACCTTCATGCTTACCTGCGAGAATAGAACCATAAACCCCAAGCGTGAATAAAAACTGCCATGCTAAAGGGTTAAAAAACCAACCATCAGGATCGAGCCAGTTAGGAAAATTGAACCATGGATCAAGATTAACCCAACTCCATAGCAAAAAACTTATTCCCAACGCCAACCACCAACGATATTTCATGATTAAATAAAGGATGGGAAAAAAGGCGAGTAAAATGATATAGAGTGGCAAAATATTCAAATTACTTGGCAATGCATCCAGAAGTAACAACCGCCAGAATACTCTTAAGATACTGTGACCATGCGCCAATTCAGGCTCTAAAAAATCAACTGGCAGTATCCATATCCGACGCCACTGATAAATGCTGAATAATGTAATTAATACCAAGCCTATCTGAAAAAGATAAATTTTCCAGCAACGTGCAAAAATCCTTTTGCAAATTTTCCAAAACCCGTCAAGCGGAATCCTTCTTCCATATGCAAGCCAGGAAGCATATCCAGCTAATAATACGAAAATTTCTGCTGCATCGGCAAACCCTACATTCCGCATGGTAAAACGATTTAGAAGATTTTCAGGAATATGGTCAATATACATCATGATCAGCGCCAATCCACGCAAAGCATCGATACGATGATCCCTTTTTGATTTTTTTTGCTGTTTGATCAGAACTTTATTCCTTAACGATTCTTTCCAATTTATTCTACATTTTCTTTCTAAATAAAATGAAGAAAATTAGTTTCAGAGCTTCATTACAACTTTACAAATCTGTTATATACTTTTTAAAATAAACTTGATAATTACATTTTTTAATGATTGTTTCTTCAAGGTTTTACATGAATAACCCTATTTCAATTAACCGGCAAAAAGTCAAAGAGGCTTTGAAAGATTTTACGCTTCCATGGTCTCCCCATATTCGGTTGCTAGACACTGATTTGATTGAAACGCTTCATATTGAAAACCAAAAAATACATATAACGTTAAAAGTCCCCAATGTCGATCCCACTCAAGTGGAACCATTACGGGCAAAAATCGAACACCATTTAAGTCAGCTTAAAAATGTGGAACAAGCCCGTGTTTTTATGAATGCAATTTCTTCCGGCTTACATGATCCAACCATATCAAAACGCTTGGTATTCCCACCCAAACAAACCGGTCATACCAAATCAGATACAACTTCAATAAAAGCAAATAATATAAAAAATGCCAAACCCATTGAAGCTCTCAATTCGGTTAAATGTGTCATTGCAATCGCTTCAGGAAAAGGAGGTGTTGGAAAATCCTCAACAACTGTCAATCTTGCGATTGCCTTGTCCCAAAAAGGATTAAAGGTTGGCATCATGGACGCTGATATCTATGGCCCTTCCATTCCACATATGCTTGATCTAAAAGGCAAGGTAGAAGTAAGAGACCACAAACTGATCCCAATGACGGCATGGGGTATTTCAGCAATTTCCATTGGCATGCTGGTTCCCACGAATCAGGCGGTTATATGGCGGGGACCCATGGTAATGGGGGCGGTCAAACAACTGTTGTCAGACGTAAAATGGGGAGAGTTGGATATCATGTTGATTGATATGCCTCCTGGAACGGGTGATGTTCAAATTACCCTTGGCCAATCCATTAAATTAGATGGTGCGATAATGGTTTCCACACCTCAGGATATTGCTTTATTGGATGCCAAAAGAGGTATTTCTCTTTTTCAGAAAACGCGAACCCCTATATTGGGTATCATTGAAAATATGTCTTATTTTCTTTGCCCTCGTTGTCAGGAAAAAACCTATATATTTGGACAGGATGGTGTTAAAAAAGAAGCCAAAGCTTTGAATATACCTTTTTTGGGGGAAATACCTATTTTACCTGCGATCCGTACGGCATCAGATGAGGGAATTCCCATAACCGTTCAACAACCTGATGGCCCAGAAAGTCAAGCCTACCATGCTATTGCAGATTTAATTTATCCCGCCATTTGTAAAACAGGACTTGCAAATAGCAAAAATTCCTAAAAACCCTGTCACCCCGAATCTATTTCTCTAAAGAAGATCCAGGACCTGCCAAAACATAACAAACCTTATTTTTTGGCATATACCGACATAAAGGTCCCTGCTTTCCGTTTTTTCCTAAAATTCCAAATTCAAAAATCAACCCCAAAACCAAAACGAAAGTACAGGCAATATACCAAGGACGTAAAGTGGCAAATTCAATTTTTTGATTTGGATCTAGAGGTTTAATGTCAGAATCAAGATTTGAAGGTTGGGTAAAAAAACTTTCTCCCATTGATTCAGATGACGAATGGACGGATTCACCAGGTAATTCATACTCATATTCATCGACAGGAAGATTCTTTTTATCTTTATAATCCATAATGAAATTTTCAACTACTTTCATATTTATAATCAAATATTTACCATAGTTCATTTTTTCTTTGTATAAAAAGTCTCATGTAGATACTGATTATCCGCATCCAGATTACGTCCAAAAGGAAGAAACCACATCGCTGCAACAATGCCGATAAATAAAATGATAATACCAGCAACATATAAAAGTTTTTCCATTTTCAATCTTTCCAAGAGATTTTATATACACATTAACTCTAGGATTTGTAATGATCCAGAATCTGCATCATTTCTGTCCATTCACGTTTGCTTAATCCACTGTCAGCTTGATCAACAGATTGTCCATTTAACAACTTGCCAATAACACTCATCATGGTCGAGGAAAAAGTTACAGCCCCTTTGCGATAATCTTCAAATGCCTCACAAGCCAGAGGAACCCATGCCCGAACCGTTTTCAGCATTACTTCGGCATAAACACGGATTTCATATTGTGCATGCGAGTCAATTCTTAGCTGCAAGAAATGAAATAAATTATGTAAGTTAACCTTCCAGTACCATTGACTATAACTGTTCAAGGTCAAGTTCATTCTGGCAAGCTCACGAGCCAGCCCAAAACCATTTTCTTCAGGAGTACGAAGCATTTTTTCATAATCATCATAGCATTTTTGCGCATCATTACGTAAAAGCGATAAAACTGCCTCTGATTGGTCAGCAGAAAGAACTTCTCCACGACCTTGATGATTAACCTTACTTTGCATTGCCAATACGCGAGGTTCGGGAATATAGAATTCTCTATCCATTATTGAATATCGGGCCGAATATTCATTCACGCTGGCCGTACGATGACGAATCCATTGTCGTGCTACAAAAATTGGTAATTTAACATGAAACTTAATTTCACACATTTCAAAAGGGGTTGTGTGATAATGACGCATTAAATATCGAATCAAACCACGGTCTTCCGATACTTTTTTTGTACCGGTTCCATATGAAACTCGGGCTGCCTGAACAATTGCAGAATCATTACCCATATAATCGACAACCCTGACAAATCCATGATCCAGTACAGGAAAAGCTTGATAAAGCATTTCTTCCAAACCTGGTGAAATTGGCCGTTTTGTATAAAGTTGCTGACTTGACTGCGCTTTAATATCTGCCTGTTGTTCTTCTGTAAGTGCCATAATAATCTATTTACTCATTTTAAGTACGACTAAGAAATTATTTATAAACCAGTATAAAACTATTTTCCTAAAATATATGATTTTAATGGTTTTTAACAGTCATGATTTGCATATTCCCCTCGTTAGCTATTTAAAAAAATCAAGAAAACTGCTTTTAAACAAATCATTAACTTTTACACCCTGTCCAAAATCAGCTGATATTTTTCATTTCATTATGTGGATCCCTAAAGATTTTGGCAAACTCTGACAAAAATGATAATCAAGAGTAAAATTTTTTCCCTGTTGGGAAGATTCAAGATTAATAAATTTTATCGATCATATCCGTTCTGGAAAGATTAGATTTGTATTCTCTCTCCCTTAGGAATTGCTCTTTTAAACCGGAATCTATAATAAATAGTTCTCCGGATTTTAAAATTAATCGATTATATAAAATATCCATATCAAAATTTTGCGGCTTTAAATTCAAACCCGATAAACAGGACAGATCAATGTGGACAAAATTTTTTCCGAAATATATAGCGGGCTTCATTAGTAAAAAATGACTGATTATCATCATATGAAAAATCAGCCGTAATTGAATGATAGCCTGTTTTATATAAAAAATTGGCTATACTTCCCAAAATAATTCTTGTACCGTTTCCCATACCCTCTGTTCTCAAATAGTTAATATGAATTTGATACCCTGATTTTTCCATCTTTATTCCATTCAATATCTTTGGCAACAAGTTTGGCTACTTTCCTGCAATCCGTGTCAGGGCATTATGCGTGTATTCTAATATGAACAGGACCCCCCCTATAACTTATATTATATAAATTCAGTCCTATAATAAATAAAAAGCAAAACAAATAGAGAGAAAAATACTTTTTTCAATTTATTCATTTTGCACATCTTGAAAATGTAATTTATGTAAGTTTATTCAATCCAGCCGAATAAATTCATGAATTTATTTTATAAAATCCATTATTAATGCTTAGAATCACTGTGAACCTTAATATTCAAATGATCAATTATCTGACTGGCATTATATGAAGTTAGATCTAAAAATGAATAAGGTTTGTCTGGATTAACCTCAATTGTAAGCTCATGATCCGGATGATAAATAACATCAATGACAGCATTTCCAGCTTGTTTAGACAATTCCGGAAAATCTCTATCGGGTTTCTGTAAATCCTCAATCCATTCTTGCTTAATCTGATCAACGGATTCATTCTTTTCACGGCTTTTAAGATCAGCCAAATGTTGTATTAATCCATCATCACGAAAATGCATTGTAAAGGATACAATCTTATAATCATTTATCATTGCCATTTCATTATTTGCTGATGGTTTTTCCGGACCTTTTACACGAGCATTAATTTTTACATTCCCAATATTATTTGCACCAATCTGGAACGGTTCAAGATTCCATTCTTGCAGATCATAATGATACTGCGCGGACAAATTCCCGAAAATATTTAGTTGATCATAACCATATTGCTTTAAAGCGTACAGTCTTGGATCACTATCGGTTTGTAATTGTAAGTTATCGAATTTATTACCTCTAAACAAACGGTTTTTTCCATCTTTTTCTGTCGAAATTTGCATGTCACCAAGCTGATATCGTGCAGCATCAATTTTTAATTCGACATTTTTAATATGAAAAAGTTTAGGTTCGTCACTTGCAAATTCAAATGTTTTTCCATTTTCAATATTTTGGAAAAATTTAGCAAAACTCAAATCCTTAATCTGAAGTGATTGAATATTGAAATAATTGTCCCGATTATTAACTTTATCATAATAACGGAAATCATTCAAAGTTTGGTCGGATTTTCGATCTAATCCATAATTTTTGATTTGATATTGAGCTATTGCTATCTTTTCCGATCCAGAAGATAATTTCATTGTAATATTCTTCAGATTTAACAAATCAAATTTTGCCTTTGAAAAATAAACACTCTTGATTTTTCCAGATGCATCGATGTCAAGCAAATCCTTTCTGGGAACAAAATTGTTTAAATCAATATGATCAACGTGAATCTGCCCGTTATTCATCATCAAGTCACTATCAATTTTTGTCTCAAAATTATCAATTGTAGCGCTCATCAATCCATTACGTGAACCAGATTTGATATTCAATTTATCCATTGTATATAATTGCCCAGACTGGCCTTTGATCTTCACTTTTTCCAAAATGGCACTACGTGTGAATACATTGGTTACACTGCGATCATAAACAATAGAAGAACCCAGAAAGGATTGCTCCAACATTTTAATTCCCGCATCAAGACGATTGTGTAGCTGATGCTGAAGATAAATATATCCACCTCCAAGACTTGAACCTAGTACAAGAATGGCTGCGGTTGTTCCAAAGATTACTGATTTTTTCATTGCTTATTTCCTGTTAAGATTATTACGGAAAATTATAAAGAAATAATAAGTAAAAACAATTGGAAATTAATTACGGTTACCCAGAAATTTAATTTGGATCAAAAAAAATTAATTTCCCCTTTTTTTATTAGTGAAATATTATTATATTAAAATTGTTGGTTTACCCAACTATGGCAATAAACGGTATATGAAATAGGCGTAGTGGACCCGGGGGCGGTACCCGGCGTCTCCACCATAAAGCTTATGGGGACGAAACAGGATCGACACGCGTAGTAAAGATATATTTTTTGCTCGGTATTGTACCACCGTTATCGGACTGTTTTTTACAAATGCCAACGATAATTTCGAGGCACACGCTATCGCGGCCTAATAAGCCAATGTGACAAGCGCGGCTTGAAGGGTGCCGGGCAACAGAAACCCTTCACTTTAGATTATTGATTTTATAGTTAAAGTTTAGACAATGACCAATTCAGATAATTCAGGTTCTAACGAAAACCCTCCTTCCCTTTTACCATATAATGAATGGATTGAAGCTGCCTATCGTGAGGTCATGTTAAAAGCTCTGGAATCAGTTGCAAAAGATGGACTGCCTGGGAGTCATAATTTCTATATCCAGTTTAAAACCGACTATCCTGATGTGATTATTCCACCCCAACTTAAAGAAAAATATCCAGAAGAAATGACGATTGTTTTACAACATCAATTTTGGGATCTGAAAATCAACAGAATTAAACAGCAAATGTCTGTTGGTCTTTCATTTGGCGGGGTTGGGAGTATATTGATTATTCCGTTCGGATCTATTATTGGGTTTGCAGATCCGTTTGTTAATCTAGCATTTAATTTTCAGCCTATTCCCTCTAGTCTAACCGTGATTCAATCTGAAGAAAAGACACCTGTTCAAACACTCCGTACAGTTACAAATAATATGGAAGAATTAAAAGATGCTAAACCTTCTAAGGAAAGTAACGCATCGAAAGAGAAATCACAGGTTATAAGTTTAGATGCTTTTAGAAAAAAAACCGATTAAATTTTATAATATAATATCAAATGATAAATAGTTTAACAAAACCAAAAGTTTAATTGGTAATAAACCGTATTGTGCTATAAAAAATATTTTAGTTGATTAGACTATTAATCCTACTATCATGCTTCGTAGTTTCTAATATAATTTAAATATTTAAATTATATTCCTTCACAATAACAAATAAACTGCAAGTCTTTATATTCATTATAAATTTATTATTATATAGAATTTTATTGTATAATATTCATTGACTCCCAATCATTTTAATATAAAAAAATTATTTTTAATTTATAAATATTTTAAACATGTTAATAATCATAAAGAATTTTTGGAATATTTTATTAATAGCCTTAATGGGTCTATTTATTTTTATTCTATTCTTTCATATCAACCAAATCCCTTTTGCCAGTTCTGATGAAAGCCGACACGGCGTCAGTGCTTTGGAAATGATCTACAATCATAATTATATTATAAACAGTTGGGCTGGCCAACCCGACATGTGGAATTTAAAACCTATTTTAAGTTTTCTGCCAACTTGTCTAATGATTTTACTTTTTGGCAAATCAATTCTAGCAATCCGTCTTTTTTCTCTTTTATGTGCAATATTTTTATGTAATCTTGTCTGTTATTATACAATTAAAAAATATAATATTTACACAGCCATTCTTTTTATTTCACTTCTATTTACAACCTCACTTTTAATTCGTAACCATGCTTTCAGAAGCGGTGACATTGATTCATTTTTTATCCTTTGTCAAATTATCGCAACATTATCATTAGCAACAAAGTATGATCATTTTCATATTACTCTGGCCGCTTTTTTTTCATCGTTAGCTTTTCTAGCAAAAAGTTGGCATGCTCTTTTCCTGGGCTTACCCTTTTTAATTTCCTATGGTTATCTAATTAAAAGCCATCGATTCAATATAAAAGCTATTTTATATCCTGTCATTTGTTTTAGTTTGCCCATATTAATATGGCTTGGCATACGTTATCAATATGATGGTTTTGCTTTTATCAAAGAAATGGTGCGTTATGATTTAATAAAACGCTCCTCCCATATGATTGAAAATCATATTCATAGCTGGAATTATTTTATAAAAATTTTATTCAATAATTTTGGCCTCATTTTTTTAACATTTATATTTTCCATATTTTATAGTTACAAATATAGGAAAAAACATTTTTTAACTTATGATATCATCATTTATTTATCAGCCATTTTGAGTAGTCTGCTGATTTACAGTATGGCTAAAACAAAACTTTACCATTATGGCTATACGCATATTATATTAATCTGTCTGGTCACAAGTATTTTGATTGGTCGAGACATTAATAAATATACCCGATATTTTATTATTATTCTAAGTTTTATAGCAGTTATTTTTGCATTTACCAATCTACATAAAATCTCTTCAATACATTTGCCAGACTATTATTATCAACTACAAAAAAATGCCTATCCAAAATATAATACCTTATATGTACCACAACATATAGAACAGAATGAACGTTTAGCTATCATGGTATTTGGCAATTTCAATTATGATAAAATCAAATATGGAAAACCCATATCAAAAGCACTGGTTTTTTATCGTGATCAAGGCAATGACAATTCCAATATCAATCGATGTCATCCCGTAACTGAAAAAGTAACAGAATTAAAAAATAAACATGATCAGAACGAAATATCTTTATTTTCTTGTAAAAATTTATAAATTAACATTTTAACACTCATTCAAACCCTATATTTTCTAACGAAATAATTGATTATGAATAAAAACCTGTTTTTATAATGATGACTGAATAATTATGTTTTTATTAACAAGAAAAAATTTTTTTATTATTCTATTGTTTATACTTCTTGCAGTTTTCTATTACACCCTTTTCTATCACATAAATCTTACCCATTTCGATAGCTGGGACGAAAGCCGTCATGCAGTCAGTTCAATTGAAATGAATATCAATAAAAACTGGATTATCAACACATGGATGAATAAAACTGATATGTGGAATTTAAAGCCCATACTCAGCTTTTTACCAACTTGTATTATCATTTCTTTATTTGGGAAATCCATTTTAACAGTACGATTATTTTCAATAGTCTCAACAATACTGCTTTGCAGTATTGTCTGTTATTACACATATAAAAAATATAATATAATCAGCTCCATTCTTTTTTTATCCCTAATATTTACTGCATCCCTGATAATCAAAACCCACGGTTTCCGTTCTGGAGACGCGGATGCTTTTTATATATTTTGCCAAGTTATGGTTGTAATCGCCCTAGCAAGTAAAAATGATACCCGACATATTGCACTTGCGGCTTTTTTTTCTGCCTTGGCTTTTTTAACAAAAAGCTGGCATGCTCTTTTTATGGCTATTCCCTATTTTATTGCTTACGGTTATTTATTCAAAAACAAACAGCTTTCAATAAAATCATTTACCTTTCCCATAATCGTTTTTTTTTCACCTATTTTAATCTGGCTAGCATTACGTTATCCCTATGACAAGTTCGATTTTATCAAGGAAATGTACCGCTATGACCTTATAGCCAGAGCCTCTGACCGTATTACAGGTCATTACCATTCCATCTGGTATTTTTTTAATCAGCTTGTGGACCATTTTAGTCTGATCACCATAATTTTCATTTTCGCCTTGATTTATTCTTTTTCATTTAGAAAATGGAAAATGTTTTCATATGATATTTTAATTATTCTTTCTGCAATCCTGTCAAGTTTTCTGATCTTCAGTCTCGCCAAAACAAGACTGGCCCATTACAGTTATACCCATATAATTTTGATCTGTATCATCAGTGCCATTTTAATTGGGCGTGATGTTAATTATTATACAAAATTACTAACCTTATTATTAGCAATCATTGCATTAATCTATAATATGAATACCTTGCATCAATTTTCGAAAAATAAGTTACCTGCCTATTACGATCAATTACAAAAAAACGCTTTCCCTCTAACCAGCGCCATTTTCACGCCACATGAGATAACACAGGCGGAAAGATTATCCTTTATGGTTATGGGTAATTTTAATAATGATACGATTAAACAAGGGAAACCAGTAAAGAATTCATTGGCTTATTATCGCGTTGGAGCAAAAGATAATCCCGATGTGACAGGATGCCGTATTTTAACTGAAGAAAAAACATTAAATGATATACGTTATGAAGACGATACAGTTCGTTTGTATACTTGCCAAGAGGACCAATAATTCTTATCTCTTGATCTTTCTAACCGATATATACATTTAATAAATGTATATTCTCAACATTTTTTAATGGCCCAATCATAATAATCCATGACTGATCTTACTGCAGATTTTGATTTCAAGCTTCCTGAACATTGCATTGCCCAGCATCCGGCCCGTCCCAGAGAGGCTGCCAAACTTCTTTACATTCCATCAAAATCGGGGAAATTTCAGGATAAAACAATACGGGATTTACCCTGTTATTTTCAAAAGGGTGATATCTTGATTGCCAATGATACAAAGGTCATTCCCGCCAAATTATTCGCACAAAGGGGTGTGGCTCACATTGGGATTACACTTGATCGACCGATGGGAGATGGTACTTGGCATGTATTGATCAAAAACAGTAAACGTTTAAAGGAACAAGACCGCCTTGATTTTCCAGATAAAAAATGTTTTGCCACAGTGGTAAAACTTGAAGCAGGTGGTGGTGCGTTTATCCGTTTTAATCTTGAGGGTAATGAATTTGATAAATGGCTTAATACATCTGGTCAATTGGCGCTACCTCCCTATATTCGTCGTCCCTATGGACCAACTGAAAGGGATGAGCTGGATTATTACACAATATTTTCACAAAATCCTGGTGCAGTTGCCGCTCCTACAGCCGGATTGCATTTTACAGAAGAATTATTAACCCAGCTTGATCATAAAGGTGTTGAACGGCTGGCCCTTACTCTACATGTGGGTGCTGGAACATTTTTACCAGTGCGAAGTGAAAACATCAATGATCACCATATGCATGCAGAATATGGCGTGCTCAGTCCAGAAAACGCTGAACGATTGAATCAAGCTAAAGTTGAAAAAAGACGTATTATCGCGGTGGGAACAACAACCTTGCGATTATTGGAAAGTGCCATTGATCGACAAGGAATATTTCACCCTTTTCAACAGGAAACATCCATTTTTATACGTCCGGGTCATCAATTCAGATCCATCGATATTTTGATGACTAATTTTCATTTACCCAGATCCACATTATTTATGCTGGTTTGCGCTTTTGGTGGAACAGAAAAAATGCGTCAAGCCTATGAACATGCTATTCGAAACAATTATCGTTTTTATTCTTACGGGGATGCATGTATTATCGAAAAAGAATTTTTATAATAAACAAAATATTTTAATTTCCAGGGTTATAACAACCCTGTCATTTTAAATGAATGAAAGATTTTCAGATTTCATGCAAGATAAATTATCACAGGGATTTTTCTAGATAGAACCAACAACAGCCATATCTTCTGCAATACTTTGATTTATTACTGAATGAATATTAACTATATTAAATGCCTATCTCTAAATACAATATTTATCAATTATAATGTTAAAATATTCAGGTTTTTCGAAAACTTGTAAGAATTTCAAAGAATATAATCTACTTTATTTATCATTTTATTAATGATCACTATCCCCCAGATCATGATAAATTTTCAATATCCATGATAATTAGATAATTTTTTAATCTTCCTTTTCATAGAATAAATTTATATAACATCAATAAATTGACCTTTTTTAATTTGACACATCAATCATGACATCGTTAAAATTCCATTGGACACAACAAGCTCAAGATCATAAAGCCCGTGCGGGAATATTACATACCGCTCATGGCGACGTAATCACGCCAACCTTCATGCCTGTAGGAACAGTGGGAACAGTCAAAGCCATGACCATGGATGCTGTCCGTTCAACCGGAGCGGGAATAGTATTGGGAAACACCTATCATCTGATGCTTCGTCCAGGGGCGGAACTGATTCATGAACTGGGTGGATTACACAAATTTATGGATTGGTCTGGACCTATTTTAACGGATTCTGGCGGGTTTCAGGTGATGTCTCTGGGGGCCTTACGTAAACTGAACGAGGAAGGTGTTACCTTTCGTTCTCATATTGACGGATCCACATATAAATTGACACCAGAATCCTCGACGGATATTCAATATCTGCTTGATGCCACCATAACCATGTGTTTTGATGAATGTCCTGCACTTCCAGCCAGTCATGATACCATTGCCAGCTCAATGCGTATGTCGATGCGTTGGGCGGAACGGTCAAGAAAACGCTTCAAGACAAGACCTGGTTATGCTCAATTCGGCATTGTTCAGGGAGGTATTGAACCCGATTTAAGGATTGAAAGCGCGGAGGCATTAAACAAAATAGGATTTGAAGGTTATGCAATTGGCGGACTTGCTGTTGGTGAACCCCAAGAACAAATGTTTGAAACCCTTGATGTGACTGTTCCCTATCTTCCATCAGACAAACCTCGTTATCTAATGGGTGTGGGAACGCCACAGGATATGTTGGGATCAGTTATGCGGGGGGTTGACATGTTCGATTGTGTCATGCCAACAAGAGCGGGAAGAACCGGTCGTGCCTATACAAGCCGTGGAACATTTAATATGAAAAACGCCTGTCACATTCATGATCGGCGACCTATTGATCCAGAATGTGATTGCCTCGCCTGTTCAAAACACAGTCGTGCCTATATCCATCATCTTTTCCGCAGCAAGGAAATCCTTGGAGCAATGTTGCTAACCTGGCATAATCTTGCCTATTACCAAAGGCTAATGCGAATTATACACCAGGCTATCTTGGATCAAAATTTAGAAGAAAAAGCGACAGAATTGCATAATGACTGGAATAAAGGCGATTGGAAACTGGATGAATGGAATTAAATTTATTTTAACAAATAAAACAGTTTCATATAAATAAGCCAATATCAATAATTTATTATGATATTGGCTAAATTTTTTAAAAATTTGTAATTAATAAATGATTTTTTCAAGAATTAATCCGGAATTTTATCCATAAAATAACGCATTACATGATTATCATCAGTCAATTCGGGGTGAAAAGAACAAACTAGAATATTCCCCTGTTCCGCCATAACGATTTTTTTATCATATTCCGCCAGGACATTTACATCTTCACCAACTGAAGCAATATAAGGGGCGCGAATAAAAACGGAAGGAATATTTTTTCCTATATTCCTTATATCCAAATCAACTTCAAAACTGTCAATCTGACGACCGAAACCATTACGTGTTACGTCAATGTCGATCAAATTTAAAGGTTTTAATTTCTCTCCACCATCTGTAATAGAGGAACCACACAAAATTAGGCCTGCACAAGTACCAAAAACCGGATTTTTTCTTGCAAAATCACGTATTGGTTCATAAAGTCCAACTTCTTGTATCAAACGGCTGATTGCTGTTGATTCACCACCAGGTATAATCAATCCCTTCACCCGCTTAAGATCTTCTGCTGTTTTGATCTCAATTCCCAAAGCACCCAATCCCTGCAACTGGGCAATATGCTCACTCACTGCTCCTTGTAACGCAAGAACCCCAATTTTTTTATGCATAATGGTTCATATATACCTTTTTGATCAACATTATAAAAATTTCATAAAGGGGAAATTTAAATTTCCCCCTTCCCAAAATCTAGTGGGACCGTTCTTGCATTCGTTCATCCACTGATAATTTGCTCATTTCAATACCCTTCATTGGCACACCCAACCCCTTGGATAATTCGGCAATCAATCTGTAATCTTCATAATGAGTTGTTGCCTGAACAATTGCACGGGCAAATTTTTCGGGATTTTCTGATTTGAAGATACCGGATCCAACAAAAACGCCATCAGCACCCAATGACATCATCAAGGCCGCATCCGCAGGTGTTGCCACACCGCCCGCAGCAAAATTTACAACAGGTAATTTGCCAAGTTGTTTGACCTGTTTAATCAATTCATAAGGTGTACCAAGATCACGTGCATATACCATCAATTCATCGTCTTTCAATCCCATTACATGATGAATTTGTGACTGAACCTTGCGCATATGACGTACAGCTTCAACAATATTACCTGTGCCCGGTTCCCCCTTGGTTCTTAACATAGAGGCACCCTCTCCGATACGGCGCAACGCTTCACCTAAATCACGGCATCCACACACAAAAGGCACTGTATATTCACTTTTCAGCAAATGATATTCATTATCTGCAGGTGTAAGAACCTCGCTTTCATCAATATAATCAACACCCATTGCTTCAAGTACGCGAGCTTCGGCAATGTGACCAATCCGGGCTTTTGCCATTACAGGAATAGTCACCGCTTTCATAACAGCCTCGACAATAGTTGGATCAGCCATACGAGCCACCCCTCCAGCAGCACGGATATCAGAAGGAACCCGTTCCAGAGCCATCACGGCAACTGCACCCGCTGCTTCTGCTACCTTTGCCTGTTCTGCATTCACAACATCCATAATGACCCCACCCTTTTGCATTTGGGCCATACCACGTTTTACTCTTTCAGATCCTACTTTTTTATTCATTAATATATTCTCCGGTTTAAATTAAGATTATCATGCATAAACATTCAGGGAATTAAAACATCCAATTGGTATGATTCAAACCCATCCAATTTATATATAATCATTAAATTTATAAGCTCACTTGAAAATTGCCATGACTAATAACCAATGCCGGATCAACTGGAATTATAAATTTGACAAAGAGTTTCCCGTTTGTAGAAAGAATAATAGAAAGATCGTTCGATGTCTTTACAACAAATACAATCGGCAATTTTGAAAGAAATATGTTTTATAACCAAAAACCTAGCTTGATAATATCCAGCAATGGAAATAATTCCATAATGATAATGAAAAAATAATATAGTAAAAAAAATATTGATATTATATCATGACTCTGTATTCAGGGTTTGATCATCATGTGGACTTTGTCTTCCTCTTCCAATAAACCGTTATATCAACAACTTATTCATCTTATTCAGCAAGCCATTATCAATGGCACCCTGGGTCCTGGTGAACGATTGCCTTCTGAAAGGCAGTTGAGCCATCTCCTGAACATCAATCGTTCAACTGTTATCCGTGCATTGAACGAATTGACAGATCGAAAATTATTAATTCGAAAAATAGGCAGTGGATCGTATGTAAATCCGCTCAAACATGAAATAAATCTTTATCCATCAATGAATTGGTATCCTGTCAAATCGGTATATACCCAATATCAGCGAGATCCCTATCAGATTCATATACAAGAATTACGTAAAAAGGTTCAGGAAAAGCATATCAACCTTATTGATATGGCAACTGGTGATCTTGCACCTTCCCTTTTACCAAAAATTGATCCTACCGATTTACCCTGGCAACATGTTCTATCGTTAGAACAAGATGATGAAACTACACTTCTAGGTCTTTATTCCTTTCGCCAGGCCGTTCAATATCATATGAAAAAACGTATAGGTATATCAGTTGACCTATCCGAAATTCTGATTACAACTGGAACTCAGCAGGCCCTTTTTTTATTGACTCAAACCTTGTTAGGGCCAGGCGATCATATTGCGATAGAAACCCCTTCCTCTTTTTTCCGACTTCCCATTTTTCAAGCTTCCGGTTTACGTGTTCATCCTGCTGCACTGGATCAAAATGGGGTGAACCCAGAAATACTCCAGAAATTGATTCGTAAACATCCCGTAAAAATGATTTTTTTAAATCCAGTTTTTCAAAATCCAACCGGTTCAATCCTTTCATCTTTTCGTAAAAAAGAAATCCTACGGCTTTGTCATGATAATCAAATTCCTCTTATTGAAGATGATGCATATAGCCTACTTTCGTTTGATGAGAATACCGATTGTAGATCCATCAAAATGTATGACAAATACAAACAGGTTATATATCTTGGTTCTTTATCTAAATATATTGGTAAAGCAATCCGTGTTGGTTGGATTATAGCCCCTCGTCCCATTATCCATCAGCTTGCCAATGTTAGACGTCAAATCGAGGGTGGAATAAGTGTTTTACCACAATTACTTGCCCAGTATTATTTAACCCATCAAATGGATAATCATTTCAATTTTCTACAGAAAAAACTTTCGAAAAAAGCAAAGAATCTATGTCATTGGTTGGATCAAAATTACCAATCTCTGTTTCAAATTCAACCTCCAAAAGGTGGACTTTATCTCTATTCAAAATGTCCTCCAGACAAAAACAAGGAATTGTCCACCCTTTTACAGGAATGGTTAAAACAAAAAATAATTATTGCAAAGGGTGAAGAATTTGGAGGGTCTCAAGGAGAGATACGATTTAATTTCTCTCATTTTTCTTCAAAAACAATCAAAAGATTAAAAAATTCATTGTGAAAAGGCAATATCAATTCTAACCTATTTATACAAATCAAGTAATTTTATAAGGAAATAAACATGTTATTCAGTCACATCTGCGTCGGCACCAACAATGTAGAAAAAGCAAAGAAATTCTATGATTCTATTTTCAAGGTTATGAATCTTTCCGATTCAGGATTTGATAAAAAGGGGCGTCCTTTTTATGCGAAGGATGGTCAAAAACTGATTATTTGCAAGCCAATCAACGGACAGGCTGCAACTTATTCCAATGGTGGAACTATCGGATTTCAAATGAACTCTCCCGAACAGGTCAATCAATTCCATGCCGCAGGAATAGCCAATGGTGGTGTGTCAATTGAGGACCCTCCAGGTTTACGCAAAGGAACAAATAAATATCTGGCTTATCTTCGTGATCCTGATGGAAACAAACTTTGCGCTTTTTATGAAGAATAGAATAGTTTCTTGAATGATTCAAAGTTTGTTACATATTATTTACAATCAATGTTCAAAAATAATGAACATTGATCTAATATAAATCAATAATTTATTTATATTTTAAACAAACAGTTAATACTACATTCCCATATCCCAATACATTTAAAATCAAGATATTTGAACTATATAATACATTGATCATTAATTTTTAATGGAAGCTAATCATCAATGTTCAAAAACAATTTAACTTTAAAGGAATGTAAAAGATTAATAAGTCTGGTAACCAATTTAAATGTTAG
Organism: Commensalibacter sp. M0133; assembly: GCF_016101485.1. Taxonomy (NCBI): domain Bacteria; kingdom Pseudomonadati; phylum Pseudomonadota; class Alphaproteobacteria; order Acetobacterales; family Acetobacteraceae; genus Commensalibacter; species Commensalibacter sp. M0133. The sequence continues at coordinate 71,657 of NZ_JACFQI010000004.1, forward strand.
TAACCGGTCATTTGTAATCGCTATGATCCTTTGGTTTTTTTTGGGCTTCTTCGGGGTGCATCGTCTCTATATCAACAAATTTTTTACCGGTATCCTGATGGCTTTCCTTATGGTTTTAGGATTAGTTACAAAAATAGTCCTGATAGGTTATGTTTTTTGCGGAATTGTCTGGCTGTGGTGGATGTATGATTTATTTATGCTCTTAATACAAACAAGCAAACCCAAAACCTTTTATCGAGCCTAACTATATTGACAGCTTTCTGAATTTATCTGCCAAAATTGCGCTGATTGCTCGTCTCAAACCCAATATTCTGATTTGATGTGAGCGATACAAATATAAATGTGCAATTTTGGCAACCCACCCTCTTATTGCAATATGATGACCAAAAACACCAAAAGATTGATAACGTCCAACACTGACAAGTGAACCATAATCTTTATAATCAAAAGGGTTGACCGAAGCAGGATCTTGAATCAGTTTTAAAAAATTACGACTTAAATAGTAGGCCTGTTGCGTAGCCACTTGCGAGGTTGGTGGTAAAGAGTTATCCTGAACAGAAGAGCAATCTCCCATTGCAAATACATAGGGAAACCCAATGACTTGTAATCGTGGGGTCACAACAATCTGGGATCGTTTGGAATATTCGACACCATCAATTTCCTGCAATAAATTATCACCTTTTATTCCGGTTGTCCAAGCAACCTGATCTGCAGGAATTACAGTACCATTTTCAAGATATACGTGATCCTTGGTTACTTCCTTTACGCGCGCTGATAACAAAGTATTTATGCCAATTTTATTCATGGTCACTTTGACAGCATTACCAATTTCTTTCTCAAAAGTGGGTAAAATCTGATCCCCTGATTGCACAACTGTCAAATGCAAATAATCGGTAAAATCATACCCAACATACTGTGAAGACTGTTTAAGCTGATAGATAATTTCACCGCTTAACTCAACTCCAGTCGCTCCGGCCCCAACAATGACAACATGATGCTTTTCCTTCAAAATTGCAGCTTGTATTATAAAATTCCTTAAATCATTGTAAAAATCAAGGGCATGATCCAGATCATCAATTGGATAGGCATATTCTTTTACACCTTTAGTGTTAAAATCATTGGTTTTACTGCCCATTGAAATAACCAAGTAATCAAATTCAATATTCCGTTCCGGAAGTATTTCTTTGTTGGTTTTGTCATATAATGCGTCTAAAGTGATTTTTCTCTGTTTCAAGTCAATTTTTGAAACATTTCCCGGATTAAAGATATAACCATCACGTTTGGCCTGTGTAAGAAAGTTAATCCCCTGTTCATTGGGTTTCGCACTTCCTGCAGCAAATGTATGCAGCATCGGTTTCCAAATATGATATTCGCTTTTATCAATTAACATTAATTCATATTGTTCAGATTTCAATAAAGAGGATAATCGGGTCACGAATTCCATTCCCGCAATTCCACCTCCTAATACAACAATACGTTTTTTCTGCATTTTTACTTGCCCCTTTACGTGATCTTAATTGAATACTTATAAAGTTTATGATTTAAAAAAAACCGTACAATTGTTTAATTGATAAACTGAATTTTTATTTGAATTATTACTTTTCTTAAAACAACAACTTATTATTTGTTCTTTAATGATGACGTTACAATTTTTAAATAATTAGGTCAATTGCAAATAAAACTATATAATCATGACCTATTTCTATATTTATTTATGTGACAATAAAAATCATGTCTCTTGATATTTTTCATTTTAAGAATGTTTTCTACACTTAAAGAAAACTTGTTTGAATATACAAACCTATTCTATAAATAAATAATCTGAATTACAATTGATGATAGTTATATATTCATATCTTCATGCTACCTAAAAATTTTTCCAAACTTATTCAAAAAAAAGCGATTGAATTGGGATTTGATCAATGTGGCATTTGTGAAGCATCTCTACCACCAGAAAAAGCGGTTTTACTTAAGGAGTTTATTTCTCTCAAACGGCATGGAACCATGCAGTGGTTGGAAGATCGTCTATATTATCGTTCCAGTCCCCACCATTTATGGCCAGAAGTGAAAACGGCAATTGTCTTGGGAGTAAATTATGGCCCCCGGGAAAATCCCCTGGAAAATCTTAAACATCCTGAATGTGCTAATATATCTGTTTACGCCCGTAATCGGGACTATCATGATATAATCAAGGGATGGCTGAAACATTTAGCCCAATTTATATTAAAAGAGACAAAATATTATTCAAATAATGAACAGGTTAAGGTTTTTGTCGATACGGCACCTATCATGGAAAAACCTCTCGCGCAAAAGGCAGGTTTAGGTTGGCAGGGAAAACATACAAATCTGGTTTCCCGTCAATTTGGCAGTTGGCTTTTTTTAGGTGAGATATTGACCACTCTTCATATTCCCCCTTTACCTGCAAGCAAATCACATTGTGGTTCCTGTAAAAAATGCTTGGTTTCCTGTCCAACTCAGGCTTTCCCCGAGCCTTTTAAACTGGATGCAAAACGCTGTATTTCATATCTCACTATAGAATATGCCGGCAGTATCCCCATCGAATTTCGTAAGGCTATGCAAAATCGAATTTACGGTTGTGATGATTGTCTGGCTGTCTGTCCATGGAATAGTTTCGCCAGTCAAAGTCGTCACATCAAGTTACAGGCTCGAACCGAACTTGTTTTACCCCCACTTGCAAAATTTCTTCAATTCAATGAGGAAGATTTCAGAAGTTTTTTCACTGGATCTCCTGTAAAGCGTATTGGTCATTTACGATTTATCAGGAATATCCTGATTGCGGCAGGTAATTCAAATATAGAAAATCTTTTACCACTAATAATAAATTGGAAAAATCATGATAATGCTATTATCAAGGAAACAGCCCAATGGGCATTTGATCAATTTATGATATCCATATAATTGCAAGCCAATCAAAAATCATGTCACGACATTATTTAAAAAAACGCAGTTTTCAAATTTCTGGCCATCGCACAAGCATCGCTCTGGAACAGGACTTTTGGGATATTCTAGATCAAATGGCGGTATCAAAAAATCTTACCCTGCTTCATTTGATTACTGAAATTGATGCAAAACGGTGTGCAAATCATCCGCTATCCTCTATGCTAAGATTAACAGCGTTACATTTTATATTAAAAAAAATATAGTTATTTGATTTTTCCAACTTTTTTTTCAATAAAAATCATTGACTGTAATTAAATAAATAAATTATCCCTCATATTACAGATAATATATGCCACGAAAACTTTTAAAATAAATTTGCCTTTTAACAAAAGAATAATAGAATGAAGCAAGTTTAATTCTATTATATTAATTCAATGCCTGTTTTTGGAAAAATTTTTGGAACAATCGCCGGCTTCGCAACAAGTGGTCCTCTTGGAGCATTACTAGGTGCTGCCATTGGTCATGCTGCAGATAAAAACAAACTGTTAAATCCACCTTTGGGAGGATGGGTTGAACAATGGAAACGTAAGATCTCTCCCGATCTTGTGGGTGCCAGCACCTATATTGCTGTGCAAATGGCCTCAAATGCCGGTAAAAAAGAGCAAGTTATGGCATTATGTCTCATCATTTTATCTGCCAAGCTTGCCAAATGTGATGGTCCGGTCAACCGAAGTGAGGTTGATTATTTTAAACATCATCTTCATATTCCACCACAACAAGAAAAGCAAATAGGTATGCTTTTTGATCGGGCCCGTTCAAGAGTTGATGATTATCCAAAATTTGCAAAAATTCTTAAACACAATTTCCAAGAGGAAAAAGGCAAACTTGAAAATGTTTTTATCCTTCTATATATGCTGGCCCGTTCTGATTTAAAAAAATCGGAACCTCTTCATCCGCTTGAAGAAAAATATTTGCGACATATCCAGCATATATTCGGTCTCTCAGAACGAGTATGGGATTATGCAACCCAAGGAGGCAGTCCCCGTTCTGTTTCTGACGAACCTGATGCATACGTAATACTTGGGGTTGATCCTAAAACGGATACCGAAACTATCCGCAACCGTTGGCGTGAACTTGTTCGCATCTATCACCCTGACCTTATTGCAGCAAAAGGAGGAGATCCAAAGGAAATTGAAAAGGCAAACCAAAAAATCGTAAAAATTAATGCTGCATGGGATTATATTAAACATAATCGTGGAATTTAATTTCAACAATTTTCTATATAATCGTTTGGATCAAATTCTTAATTTTGAGACATGAGCATAACATAAAAGATCTTTAGTTATTTGTTGTTTTATTACCACAATCAGATCTTTCATGTCTCAATTTTAATTAATACAAATTCTTTTTTCTGTTGTTTAATGATGAATCTGCTATGTTCTGAATTGTTATTGCCTAAATTGTTATGATTATTTATTTAATTCATTTAAATTGTATGATCAAAATTTAAAATTGTTATAACAAATTAAAAGTTAACAAAGGTTGCCATGAATTTCACCCTATTTTCTTTCTTTAATTTTCCAAAATCATCCGAACTGAAAAAAAAGAATTTTTTATTACCTTGCTTAACTTTTCTGGGCTGTCTTGGCATTTTTCTGAATGGATGCAGTAATCCGCCACCAAAAGATCCTGAAGCCTTGGCTGAATATAAACATAATAATGACAAATATGAGCCAACCAATCGTAAAATGTACAATTTTACAATAAAAATGGATAAATATACGCTGAAACCTGTAGCCAAAGCGTATGTATGGGCGGTGCCAAAAGTGGTCCGGAAATCACTCAGCAATATGATACGCACCATGGATGAACCCGTTGTCTTTTTCTCAGATGTCGGGGCAGGTAAATCAAGACGCGCTGGAGATGCTTTTGCCCGTTGGTGTATAAACATGGTGGCCGGAATTGGAGGATTAATAGATGTAGCCGAAATGGCTGGATATAAACATCATGACACCACCCCCGGTATGACTCTGGCCAGTTGGGGCGTAAAATCAGGTCCCTATCTATTCGTTCCCTTCATGGGACCAACCTCTCTACGTGAAGGTGGGGGATCCATCATTGCGGTTGGTCTGTCACCATGGAATTATGTCCCCAGAGGATATGGCTTGATAACTTTTAACTGGGCATATAATATTTTAGGTGTAATAAGTTCGAGGGCTGATTATCTTGATGCGATGAATCAATTGCAACAGGATTCTTTGGATCCTTACGCAACCATCCGAAGTGCCTATCAACAACAGCAAGATGCTGAAATCAAAGCACTTATCGAGGATCATAGAGCAACTGTCCCTGCATGGTATGTTAAATAATTTAGGAGCTATATTTTGAAAATTCATCCCTGTAAAATCTTTTTTCCTGCACTTGCGATTAGCGGTATTCTCCTTGCTGGGAACGTTGTTTCAAAACAAGCGATTTTCCCTCTTATAACCCAAGTTCATGCTTCAGAAGCCACCTATTCCGACAATCAGTTGAAAGAGTGGCTGCGATCCACCGGGAATGAAATGGTTGCCATTGTAAATGCAGATTATTCGAAGACTGAACAAAAAGAAAAATTTCTGCCTATTTTGAATAAATATGTTGATGTCGATGGTATCGCGAAATTCTGTCTGGGGCGTTTTTGGAGGGTCGCCACTTCAGACCAGCAACAAGAATATACCCAGCTTTTTCATCAGGTACTCGTTAATTCAATTACCAATCGGCTTGGAGAATATAAAGGGGTTTCATTTACCATTGGCGAAATTACGTCAACAGAGGGAAACAAAAAATCCATTCAGACTACCTTGAAACGTCCAAAACAGCCAGATGTCGTCATTCAGTGGATTATTGAAATTAAAAATGGCTCCCCAATGGTTGTTGATATTATTGGTGAAAATGCGTCACTTGCCGTAACTCAAAGAGGAGATTACACATCTTTTATTGCACGTCATCAAAATGATGTATCCGCTTTGATTGCAGCCTTAAAACGCCAACTTCAAAACCATTCCTAAATTAAATTGACCATCATAAAATATTTTATGATGGCATAATAATTATCCTGCCAGTAATCATGACTAAAGAGCGTTTTTCAGATCATTTTATAAATGAACTTGAACAACTGTTCACTTGGCGAAGGGATGTCAGGCATTTTAAACCAGATCCTATACCTGACGAAATAATGGATCAATTATTGTCTTTTGCATGTAAGGCACCTTCTGTTGGATTGAGTGAACCCTGGTACTTTATCAAAATTAACAGACCCGAATTGCGACAGAAAATCCATAATGTTTTTAAAAAAAATAATTTACAGGCAAGCCGTGATTACAGTTCCGATAAACAAAAGCTTTACAATTCTTTAAAACTATCCGGAATGGATGACGCTCCACATCATATTGCTGTTTTTTCCGAACGCAATCCCGATCAGGGCAAAGGCCTAGGACGCAAGACAATGCCGCAAACCACCGCTTACTCAACTGTTATGGCCATATATAGCTTCTGGTTAGCTGCCAGAGCCTATGGTATAGGCGTTGGATGGGTTTCCATCATAACACCAAAGGATATACATCAGATTCTTGAAATACCGGAAACCCTTGAATTTATCGCTTACCTCTGTGTTGGATATCCACAAACGATCCGGGATAAACCAGAGCTTGAAGAAAAAGGTTGGGAAAAGCGTAATTCGCAAAAAAATAAATGGATCATCAAATAGCAATTCAAGATTAAGAATTTCGTGGCATTTTTTACGGTTTAATTAAAAAAAAACCTTTTTAACAGACACTTTTTATGCTTTGCTATAATTTATGAGTTCTTGTTAAATAAATATTGCCTTTCTATATTTACCTTAAAAAAGAAACCATCTTGATATAAAATATAACCCTAAATAACAAGGGAATTAAGTTTATGAGTCATTCTTCAAATGAAGCGTCAACCATAACAACTCAAGACAATAAATTTACCAATTACCCTATTGCCTTAAGTGTTATTTCAATCGTGTTTTTCATGTGGGGTTTCTTAACCTGTCTAAACAACATTTTAATTCCACATCTCAAAACCGTCTTTAACCTTAATTACACACAAGCGATGCTGGTGCAATTCACGTTTTTTGGAGCATATTTTTTAATGTCTGTTCCAGGAGGCAAAATTGTATCCAGACTTGGTTATAAAAAAGGAATCATTACCGGATTGATTATTGCCGCCATTGGAACATTTTTATTCTGGCCGGCAGCAACAATTGCGAATTACTACTTTTTCCTTCTTGCCCTATTTATTTTGGCAACCGGCATTACCATCCTGCAAGTTTCAGCCAATCCTTATGTCACACTTTTAGGGCCACAAAAAACAAGTTCTAGCCGCCTTAACATGGCCCAGGCCTTGAATGCCCTTGGGACGACTGTTGCTCCTTATCTTGGCAGTATTCTAATCTTAACCGGTGCCGCTTATACAATACCCAACAGGATTGCATCCGATCCACAGACCATCCAGTTGATTTCAACTCTTGAAAATAATCCAACAAATGATATAGAGGCAATTTTTGCAAAGGCCTCCAATGAAAATGTTGCATATGCTTTGAAGAACATACCTCCTTATATATACGAAAAGCTTCCGGATTCCCTAATCCAACAAGAATTTCAAAAATTTTCACCCGAATTAATTGGAACAACACTAAACAATATACCAACTGAAAAAAAATTAAGCTTATTAAGTCATTTCACCGCTGAACAAATTGACCAAATTCCAACCGGGTCCTTGGTTGAAGCTCTTGAAAGCTTTTCAACCCTGAAATTGCAACCAATTGATCAGGAAAATCTCACACAGCTCAAACAACATATTTCTGATTCAACCAATACTAAAATTGAACAGTATCGTAAAGAACAAGCTAAATCTGTTCAAACACCTTATGCAGTGCTTGGAATTATCCTTGTTTTACTGGCTGGCTTTGTAGCAATCTTTAAATTACCTACCAACAAAGACGACAATCAAAACCAACAGAAACAAAACTATAAACTTTCTGACGTGTTCAAACATCCTCATGCAGTCTTGGGCGCCATAGGAATCTTCTGTTATGTTGGTGCCGAAGTCGCATTGGGCAGTTTTATGATAAATTATCTGACCTTGCCAGAAATCGGCAGAATGTCTGAACAGCAAGCTGCACAATATGTTACTTTATTCTGGGGAGGCACCATGGTTGGCAGGATTGTTGGATCAGCCGTGATGGTCAAAAGTTCGCCAAGTAAAATGCTAAGTTGGTGTGCAATTATCAATCTCTGTCTATTATTGACAACCATGTTTAGCACAGGGTACGTTGCGGTTTATTCCATCGTGGCAATTGGGTTGTTCAACTCTATAATGTTCCCAACCATATTCTCACTTGGTATTGCAGAAATGGGCCCTCTAACAGAACAGGCATCGAGTTTGTTAGTTATGGCTATTGTTGGTGGTGCAGTCGTACCGTTCATTCAGGGAATGCTAAGCGATGCCATTGGAATTCAGCATGCATTCTTTCTAACCCTGATTTGTTACGCATTTATTCTATATTACGGTGCCAAAGGTTCCAATCCAAAAAAAGTAACAGCATAATTTATTCATAAATATAATTCTTTAAAAAACCTGAAATCTGGAATACGGATGTGCCTTTAACTGAAAAAAAAATTTTTGTCCGTATTCTGGATTTTTCATGTCTGCATAAAAATTACAATATACATTACATCATTTGAAATTTTGGTCGGACTATACAGTCATTCTCTCTACGATAATACACTGACATAAGTTAGCATCTTGTATCCATGACGCACGAATTGCTCCTCAACATTCATGCCAATACTTCCAAGAATTCGACGAGAGGCTATATTTCTTTCTTTGGTAACCGCCACTATCCGTTGATACCCACGCTCATGGGCGGCCGACAATACAGCAAATGCTGCCTCACGGGCATATCCTTTCCCTTGCGCCCATCCCCATAGTGCAAATCTCAATGCATGCCCACGGTTATCATTGCGCAAGTGTATCCCTGTTATTCCCAAAAATTGACCTGTTCTATTTTGAATATGCTTGCGAACAGTATATATGCCAATCCTATGAGATCCCCAATAAAGAATATCCTCAGCCATTTCCTTTTGCACTTGCCATGAAGTTCGAACACCACCCAACATACTACTAAAGGTCAAAACATCCGTTTTTAAAGCCAAAATATCCGGTATATCCTGCCAATTTACCGGCGATAAAATCAAACGTGAAGTTCTTAAATCCAACCAGTTCACAGATATCAAAACTTACATAAAAAGCCCATCATGACAAAAATCATATGGGCTTTTTCAATTTAAATCAATAATAACCGAAATTATCGTGAAATTGGACGATATTTGATACGACTAGGTTCTGTTGCATCAGGGCCCAGACGCCGTCGCTTATCCTCTTCATACGCTTCAAAATTGCCTTCAAACCATTCGACATGGCTATCCCCTTCAAATGCAAGGATATGAGTTGCAAGACGATCCAGAAACCATCGGTCATGGCTGATAACTACAGCGCAACCGGGGAATTCCTCCAAAGCTTCCTCAAGAACACGCAAAGTATCGAGATCAAGATCATTGGTTGGTTCATCCAGCAGGATTACATTGCTTTCCTGTTTTAACATTTTGGCAAGATGAACGCGGTTTCGTTCACCACCGGATAGAACACCAACCTTTTTCTGCTGATCCGAACCCTTGAAATTAAATGTTCCAACATAGGCTCTCGAAGGAATTGCCCGCTTACCCAGATAAAGGACATCCGTCCCACCGGAAATTTCTTCCCATACGGTTTTATTGGGATCCAATTCATGACGGGACTGGTCAACATATCCCAACTTTACCGTATCACCAATACGTATCTCACCTTCATCAGGTTTATCAGCACCTATAATCATTTTGAACAGGGTTGATTTACCCGCACCATTTGGACCGATTACTCCTACAATCCCTCCAGGAGGCAATTTGAAGTTCAATTTATCAATTAGTAAACGGTCACCAAATCCTTTGCTGAGATTATCCGCTTCAATAACAACATTACCTAAACGGGGGCCAGGGGCAATATATATATCCGCAACACCTGTTGCCTTTTCCTGGCTTTGAGAAAGCATTTCCTCATATTTTGCAATACGGGCCTGGCTTTTCGCCTGACGTGCCTTTGGTGAGGAATTGATCCATTGCTGTTCTGCAGCCAGGGCCCGTTGACGTGCACTTTCCTCTTTTTCTTCCTGAGCCAGACGTTTGCGCTTTTGTTCAAGCCATGAAGAATAATTACCCTCGAATGGATAACCACGGCCACGCTCAATTTCCAAAATCCAGTTTGTAACGTTGTCCAGGAAGTATCGATCATGGGTAATCAGAATAACGGTACCAGCATAATCCCGTAATGTCTGTTCTAACCATGCCACACTTTCCGCATCAAGATGATTTGTCGGCTCATCCAATAAAAGTATATCTGGTTTTTCCAGCAACAGGCGACACAGGGCGACACGACGTCGCTCACCTCCTGATAATTTATCGACTCTTGCTTCAGCTGGTGGGCAACGCAACGCGTCAAGGGCAATTTCAATTTGACGATCAAGTTCCCAACCATTACCGGCATCAATTTTTTCTTGCAGATCAGCCTGTTCTGCCAACAAGGCATTCATGGTGTCATCATCCATCGGCTCGGCAAATTTCATTGAAATTTCGTTAAACCGATCAACAGCCTTTTTTAAAGGGCCAAAACCTTCGGCAACATTTTCACCAACCGTTTTAGTTTCATCCAGCTGCGGTTCTTGTTCTAAATATCCAACCCTGATTCCATCAGCTGCCCAGGCTTCCCCGCCAAATTCCTTATCCTTTCCTGCCATAATGCGTAATAGAGTTGATTTACCCGCACCATTGACCCCAAGAACACCAATCTTTACCCCAGGCAGAAAAGACAAAGTTATGCCTTTAAACACTTCACGACCACCGGGATAAGCCTTTGTCAAATCTTTCATCACATATACATATTGAGGCCCAGCCATCGTTAAGAAGCTCCTTATATCATCTATCTAGTATTAAATATTTAGGGGGAAGAACCTGAGACAATCACCGTTATCTTTTATTGCCCTCAGGCTGGATAAAAAGCGTCTGCGCCTGGCAGGACTCGAACCTGCAACCAGGCCGTTATGAGCGGTCGGCTCTAACCAATTGAGCTACAGGCGCGTTGACGCAGCTCATATTTGCCGTAAAACAATCATTTTTGCAAGCGTTTTCTTTACGTTTATCCGAAAAAACTTTGATTATTACCCATTCCATTCAATTTCATTTATCCATAATCCTGATATCATCAAAAGTTTTAAGATATATTTTTATAATTTTTCCAAAAAGTTAGGATCAAGTCCAGATATAACTATCTGATCATTCATGTCTAGAAATTTAACCGTTTCAATATATTGATAAATCAACGGCAATTCGTTAGTATTTCTGTTTTAAATAATAATGGAACATGATTATGGATCTTTCTAAGATTGCACCGGGCAAAGACGTGCCTAATGATATTAATGTTGTTATTGAAATTCCCAAGGGTTCAAAAGTAAAATATGAAGTTGACAAAGAAAGCGGTGCTGTTTTTGTTGACCGTATTGTCTTTACCCCCATGGCTTATCCTGCTGCCTATGGATTTATTCCCAACACCCTTGCAGCTGATGGTGACCCTATTGACATGCTGGTTTTGATTCCGGAAGCGGTGGTTCCAGGTTGTGTTATTCGTTCTCGTCCAATCGGTGTTTTAAAAATGGAGGATGAATCAGGCATGGATGAAAAAGTGATCTGTGTTCCACACGATAAAATCCATCCTCTATACTCGAAAATTCATGAAGTTTCAGAGCTTCCAGAAATTACCCGCCAAGAAATCGAACATTTCTTTACCCATTATAAAGATTTGGAAAAGGGTAAATGGGTTAAAATCCAAGGCTGGGACAATCAGGCAAAAGCTTGTGAATTAATTGAAATCGCAATTAAAAAATATAAAAAATAAATGCTATAAAGAGCGGCAATAATATTATTGCCGCTCTTTAATAGTAAAACGTAGATTTGATAAGTTATCTAGTAAAAATTAATTAGTAATTTTTTTATCCCATGCAGATTCTATCAATAAACGTTGTATAACCTTGTAAACTGGTTCATTAAATTTTTTAGCCATCGCCAAAATTATTTCTCTTGAACGTCTATCACAATTTAACATGCCACGTTTAGGATCTTTATTTCTTGTTCTTATACCTCTTAAGGCAATTCTAATTTGATCCAGAGGAACATTAAATTTTTGAGATATTTTTTCAAACTCCAAGCAAAACGGTGGTAATCTCAAACGTCGATCATGAATATATTGATCATGAGACAAACTTGTATGAGATCAATATTTTTCTGTGATTTTATTAATTTTTCCAGCATGAGATGGAATTGAAAGACTAAATCTCAATTGATTTTTATCATTTTTTTGCATTATTTACTCCATTTGCAAAAAATTAAAAAAAATAATTATTTTCAAATCACTCTTTACAATGGGTCTAAATAATGCAAAATAGGAACAATGGTTGTATAACTTTAACATTATGATAATGACATATAACCTTCTTATAAAGAGTGATAAATAATTAATAAATGTTAAAAATTAATACGTGACGGGCAGTCTTAATATTAATTTAACATTTATCACTCTTTTTTATATTAATTCCACCAAGTATGTCAATTGTTTTTCTATAGTAATGTCTATATTTAGTATGTTTTTTTTCAATATCATACTATATCAAGTGATTAATATGAAATTATGTAATATAAATTATATTTTTAATCCATTACCAATCAGATTGATGACCCAAAAGATGAAATATATCTTTACGAATTCTAATCAGTTCTTCCGAGTCTCTATGCCTTGGATAATCCATATTGAGCCGAAATTCACCTATGATATGCGCTGGACGATGCCGCATGACAATAATGCGCGTTGCCAGTAACAATGCCTCCTCAATATCATGGGTTACCATAATTGCCGTGAATTTTCTTTGTTGCCATAAATGAACCAACTCTTTTTGCATTGTAATGCGAGTCAGGCTGTCCAATTTTCCCAGTGGTTCATCCAAAATAAGAATGCCTGGATCATTAACCAAGGCTCTGGCCACCGCCACCCTTTGTGCCATGCCACCCGATAATTGTCGAGGGTAGGCATTTTTAAAACTATTCAACCCGATCAGTTCAAGCATCAGTTGAACGGCATGATCGTTCTTTTCCTTACGGATTTTGAAACCCAAATTGACATTATCCCAAACTGTCAACCATGGATATAGGGTCGGATCCTGAAAAACAACCACTCTTGATGGATCTGCCTCAGAAATTTCCTGTCCATTTGCCTGAATCGATCCATTCAAAGGTTGCTCAAGCCCCGCTATCATTCGTAACAATGTTGATTTACCACATCCTGATGGGCCCAGTATAACAACAAATTCCTGTGGTTCAATTGTCAGATTAATATCATCCAATACCGGCAAATCATCATTATCCAGACTATAACCATGACTTAAATGTGTAATGTCAATCCTTTGTTTTTCTGCCATACATCCCTACCATTTAATACTTTCTTTTTGCCAACGCAGTAAACGATTCCTAATTTTAAAAAGTAGGGTCATGAAGCTTGTGCACATTACCGCCATGATGATTAAAGCCGCATACATATTTGGATAGGCAGCCCATCCCTGCGCCCATTGCATATAGAACCCGAGACCTGCCTTTACCCCCAGCATTTCCGCTACGACAAGCATATAGAAACAGGAACCCAAAGCCATGAACATCCCTACAAAAACAAAAGGTAAAGCCGCAGGAATGGCAACATGACGAATCAAGAAGGATGAGCTTGCCCCCATCGTTCGGGCAACATCATAATATCCCGGATTGACCCCTGCGATTCCTGACCATGTCAATACTGCAACAGGAAAAGCGGCGGCAAATGCCATTAACAGTTCACCCGCCAACCAACCGGATGGTATAACGGCAAAAAGTAAAGGTAAAAAAGCTACAGGTGGCAAAGGTCCAAAAAACCTCAATACAGGATGGGCCCAATAGCCAAAACGTAAAGACCATCCCATTCCTATCCCGATTAAAAAGCCAATAAGACAACCAAAAATATATCCCCCCAACAGCAACGTTAGGGAATGTAACAGGGAATCCAGTAAGCGATACCAATCTGTTATGAATACATCCAACAATTCCTGTGGTGCACCAAAAAAAGGACGCGGCAGTAACAACCACTTTGCCTGTACAATTTCCCATCCTCCTGTAATAAGAGCTAGAGCCAGCAACCATGGTCCATAATATCTAACTTTATTAAATGGAAGCGTTACTATACAAAAAACTGCTATAATGATACATAGACAGGCAAATTCAGTTGTTCTGGGAAAATCATCAGCATTTTTGATAAAATAGGTAAGAAAAGCAGTCCCAAACCACATTATAAAAGCTGCCAATTGTGACCAATATGCCATTTTTACTTTTTGAATCATAAAGCAAAAATGTCCTCGGTAACTTTATCGGCATACGCATTTATATCGAGAGAAAGAGGAAAAACACCTATTTGTTTTAATTGCTGTGCATAAAAAGATACATTTTGCCGGAGATTGCTGCCAATAACCTGTTGATGAGTTCCTTCTGATTCAAGAATTTCAGTTAACTGCCCAACAGTTGCCTTGGGCGCATAGGGTTTAAAAATTTCAGCCGCCTCTTCCTTATTATGATGCACCCATTGACCTGCTTCCAGAATTGCCTGAGTGAGTGCCTTACCTACCAATGGATCTTTTCTTATCAATGACCCTCTTAAACCGACAACACAGCAGGCGATTTTTGCCCATTCACCTGACATATTGGAATCTATAGTGACAAGATGATGTTCCTGCTTAAGTAAATAAGCCAAGGGATCATCCAGTCCTGCAGCCTGGACCGCCTGACGTTTTATAGCCAAAGGTAGAATGTCAGATGGAAACTGACGCCAATTTACGTCTTTTTCAGGATCTATCCCGATTTCCCTGAAACGCATGCTGAAAAAATTTTTTGCTGGTCCACCAATATCTCCAACACCGATTGTCTTACCTTTCAGATCTGCCAGATTCTTTATGGAACTTGTACCATAAGCCAATAAATGCAAACAGCCAGAATGTAACCCCGCAACAAGTTTAACATCAAATCCCTGCTGTAAAGGTTTCAACCAACGCAGGGCCATACCTGACGCACCATCAGCCTTACCTGTCGACATTGTTTCCAGCATTTGGTCGACAGATCCTGCAAAATCAATAAAATTTACATCCAGATTATATTTACTAAAAAAACCCTTGGCTTGTGCAACTGGAAAGGCAACCGTACATATTGAATCCGCACTCCAAGCAAGTGTTATTTTTCTTGCAGCCCCCTGAAGTTTTTGCATTGTTCCCAAATCAGGAAAATGACTATCCCCAGTTTGAGATTGCTCTTCAGCGAATGCCTGATTTCCACAACGACCGGCGATAAAAGCGGCACCAGAAGCCATTAGAAAGGAACGCGTAAATTTACGACGGCTGATGCGATCAAAATCCATAAGGTTTTTCCTTATTATAAATCAGAGAATTTGGCAAAAAACGTATATATCAGTATTTTTCAATAAAATACAATTTTAATATAACTTAATTTAAAAAAAATTGTAATATACAATAATTTAACGTATTTAAATTCTCTTTTATGGATATGATCTACAGCTCCTCTCCAATCATGGCAGGGGATTTACCCAGACTTAGATCTGGCGTTCGATGATTTATAAGATCATCGATTAATGTATTATAATTATTTAAATAAATATCCATTGAAAGAGATCGTTCAGCCTCTTCCCGAGAAAAATGTCTGATTTTACTTGAAAGATCCTTATTTTCTAGAACCTCCAAAACATTATCAGCAAGTTTTTCTTTATCAAAAAAAGGTGTCAGAATTCCAGTTTTCTGATGAACAATAAATTCTTTGACTGGGTCAGTATCACTTGCAATAATCGGACAACCCATCGCCATCGCTTCTCGTAAAGACCACGATAAAACAAAAGGATAGGTCATATACACATGCGCATCTGACCGTTTTAAAAGTTTGCAAAAAACGGGATAAGACAAAAGCCCGGCAAAATAAATTCTAGTGGGATCCAGTTGATTCCCCAACTGTTGAAGAAAATAGTGTTTCCAGGTCAATTTACCAGGAAGCGCAGCACCATAACTGACTTGATCCCCACCAACTATAACGATTTTTGCGTCTGGACGTTCTTTTAAAATTTTGGGTAAGGAGCGCATAAGAATATGAAACCCTCGATAGGGTTCCAATCCACGGGCAACATAGGTAACCAATTTATCTTTGGGGTGGATGATGAAATCCTCAAATTTCATTGTATGATTATATATATCTGCATCAGGACTGCAAATCTTTAGATCAACCCCTTCTCTCAACACTGTAATTTGTCCACGCGCCCATTCAGGATAGGTTTTCCACTGAAACAACGTGGGGGTCTGTCCCCAACCTGGATTATTCGCAGAGATTAAATTAATGGTATTCTTAATTCTGACCCGTGACGGAAGCAGTTCATCAGATAAAAATTCCGGATCAAATTTAACATCCAATCCATCTGAATGATAATAGAACTCACAATATTTCAATATTGGAACATCAGGATAAATATCCTGAACATTCAACATCTCCCCCCATCCCTGATGACCAATAATGATATCAGGGACAAAACCTAGCTGTTTTAATTTTTTAAGAGTTTGGTAAACTTCCTCTCCTCTTTTAACGGCCTGATGCAATTCGTTCAAGGAAGAGTGCAATTCATTTACGGGATCAATTTTACCGTAAAAGACATTCCGAATTCCCCCAATTGTTCGCCTCGTCACTTGACTGACAAAAACAATTTCATTATCAGGCTTTCCCGCAAGATATTTTATTATATGTAAATACTGACCGGGGAAATTTTGATGTATGAATAAATATTTCACAATTTTAACGAGCTAATTCAATAATTATTAATTAAACATAATTAATTTTGGTAATCAATATTGGTTAAAATCAGCTTTCAGTTTTTTTCTGATTAGATGAAGATTTATGTTTAGCATTTTTAACCTTGATATTAGTTCTTGGTTTTATACTCTTCACATTGCTGGAACTAACATGAGTTTCAGGGACTTCCTTGCTATTTTTTACCTTGTCATGATCAATCAAATCCAGGCTAAATGCCTCTAGAGGCGCAATGGTTTCCGATGAAAGAATGGTATCATCATCGACAGGACCTAATTTAGTTCCATCTATAAAGGTTGCTTTCACGGATAAGGTATATTTTTTCGCGGCATCACCATTCAATCTAACACGCAAACCGCACAAGGGAAGTGACATTCCTCTACTTCCACAAAATTCATTACCCTTATACCAGGGAGAAAACCACCCTTTTCCCAATACAGCCTGATATTCAATATCTTCTGGCTGTATACGATCATCTAATGACAAACCGAATCCTTCAATCCATGTTTTACTGTCTGGAATACCAATCCAATCTCCAAGTTCGACACTAACGTCACCAAGACGTTGAACATGGGCGACAACACGCATTTTGCCTTCTTTTTCAATTTCATTCTGTTGTTGAGCGACCGCACGCTTTGACTGTCTGGCTATTTTTTCATTGATACCCGAATTTTGATTGCCCAATCCATTTGTCAAATTATTTGAATTATCATTTTCAGAAGCATCATTAAGTCGAATAACCTGTAATTGAGGTGCGGGATAATTATTTGATGGATTCCGATAAACTGTTACAAGAACCAAACCAGCATCTCCCGAAATACGTACTAGAACAGCATTTTTTTCAGCGCCTAGCCACCCATCATTTTCAAAAGTCTTGATCTCAACTGTAGCATTCTGTTTGAAGGGAGGAACAGAAATACGCAGGCCGGGCAAACCAAATTCATCAGCCGGAATTTGATTGGCAACATGATAAATACAATATAATCCAGTGTCCAAACTCATTAAATGACCATTTACATTTAAATCAATAATTCGTTGTTGATACTGATTATTATTTGATTGATCATCAGACTTTGACATTAATATATTTCCTTTTTAAAAGATGGCTAAGTATAGCAAAGTTAAAATAACTAAATAATATTTTATTAAAACTAATAAAAAATTAATAATTTCTCAAAACAAATTTTAATTTTTATTTAATGACCAACATATTTACATTCTTTTAATAAAAAATCATTCTGTTTGGCAATAGATAAATTTAACGAAATGACATTTCCTCGTCCTGTTCGCTTAATTCTTTCAGCAATAGCGCCAATATCGTAACTTATTGTCCTCAATCCAGCCCGCCAAGCAATACTTAGTGAATAACACCAGGTTTCCGGACAAATTGACGGGAAAAATGCAAGATCAGCCTCTTGTTCCCGCACCATGGAAACTGCCTCTTCCTCCTTATATTCTCCTGTTACAAATATGCGACCGGAACGCATTAGCAAATCATCATCCACGGAACGACCAACCAATACAAACTCAATCGGCAAATCACGCTTATCAGCATCTTGAAGTAAGGCAAGAATGACATCAAACCCTTTTTCCACTCCAATCGCACCTATTAAGCAAATACGGAAACGGTTTGAACTATTATCTCTAGCTTTGATCTTTCCATTCAACTGGCAGGGCTTTTGAGAAAAGAATGTTAATTGTTTCATAGTGAGATCAGGACGATCGTCTTCGAGAAATTTTAACTCCAACTGTCCCAATTCTGGAAAATGTTTTGAAACACGTTCAAATGCATCATTGGAAGGCACATAAACAGCCCTTGCCTGTTTTAATTCCTTCCATGAATCATGCCACCATTTTTCCATATCAATGAAATTAGGGCTTTCCTCTTCCTTCCACAAACTATTTACACAATTTTGACAAATCTGCAAATCACTCGGATCGCCACAATAATGCATGGTTTCATTTAACAAAACGGTTCTCGGACAAAAAATCAGATAGTCATGAATATATACATCATAAGGTTTATTTATTTTAAGTAATAAATCTGTCATCAATTTATGATGTTTTTTCAAATGATGTATTTCACACGAATCTACAGAAAGAAATTGTAGAAAAATTAGGCATTTTTCTAATTCATGAGGAAAATAAAAAATTAGATTGGGAAAAATCAGGTTTATTTCTTTTTCCAAATTTCTTTTTGATTTGAATTGAATTTCAATCTGACATCCATCCCCCAAAATTATCGGTCTGATCAATACTGGAATAAAGCCCTGGGAACGTAAAATATCTGTTCTTTCTTGAACCGCCCTTTCCACCCCTCCACCAAATTGATGCGTGACCAGTAAAACAAATTGATACTTCTCATGACGTTTCTTTTGAGCATCAAGCAGGATTTGAATTCTATATAGATCAATATTTCGACGGAATGGCAATAACGGATCATCACGTATGAAATCCTGTACCATTTCATCATATCCTGGATAAAGCCGATTGAGAATTTCCGTATTTCTTTTCCCTAATAGTTTTTTTGCATACGCAAATGAAACACCCCCTTTATGTCCTATAAAACAATCAGCTGCCAAAACATGTTTCCAACCCAAATGCCGTGCACGCATGCAAAAATCATTTTCCTCACCATATCCCTGGGCAAATAAATCCTCACGAAACAATCCTGTTTGCGCCAGACAGTCATGTCGGATAAACATGCAAAAACCATGTGCCGTAGGTATCTCTATTAATTGATGCTCGTTTATTTTTTTAAATATTTTTGAAAAATGAAAAATTGTTTGATTATCAGGCATCAAATTCTTCTTATCGTGATAAGGATAAGAATAAATACCCGCATCATTTGAAAAAGGAGTTACCGTTCCAATATTTTCTTCCTGATAAGCGGCCCGACAAAGCGTTTCGGTCCATTTCCCTCCTACAAAGGTATCACTATTTAACAAGATAATATCGTATCCAGGCCAAGCCTTCATACCACTGTTAACAGCAGTGGGAAAACCCTTATTTACCTTATGATTAATGCAAAAAACTTGCTGGTCATCTATGAATTTCTTTAATGAAACAACCAGTTCCTTATCAGGAGAAGCATCATTAACCAATTGAATCTTTACATTTTCCGGTACACTATTCAATACGCTCTGAAGTGCATCCAATGTTATCTGTTTTCCCTTATAAACAGGTATGACAATAACTATGCCCTCTGATGATTTTTTATCTATTACTGGGTCATATCCTTTATAAACTGCTTGAACAGGAAAAAAATGAGCTACATTTGAAATTTTAATATTTTTCTTATGATATGCAGGGGTTTGCATATGGATTAAAAAAGTTTTTGCCCTGAATTCCAAGCTAGGATCCAAAGGACTACCAATTAAATGACGCAAAAACTCATCTTGAACAGAATACATTCCGGCAGAAAAATCATGGATGGGAATTCTAAAAGATTTTGCCTGTAATAAAGGTGTTTCAAGAGTAACAACCTCAATATCATCCTTGGGTTGAAATTGATGATAAATCTTTCCCTTATAATCTTTTATAGTGATTAAAGGTATTCGACTGGGCTCGGCTGGACACCAAACCCACCCGATTAATGTTTCATTCTTAACTTCTACAAACCCAATTGTTAGATTAATTGACTCCAAATCAACAGGACTGCCTACAAAAGGAACACCATCTTGTTCAATACGTAATTTTTTATATTTTTTCTGCCAGCCTGAAGGCAGGATAATTTTTGGCTGATTTGTTTTAATAAATAATTGATTATCCAAATAAATACTGACTGGATAATCATTAAATGAATCTATCCATATTTCATTTAATGAGCCCTTGATACAACAACAGCCGACAATATTTGAAACCTGTTTCAAGAGATTAATAGTTAATAACCATGTTTCCGGGGATGGACTGTAATGAGAAAGAAAATAATTCAAAATTTCAATTAATTGTTTTGAGGATTTGCGAGAAGAATAAATAACTGCTTGTGCTATCCAGCCTTCATAGAAATCATATTGCTTCAATAAAGGCTGCAATAAATCATGGGCACCCTCTAAATTACCAGTTTTTAGATTTAAAACTGCCAAATCAAAGATAATGTTCGGATTGCCTCGTGTTAAATGATGCGCTCTACACATCCATTGAAGTGCAATCTCAATTTGTCCATTTTGCTTAGCTTCTTGGGCTTTTGAATATGCAATCTGTGCATTCTTTCTTAGTTTTTCGAGCCCTTCTGCTTTTTTTCTAGCGTAAACCACTAATTGTGCTTTATTTTTTCCTGACACAACGCCTCACAATTAAGCAATTAAATATAAATTAGCTATGTGTCTTGAAATATAAACAAACCGGGAGCCACTTCCACTTGTTTATTTTTAACAGGTTTCAAATCTTGCTGATTTATTTCCTCATCTAGTGCATTCAATACCAACCCTGCTTCTTTTTCCCCATTATCTTTTGCTTTTTCAAACCAATAACGCGCTTTAGCTATATCTTTATTTCCCGCTAAACCGTCATATAAATAACGTCCCAACATCAGCTGAGCTTTTGAATGACCCAATTCAGCAGCTTTTTCAAACCATTTTTGAGCTTCCTGCCTATTTTCCCTTAAATGATTTCCACCCCCATAAATTGCACCCAATGAAAACATGCCCGATGCATCACCTTTTTCAGCAGCCTTTTTAAAAAATTCTAAAGCTTCCTGAATATGAATTTTTCCATCTTCCGTTTTCCCTTCCGACAAAAGGGAAGCCCATAATAATTGCGCTTTGACTATCCCATGCTCCGCTGAAGACTTGATCCATTTACAAGCTTCTTTAAGATTTTTTTCCCCAGCAACTCCCTGCAACAACATGCGCCCATACCAATATTGAGCTTCTGGATCTTCATCACAACAGATTTGCAACCACTTTTTTGCTTCTTTTTCTTTGTTTAAATCAACTTCAGAATTTTTATTGTTTGTCAATGCCATCGCTAATTTTAACATAATTTTCTTGTTGCCTTTTTCCGCTTGGGGACGCAAATAATTATCGACGACTTCTTCTACAGAAATATATTGAGATTTTGTAAGAGCGATTTCGGCAAGAATATCTAACGCTGGCAAATATCCTTTATCAGCAGCAAATTTATAAAGATCAATTGCCTTATCTACAGCCTTAACAACTCCTAAACCATTAAAATATAAATATCCCAAGGCAAAAGCGGCACCAACATGCTGTTTTTCTAAAAACGCAAACTGATACCATTTTATAGCCTCAGTATAATTAGGTGGTATATCCTTATTACCTGATGCCAGCATATCGGCCAATACCGAAGCAGCCTCTACATCCCCACCTACGGCAGCACGTCTTAACCAAGTTTCAGCTTCAACGAAATTCCGCTCAACCCCATTTCCTTTTCGTAAGGCAATGCCATATAATGCTTGCGCCTGTCGGATACCCAATTCCGCAGCCTGTTTATACAACTGAACAGCATATTCATGATTAATTTCAACCCCCTTTCCAGTTTCATACATAATAGCCAAGGTATAAATCGCCGTACCAAGTCCATTTTCAGCTGCAACTTGCAATAATGCAGCCGCTTTTGAATAATCATCCTGGGTTTTGCTAATTTTTAATAAAAATAATCCTTTCCCCATATAACCTTGCGGTGAACCTTGGGAAATTGACTTATCATACCATTTTATTATTTCATCAAATTGATTTTGTTCAGATGTGATTTCTGATAAGAGGTAAGCATAGAGGGCCTGACCATCAGCAGACCCATTTTCAGCTACTTTTTGAGCCCAATAACGAGCTTTTTCATAATCGGTTTTTAAGTCATCGGAAACTTTAGCCTGTTTTAGGGTAAATATATCATGTCCCGTTACTGCATTAAGTTCGGGAAGTCCACGCATATATAATAATGCAAGCATATATTCAGCGTCATTATAGCCAGCTGATGCTGCACTTTCAAACCATAAAGACGCTTCTTGCAGGCTAAAAGCAACTCCATGTCCATTTAAATAACATAAAGCCAGGTAATATTGAGCTTCAGGGGATTTTAAAGATGCGCCCTGTGAAAAACAATTATATGCTGAAACATATTCTTTTCTTTCATAATGTTTTTTCCCTTTATTCAAAAGTTTTTGAATTTTCTTTTTTCTGACTTTATTCAAGGGATTAAAAAAAACACGCATCATAAATTTCCCAATTCAATTTCACCTTATATTTTACATTACTGTGGATCACGCATTCCTTCTGTTAACTTAGGTACAATACCATTCATTAAATACTGAGCCGCTGTTCTTTTACCAACATGAACATCAGCTGTAACAGTAAGTCCAGGGGTTGGATGAAAAAAATTCGGTATACTGTGCAAAGTGTATTTATTGATTTTCAATCTTACACGATAAAAAGGTTTTTCTCGAAATTGTAAAGGTGCTGCACCCCGACGATTACTCATATCCTGACCTGTATCACCAGGCTGAAAGACATCGGCACTAACATTTGTTACAACTGCTTCCGCTCCACCATATTGTGTATAGGGAAAAGTATCAAATTTTATAATCGCTTTATCACCCAACTTCATATATCCAACATCCGCATCTTGTACAGCAGCTTCAACCTCCAAACCTGTACCAACAGGTACTAGAGTCATAAACGGCATTCCAGAATTTAGTATAGAACCAACAGAACCTTTTGAAATTGAGAGTACAATTGCATCCTGTTCGGCCCTCATCAAAACTTTTTTACGACGAAGTTTCGCCTTTTCATACTCTCCCTTATCTTTTGCCAATTGCCTTTGAATTAAAGTTAGATTCTTATAAACTTCACCCTTCCAACTTTCAATGTAGGCCTGTTTATCAGCCAATAAAGATGCTATTTTCTTTTGCGTGGCATTCGCTGATTGTTGTGCCGTTATTAATTTATCCTCAACATCCATTAAAGTATCTTGCGAACCTAAAGTTGATAGGCGACTTCCCACTTGTTGTTCCTGCAATTTTTTCCGCATCAAATGAATATCAGATGCAACTTGCAATCTCCCTTTCAATACAGCAGTAGTTGCAAGAAAGTTTTTAAGTTGAAACGATTGTTCGTTGATTTTCTGGTTGAAACCATCAACTTTCGCATCATACTCAAGTTTTCTTTTTATAAAACTATTCCCCTGTTCTACTGAATAAGGATTTAATGGGTCCACTGTATAGTTTTTATTAGAAGCTTCGGCCTGCAAACGGTCAAATTCAGCCTGTCCACTTTCAACTTGTAAACGTAGATTATCAATATCGGCCTGTTGAATTGTCGGATCCAAATGAGCCAAAACCTGTCCTTTTGTTACAAAATCCCCCTCTTTAACATCAATTGATTTAATAATGCTCTCTTCCATTGGTTGAATTAACAAAGGTGGATCCACTGAAACCAGTCGACCTTGAGCTGAAACTACTTTGTCAAGTGGAAATACACATAACGCGATAATGGAAAAAAGCGCCAAAGCTCCAATAACCCAAGTAATATACTGGGCAGAAGCCGTTGGCGGCATATTGATAATAGCTGCAGTAGGTGAAGTAAACTCTAGTAAAGCTATCGGCATATCAGCTTGAGATTCTGCCGTGTTATCTGCTGCAGGCAAATATCCTTCTGGTATGCTTGCCTGTTCATCATTCAATGAAACATCTTTTTTTTCTGAAGTTTTTTTTATTTTTTTTTCAGTAGAATCTGTCAATTCATTAGAAATATTAGATTTTTCATTGTTATTTTCAGAATTCACATTTCCTGGCAATTGATTTTTATGATTATCATCCACCATTTTATGTTCCTTCCGTAATTACAGGTTTCTGGGCTTCATTCTTTTTTGAATGCTTTCTTTCATCAACATGTCGATTTTGCTGCAACCATAAAGTACGATAAATTTCACAGGTTTCTAATAATTGTTCATGTGTTCCAATTGCCTGCATTTCACCCTGATCCATAACCAGTATTTGATCACAATTCACTAATGATGATAATCGATGTGAAACAATAACCATCGTTCTTCCCTTGGCAATTCGCTCCAAATTGGCATTAACCAATGCTTCACTTTCAGGATCAAGAGCGGATGTTGCCTCATCTAGAATCATTAGTTTTGGGTCTAGAATAACAGCTCTTGCAATTGCAAGACGTTGCCTTTGTCCTCCTGAAATGTTCGTTGAGCCCTCTTCGATAAAAGTGTCATATCCAGCGGGCATACGCTCTATAAATTCTTCAGCGCCAGCCATTCGTGCTGCCCAGATAACCTTTTCCATTGTCAATCCTGGACGTCCAGCGGTAATATTATCCCTAATTGTTCCACGAAACAAAAAATTATCCTGTAAAACAACACCAAAAGAGCGCCTTAAATGGGTAAGATTGATTTCACGCAAATCTACACCATCCAGCCTTAGAAAACCTTCATAATTTCGGCTTACGCCCTGCAAAAGACGTGTTATAGTGGATTTACCGGATCCACTACGCCCCACCAAACCCAACATAGTACCTGCTGGGATTGAAAAACTTAAATCTTTTAACGCCCGACTACTTCCTCCAGGATATGTAAAATTAATATTTTCAAAGGATAGTGCACCAATAATCTTTGGTCTCAATCCTGTAGTCAACGCTTTTGTTTCCGTTGGATTATTTAAAATTTCTCCCGCTTGAACTAATGAGGTTTCTACTTCTGTTATTACAGTCATTAATTTAGCCAATCCAACGAGAGGAGCCGCGACACGCCCTCCCAGCATCATAAAAGCGACAATTGCACCAGCATCAACTCCCGCTGTTGGATTGGTTATACAAATAAAGGCACCAATTAAAATAATCCCTCGATTGATAAAGAAATCCAACGGCATAACCAATGTTTCAGGCCAATTTTGCATACGCGTTGTTGATAACCGCCATTTACAAACTTCAGCAACAATATTATCCCAATTACGACGACGGGAAGGTTCCAAAGCTAAAGTTTTAACAGTTCGTATACCTGCAACGGTTTCATACATTGCAGATCCACGCGTCATTTCCGCTTCAATACGATTACTATAATAATATGTTAAGGGTTTAATAAAAATAACTACAATTAAACCGATCAAACCTGCCGCAACAACCGTCAGCCATGCTAAAATAACGCTAATATAAAATAAGAAAGGTAAAATAACAATTAACGTAAACATATCCAGAAAAGTTGTCATTAATCGGCCCGTGATAAAATCTCGCACTTGATATATCTGAGAAACCTTCCCGATTAAACGGCCTGCCTGTTGTCGTTCAAAAAATTCCAATGGCAAAGAAAGTAAACGATTATAGGTATGAATAGATATACGAGCATCCAAACGTGTTGCCATAACGTTGGTAATCTCTCGTCTGGCATAACTAATTAAGATCTCATAAAAACTTAAGACAATCAACAACCCACTAATTGATATCAGTGTCGCCATTGATTGAAAAGCAACCACACGATTTACTACCTGCATCACTATAAAAGCAGGAAAAATTTGCAAAATACTTATTATCATTGAACTTATTGAAATATCACGCAAGGAGGCACGTTCACGCAATACCATTTTGAAAAGCCATTTAAAATCAATCTTATCTTCACTTTCAGAAAGATTTTTATTTCGCTTTACAAGAAGAATATCACCCGTCCAGGCCTGCCTTAAGCGAATTTCTTCAACAGGGATAGGAGGTTCACCTTCCCCCTTCAACGGATCTCTTAAAAAAACAATTCTTTTTTCAGGATTGACACCCACCATCAACCCTGCGGAACCATCCTTAAACATTAGTACAATGGGAGGTGAATTATACAAGCGTATCAAATATCGCCATTTCAAACGCATCCCTTTAGCAATCAACCCCTGACTATTCAGCCAGCGTGCCAAGGTTGCCGGGGACGGTGAGTCTTCACCAGGCTCAGCTGCAAAATCACGTATATCTAGATCAACCCCATGATATTTTGCAGCTGCCATTGTTGCCCGTAAACGAATCATCATTGGGGAAAGCTTCTGCGTTTTCCCTTGATTATTGCTTTGCCCTGCTCCTAACTGTATGGAGCCCTTATCTGGTTGATCCACCGATCATCCTTTATCAATTAAATTAACAAAATATTTTACAAATTTTTAATAAGAACAGCTTTTTAATATGCAGTTTTCATTATCATAAATTTATTTGACCATTAAAATAAACAATAAAATCATTATCCTTAATCAACTATATCTATTAATGCTTTGTAATTTTTCTGCCAAAATATCATTATCATTTTAATAATTCAATTCTTTTCATGCTGAATATGCAATAAATACTATAATGAGTTTTACCCTATCATTCTTTTCACATATCTTCAAACCGGACTTGGAGTATCAAAATTAATTCAAATAATTAAAATGCGAAATGGACCTCTTATTCTTTTTTTTATTTATTTAATAAATTTCATTTTATTAAAATTATGGTAGATATTTCAATTCAGTATCCTGATTTTAATAAATAAAAAATTCTAACATCAAGGTTTTCTATGTCCAAACAAAGTCAGCTTTTGAATCAACTTCATGAACAGATTCTTTTATGTGATGGAGGAATGGGATCCATCATTCAAGCACTTGATCTAGATATTAACAAAGATTTTTGGGGAAAGGAAAACTGTACAGAAATCCTTAATTTATCTAGACCCGATTTGATTAGGGATATTCATAAACGCTATTTTGCAGCAGGTGCAGATATGGTGGAAACAAATTCTTTCGGAGGATCTTCCATCACCCTATCCGAATTTGACCTTCAGGACCAAACAAGAGAAATCAACAAACGTGCCGCTGAAATTGCCAATGAAGCCGCAAATTCATTTGCTGATAAAAAAAGTAGATATATCCTTGGATCAATCGGACCCGGGACTAGACTACCCTCCTTGGGAAATATTGATTATGATTCACTTGAAGATGCAATTACAGAGCAATGTAGAGGTTTGATTGAAGGAGGTGTTCACGCTTTTTTAATTGAAACATGCCAAGATCTACTTCAAATCAAGGCTGCTGTAAACGCAACCAAAATAGCATTAAAAGAAGCTGATATTTTTTTACCAATCTTTGTACAAGTAACCATTGAGACAACAGGTACCCTTCTTGTTGGAAGTGATATCGCTGCCGCAGCGACCGTCATTGAAGCGTTGGATGTTCAAATGATGGGAATGAATTGCGGAACAGGTCCTCGGGAAATGGCCGAGGGTATCAAATGGCTTTCTCAATACTGGCCGCATTTAATTTCGATGCAACCTAACGCAGGATTGCCAGAACTCGTCAACGGTAAAACGCACTACCCACTCTCTCCAGAAGAAATGGCTGTTTGGATGTCCCATTATATAAAAGAACAGAAAATAAATATGATCGGTGGTTGCTGTGGAACTAATCCTAATCATATTGCTGCATTTGATCAGATGCTCAAAAAAGAAGCGGCTTTGGGGGGATGCTTCACAGACCGACCAGCCTGTATACCCAGAAGTTCAATATGGATTCCCTCGGTTTCAAGTCTTTTTACCCCCACACCTTTAAGACAGGAAAATAGTCTGTTTTCGATTGGGGAACGCTGTAATGCCAATGGCTCTAAGAAATGGCGTGATTTACAGGATCAACAAGATTGGGATGGATGCGTTACAATCGGTCGTGAACAACTGAAAGAAGGATCAAACGCCCTGGATGTTTGTATGGCCTTTGTAGGTCATGATGAGAAAAAGGATATGAAGGAAATTATTCCTCGCCTCACGTCATCTATCAATGTTCCTCTCGTTATAGATTCTACTAGTACGGAAGTGATTGAAACTTGTCTTAAACTTCATGGTGGAAAACCCATCATTAATTCAATCAATTTTGAGGATGGTGAAGAAATAGCGGCTCATCGTTTAAAACTGGCCCGTAAATTTGGTGCCGCTGTTGTTGCATTAACCATTGATGAACAAGGAATGGCACGAACACCTGAAGACAAATTACAAATCACCCGTCGATTAGTTGATTTTGCCTGTAACAAATATGGCCTGCCTCACTCCGATTTGATGATTGACCCTCTTACCTTTACTATTGCCACTGGAGTAGAAGATGACCGTAAACTGGGTTTATGGACCTTACAAGGGATCAAAGCCATCCACGATGAATTTCCTGACATTCAAATTGTGCTCGGATTATCCAATATATCATTCGGACTTAATCCAGCCGCCAGAGCAGTTTTGAATTCTGTTTTTCTTTATCATGCCCAGAAAATGGGAATGACAGCTGCCATTGTTCATGTTTCTAAAATACGGCCCATGCACCTTTTGGACAAAGATGAAGTTAAAGTCATTGAAGATTTGATTTTTGATCGAAGAACTGATGATTATGACCCACTCAAAAAAGTTTTAGAAATTTTTGCTGATCGTAAAGCCACACAAGTGGCAACTCGCGCTGTCGCTACCACCATTGAAGAACAATTGCATAACCGAATTGTAGATGGAAATCGCAAAGGTTTGGAGGATGATTTAAAAAAGGCGATGGAAACCTATGCCCCCCTTGAAATAATCAATTCCCTTTTACTTAATGGCATGAAAACGGTAGGGGAATTATTTGGATCTGGGAAAATGCAGCTTCCTTTTGTCTTGCAATCTGCCGAAACAATGAAGGCAGCCGTATCCTTTCTTGAACCTTTTATGGAAAAGAAAAATAATGAAACCAAAGGTACGATGATCTTGGCAACGGTAAAAGGGGATGTACATGATATTGGCAAAAATCTTGTCGATATCATTTTAAGCAACAACGGTTTCAAGGTTGTCAATCTAGGCATTAAAGTACCTGTAGCAGACATGATTAAGGCAGCAAAGGAACATAATGCTGACGCGATCGGCATGTCTGGATTATTGGTCAAATCAACTGTTATCATGAAAGAAAACCTTGAAGAAATGGCGCAACAAGGCCTCAGCATACCTGTTCTACTCGGAGGAGCAGCTTTAACACGTGCCTACGTTGAAGAAGATTGTGCGGAAATCTATAAAAAAAATAACGGGATGGTTGCCTATGCCAGGGATGCCTTTGATGGTTTGACACTTATGGAACAATTAACCCATGGTGATTTAGATAATTATCTTGCTGCCCAAAAAATCAAAAATAAAAAACCCAAACGTCCAGAAAAAAAGGAAAAAACCATTGTAGCTCCTTTTTCCATGGAAGAATCATCCTTGCGAAGAAATAAAATGACTTCTCACGAACCTCCCCTCAATCCACCATTTTGGGGGGCGCGAAAGTTAGAAACCAGTTTAAAAGCTGTTTTACCCTTCCTAAACGAACGTTCTTTATATCAATTGCAGTGGGGAATGAAAAAGCAGGGAAAAACGCTGGAAGAATTCCTGCAAGATGCGAAAACAAATTTACGACCAATCCTATATAAATTGATCCAACAATGTGAGCAGAAAAAAATCCTTCAACCACAAGCCGTTTATGGTTACTGGAAAGCCGCTGCGAGCGCTGAGGACCTAATCCTCTTCGATAGGGATGGGAAAACCGAATTGTGCCGATTTACCCTTCCAAGACAGCCTGGCAATCAACGCATTTGCATCACTGACTATATCCGGGATTACAATGATCCCATTCGTGACGTAATTGGCTTGCAAATTGTCACTGTAGGTCAAAAAGCTTCAGACACAGCCAGAATCTGGTTTGAAGAAAACCGTTACCAGGATTATTTATATTTGCATGGTTTATCTGTTGAAATAACCGAGGCAATGGCTGAATATACGCATCAACGAATGAGGGCAGAGCTAGGTTTCAGTAGTGAAGATGATCCTGATATGAACAAGCTGTTGATGCAAAATTACCGTGGGTCCAGATATTCCTTTGGCTATCCCGCTTGCCCTAATCTTGAGGATCAAAAATATATATTGAATCTTCTTGACGCAAAGCAGATTGGAATCTCCCTATCTGAAGAATGGCAATTGCATCCAGAGCAGTCAACGTCAGCTTTGGTAATTTTTCATCCTAAAGCAAAATATTTTATTGTATGACAATAAAAATATGAATTTCATTGACGCAATAAACATTCACATTTAATTTAGGTGACAAAATTTAAATTAGGTTAAAAACTTTTTTAACTATGTCACTTAAAAATTTTATAATCTGCAGAACTGAAGAAGAATCTTCTTTATGCTATCTAAACCATCACCTCTATATGGTTCAGAAAAAAAACAATCACCACCCTGTTTATTTGTCCACAACTGATATGAAAACAGGATTCATCCATGATAAAAAAGACCTGTTTGATCATGTTATTATAAAACATCAATTTCCCGGAAATTACTCTTTTATTTCCCGACGATTAAACTGTTATTATTATAATATTCCCATTACAACACATCATCATCAAACATTATTTCAAACTGTACAGCTAAAAAATAAACAATGGAAGAAATTCAAGCTTCAAAAAGCATATAAAATAAAATTTGATATAAACCAATTCAACACTCTGGTTAACAAAAAAATGAACAATTCTGTTAATCTGTATTGGTGGCGCAACAAACAGTTCACAAATATAGGTGATGAACTAAATTTATATATTATTGGATATTTAAGTAAAAAAATAATATGTAGAACCAATTTAAAAAACACAGACTTAATCGGAATAGGCAGCATTTTAAACTGGGCAACACCAAGAAACAGAATTTATCCTGTATGGGGGAGCGGAACTCTTTCACCTTCCTCATTACCTACTGAATTATTCAAGATTTCTTTATTACGTGGACCATTGACTCATGAATCCTTCACTTCACATAAATGTAGATTACCTTATGGGGATCCTGGATTAATATGTGACCGTATATATAACCCCGACAAAGAAAAAAAATATGACTGGGGTCTTATTGTTCATCACAGTCAATATAAAAAGAGCTGGGTAGAGCAAATATTACAAAATACACCCAATACTCTTTTTATTGATATCACCGATCCTGATATTAACGTTTTTATTGACCAGTTAAAATCCTGTAAATATATTGCATCCAGCAGTTTACATGGACTTGTAATTGCAGACAGCTATCATATCCCAAATATTTGGTTGTGGGATGATAAATTGCATGATGGCGGAAAATGGAAATTCTTTGATTATTTCGCAGGCATACATCGTACAGAAATAAATTTTTATAACCCCGTTTTATTCAAAAATTTAAATCATATTCCGTTAAGACAACTTGATTTAAGCTATTTTGATAAACTCGAAAACTCCAAGAACCAAATTATTGATAGTTTTCCGTTATAAATCATTCCATAATAAAATTTAAAATTAGCAAAATGGTATTTATTAAAAAATATAATCAATTATTCGATTCACAACAATAAATAATTAATTTAAATCTTATATTTATATTCAATAACATTGTGATAAGGTTAGAATAATTTATAATTTACATAACAATAACATAGTGATGGCTTTATCATCTTTTACTATTTAAAAATTAATCCCTTACCACAATTTTTTTAAAACATATAATCCCTTATCATCCTCAACCCCAGTTTATCTTAATTTATCTAAGTGTTTTTCTAGATAAGGATAAAACTCAACATGTTTTAGCCTTTTTGACTTTATTTCATTCTTATAGGCTTGACCAAGTTTTTTCAGTTCAACCCGATTTTCATGCGCTTGAAATTTATGATATTTTTTTAAAATATAATTCAATTCATCATCTTGTGAAAAATTGATATAATCATGATCCGATACTGACATATTCATATTCTCCTTTATATGGAAATAGTAATTGTTTCAATTCATGATATAAATGATGGAAAAGCAATTTTCTTCCTGAAAAATATCAAAAAAATCAATAAATTATCAAAATATCCCAATTAAAGAAAAACGATACCAGTAATATTTTCAAAATTTAAATCCGACAGTTTCGAGAATTAAATTGGAAAGTTTAATTTCAAGCGCGTAAAATTATGCTATATTCACCTTTTGACAAGGAATTTTTCAATTATTTATATAATTTTAATTTATAACTTTTTTTATTTAAAAAACTTTTTTCTTCTAACTTCAATAACTTAAAACTTTAAAAGAGGATATTCCTTGAATTTTGTTACTGTAATTGATCTTGCTGGTAGTGTCGCCCTGCTTTTATGGGGTGTTCATATGGTTCAAACCGGTGTGCAACGAGCGTTTGGCGCACGGTTAAATCATTTCCTGTCAACCATGTTACGAAACAGATTCCAATCTTTTATCGCAGGTGCAGGTATCACTGCAATCTTGCAATCCTCAACTGCAACGGGACTTATGATCACTGGATTTGCCGCCAATGGGGTAATCGGACTACCTTCTGCATTGGCGGTTATGCTGGGGGCAAATGTTGGAACCACCCTAATTGTCCAGCTATTATCATTTGACGTGTCCCGTATCGCACCCCTTTTTGTTTTGATAGGCGTCATCATGTTTCGCCGGGGTCTTAATCATATCCGTGATTTTGGACGAGTCTTCATCGGATTAGGCCTGATTCTGATCTCCCTACATCAATTTCTGGTAATCCTTCATCCCTATACCAACCAACCAGCGCTTCGTACAGTATTGGGCAACATTACAGATATGCCTTTTATTACAATTTTATTATCAATGATCCTGACCTGGATTATGCATTCTTCCGTGGCGGTTGTATTGCTAATAGCGTCCTTCGCCTCTCACAATGTCATACCTGCTGAAACAGCCTTTATCATGGTTTTGGGCGCCAATATCGGTACCGCTCTCAATCCCGTGATAGAGGGAACAGGAAAAAACGTGATTGCCAAACGTTTACCTATGGGAAATTTAATAAACCGTGTTATCGGTGCGGCCATTGTCTTTATCTTTATTCATCCACTCACCCATTGGTTCACATATTACTATCCTGATATCAACCGATCTATCGCCAATTTTCACACATTATTTAATATTGCAACGGCACTTCTATTCTTGCCTTTCCTAACCCCCTACGCCAATTTACTAAAAAAAATATTTCCACGCACAAAAGAGGAAACTGTTCAGGATCCCTCAAAACCGGTCTATCTTGATAAATCCGTCATACAATCACCTATTCTTGCCCTTGGCAATGCAACCCGGGAATCATTGCGTTTATGTGATATTTTGGAAAAAATGCTGAATGGTGTTGACGATAGTTTTAAAAATCAAACGCCTCAAATTGCCAGCGCCGCACGACGTTTTGATAATACGCTAGATAAATTAACAAACTCAATACAAAGTTACGTCACCGGTTTGGATCCCGAAGCTTTGAATCAAAATGAATTGAATCAGGTGGAAAAAATCCTAACCTTCTGTACACAAATTGCCAATGCGGGTGATGTCCTGGACAGGAATGTTCTTTCAACCGTACAGAAAATGGTTAAACAAAGAATCATTTTACCAAAACCCATGATGGATCCATTGCAAAAAATGATGCGACGCATCCATAAAAATCTGCATACAACAGCAACCTTGCTGATTAATGAAGACGAGAATATTGCCCGTAAACTTGCCGAAGAGAAGGATATATTCCGTGAAATTGAAAGCAAAGTTATCGCTATCTATTATGAAAATCTTCGACAAAGCACAGACGATAAAAAAAACCAGATTCAGTATGGTTCATTCATGATTGAATTGGCCCGTGATTTAAAACGTACAAACACTCATGTTGTAGCTTCAGCCGCCTACCCTGTTCTGGATCAGAATGGAATGCTATTACCCAGCCGTCTGCAACCTGAAGAGGATACAGAAAATTACGACAATGATCCAATCAAGATTTTACAACGTGAAGATAATATATTAACCCGTGATTGAAAAACTCTGAAAAATAATTTCTATTTATGATATAGTTCAACCACCTTCATAATTGAGATCCATGATTATCAAACAATTTACAGTTATTTGTTTTTTGTAATTAAAAATTATAAAAATATTTTTTATTTACCCATTGCGGTAAATGAATTGTTTATTTACTAATACCGCTTTATAATCTTATTAAAGGGAATAAGTTAATCAAGTGCTTAATTCTATGAACTGGATTGATCTTGTTTGTCTTGGTGTAATTATCCTTGGTGCCTTATCCGGTCTTACGCGAGGGTTTACTCGTGAATGTATAGGTCTATTTGGATGGGTTATCGCAGCCAGCTTGGCCAATCGCTGGTATCCCGATCTTGCCCCCAAGCTATCGCCTTACGTAAACTCTGAAAATTTGGCAAATATTGCCTCCTTTATTGTTATATTTGCCTTGACCTGTATTGTCATTAATGCGCTGGCAAATGCCGTTGTCGGTCAAAATTCTGCGCGAATCTCCCTTTTGGGTCGTCTGGACAGATTACTTGGTGCAATATGTGGTGGGGTTAAGGGATATGCAGGGTTGGCCATTCTCTATCTGATTGGCGGAATAATTTTTCCTGCCGCACAATGGCCTGAACCTCTTCAAGAAAGTCAAATGGTTCCCTATATATATCAGGGAGCTGTCCTGATTAATAATCTTCTCCCAAGCTCAATGCAACGGGATGTTGTTGTCCCCCAAACAAAGACACCAAGAGTATCAATACCTGACGGAACTGGATTACATAATGGAATATCTCATCAATCCTCTTCGACAGATCAATCGCATAATGATGAGCCGTCTGCTGTTCAACCAGAGGGGGGGTATTCCTCAATTGCTCCCTCACAATAATCCTGGCCATTTTTAACTCATAAAACCCTTATCTATTCATTTATTTTCGGAATTGCGATGAATAAATCTAGCGAATCAATATCCTATTCAACAATACATACATCCCCAGATCATGAAGATGATAAATTTCATGAGGAATGTGGCGTGGTAGGCGTCTGGACAACACAAGATGCCGCATCATTGACTGCATTGGGATTACATGCCTTACAACATAGAGGTCAGGAAGCGACAGGTATTGTTACTTACGATGGAAATTTTCATATTCATCGTGGTTTGGGGCTGGTCGGTGAAGTATTTGCCGATCCCCAGGTTATCGCCAAATTACCAGGTGGAATTGCGATTGGTCACAATCGCTATGCTACAACAGGTGCCACGCAGCTTCGTAATGTACAACCTTTATATGGTGATTTTGAATTTGGTGGATTTGCTGTTGCCCATAATGGAAATCTTACCAATGCACAACTCCTTAGACAATCCCTGGTACGCAGAGGATGCCTATTTCAATCCAGTACAGACAGCGAAGTCTTTATCCATTTGATTGCCATTTCCCTGTACAGCAATGTTATTGACCGCTTTATTGATGCCTTAAAACAGGTTCAGGGTGCATATTCTCTGGTGGCCCTTTCCAAGGATATGTTAATTGCCGCTCGTGATCCGTTAGGTGTTCGTCCCCTGATACTCGGCAAACTCAACCAGAATAAGGAAAAAGAATGCTGGGTTGTTGCCAGTGAAACCTGTGCACTTTCCAGCATGGGCGCGGAATTTGTCCGTGATATCGAGCCTGGTGAAGTCATCATCATTAATGATGAGGGTATCCGTTCCATTAAACCTTTTCATAATATTTCTCATCGCTTTTGCATTTTCGAATATGTTTATTTTGCCCGTCCCGATTCCATTATTGAAAATAAATCCGTATATATAGCACGTCAAAAAATTGGAGCCGAACTCGCGCTTGAAAATCCCGTTGCGGCAGATATTGTTGTTCCTGTTCCCGATTCCGGTGTGCCTGCTGCGCTCGGCTATGCAAAAGCCAGCAATATTCCATTTGAGTTAGGCATAATCCGTAGTCATTATATAGGAAGGACTTTTATTGAACCGACTGATCAAATCCGTAATCTTGGAGTAAAACTCAAACACTCCACAAACGGTTCAATCTTAAAAGATAAACGCGTCATTTTAATTGATGATTCCATCGTCCGTGGAACAACATCCAAAAAAATCGTTGAAATGGTCAGAGCTGCAGGAGCAGCCGAAGTTCATCTGCGTATTGCCTCTCCCCCCACACGGTTTTCCTGTTATTACGGAATTGATACTCCATCAAAAGAAAAACTACTGGCACACACACATGATATTGATGAAATGTGCAAATTGATTGGGGCAGATTCACTGGGATTCATTTCATGCAATGGATTATACAAAGCTCTGGAAGAAAAGGAAAGAAATAACGAAAAGCCGCAATATTGTGATGCATGTTTTACAGGAGACTATCCTATTCAACTTACAGATCATGACATGAACCTAACACAAAATAAATAATGAAACTGTCATGTCATCCTTAGTTAATCTCCCTTTTAAAAAAAAGGTGGCTTTCATTACTGGTGCAAGTCGTGGCATAGGTCAGGCTTGTGCCATAGCATTGGCCGAGGCTGGTGCACACTGCGTTCTCAGCGCAAGAACGCAGGGAGGATTAATACAGACAGATAATATAATCCGCCAAAAAGGTGGTAAGGCCACCTTATTTCCATTTGATTTGCAACCCAAAAATCCATTCGATACAACAATTGATAATATTGGCCCTTCCATTGCCCAGCAATTCCATCGACTTGATATTTTCATTCATGCAGCCTTTCATTACACGCCACTTACACCTGTTGACCAAATAACGGATCAAGACTGGTCAAAAAATATTTCCATCAATCTTACAAGCTGTATGAAACTTGTTCGAACTTTGTCCCCCTTGTTATGCGCCACACCAAATTCTCAAGCTCTTTTTCTTCAGGGGATAACGAAACCCGGTGCATTTTGGGGATCAGTCACCTCTGTTCAGGCAGCTATTCAAAATCTTATAAATTGTTGGAAAGAAGAAATAAAGGATATCTCTACAGTTCATGTTCAAACCATTACCCCTCCGCCAACCAAAACCTTATTGAGACAATCCTTTTTTCCTGCGGAAGATAAAGATAAACTTAATTCGCCAGAAAAAACGGCAAAAATAATTCTTGCTTTTTTACTAAAAAAACAAAATCCATAACGTTAATAAGTCAAAATTAATTGATATAACCACTTTATTAAATTGATTTTTTTTATAATTTTCAATATAGTGGTAAACCTACTTGAAATAATGGAATATTACGAATGTAAAAATCATATCCTGTGAAAGGAGGAAGGAGCATGTTAAAATTTAACCGTATCATTTATGGTATTTTGTTTAGCAGTATTATCGCTTGGACAATTTATATTCTCACTATTGATTTTTATGCCCTTACACTTTTAACCTATGGACCTCAATCTGTTAATACAGGCCCCATTCCTATAAAATTATCGCATCTTTCCTCTCTAACCTCGATAAATTTATTTACCTTACTGATTATTACGTTATCAATTCTGTTTAGTAAAATAAAATGTCAAAACCTTTTTGACTGATATCTTATTAAAATTTAATAAAATATTTTGAGATAATACCACTGTACAAAATAACCGTAAAATCCTATCTAAATACACTGCCTAATCTTCAAATTATTCATCTATTTACTATGAAAAATTAAAATATTGTTGACTCTCATAAATGAACACAAAAGATTTGAAAAAATACACTTTTAAAAAATAACATGTTTAAATTGGCAAGTTAATTTTTATAGTGCAAATTTCTATATTAATAAAACATTTCACGAAACACTCAATACAAGCTTAGAGTTGTAAATTAATTAATAATTAAAGAATTGAATTGCATGTATATCTTATCTATCATTATACGGGCTGTAACTACATAATTCTTTATCACTTTTATAACAATCATAATATAAACCGACTATTTTAAGGTTGATCTCTTTTTCCATTCATTTTACGATTATAGGCATATATTAATTTATTATACATTTTTTACATGTATATAATTTTATTATGAATTATTAACGTAAGGATAATCATGGATATCGAAAAATTTGCACTCCGTCGCTTTACCGCTAAAAGATATGATCCAACAAAAAAAATTCCTGATCATATTATAAATCAGTTAGTTGACCTTTTACGCTACACACCTACTTCAATTAATTCACAACCTTATCACTTCATTGTTGCTTCCACGGAAAATGGTATTAAGCGCGTTGCCTCATCAATGGTAAGGGAAGAATTCCTTTATAATAAACACAAGGTTGACCGTGCTTCACATACAATTGTTATTTGTTCAAAAACAGATATGGATGAAGCCTATATTCGCAAAATTATTGAACAAGAAATTAAGGATGGCCGTCATAACCCAAATTTAAACAAGGAAGAATTTATCAATCTTTATATCGGATATATGAATCTGCATAAAAAAATTCTAAAGGATCTTCCCAATTGGACAGCAAAACAAGGTTATATTGCTCTTGGAAACTTATTACTAGGTGCCTCGTTAGCAAATATAGATGCCAGTCCCATTGAAGGATTTGATGCAGATATTTTAGACAAAGAATTCCACCTAAAAGAAAAAGGATTTACAAGTATTCTTGTAATTACTTTGGGTTATCATGATAAAACTGATTATAACGCCAAACAACCTAAATCACGTTTCCCCAAAGAGGAGCTCTTTACATTCTGTTAATCAGGATAACTGACTTTTAACGATTACAATATTGTGTAACAATAATAGGTTATTGATTCACCTTTTTGAACCATAAAATCAGTTCCCCATCTCTGGAAAACCTATCATACCGCCATTATGCCAATATAGTGCCAACGTTGAAAAAAACAGATTGGCATCTTGTTCATATTGGCAGTAGATTAAATCTGGAACTGTTTTTTTTTATCAAGGCAACAGCTGTTTCACTTAAAAGAAAAACTTGTCCTCATTGTGTCGAATTATGGCCTGAAGAAGCAAACAAACTAAAAATGGTCTTGAGTTCTATATACAACGTTAATCATCAATGTCAGTCGCCATTCAACTGGTCTATGCTGATTGAAAAGTTTCAACTCATATTCCATGGAAAACCCATAACCAAAGATATGCATCCTATTCTTCCATCTTGACCTATATGGCTGGCAAACCACTGTTCCTTCAGCCATTTTTTCTGGTTTCTCCTGTGCCAACGGGAACGACCATCAAGGGGTAATCAAAAAAACAAATCTGGATTTTATTAATTAATTGGCAACGAAAAAATAATCGGTTTGAATGACATCGACATTCATATGGTTAATGAATATTACTTCATGCTTTTCTTTTTCTACCATCTAATCTCAGATCAGATTAATAAAAAAAAACTCACTTAACCACATACATTTCCCTTTAAAGGTTTATTAAGCCGTAAGAAAGAAATTTCTACCAACATTCTTGTTTGGGCAAAAATTTCTGCTATTAATTAAGTCAAAATTGGATAAAATCTGGAAGAATACATCTTGTTCTGCAAGAAATCGGAAAAACTAGGTTTTACTGTTATTCACGTTTCATCTGCAATCTTGACCTTGGTCTGCTGATTCCTGCCAACCAGGTTTTAAGCTTTTTTTGCAGAGAAAATAAAGCAACAAACAGACATTACAACTATTACTGTTGTTGTAATATCCTTTCCATTGAAAGCCAAAACTATTTTGACAAGTCATACAAGCTGATACCATTGCAATTGGAAGAACAATTATGCATAATCCATACTGATCATGAATTGCAGTAGAACAGTTGAACCGTAAGATTATAACAGACCTTCAATTTTTTCGGGCAATAACTGAACCCAAATTGCAGATATTCACAATTTAATTTTTAATAAAGGCGAACTAGACATATAATTATTTGGCACGCTTTTAATATTAGCTAATGAATTAAATTTTAGAATCATTAACTATTGGATGGTTTTACCATGATGCAAGCAGTTAGTTTTTTACAGGCCATCTGGGCGGCATTTAGACTTAACCCTGTCACCCTAGCGCGATATATCTTGCTTTTACCTTTTTGAACGACTTGTACCTGTTGCTTACCTGAAAAAAGAGAAGCTCGATTTTTTGCAATACCAATAGCATTTTTCGCCTGACTTGATGAAGCAAAAGCTCCAACCTGAATTCCCCAGTTTCCTGATAATGACGACACATTTTCTTTTTTAGTTAAATCCATACCTCTTTTACGATTATAATTTACAGAAGCCTCTGCAGCTGGAAATTGGTAGGAAATGGGTCTATAATATTGTTTCCGTTCTGATCTTGATGGCAAAGCTGCCGGAGCTGATGCAACCTGAACAGGTATTGGACGCGATTGCATTGCTGGTGCCTGGGTCGATTGATATCCCCTAGCCAACCATGCTGATTTAACATCTTGACGCGTAACGACTGATGGTGCAGTTGAAGAAGCAACTGGATGAGTGTCAAAATTCTTCCATTTAACTGGATAGGTCGATACAGCAGGCTGTGAAGGCAATGGTGATGCCATAGCAACTTGTGTCGCTGCTGAGCCTGCCCCTCGTAAACTTTGCCTGTTCAAACTATCAGTTGTTGCAGAGCTTGTCCCATTAAGACTGGCCTGATTAAGCGTTTCTGTTGTCTGACGATTTTGCCATGCATTCTGCACTGCCTGAGCTTGAGGCGACAATGACATTCTTTGAAATCCGGGTTGCGTTGCCGCAGCATATTGAACTGCATTGACACCCATACCATTTTCATGACCCTCTACCATCAAATCAGCTTGCGATTGTCGGTTTGGTTTT
Source organism: Commensalibacter sp. M0133 (assembly GCF_016101485.1). Classification (NCBI taxonomy): domain Bacteria; kingdom Pseudomonadati; phylum Pseudomonadota; class Alphaproteobacteria; order Acetobacterales; family Acetobacteraceae; genus Commensalibacter; species Commensalibacter sp. M0133. The sequence goes on from NZ_JACFQI010000004.1 coordinate 113,151, forward strand.
ATACCCTGAATTTGAGGGCCAATTGAGGCAACATACCGTCGAGTTTCCAAAGGTAATGTACGATTATGTGTTAAAAAATCATCCAATCTGCCAGGGCCCCCATTATATGCAGCCAAAAAACCTGGAGAGCCATAAATATCATACATTTGACGAATATATGCCGTTCCAGCCATGATATTATCATGAGGATCATAAGCATCATCCCCTAAATTATGAGCAATTTTCATTTCATCATATGTTGGAGGCATTAACTGCATCAACCCCATCGCACCGGGACCAGAAGTTACCAATTGTCCATTATGATATAAACTCCCGCCAGACTCCTGCTGCATAACTGCCCGAATCCATATTTCCGGCACATCAAACCGAGCAGATGCCTCCTGAATATATGGCCCCCATGGATCCTCTGGAGGCCCTGGTGGAGTATAGTAAGAACGGGCATTCGCTTTATAATGCGCAACTTCCTGAGCAATAGGTATTTGTTGCTGACGGGGTGCATTGTTTGCACATGCAGCCAACATTCCAATAATACATCCGAGCACACCAAAACGAACCAGGGATAAATAAAGAGATTTATCATGAAGTTGTTTTTCGTTTTGTCTGGAAATAATAAACTTCATTGAACCAGATTTGAGTTTTTCGCCAGATTCTGTAAAATCTTCTGATCGCTTCATTATACCTTTACCCTTATCTACATTCCATAAAGAATTTATTTCCAAATAAATCCATTTTTTTTCAGTGTTATCTTACGAAGCTGTTCGGATTGCAAAGACTTGCACGAATCAGATAAACACTTTAAGAATTCTATCTAAGGTGTACATTATAAAGCATTTCTTTACAATAGAGTAAGAAAACTTATTATTAAAAGTATTAAGAATAAAAAATCCCCGTCATTTTTTGAAGAATGATTTGTGTATATTTTATTCTTTGTGATAAACCATGACTAAATATTTTGTTTCAACAAGAATTGATGTCTAATTTTTAAAATGTCCACGCAAATACGAACCAGTAATCAGAATTTTTATTATCGACATCTACAATGTTGGATCGATATTAAAGAAAGTTTAAAATTGTGGAAACTGGCTTATTCAATGGCATGGCTAGATATCAAATTACGTTATAAGGGTTCCCTTTTAGGACCTATATGGATGACATTCTCATCAGCGACGATGATGTTGGCAATTGGTCTCATTTACGGTTCCCTGTTTAAAATCCATACGGAAACCTATCTCCCTTATCTTTCAATCTCTTTTATTTTTTGGCAAAACGGTATTGCCAATATGATTGTTGATGCATGTCAATGTTTTCTACAAACCGACACTTTCATTCATTCACTTAAACTTCCCTTTTTCCTGCAAGCGATCCGTACTGTTGTCAGGAATTTCCTGATTACCCTTTTAAACTGCATTACTCCCTTTCTTGTAATTCTTTATTACAATAAATGGCCTGGTATGATTATATTATTATCCATACCAGGATTTATTATTTGGATTATCAATAGTCTTGCCATCAGTATTTTTCTAGGTTGTATTTGTGCGCGTTTTCGAGACATTCCTCAAATAATCAACAGTCTGATACAAATCGTATATTATATTACCCCGATCATGTGGATGCCATCTCAGATTCATAATTTTCAATCATTACTTTTGCTTAATCCAATATACAGCACGATGCAGATTATTAAGGGACCTATTCTGGGAGAAATCCCTACCATTTCTGTTTATCTAAGTGCTTTAGCTTATAGTTTGGTATTATGGGGACTTGCTTGGATAATGTTTATACGGTCGAGAACAAGGCTGGCTTTTTGGATATAAAATTTAAACTATTTATTTATAAGATATACAAAGCGATTGAACCATGAATATTAAGGAAAATTGTTCTATTTTTACTTTTCGCCCGCCTGGCGTATTGAAAAGCTCAGTTAATCATTCAAAACGTTTGCGTCATCCCTTGATCCCGGCTTACGAAGGGCAAAATTTAAATGATTTAGGATTTGAGATTGATCCGCACAATAACAATTTAAATGATATTCTAACCTATAACCATGAAGGAAATCTCTTTTTATCAATTCTTGAAAATGCTTATTTTATTGTTCAAGAGGGATTCGATGGTGTAGTTATAACAAATGATCTACAATTAATTGATGAAACTCTTCATTTTTGTAAAAATCAGTCTTTAGATCAAATAAAGATTGATTTGAATGATGCACAATTATTAGAAGAAATTTTTCTCGCTTTTGATCCCAAATGGATGCAATACGACCACTGGATGGGATATTGTCTGTCAAAATCTTATCTGGCAAATTTATATACACCTACAACAATGAAAATTGCCATTCCTGAATATAGAAACAATAATATATTCATTGGTAATTCAATATCTCGTGAATTATATGATAACACATTAGAAAAAGCTAAGCTAAACTCTCGTACAATATTTTTGAAGGACGGTATATATAAAGCGAAAAAACTAGCATTATTCCATCCAAACAGTCATTATCCTTACGATTATTTCAATTTTCATGACACTAGAAGAATCTTCAATTTCATTAACAAAAATTCCCGATATAAAAATGACCTTCCCACAAATTTCTTGATTGCAACGAACCAGAAAAATCAACCCTGTTTTTCTGATCATTTTCAATCAATCTTGACCCAGGCTTGTAATGAATTGAATTTACCCATTATCCATTTAGAGAATATGGACTGGGAATCACAAATCGCACTTTTTTCACAGGCTGAATTTATCATAGCCCCACATTGTCCTGAACTGATTAATCTATATTTCTGTCAAAAAGACACAACCTTATTGGAATTGACCTCTTTTAACAAAAATAAATCCAGCATATCATGCTGGCCTTTTTTAATAGCCTCCACAAACAATATCAACTACTGCTTTATTGACATGCTAAAAGATAATATCAATATAGAATTTTTTAAAAAAACTGTTCGTAATGTAAGAGCGTTATAAAATCCAATCAATGACTCAATCAAGTTTTATAAAATTAGAGGAACTTTCATTACAATTCCCTCTTTATCATAGCAATCATCGTTCCTTAAAAAAAACATTATTTGCTAAGGCAGGAAAGTTCATCTCTAAGCAACAATCCTTAAACCAGAAAACAGGTGCTGATATTCTGGTTGACAATGCTAACCGTATAACGGTTCAAGCATTGCGAAATATCAATCTATCAATAAAAGCGGGAGAGCGTGTTGGATTGATAGGCCACAATGGGGCAGGAAAATCAACCCTGCTCCGTGCAATCACTGGAATATACGAACCCAATTCTGGAAAAATCATTACTAACGGTAAAATAGAATCTTTATTGGATACGAATGCTGGCATGAACCGTATCCTCTCTGGTAGGGAAAATATTTATTTAAGGGGTAAACGTCTTAAATACAATAATGAGCAGATCAAAGCCCTGGAAAAAGATGTTGAGGAATTCGCACAATTACATGAATTTCTCGATTTGCCAATCAAGACATATTCTGCAGGTATGATGATGCGATTAAGCTTTGGTCTGGCAACATCTGTAACCCCTGATATTTTGCTCATGGATGAATGGTTCATGGCTGGAGATAACAATTTTCAGGGTAAAGCAAGACAACGATTGGAAAATATAATCAATAAGGCAGAAATTGTTGTTTTAACAACACATTCCATGCCAATCATCAGGCAATGGTGTACCCGTGTAATATGGCTAAAGGCTGGAGAAATATACGCTGACGGATCAGTGGAAGAGACAGTCAGCCATTATGAAAAAAGCATGCGTGAAAATTCTTTCTAAAAACTCAACATGATATTATTTAACTATTGAATTATCACAACAATCATCGCATGATGGATCATATTCATAATATTATAAATATATAATAAAATGTCTCCTAATTCTAATTCAGAACAACCAACCCAACAGGAACAGCTCTATTCCCTTCTTCAAATTGTCATCTTGCTGACCGTAGGGGTTATAGCAGTCTGGCTTATTGGCGATTTGATGATGATTATTTTTGCGGCAACACTAACCGCCATAATTCTGAAGGGACTTGCAACGATCGTTCGCAAACATACACATCTTCCCCACTGGCTAGCTCTGACCATAGTTTTAATTTTAATTGTTGGCATTATTAGTGCAGTCATCCTAACCAGCGGACCGCAGATTAATGAACAAATTATCAAATTAAAACATGCTCTTGGAACTCAAGTCGGGACTTTCAGGGATCGTTTGCATAATAATCCCTTGGGGGACATGATTATGAATTATCTTCCCAATTCTATTGGTGGGGGTTCTAATAATAGTAATGCTCATTTTACCCTTGGCTCTAGAATTGCAGGTTCAATGACCGGTTTCATTACATCTGTATTTGGGGTTCTTGGCACCATATTTGTTGTATTCATAGCGGGTTTATATTTTGCTGCCTCACCAAATTTATACGGTAATGGCCTACTCCGTCTTTTCCCAGGTCGTCAACGTCCAAAAATCCGTAAGTTATTAATGGTTGGCGGACATGCCTTATGGTCCTGGACAGCTGGACAATCTCTGGACATGCTAGTCGTCGGGATTTGCTCTTTCATTGGTTTAAGCATTATTGGGGTACCCCTGGCCCTTGCATTGGGTTTTGTTGCCGGCATGGCGAATTTTATCCCTTATATCGGAGCAATCATAGGGGCTGTTCCTGCTGTTTTAATTGGTTTTTCTCAAGGGAATAAAGAAGGTATATTAGTCATAATCTTATATTGTATCATCCAGTTTTTAGAAGGAAATGTCTTATCACCTCTTATCCAAAAACATACTGTAAAAATGCCTCCTGCTATCACTATCTTATCTCAAACTGTTTTTGGTACAATTTTAGGCATGCCAGGACTGATCCTTGCTTCACCTCTGACAGCTGCAATACTAGCCATTATGGATGCCAGTACTCCGAAACTGAAATCAGATGAAGAACTGCCCCCCATTGAATGATTCAATAATAAAACTGTAGAAACACAAATAAAAATTTTATTTACTACTATTATTACTAAATATTCATTTATATGGATTAATGAAAAATTAAATATTAATATCTTTACTACTAATATTTAAATAATAATTACGCGCAAAATATAAATCATGATAAACTTATTATTGATATAAATATTTAAGTCTTATAAGGAGGGATCATGACTAATCAACATGACACAATCAAAATCCACAATATTGATAAAACAATCGTTCGAATTGCTCTAGGAACATGGGCAATCGGCGGATCATCATGGGGAGGACCCGATGACGACAATGCTATCAAAACCATTCATGCAGCACTAGACAATGGTATCAATATGATTGATACAGCGCCAGTTTATGGTTTTGGCCATGCAGAAGAAGTCGTAGGTAAAGCCTTAAAAGGGAAAAGAGATAATATTGTATTGGCCACTAAAGTCGGATTAAATTGGGATAATTCTGGTAAAATGTTTAGAGATTCCAGCCCGAAACGTATTCAAAAAGAAATTGAGGATTCTTTACGCAGACTGAATACAGACTATATTGACCTTTATCAAATTCATTGGCCAGATGATAAAACCCCGATTAAAGAAACGGCACAGGCTATGGAAAAATTGAGAAAAGATGGCAAGATCAAAGCAATCGGTGTCAGCAATTTTTCAACCAAACAAATTGAAGAATTCAGCCAATATGCCGATTTGGCCGCTATTCAACCTCCATATAACATGTTCGAAAGAAGTATCGAGAATGATATTCTTCCTTGCGCAGAAAAACATAAATTAGCCACCCTTTGTTACGGTTCAATTTGCCGTGGCTTGTTAAGTGGAAAAATGAACAAAGACACTAAATTCACGGGGGATGATTTGAGAAAATCTGATCCTAAATTTCAACCACCCCTTTTCGAACATTATTTGGCAGCGACTAGAGATTTGGAAGAATATGCACAAAAAAACTACAATAAAAGTTTGCTAGCCTTGGCTGTTCGCTGGGTCATTGATCGTTATAAAGGCAATATTGCACTTTGGGGAGCTAGAAAACCCCAACAGATAAATGGTGTTCAAGATGCCTTGGGCTGGCAATTGACAAAAGAGGACTATAAAAAACTTGATGAAATTCTTGCCAAACATATTAAGAAAAATATAGAACCTTCTTTTATGGCTCCACCAAGCCGATAAAATAAATTGGGGCGTTTATTCTATAATCATTAAATGGGATCAACGCTTCCAATTAATTCCTAATGAGAATTTTGTCCTAAATTAATAATCAAAACTCCTATAATTATAAATAATATTCCCATAATTGAAGTCATAGTTAATTTTTGTTGATAAATCACCCATCCAATCATGCAAATTCCTACTGTTCCCACCCCAGACCAAATTGCATAGGCTATTCCAACAGGAATGATCCTTAATGCGATCGATAATGAATAAAATGATATGGCATATCCTATCAGCGAAACAATCGTAAATCCCAAATTTGTAAAACCATTTGATGCTTTTAAACTGCTTGTCGCAATAATTTCAATACAGATAGCCATTGTTAAATATAAATAAGGCATTAACAATCAAACCATTTCAACATATAATAAATTAGAATTTTTAAAGGAGGAAGATTATGGGTATTTTTGGCACTATGATTATTATTGACATTATCATTGGCCTGTTGATTTTATTTATATTGAAAATTATCGGCTCCACATTAAAAACCAAAAAAACAATTGAAGAACGAATTTCCCAAGATACAAATGAATTCAATCAATTTTAATATTATTTTTCGTGAATATCAAATTGAATAGATGTATGATTATTAATAACCTTACCAATAATTGGGGTTATTGTTACTTTTATATTTGCTTTTTTATATTCTTTCGCAATTTTAAACATTGATTGCATTATTTTTGTTTCATTTACATTACTTCTTTGATGAAGTGGAATAACATGTAATAATTTTTCAGAACTTATTTTTTTATTTCCGGTTAATAAAATTGAATCTATAACAGGATTGTCGTTATCTGATTTGTTAGGGTGAGATACAATTGAAGAAATAGTTTTTATAGAGGTTTTCTGATGCTCAACCAAAGCCGAAACATTTGTTGATGGTAAAATAAAACTGAAACCTATAATAAACAAATAATAAAATTTATTGTGTATTCTATATATATTTTGCATAATCTTTCTCATTCCTTAAGCTAAAATCATTTATTTCAATATTTCATCAAAATAATCAGATATTTAAATCCACCCCCGCAATTCTTCATTAATCAAGCCCTCAAGCATATCAATTCCTATTTCCCCATCGTTTAGACAGGGAATATAAATGAATTTTTTACCTCCTTCTTTTAAAAATAAAGCTTTATATTGATGACCGATTTCTTCAATTGTCTCAAGACAATCTGTTATAAAACCAGGCGCCATAACCGCTATATTTCTTACACCTTCCGTGACAAGTTTTTTAATAACATCAGTAATATTAGGTTCTAGCCACTTGCCGGGCCCAAAACGGGACTGATAAACCAACGGCATATACCGCTCATCTTTATTCATCATTTTTCGCAATGCCGTGGCGGTCTTTTGACATTCCTGTTCATAGGGGTCCCCTCTATCGACATAGGTTTGCGGCAGACCATGAAAAGATAAAATTATACGTTCGGGTTGTTCGGATAATGAGTTTAAGGTCGTTTCAATTTGTTTATATAAAGCTTGAATATAAACTGGATGATCCGCAAACGAAAACATCGTGCGTATTGCAGGTTGTTTGCGATATTTCTGCAAAATTCTAAATAGCTTATCATTGACACTTGCCGTGGTTGTCGCACTGTATTGCGGGTATAAGGGCAAGAGAAATAAATGATAAAATTGTTTTTTTAAGAAATGACTGATTTTTTGCTCAATGGATGGTTTTCCATATGACATTGCCCAATCAATTAATACAGGTTTGTTCTTGAACCGTGATTGCAACTTTTGAATTTGACGTTCTGTAATCACACTTAATGGACTTTTATTTTCTTGGTTATCCCAAATCATTCGGTAAGGTTTTACAATCCGGAATGGTCGAACTGTTAGAATGATCCCCTGTAAAATAGGTTGCCAAATCAAAGGATTCATTTCTATAACACGTCGATCCGAGAGAAACTCTGATAAATAACGTCGTATTGCGCCATAAGACGCTGCTTCCGGTGTTCCCAGATTAACCAATAAAATCCCAATTTTTTTCGGGCTTACGACAGTTTGCATATTTAAAACCACCTGTATTTATGTATCAATCAAAGCCCAGTTGAACAAGTTTTTTCATCAATGAAGAAAATGGAAGAAATTGTATGTCATCGAAATCATACCATAACTCATCTCGATTTCTAAACGATAAATCAATTTTTTCTATTCTTTTATAAAGTCTTAATTTAAGCACAAAATGTGTAAAAACATGTTTAATGCAACCTTTGTCCTCAAATAATCCTTTCACCCCAACGCTTTCTTTTGCATTATCCAGTGATATTGGCTTTAAATCCCATTGAGTGCCTGGCAATTCCAAGGTTCCACCCAGCAATCCCTTTGCTGGACGTTTCCTAAATAAAATCCTGCCTTCCCGATCCTGAATAAAAAAAGCAATTCCATATCTTACAGGTCTTAAAGATTTTACAACCTTTCTTGGCAATGTTTCAGCTATTCCCTTTTTATATCCCAAACATTGTCTAGACAAAGGGCATGATAAACAGGAAGGTTTTTTTGGTTTGCAAATTGTTGCTCCCACATCAAATAACGCTTGGGAAAAATCACCGGCTCTTTGTTTAGCTATAAGATCATCATTTAAATGACCAGCTTTTTCATCAAGATATTTTTTTGCTTTTGGTAACTCTGCGTCGATAGTAAATAAACGTGCTGTCAGACGTTCGACATTACCATCAATTGGCACTACAGGAACATTATAGGCAATTGATGCTATCGCTGCCGCTGTGTAATTTCCAACACCTGATAAAGCCTTTAGTTCCTTGACCGTGTCAGGAACTTCGCCATTTTTACGCATAATTTCCTGAGCACAACGGTGCAAATTCCTGGCTCGACTATAATATCCCAGTCCAGTCCATAGTGACATGACCGTATCACGATCTGCATTTGCCAGAATATTAATAGTTGGAAAATGTTCTATAAAACGGTAAAAATATGGAATAACCGTTGCAACTTGTGTTTGCTGAAGCATAATTTCACTTAACAGCACATAATAAGGATTTGGTTTTTCATCTTTTTTTGCTCGCCAAGGAAGATCTCGCCGATTATGATCATACCATTCTAATAATGACTGCGCACAAAAACCCTGTTTTGACATAAAATGACAAATATTCCCAAACAAAACCAAAAAAAACGCAATTTATCACAAACTTCAAAAGAACAGAATTCTCGACATCCTGACAGGCGCACCTTTACAATGAGTCAAATTGGCGGTACTGTTCATAGCCTTACGAAACAGGCTTTTCGCCAAAAATCCCTTGCCCACAGCCAGATCAGCATTAATTGGGTCGATATTATCGGCCCTATATACGGCAATAGAACATCTCCACGTCATCTAGCCAACGGGACGTTAACAATTGCATGTTCTAATACAACAGCAACCGAACTTCAATATTTTTCTGAACGTCTTATTGAAAAAATCAATCTTTATTTTGGCCAGAAAATTGTGGCTCGTTTAAAATTTGTTTACCAACGATACAACACTTACCCTTTGACAAAATCTATAAATCATTCATCTTTGGTGGAACCTGTAGAAATTCCGATATTACCGCCTGGTCCCCTGCAAAACGCACTGTCACGATTGGGGGGGCACATACAAATAAAAAAGAAAGGAAAAAATTGATCCATGTATAACCATCATCAAAAAATTATTGAAAAAGCAAAGGATAAATCCCCACCTTATTGTGCTGTATGTTATCCATGCGAAGCAACCGCTATCGAATCAGGACTTGAAGCCTTTAAACTTGGTTTATTCACCCCAATTTTTGTTGGTCCCAAAAAACAAATCAAGCTTATCGCCGAACAATATAGATTGGATCTGAAAAACCATCAAATTATTGAGGCATCTTCAGAATCTGAGGCCGCCACACATAGTGTAAAATTAATTCGCGAGCAAAAAGCGCATTTATTGATGAAAGGCAGTCTGCATACGGACATTCTCTTGAAAGCTGTAATCAATAAAGAGGCCGGTTTAAGAACAGGTAAACGCATTACCCATGTTTTCCTAATGGATGGTCCCAATTGGCATACCCCTTACATGATTACAGATGCCGCCATTAATATTGCCCCGGATCTTGTCACTAAAATGCATATTATTCAAAATGCCATAGATCTGCATCATGCTTTAGGATATGGTGTTCCCAAGGTTGCAATTCTTTCAGCCGTAGAAATGGTAAATCCAGATATTAGTTCTACTCTTGAAGCCGCAGCCTTGTGCAAAATGGCAGATCGAAAACAAATTGTTAATGGTATTCTTGATGGACCCCTTGCATTAGATAATGCCATCAGCCCTGAGGCAGCGGCGATGAAAGGTCTTGATACACCCGTAACTGGAAAGGCCCAAATTCTGGTTGTTCCCAATCTAGAGGCAGGAAACATTTTTTTCAAATCTCTATCATTCATTGGAAAGGCAGACAGTGCTGGAATAGTACTAGGTGCGAAAGCCCCAATCATTTTAACCAGTCGTGCCAGCAGTTTGGATAGTCGTCTTGTTTCCTGTGCTATGGCAAAATTATCCTATCATCATAGTTTAACTCATTAATCAAAATTCCTAAGGCAGTTTTATCACTGCCTTCTAATATAATCCCTAATTCAAGATATATCTTAAGTATAGAAAATTTAGGCAGAAGATCCTTACTGATCAATCCGGTATTATGTATTCATTTGCATTTCAAATAATAATGATAATAAAACATTTATCAGTCGGACAAATCAACAATCATTTTCCGGAACAATTAATATAATACAAGCGATAAAAACTTACAGCAAGATTTGTCAACACAAAACTGCCTAAAAAATTATTATGAAAATCTTAAAAAATAATATATTTAAAAAAATAATGGTTAACAATAAATCCTGAAATGAAACATAATACCGATTTTTTTTGGTCATTTCTACCTTAATAATTCACAAAATTTATCAAATCTTTCCAAAAAACTGGAACATGTTTGATATAATGGATGCAATTATACTTGATTTAACTGTTCACTAACCGACTTAATTATTTGAACCATTAGGATTTTTCAATAGAAACAAGAAAACAAATATGCTTGTTCCAAAGTGCCAATACCAATATCAAGACATTTCCCTTTTGGCTGGATGATAATTTTCTTACTATTTTTTTCCCAGAAATTTGTAACATTGATCATTGTCTTCTACACAAAGAGCCTTTATTTTCTGAAATGCAACAATGTGAAGTTATCTGCCTCTAGTTTAAAATTATTTTAAACACTATATGATTTTTTAAATTATACTATTACGGATTTTAACCGTAATAGTATATGAATTTCAAATTTTATACCAAATTTAATGATTATATAAATTTCATAAAAATTATCATCTATCTGGATTTAGCAGGTGATCCCCATTTGTTTCTTTCAAATTTGGTATTTTTCAACATCCATATTAGAAATAATATTGAACCAATCATGGGAACAAAACTTATTAGAAGCCACCAACCCGAATGATTTATATCATGCATACGTCGAACGGTTACTGCGAATGAGGGAATTATAAAAACAATGACTAGTAATGAACTTGTAATATTTGTCAATATGCTCATTGTATAGTCATCAAGATTTCCAACCATAAAACCAACAACCAGAAGTACAAAAACATTAATAAAAATAGTTAATAAAAACAAAATCAACATATAAAACCAATATTCTTTTCTTCTTGCCCTTCCAGAAAAATTAAAAAAATTTCTTAAGCATTTCCAGAACCATTGAAACATATTATAAGTTGACTCTGTTTGATATAATTCATGCATGTTTGGATCGAATTGATCACTATTTTGTTCATGACTTGAACCATTCTGACTATCAAGAGCAAAGAAAACTGATTTAGCTTGTCCTGAGGCATCAACCTCAAAATCTAGACGCTCCCCTTTGGTTGGAATACGATTTTCTTTCCATTCATTTCCAGAAAATTGGTAACGTTGACCATTATCTCCAACAATATAGCCTTTATTATCTTGCATTATATAATTTAGTAATTGACCCTGCATAATAATCTTTCTAAAATTTCGAACTTAAATAAATTTTATTATAATTTTGATATTATTTGACTTCCATGTTACTTTCAATATATTTAAAAAATTATTAAGATTATTGCCATTTATCAATAAGCTGCAAATGATGAAATTTGTACAGGATGCTTGATAACCTTTTTATTCCACAAAAAATCAAGAAATTGTTGATATTTTGCTTTATCATAGATAACTGGATCTGTCGGTAATAAATTTAAGGTCACATTCCAAGCGGTTTTATTTAAGGGCGTATTCAATTCAGGATGATCTTTAATTGTCTTGTTAAACACTTCTAGAGAATGGCTTTTCAAATATACATTCCCCTCTTTTAAGGCCTGCATGAAACGGATAATTCGTGAATCTTTTACAAGTTCAGGACGAGTTACAAAAATCATTTCATCATAAATTGGAACACCATAATCTTCTGGATTATAAATATTGAATTGATAATGCTTCTGTTCAAGATCAATCACTTCATAGTTCCGTGATGCACCGATAACTGCGTCAACTGCCCCAGTCATTAATGCTTGTTCTAGCTGAAAATTAACGTTGATGATCTGTACATCGGATAACTGAACGTTTGTCTTTTCCAACATTGTTTTCAAAATCGTATGATCATCCCCAGCAACGGAAACACCGATTTTTTTTCCTTTTAAATCTTGTAAGGTCTTGATATTCCGCGAGGTAATCAATGTATTTAAGGGCTGATTTAAAAGAGATCCAATTCGTATTAACGGAATATGATGGTCAATCATCATGCCCAATTGAATAGGATAGGAGATCGCAATATCTGCCTGTCCCGCAGCAACCAATCTTGGTGGTGTACCAGGATCAGCGGGTGAGATCATCTCAACCTGGAGATTGTAACGTTTGAAAGCTCCACTATATTGAGCAGCCAGCAAAGATTCATGACTTGCATTGAGAAACCAGTCCAAAATTACGGTGACTTTATCCTCTGCCTTTACCTGGGAAATGAAACACAAAATCGCAAAAAAGATAAATATTCTTGAAATTCTCATCACCATCCTGACTTTCATAAAGCGGACGTTAGCGTTAACATTGTGGCAAATCCTCCACCAATATTATAATAAGGTGATGAACCCTTGATTACAGTCCCATTTTTTCCAACCGTATTATGAGCATTCGATGTTGGAGTACCTATTCCTGACAGATGTTTTTGATCAGTTATATTTATAAAATTAAGCCTGATTTCTGGATATTTTGCAAAAGAAATAGAATCAAAACGGTATCCAAGTGCAAGATTGCCAGTTGCATAAGAACCCATTGCTTCATCATTCATGAAGGTGGCATATTGCTTGCCTACCATTTTCATATTTCCATTGGCAAAAAAATGTCCATCATCATAGGTTAGCCCTATTGCAAACTGCCAGGATGGACTTCTTACCGCTTTTTTTCCCCTGGTAGGCAAATAATCTCCACGTGTTTTAAAATCATTATCCATGGTTGCATTTAAATACTCCCCTGATATATAGGGACTAAAATGATGCCAGGGTTTCAATCCTAATTCAGCATCTATTCCACGTGAAGTCTGTCCACCCGCATTAATTGAAGATCCTATCCAGGCATTGTTTTGTCGTAAAACTGTTTTGATCATGCGATTGGTATAATTATAGTTAAAAAATGTAACCGAACCAACCAATCGTGGACCATTATAGCGATAGCCAATCTCTTCCTCAATAGAATATTCTGTTTTCAAATGATTTGTCCCCTTCTTTGTCAATGTTCCAGAATTTGGATCATAGGTATCAAACAACGTTGATTGATGGGGAACAGAAAAATTTGTACTTGCGCTGACAAAAAGCTGGTGTTCTTTTGTAAATTGATAAACCATGCCAATTCTGGGCAATGGTTTGGCAACATTGTTACCGGTACGATATTGAGGTCCTGGAATACGATTATATCCAGCCTGTGATAACATAACTTGCTTAAATCCCACATCAATATGCAGTTTGTTATGAAGAAAATTCATGCGATCCCCGATAAATACCGCATTTACTTGCGTAATTATACTTGTATCCCTTGCATAAAGTGGTTGACCGTCTGGTAAACGGATCGTCTTGCCTTTCCCCCCCCACAAGTCCCATGGTTTGCCATTTTCTGATACTGGCGTAAAAGGTTCATTTATCAAGTTGTCTGAATAATCATACCAATATCCCAAGTATAAATGATGATGTTTTAATCTTAAATGTAATTCTGGAGTAAAACCTGAACGATAAGTTCGCTGGAACCAATCTCCCATAACCATTCCCTGACCGTCAACAGCCCCTGGAATGGAAATGCTCCCTTCCACAGGAAGATTACCCTGCCATAATCCACGATCGGAAAGCATAGCTCCATATGGCGTATTTCCATAACCATATTGAAAATAGGGAGTTACTGTAAATTGCAATTTATCTGTCAGCGTGAATTGTCCAGGAGTTGCAAGATAAATTTGCTGAAAGGTTTGCTGATATAATTTCCAGTAATTACTATTGTCTATTCCATTATGATACCATGTGCCTGAATAATTATTACCTTTTTTTATTCCGTTCATTTTCCATTCATGCTTAGTGGGCGTATAATAGCTGCTCATCAAAGAGCGGTTCCAGTTACCAAGCAATGAAACCCGATTGTCACTCCCCCATTCTTTGGTAAATTTAAAATCAACATGTTGACGATGGTCATATCCGGCTCCACGCCAATTGTCCCCATCCGTATAAGAATAGGAAATAAAACCCTTAATACCCGTTTTGCCAATTTTTCCGGTATCCATACGGGCAAAAATCTTACCCGTATGATAAGAACCATATGAAAACTGGTTCATTCCACCCAGATGATCAGATGGTTCACGAAACTTGATGTTGACAATGCCACCGGCAGCATTAAAAACAGGACTGTCAAGATCGGGGCTTCCCTGACTTAAACCTACCGATTCAAGATTTTCCATATCAACAAACTGATTCAAATAGCCACCGCCATCGGACACATCATTTAAAGGCATTCCCTCTAGAACATATCCTATAGAATCAGAAGTCATTCCCCTTACCGTCATGTCCGTTTGTGTGGCAAGTCCGAAAGGGTCCGATCCCGACACATTTGCACCTGGCAATAGACTTATAAGATTGTAAACATTGGACGTGGGTGCCTGTTTATGAATAAAATCAGAAGAAACGGTACTAAGGGATCGAACGGAATCTTCTGGTCTAATCAATCCCCCACCAGCTTGCTTACCAATATATCCATTGGCAGAAGGATAACCACGGAAAGTTCCCTTGACTATAATCTGCTCACCAGGATCAGACTGCATTTCGTGTCGCGTTATCGAATGAGTTTCTGGTTGAGATTGAGTGATATGAATATCTTTTGCCTGAATAGAGGGAAGCTTTCCCAAAATAGGAATTAACAGTAAAAGATAACGTACAAAAGCAAATAAAATTGATCGCATTAAGTTCCTCCCTTCGCTGGCATGACCCAGATCAGGTTCTACGGGTTTATTCTCAGCCCCTAACGGACACCCCGGTGATTTATAACAAAATGATTTTTATCAATTTTTTAATTAATTACAAGTCTTTTATATGACACTATCCTCTTTTAGCAGGAAAGGATGAGTTACATCCAGAAAAGCCTTGTTTTTATCTAAGGAATCAGCAATGACAGTCAAACAAGATACGGCGGCAATAATCTCCATACGAAGGGCGAGATTTTTTTCACTTTTTTCACGCTCTCTCAATCTTTTTACAACCGCATGACAAACCGCGACTGTCCGACCATATTTACCGCTATATTTGGAGATACGTCTTAAAACAATTCTCAATAAGATCTTTATATCTTCAGTCACAACATCATGATCGATCATGGAGTGCAAACGAAGTATATTCAATCCGATCATCATCACTGCCACAGTACCCTGGCTATATGCATGAATCAATTTTGTATTGGACTCACCACTCAACTGTCGTACCATATTAACCAACAAAGCGGCTGTTTGAAAAAGCCATATCCGGGGACTTCTTTTATAAAAAGATACAGAAGCGAGTGCATGCATTTTTTTCAATAGCATTTGCCGTAAATGCAAACGGGTTTTAAGAGGACTATAGGAGTATATTATTCGGAAAGAAGCAATCGCGAAAAATATCCCCATTAGCAAAGCTAGGGAATTATTGAAAAATGTTGATTCATTCAACCTGACCTGGTTATCCAGCTGCAACATATAGGGTAAATATGCGGCATAGGAAGCGGATACAGGAAGCGTTTTCAAATTGGCAATTCCCAATCCACCCAACATTGTAGGAATAAAAAGTGCCATACAAAGAGATTCGAAATTTCCCAACGGTGGAATGAGATAAAGCGTCAAAATACTTCCTGCCAATAAAGCCCAAAATGTACCTTTAAACCATCCAAAAGTAACTTGTGCAGGATTTTCAAACAAACAGAAACGTGCACATCCCATTCCAGTCAGAGAGACCATGGTTCCCCCCATATTCCAGCCTGTCATATACCACATCAAACTGGCAGATATCATTGCAACAAAAGTTCGCAAACCATTTTTCCAAGCCAGATCAAAATTTAAAGGTGCAGAAACATGAAACTTAAAATGATCATTTTTAATAGGATGACTGCTTTTATGATATTCCTCTAAAGTAACTTCTATCTCACCCAGTAATTCACTTAACTTACGAAAAAGAATACGGTCGTTAAAAACAATTTCCCTCTGTTTTGCCCCCTTATCGGGAGTTTCAGTATCAATTTTCTTGTAAAAACTATCTGTAATATGCTGTCGACATTCCCATCTCAGTTTATTCAAATAAGATTGGTCCAAATTAAAATCATGATCATTTTCAATGGAATCTAAAATTCTTTTTAAACATTCCTGAACATTGGGAATGATACTGGCAAAGTCAGCTGTTACATTCTTGAAATGCTGCATTCGTATGGATAGACCCATACTTCGCGCCAAAACAGCTGTCACTGAAAATAAAGCCGCATGTGCATGATCCCCTGTATGATCATTACCATTCATTTCAATCTGCCTGAATTCAATTGAATTATCAAAACTTATAACCGAAGTCAGCAATTCCTGTGAATGCAAAACCATCTTTTCATCTTTTGACAGCATATTGACAACAGACTGAATCGTTTCACAGATTGCAAATTTAAGATTATTGTTTAATTGGGTCCGAGCATTTTTATCGATATTAACATCAAAAAAACGACCCACGAAACTATCACACCAAACCCCGAGAAGAATATAAGTGGTTCTGGCCATTGCCATCATAAATGTTCCATGTGGATCGTTTATGGAACTAAAGGCAATTATCGCACAGGTATAACCTGATAAAACCATGGCATACGCCTTGAAACTCTGCATGCATGTTCCACACCAAACACAAAGGGCGACAAACGAGGCAACTGTAATGTTAAATAACCATGGCTGTTGAGGAAAAACCGCAACAAAAACAACAGCGGCAATAGCTCCAAAAACGGTTCCAACACCACGCCAATATGCCTTTGATATCGTTTCCCCACGTGATGTGTTCCTTGCACAAACCCAAACTGTCATGGGAGCCCATTTTGGACTATCCAATTCCAGCCACAAAGCGATTGCCAATGCCAAAAAAGAAGCAATGGTAGTTCTAAGGGCAAAAATAAATGCTGACCAGCCTGGGGCATAAATCCAACGGTAATTTTCTAAGAAATTTTTTCTGGACCATGAATATTTTTTATACCACGGCACATTGGCGGATCCGATCACCTAATCACAAAAACCTTTTTATTTTTTAATCACATAAATATGATGACAGTTTCCAAACTATTCTTTTTTTTGAAAAATGAAAAGAGATTACTGGCAATTTTGTAATGTTCAATAGCTACAACCGTAAGAAAGATCCGTTTTTATCCAAGGCATATGAAATAATTATTAGGGAAGAAATAGCGGCACTGATTTCTATACGGATTGCCAGATTTTTTTCATGACTTTCCCTTTCCCGAAACCTAGAAATGGCACGATGGGCAATCACAACAGTTCTTGCATGTGGACCATATTTGGCATGACGGCCATCAAATTTCGCAATACGTCTTAAAACAACTTTTAGAATATTTTTAATATCTTCTGTCATGATGTCATGGGCAGCCATCGCTCTCAACCGAATGATATTGACACCAATCAATGTCACGGCCATCGTTCCATGACGATAGGTTTGCACCAGTGTCGTATTTCGGTCCTCATCAAGCTGACGCATTAACACGACAAAAGCTTCAATTACATAACTAATCCACTCTCTAGGTAATGGAACAACAATAGCATTCGCCAAATGATGCATACCATGCAGCAATTTCTGTCTTAACTGAAACCTCAATTTACGAGGTTGGTAAGGAAAAACCAACCGATATGCGGTAAAGGCGAATAATCCACTCATGAAAATAGCCATTGAATCATTAAAAAAGGTTATTTCATCCATTCTACCAACATTAGTAAATCCAATCATATAACAGAAAAAAAACATGCATGCCGAAGCGATCGCAGCATATTTTGGCACCGCCATTGCTAACCCCCCAATCATGAACGGGATCAAAAGCACAAAATAGAGAACCTCTATACTCGTAATGACAGGCAAGAAAAGAAAATTATAAATAAATCCGCCAAATATAGCCCAACACGCCCCCTTGAACCAACCCTTACAGGCAAGCGAAGCATTCTCAAATATACAGAACCGTGCACATCCCATACATAAAAAGGCAAGAAAAAGCGGACCGTAGCTCCAACCAGTAATTTCCCAGGCAATACAACCAAATGTTATTGCCACAAAAGCCCTGATCGCATTTCTCCAAGCCCTTTTGAAATCATAACTATTTTTGACAATAAAACGAAAGTGGTCTTTCAAGGTCATATCTCGACTTTTAGCAAATTCTTTCAGAGTAACTTCTAATTCTGCCAAAATTTCACGTAAACCTTGATATAATATACGATCATTTAAAGTTTTTTCTGCATATTCATCATCCGAAATTTTTTTTTCTTTTAATACACGGTAAAAACTATCAGCAATACGTTGTCGGCATTCCCATCTTAGTGAATTCAAAGCTTTTAAGGATGCATCAATGGAAACACCCGACTTAAGATGATTTAGCAGTTCCTGCAAATAGATTTGTGTAAGGGGTAAAATGCTTGAAAATTGTAAATTTTTCCCTTCTGTCTGTTTCATTAAAATGGATAAACCCGAAGCTTTGATAATCAAACTCAAAACTGAAGATAATACAGCCCTGGCATGATCCCCTGTATGACCTGTACCCTGCATCTCCTTTTCACGAAACTCAATATTATTATTTAATGAAATAACGGATGCCAAAAATTGATCTGATCGTTGAACCGCCCAATCATCTCCATTCATCATATTAATAACGGATTTAACAGCCTCTTCAATTGACAATTGTAAATCCTCTGTCAATTTTCTATGGGCCTGATGATGCAAATTGAGATCAAATAGGCGAGCGGTAAAATTTTCTGCGAGTATACCCAAAATAAAATAACTTCCCCGTGCCATTGCGAGCATGAAAACATTATTTAAATTATCAACGGCACCATATAAAACAATGGCACAACTATATCCTGCCATCACCATACCCAGAGCCCTGAAATTTCTTGTGCAACTGCCAATCCAGCAACAAAATGACACCCAAATGGCAACTGAAATTTCAAAAATAAAAGGCTGTTGTGGAAAACAGCCCGCAATAACCAATGCCATGATAATACCAATGACATTTCCGGTAATAATCCAATAAGCTTTGGAAAGGATTTCCCCACGGGATGAATTCTGGGCTACAATCCATACGGCCATAATTGCCCAACGCGGACTATCCAATTCCATCCATAAAGCAATGACCAATACAATATAAGAGGCAATGATGGTTCTAAGCGCAAATATCAAGGCTGTTTTTTGTGGGGCAAATAACCAGCTAAATGACGGTAATGTAAAATCGCTAAGACGCATCTGAATGCCTGATCTTCAATATACAGCTTTAGAAAAGGGATATATCAGAGATCAGAACAAATAGCATCAATTAAATATTCATAAACGCCATGATAACATTTACTTGACTTTGTTATAATAGGAAAAAAACATCATGATTTAACTTTAAAAATATTCCCTCACCGATTAAAATTATAAATTCTCAAATTTTTATCAGAATAAACACTGGTTAAATCTGTATAAGGCATATAGCTCCAAACCGAATCATAACGTGTAACAATTATTGCATTACACTGAAACAGTTTAATCAAGGCCAGATCCTTATCATTGGCCTTACCGTTATAAAACTGTCTGATCGCATGATCCATCAATTCAACCTTTTCACCCCAGTTAGGCCCAAAAGTTTTGACATAGCTAATATTTTGAAAACAAAATTTTCTGTTAACCATTACAGGTGGCAATAGATTCCCCCCCCATGGTTCAAAAGTCTCGTTTTGATGAATATTAATTAGTAATCTGTCCTGTTTATGGGTTCGGTGAGTTATTTTGTTTAATTCTTTTAAACTTGGTCTGGGTCTATAATAATCCGCACCGAATATCAACATTTTACTGAAATTTAATGGTTCAATAATACCAATTAGAGCAATGAATATAAAAATTGCTTTTTTGAAACTGGAACAATATTCATTGACATAAAAAGTGACAATCGTTGTTCCTGTCAAAACAAATAATAAAATTGCACGCCAACCCAAATCGTCATTATATATACTACTGTGAATGAATAAAGAAACAAAAATTGACCCTAAACAGATAAATAATATTACCCTAAAAGATGGATCAATCTTTATTCTTTTTAATAAAATCTCAAATATCAAACAATATAATCCAATTATTATTACCGGAAACCATAAAATCATTGCCCCAGTGAAAAAGAAAATAAAATCTATAAACTGTTTATAAACTGATGAATTATATATAAATATACGTATTGGAAGACCCGATTCCCTTACAGGGACGGTAATGACATTATACATAATCGGTAAAATGATTATAAAAGACCCCAGAACCAGCCATAACCAGTTAATTAACACATTTTTTTTATTTTTTTTCCCAACTATTTGTTCAACAAAAACCATTAATGATGTTACCGCAAATGTAAGCCCCCCAACCCATACCGAAAAGCTGAATCCGGCACCAACCAAAATAATAATTGAAAATAAAATTATTTTATTATTTAAATTTCTTGCGCCAATTAAAAATAAGGCCAAAACTGAACATGATGCAGCCAAAAGATGTTGTGGCACCCAAGCGGCTTGAACAATCCATGATTCTAGGGGATGAACATTTGATAGAATTTTAAAAAGTTTATAACCAGTCAATAAATCGACAAAAGAAACAATCGAACCAGAAAATAAAAAGAAACAGAATAAGTATTGACCTTTTTTTTTATTAATAGATTTCGAAAATAATTCACTTAATAAATAGAAACAAGTAAATATAGAAATAAATGCAGAAATAAAAGCAAGAATAATATCGGCATTTAAACCTGAACAATGGAAAAATACAACAATATTTGCTGACAATAAATAAAAAAGATAATAATAATGAAACAATTCCCCTGCAGATGGATCAATACAGAAAGGATTTATTATAGGAAAGCCATCCCTAACAATTGAATTAACCAAAGCTATTTTAATATGGTCAAATAAGGGTGTAGAAATCCCAACATCAGATCCATTTATTTTGATAAAAACACCTGATACTGCTATAAATGACAAAATCAGAGGTAAAATAATAATCGGTTTGTCAGAAAAACCTTTTTTATAACACTCAATACTCGGTTTATTGATCCAAAACGTCAGACCCAGAGGAAATAAAAATATTATAATGGCCTGAAATGTTCCAATATTAAATAAATTATTGATCCATAATGCAGTTATTCCCAAAATAGCGATACCAAAAGGGAAAGATAATTCAAAAGATCCGTATTTATTTACTTTTCTGGCAAATGGATATCCGACAATATAACTGTAAAACAGTAAAATTATGGTAATAATCATTAAAAATAAAAGATTGGAAACAATAAACATAAATTATACCATTCAAATAATTTTATTTATTCTATTCAATAATTAAAATTATTAATCATAACTGGGGCATATTAATTATCACTGTATGATAAATTGAAAAATGTAAGATTTTTTTCCAATGCATAATGTATTGGTATTAAACATGCAATTGCCGTACCGATTTCAAGTCTTTGTGCAAGGTTCTTTTCATGACTTTCCCTGTACTGTAAACGTCGAATAGCACTTTTAATGATCAAGACAGTCCTGACATGATGCCCTCCTTTAAAATGACTTATTCTTCTAATAACAACACGCAATTGATTTTTAACATCCTCAGGTAAAATGTCATGAATGATCATTTTTCTCATTTCAATAATATTAATCCCGATAACCATTACCGCCAATGCACCTTGATTATACCGTCTAATCAGTGTTAGCTCCTTAGCGGGGTCAAACTGCCTCATCAATGAAACAAACCAGTCCGTCGTTACCGCAAGCCATTTTCTTGCCGGAGGAATGGTCAATAAAACTGGCAGGGTATGAATATCTTTTATCATTCTTTGACGAATTGATTTTCGCACCTGAATTGGTGAATATGGTGCGATATATCGGAATGAAAAAATAGCAATCGCTGCCACTGCCACAGTGGCAAAAGCCGTATTGAAAAAAGTCAGTTCGTTCATTTTATCCTGATTATCAACAACCAGCATCAATGATAAAAAGATTGTGAAACTCATCCCTATACCACGGGTTGGCAAATTATAAATCGCCAATCCCCCGATAAAAGCTGGAATGAAAAAAGCGATACAGAGCAACTCAATCGTATTTGCTGACGCAATTAAAGTAACATTCATAATACCACTGACAATCATGGCCAAAACTGTGCCTTTTAGAAAATCCAATGAAAATTTATAACTATTTTCAAAAAGGCATAGGCGGCCACAAATCATACAGGAAAATCCGAGAGCATTTGTAAAATTAGGCCAGGCAGTAACTTCCCAAATCAGACAACACAAAATCACCACCAAAAAAACACGCAATCCATTCGACCAGGCCAATCTGAAATTAAGCAGTGGAGGCATTCTAAATGTAAAACGGTCATGCAAAGGAGGATTGTGAACCATTCTGTATTCCCTTAAAACCACTTCCAACTCACCCAATAATTCACTTAAAGCCCGATATAAAATTCTTTGATGTAGAAAAGACTGTTTTTCAATAGATTCACGATCTGAATAGTTTAAAGCCGTATCATGAAAAATATGATTGGCAATAATCTGTCGACATTCCCAACGAAGATCGGCAAGCTTTTGCATATGCGCTCTAAAATCCATATTCTTATTTATAAATTGAATCAAAGATTGAACATAATTATGAACTTGCGAAAAAATACTATGGAAGTCATTTCCTGCCTCTTTGAATTCCCGCATGTAAAGCACTAGATTCATCAATCTAGTCAAAACAATGACTACAGAAAACAAAGTGGCATGAACATGGTCAATCATATGATCATTACCAGTCATTTCAGCTTTTCTGAATTCTAGGGTATTTCTTGTTGCAGCAATAGCAGAAAAGGTTTCCCTTACCCGATAGACAGCCTGATAATCACCATTAAAAACATCCTTGATAACATTAAGGGCTCCTGTTATGGCCATTAACATATTCTTCTCAATATTAGATCGAGCCTGTTTCTCCTGGTTATAAGCAAAAATACGTTCAACTAAATCCTGACACAATACAGCTAAAATGATATAAGTACCCCTGGACATTGCCAGCATAAATACATTTTCAGGATCAGAACTTGCTGTAAAAGCGATAATTGTACAGGTATATCCTGCCAATACAACGCTATAGGAACTGGAGCTACGGATTAGGCTTGCAAAAAAACAGCAGCCCCCTATCCAGCAAGCCAGACATATTTCAAATAAAAATGGTTGTTGAGGGAATGCGGCAACAATCAAAACCGAAACAACAACTCCGACTATGGTTCCCACAATACGCCATTTCGATTTGGTTATCGTCTCTCCCCGAGAGGTTTGAGAAATTATCCATACCGTCATAACAGCCCATTTGGGGCTGTCCATTTCCATCCATAAGGAAATTGCCAAAGCAAGAAAAGAGGCAATGATTGTTCGCAATGAGAAAAAAATGGCTTCTTTTTTAGGAGCGTATAACCATTTAAAAGATTGTATATTTGGTAAAAAAACGTTAAATTTAAACCAATTCAACTTTAAACGAACATTCTCCATCCATACAACCTTGTTCTTTAGCCCTTTAGTTAATTATTTCCCCCCTCGAGAGGAATTTGCCTGCTACTCCTGTAAAAATACAAATAAGTGACAAACAAAAAGGAATAAAACGATGTCCCAACGAAAACAACGTAAAGGACAAAGCTCCTGGTAACGCAACCGCCCTTATTCCTTTAACGCCCCAGTCAATCTGGCTTATTTTTCTTCCAAAAGAATCATAAACTGCTGATATTCCCGTATTTGCTACACGTACAACTGGAATTCCTTCCTCCACGGCACGCAATCTCGCCGCAGCAAGATGTTGCCTAGGACCGGCAGAATTTCCATACCATGCATCATTTGTTAAATTCAATATCCATTTTGGTCTATTTCTATAATCAAGAATCTGTCCCGAAAAAATAACTTCATAACATATTAATGGTGCAAAAGAACTTACTCTTGATAAATTCAATGTGACATTTCCCTCACCTGGTGTTAAAACCTGTCCAGGTACAACATGAAATGGAATATACCAAGGTTGGGATTCACCAAAAGGTACCAATTTCACTTTATTATATACATGATCAATCGCTCCATCCGGTTGTCTTAAAACTACCAAACTATTGTAAAGAACATTTGGTTCTTGCTGGGTGATGGCTCCTATAATACCGAAAGAAGCATCTGGATTATTTTGCATCATAACTTTTCTGGCTGCGTCATCATATTGAATACCTCCCGGAAAAGAACTTTCAGGCCAGGCATAAATGATAGGTCTTTCAAACTGCCCCAATTCTTGACGCAAGGTTACCGCCTGAACAACCGCATCCGAAGTAAGTTGCATATATTTCTTGAAAATTCGGCGAGGATCTGTATTCGCTATCTTGTCGTCTTCAGCTATATTTCCCTGAATTAAGGCAACAATGGGTGTATTATTATCTGTAATAGGCGGTTTTTCTGCCAAACGGTAAAAACCAAACAAAGCCAAACCACAAATAGTTCCAGCGATAATCACCCATCCTTTTTTTCCATATAATGGAAGCAAGACGAGAATAACCGTTATCAATGTCAATCCATCCACCCCAATAAGGGAAACGGTCTGGATAAAAATATCCCCTATCCTGCCAGGGATCTCCCAGGTACTGGCCAAAGGATTCCATGGAAAACCTGTCAAAACAGGATTCCACCAATTAGGCGGCAACATCACCGCTCTGGACATATCACAAACGGACCATAAACCAGCGAAAACAAAAATTTTCAATTTTTTTGAAGGCTTTATCCAATAATAGAAAAGCGTAGGCAAACCGGTCCATAATGCAAGTAATATCGCACATAATGGAGATACAATTGGAACAAGCCACCAAAAGTCCTGTGCCCGTATCAGTATAGCATTTACAAGCCACGATAATCCGATTGTATGCAAACCAAAACCAAACCAGTAACCCTTCATCAGGGCACATTTCCAATTTTTGGAACGATCAATTGAATGCAGAAGTAACGGAAATGAAAAAAATAAAATAAATATAAAATAGGTGGGTGGAAAAGCCAAGGCAGATATTCCTCCCAAACCTGTGAGATACAATGCTCCTTGCCATCCTTTTAAGTCATGCCATTTATCCAAATGAAAATCCATTTTCTTAATATATGAAATAACTTTATAAAATAGTTTATAAATTTTCAAACTTCATTAATAATTCAAAATTCCAATGCGTCTCTCAAACGACGTTCATAATGACGATAGTATTTATCTGCAATGAGTTCAGTTTTAAGAATTATTGCAACATCCGTGGTATTAAATTGCTGAT
The DNA here is from genome assembly GCF_016101485.1 of Commensalibacter sp. M0133. NCBI lineage: Bacteria > Pseudomonadati > Pseudomonadota > Alphaproteobacteria > Acetobacterales > Acetobacteraceae > Commensalibacter > Commensalibacter sp. M0133. Next base: position 139,440 of record NZ_JACFQI010000004.1, read on the forward strand.
CGATAACAGCACCATCCCCAACATATCCTCCCAGTCTTAAATAACCCTTAATTAAAGGAGGAAGTTCCAATCGGCAACGAAAATGATCCAAATGATGCGGATCGACACGCAACATTTCCACACGACGCTCTGGCAAAGCCTTGACTAACAAAGCTGGGGGTGCCAATTGAGTTTGATAAAGATAGGTTAAGATTTCGGCATATTGATCGGGGTCTGTTCCCGGGAAACTGGCACAACCAAATAAGATATCTATTCGATAATAAAAAATATAGGCAGCAATTCCCTCCCACAATAACTGCATTGCGGATCGATTACGATATTGCGGATGGACACAAGAGCGGCCGACCTCCAAAAGATTGCCAGGATATTCCTGTAATACGGAAAGATCATATTCTGCACGACTGTAAAAACCACCCGCCTTGTCGGCATTTTCCTTTCGAATTAATCGATAGGTTCCCACGACCCGCTCATGATCAGATATTTTATTATAGTCAATTACCAGTAAATAATCTGAAAATTCATCATATTCATCAAAATCTCTTTTAAGATTACGAATATTCTCGTTAGGAATCGCTCCCATCTCTTCATAAAACACTCGATAACGTAAAGCTCGGGCTGCATCTTTTTCCGATTCTGTCTCGGCCAACCTGACTCCTAGGCTACCTGAACGTAATTCAACAAATTTATCTCTTCTCAATTCTAAAGTTGATAAAGAACCGCTTCTCTTTTCCCTATGCATATTTTCTTTCTATATAAATCATAAACCAAAATAATTTATATATATCTTGTAAAAATTACGAATCTTGTTCTGTCTTAATACGGCGCCCAAACAGTTCCAACCGATGCTGAACCAGTTCGAACCCTAATTTTTTCGCCATGATCTCGATCATCTTGATATGCTCAGGATCTTCAAATTCAATCACTTTTCCAGTATCAACATCGATTAAATGATAATGCGTTCCCTGTTCAGTCACTTCATAACGGGCACGTCCCCCACCAAAATCATGTTTTTCCAGAATACCCTTTTCTTCCAATAAACGAACAGTACGATAGACCGTGGCTACAGAGATATTATTATCCAATTTTGAAGCCCGTCGATATAACTCTTCAACATCAGGATGATCATGGGCATGCGAAAGAACATGGGCAATAACACGTCGCTGCCCGGTCATTTTCAGACCTTTCTTAATACATAACCGTTCTATATGAGATAAATTATTCATTTTTTCACGTGTCATACAATTCATTCAATTATTACAAAGAAGCCTATATGCGCCCTAACTGGAATACGGACAATTGCCAAGTCAATTTTCAACAAAAATTATAACTTCAAAAGATAGCTTTCTTCAAACTATTTATAACTTAATTCAAATCATTAAAAAAGATATATTTCTCTATTTATCAAGAGTCGTTCTAGGATAACGACTTTAGCATAAGATAAGCATTCTTATTTTTACCATAATAATCAACCCTTTTTGTTTGAACTTCAAAATTATAATTACAATAAAGCTGATATGCCTTTTTATTATCTTCAGCAACTTCTAAAAAAACTGATCTGATGTTTTCCATTTTCATTTTTTTTATAAATTGCTCAAGAATGGCCTTGCCTATCCCTCTTCCCTGAAAAGGGGGGGAAACAGCAAAAGTAACTATTTCCGCTTCATCAATAATTTTGGAGTAAAATAGAAAACCCAGCATTACATTTTCTTTATCCATATAGACACATGCAGAATGTGTAGGTAAAGCCATCAGTGTTTTGAAATCTTCAGGTTTCCAATATTCATGTTCTGGAAAAGCGGATTGATGTAATAATGCCAATGGATATTCTAAACCATTTCCCTCTGTAATAAATTGTATCGGCATCACTTCATTCTCTCGGCATTTTTATTTTGGTGCTTTTCGCAGTCCACCAGCAGGTAAACTCGCTTTGGGAGGATCTATATATAAAGGATAGAGTTTATTCGTAACTTTATCACCCTGATCATAATGATCCGCAATCTTGGCCATCATAACGGCATCCGCCTCATTTATAGAGGATTTGCGCCAATTGACTTTTGTTGGAATAAGAGGTTCTATAATTGGAAACGCTTCACCTGACAAAATAACTTCTTCTTCCGGCCATGGTATATCAACAAAATCGAAAGCTTTTACTTCAGATTTTTGATTGGTTTCAATAAATACCCTATTTCTTCGGGCCAGGGTCATATGCCAAACTAATTTACCAGAATAGTCTTTTTCGATATATGGAAAAATCGCCTCACCACGGCGTAAAGGGACAACCGGACAATGTAACCCTGTTTGCAATCCCAATGAGAATGCAATGGAAGCCCTCAATCCTGTAAAAGATCCAGGTCCAATAATAATAGAAATAAGATCAATCTTATTAGCGACTAAATAACCGTTCCGCACAAATTCATTGAAATAGATTGGAAATCTTTCTGGGGCACCTCGTTCAAAGGATTTTTTTTCACATTCCAACCTATATATTTTATCCTTAACAACAACAGAAATAAAATTAGGTGCCTGCTCAGATGCAGAGGCACCATTAATGACTAAAATTGTTTTATCGTTTTTCATAGATTTACAACATTAAGCAGGCTTCCTCAAACGCAAGCCTTTCATTTCGTTCCCCAATATTTTCCTTATTCCCGTATCCCAAACATATCAAAAAATTGGAATGCCAACCCTGCTCTTCAAAAAACAGTCGATCCACCATTGTATTGTCAAAACCCGATAGGGGAGCAACATCAAGTCCCAATGAGCGAGCTGCAACAATCATATATCCTCCCTGCAAAGTAGAATTGCGCAAAGCCGTCTCTTCAGCAAATGGCATGTCTCCCGCATACCATGATCTCAATTCAACCGTTGGATATAAAATCGGTAATTTTTCATAAAATATTGGATCATATGCTACAATAACAATAACAGGAGCGGATAGTGCCAGATCAATATTCCCGTCTGTAAGGGCGGGTCTCAATTTTTCCTTACTTACCGGATGACTAAGAAAAGTAAACCGAGCCGGCTGGCAATTTGCAGAAGTTGGACCCATTTTTACCAAGTCATAAAGCTGATATAAAACAGAAGTTTCCACATCCCTATTTAACCAACCCCTAGGCGTCCGTGCCAAATTAAAAAGACGATCCAGACATTCCATAGACAAAGAAGATGTTTCATCCATTTCTTTTTTCCAATTCAATCATCCGAATTGATCCGAAACATAGATTTTTTTGATATTTTCTTTAGCAAATAAAATTAAATTCTTACTTGCTCCACAGTAATAACCTCAGAAAGATATCGCTGCAGGATCACTTCCACCCCATGTTTCAAAGTCATTGCTGAAGAGGGACACCCCTGACAGGATCCCTGCATTCTTAAATAAACACATCCATCCTTATAACCGTAAAATATGATATCGCCACCATCTTTGGCTACAGAGGGGCGAATTTCCGTATCTAATATCCATTTTATTTGCTCAACAACCGCTTGATCCTCAGGTGCAACTTCCATCTCGATCACATTGACTTTTGAAGTTTTATCGAGAACGGGTCTTTTCATCAAGAGAAAATCCATGATGATAGCACTTAGCGCTGATTTCAGCCCATACCAAGAAACTTTCTCATCTTTGGTTACAACAATAAAATTGTGACCAAAAAAAACACGTTTCACTCCCTCAACATCAAACAGGCTCAATGCGAGTGGCGACATATTTGCAGCCTCTTTATTCGTAAAATCAATTGTCTGGTTCGAATCAAGGATCGGTTTACCCAAAATGAATTTCAATGCATGACTGTTTGGTGTTTCTTCCGTATGAATAAGCATTCCCAGTTCCTTAATCCCTCCACCTTAAATAAACAGGTTTTACCCAAATAAAAACCTATCAAGAAATATGCCTTTTAAGTGGATTTATCAAAATAGGCAAATAAATAAACAATTGTTAAAAATATCGCAAACTATCCTCTTCACGAAAAAGCATATTATTATTAATTACTTAGTATTTCAATATATCCTATTTCAAGATTTAGGATTTTGTCTGTAATTTAATCAGCCATAAATCAGCAATTTCTTTTATAACTCCCTGTGCTTGGATAGATTTTAGATTTTGAATTGATTGATTTTTCTGGTTAACTTGTAGTTGTGCCATTGCATAATGAAGCAACGCCTCATTAGAATCTTTCAACGTTTTTTTCAGTGCTTCCTTCATCAATAGTAGACCTGACTGACCTTTACCGTCCATAACCTGATCATATCCAAGCATCAACATATCATCACCATTTGGTGCCTTTTCGAAAGCTTCCAATTTTGCAGGTAACGCTGATTTATTCTCGTTAATTTTATCCTGAATAAATTTCCTAAGTCTCATAACACGTGTCGAGTTATGATCCGTACCCAATACTCCCTTGTCATAACCAGCCGCAAGGATTTTCAATGCGAAATGCGGCATATTGGCTTGCATTGCCACTTCCGCCATTTCCATATATTCTTCACTGGTCCTCATTAAATTCATGTTAAAACGCAAATTGAGTATTTCAAGTTTGACAGAGGGTGATAAATCACGGCTGGATGATAGTGCCGCCATAATATGCCCCCAATATTCGGCTTTGGGATAATGCATAGCCAATTGCGTGTAACTATGTCGCAAACCATCCTGATCTCCAAGTTTTTCTTGGCAATTAGCCATAATTTGCCACTGGGATTCAGCTGGTACCTGACCATTTTTTATTTCTTCATCTATTTGTTTTTGCTGAGCTGTCATTGCTTCCTTATAGTTATTGTTGAGAAAATATGACTGGATCAGCAATGTTTTCATATGTGTGTTGGTACCACCAACCAAAAAATACTGTTTAATATATTCTATTGCCTTCACATATTGTCGAGCTCGATAGGCAAGGCTGGCCTGCGCCATTCTTATTTGAATTTTTTCGGATGCAGACGTACGTGTGGAATTAATCAACTCATCATATCCGGTAAAGGCTGCATCAAGATCATTCTGCTTGATTGCCAAAGCGATCCGCAAATGTTCAATAATATTTTTTTCATAGGCGGAAGGATTTGGAATTGTCTGAACTTCCTTAAGCGCAGCATTGGCCTGGGCAATCTTTCCCTGTTTCATAAGATGTTCTATGTTTTTTAAAGGAGCAGCCATTTTTTGGCTTACCACTTCTTTGGATTCAATAGAAACTGAATATAAACCTCCAGCAGTTCCCAATAAAGCCACCATCCATAAATTTCGCAATAAAGTAACAGGTTTCATAGTTTAATATCCCGATCTATCCTCATCCATTACTGTTGATTGGCAATTGTTATCTTTTTTATTCCTAACCGTTGGGCATCAGCCAAAACAATGGCAACATTTTTATAATTGGCCAATCGATTGGGCTTTACGACAACAACTGGCTGGTCAGAGTTAGCAGCTATTTCACGAAAACGATCAAGTAACGCATCCTCATTGGAAATAGCAGTATCATCAATCGACAAACTATTATCAAAATCAATACCGATTGTCACCGTTTTTGGAAGTTCTGTTTCATTTACTGGAACTGCTCTTCCCAAGGCCAATTGTACGGATTGCGTCTGTAGGGGAATAGTTATGATCAACATTACCAATAAAACCAGCATTACATCAATCAAGGGGGTCGTGTTAATATTTACCATGACCTCTTCTTCCTTTTCACCTTGCTGAATCATGATTCTGCGAGCATGTCCAGAACGTAATGAACGCATTATACTATATCCTTTTCAATCATATAATCTGGCTTAACCCTATACCGTATTACTATTTCCTAATGGGTTTCGTAATAAAATCAACCCGACTGATCCCGGCTTGCTGACAATCCTGGATAACCTGACCAACTTTCTCAAATTTTGCCTGTATGTCTCCCCAAACTTGAATTTGGGGCTGAGGATGTAAAGATGCTACCGAAGCCAATTTTGCCTTTAATGCATTCTCATCAGGTAATAGCTGTTCATTCCAAAATACCTGACCATCCGCCTTAATGACAAGGGCTATATTTCCTACCTTGGTTTGAGTTAAATGACTGTTACGTTCTGGAATATCAACCTTTACAGCGTGTGTGGCAACAGGAATAGTGATTAAAAAGATAATCAGTAGTACAAGCATGATATCAACCAAGGGGGTTGTATTGATTTCGGATACCACCTCATCATTATCCCCTTCCGCGCTGATAAAATCCCTCACACCACGATTACCATTCAAATTAAAGCTCATGGGCCTCTCTTTCCTTGCTCGAGGATCGCTTTTTTATTATTCAGGTTTCCCCCAAGTAAGACTGTTTGAACATCTGCAGCAAAATTGCGAGTTTGATCCATAATCACTTTATTGCGACGAACCAGGAAATTATATCCCAGAACAGCAGGAACAGCCGTAGCCAAACCAATTGCTGTCATAATTAAAGCCTCGCCTACAGGACCGGCAACCTTATCCAATGTAGCCTGTCCAGCGATACTAATGGCGGTCAAGGCATGATGAATACCCCAGACTGTTCCGAACAATCCTACAAAAGGGGCAGTGGATCCAACCGTTCCCAAAAAAGCCAGACCGCCTTGCAATTGTCCCTGTATCGTGTCAAGCGCTCTATGTAAGGCCATGGACACCCAGCTGTATAAATCAATCGTTTCTTGCAAGGAGCCTTCATAATGCATCAATGCATCAATACCATTTTCAGAAATATATCGATAGGAAGAGTTACCACCTAAACTCTCCGTACCCTTTTTTAAAGTGTTTTGTTGCCAGAACTGTTTTTCACGCACTTCTTTTCCAGCACGCGTTACACGGTTTTGGACAACAATTTTTGCAACGATTACATACCAGCTCCCTACTGACATTATTGCCAACACAAGCAATGTTATCCTTGAAACAATATCACCCGCTTTCCACAAAGCTTTTAAACCATATGGATTTTCTGATGATTGAGGGACAGCTTCCGGTTTTACTGGATTGTCTATACTCGAAGAAACGACTGGATTTACGTTGCTACCCGCTGAATTTTGCATTGGTTGAGAAGCGGAGTTATCATGTGCAGTTGATGTTGGTATATTTTGCTGAGGCTGCTGTGCAAAACCATTGTTTATACCTGACAGGCAGAGCATTCCAGAAAATGCGGCAATCACAGTGAATTTAAAACGAATCAATCGAAATAAACTTTTATTTTTATCCATATTTAACACATTCCTTCGTTAATTTTACTGGGCAGTAATTTCTTTAAACAACCTCAGACAACATAAACATATTCATCGTTATTTATTTTTATATTGATATGAATAACCATCAACTTATAATTGATTCTAGGTTCATTTCAAACCTATATACCATATCTGTTATCGAATTGGTGACGCTCTGGGATTGATTTTTGATAACCCAATAACGTGACGATCATGTTCCTTAAATATATTTTTACAAATATTTAAAGCATCAACTAAACCATCCCTAAAATTTTTGTCATAAAAATTCATATCATGAAAGCACAGATTATCAATGTTGGTCTGCCCAATATATTGTTTGGTAAATTTATTCATATTTTTCGACATTATCGTAACTAAATTTAAAGAAATTTTATCTTTATTTGCATTTAAGGTGATTGCTTGACATATCCAATCCAAAATAAATGAACCATTTATCCAGCACCTAATTTAAAACTGATTGTAAGACGATGGTTTTTCTCTTTTACCGGCATACCATTGCGTGTGGCTGGACGATAACGGGCAGAAGCCACATAACGTAGAGCCTCTTCTTTAAACGAGTTTCCTCCCTTGGCTTCAATTACATTACAATTATTGGTATGACCATCCGCTTCAATATCACAGGATAGTATAACCCGACCTTCCTTACCCGCCGCTTCCATATCAGGAGGATAATTCATTTTAACACCATTAAGTGCACGGCTGCCAGCACTTCTGTCAGGAGGACCATCATTTGGAGTATTCGACATCCCCTCACCAGATGTACCATTCATATTCCCTTGATTTTGACTATCGGATGCCGAGCTTTTTGCAGGTTGGGCAGCCGGTTCCCTTTTTTTGACTTGTTTTTTTACAATTTTAGGCGGTTTAGGTTGTACAGGGGCTTCTGTATTGATTGGGGGAGGCTCAATCTCTGTTGGAGGTGGAACAATCATTTCCGGTGCAGGTGGTTGTGAAACCTGTGCGGAAGCTGAGGATGCTGCGGAAGATACATCTACAACCCTTATTTCTAATGGAGCAGGCATATCTTCTTTTTTATTGGAATGCATCAGAAACAACAATCCAAGAATTCCAAAAATATGAAACAAAATAACAAGAATTAAAATACCAATAGATTCAATAGGATGACGTTGATTAAGATTAACCATGAATCACTTTCCATTTCCTGTGAAATTACTCATCTTCAATACTTATCCACTGATAAATCACTATTAGTCAAAGTTGTTAACAAAGCCTTTTTATCATGTTGCTTTCGCACTTGCTTCTGAACGTGTTGCCCCCACCCTTAAAGCCAGTGCCGCTGCCATGAAATCATCCAGATCACCGTCCAGAACAGCATCTGGATTGGTTTTTTCCACATCCGTTCGCAAATCTTTCACCAATTGATAGGGTGCCAAAACATAAGAACGGATTTGATGACCCCAACCTATATCAGTTTTATTGGCTTCTGTCTGTGCCGCCTCTTCCTCGCGTTTTTTTAATTCCAATTCATATAGACGGGCCTTCAACATTTCCATTGCTGTTGCCCGATTACGATGTTGTGATCGATCCGTTTGACAAGCGACAATAATTCCTGTTGGAACATGGGTAATTCTTATGGCTGATTCCGTTTTATTGATATGCTGTCCGCCAGCACCCGATGCACGATACGTATCGATTTTCAAATCTGATTCATTTACTTCAATATCAATTGAATCATCTATAACTGGATAAACCCAAACAGAAGCAAAAGATGTATGACGTCTTTTAGCTGAATCAAAAGGCGAAATACGAACCAAGCGATGAACTCCCGCTTCAGTTTTCAGCCACCCATAGGCATTTATCCCGCTTATTTGCAATGTTGCCGATTTTATACCAGCCTGTTCCCCTTCAGTACTTTCCAACATGGTTACCTTATAACCATGTTGTTCGGCCCAACGTGTATACATTCTTAACATCATCTCAGCCCAATCCTGCGCTTCCGTGCCTCCTGCCCCGGAATTCACTTCCAGATAACAGTCATTCCGATCGGCTTCACCAGAAAGTAAACTTTCCAATTCAAGACGTTTAACTTCTTTTTCCATTGATTGCAATTGTTGCAAGGCATCCTGAACAATTTCCATGTCATTGTCCTGTTCAGCCAACGCAATTAGGTCAAGATTTTCCTTGCAATCCTGCTCCAACCGTTCAACCCGCTCAATTTGATTGGCAAGCCCTGTTCTTTCCTGCATAATCTTTTGCGCATTTTCCGCATCATCCCATAGATTGGGATCTTCAATGCGGTTATTTAACTCGGCTAGACGATCTTTAGCTGTATCCCAGTCAAAGATGCCTCCTCAGCAGTTCTAAAGACTGCTCTATTGTTTGTTGGAGTGTATCACTCTCCGCAGACATACTCGTTTCCTTTATTTACCTTAAATGCAATTAATTATTAATCCAATTAACAAGATTTTAATAAAAATACAAGGTCAACCTTAATATAATCCACCCATACCTATATCTTCCCCTTCACCTGAAGATGAAGATTGACCTGTTTTTTCACCAATCTTTTTTTCACTTCCTTCATTAGATGGAGATGCAATCCCCTCATTACTATCCATGGACTCTTCAGAATCAGGTATATTTTCAGCTCCTGTATCCTGGGCTGTCAACTCACCCGTTGCTGCCCCCTTATTCAAATTGATGCTAATTCCCGGGGTTTGTCCTTCCTTGAAAGCATCGGTTACACTTCCTTTACTCGTATCATAACTTGCTAGAAAAACACCTTCTGGTTTTGCAAAAACAAGTTTGGGACGATTAGACAGAATGTTTTTCATGAATTCATTCCAAACTGGCGCGGCAACAACAGCGCCAGACATACCTTTTCCCAATGTTTTTGGCTGATCAAACCCAAACCATACTACTGTCACGACATCCGGTGAAAATCCTGCAAACCACGCATCATTAAAATCCTGACTGGTTCCTGTCTTGCCGGCAAGTGGACGATCTATGCCACGCGCTGCCGACATACCGGTTCCACGTTTCATCACGTCTTCCATCATGGTTATAATTTGATAGGAACTTTGAGCTGATGCAACACGTTTACGATGATCAATAATAAGGGGAAGCCTATCTGGATCTTCCGAATGTTCCAACTGCAAGACATCTGAATGCCAGATTACCTTTCCATTCCGATCCTGAATATAGTCAATTAAGGTTGGTTTTGTTAACAACCCCTCTGCCGCAATACTTGCATAGGCACCAGCATGACGGAAAACCGTTGTCTCCACAGCACCCAAAACGGCAGGTAAAACCTTAGGCATTGAATCCACTTCACCTAATTCAATTGCCAAATTTGAAATAGCATTCATCCCGACTTGAGCGGCCAAACGAATGGTGACCAAATTCCTTGAATAACGTAAGCCATTATGTAACGCTGTTGGCCCCCAGAATGTTTTTTCATAGTTGTTTGGATGCCAGCTACCTGCTGAAAAAGGGGAATCCATAAAAATCTGAGATGGCGGAATATTTTGTTCCATCCCCGCCAGATAAGCTATGGGTTTGAAAGAAGAGCCTGGTTGTCGTTGAGCTTGTGTCGCTCGATTAAACTGTGACTCAGCAAATGACCATCCACCAAACATGGATAAAACGCGGCCTGTCTGAACATCAACAGAAATTAACGCACCTTCTATCAGAGGAACCTGACGCAAGGCGACTTTACCATTATCAGCCAAAGGCTCAATTAAAACAACATCGCCCATTTTTAATGGATGAGAAGAACTCTTTGTCCAACTTACATCCTTATTTTCCAATAAAGCCAATTTCTCATTCTTATTCTCCAACCATCCAACTTTTCCCGTACTACTATTCAAAACAATGGCAACACGCCATGCATCCAATATCCCGGCAGGATTTTTTTGTCTGGCTAGCAAATCACTCCATTCTTTTCCATCTTCAATATTTAAATGATTTATTGCACCTCGCCAACCATGTTGCCGATCATATTTCATTAATGCCTGCTGCATTAACCTTGTTGCTAGATTTTGATTTTTCAGATCCAAACTCGTATGAACTTCCAAACCACCCTGCATTGTTTTATCCATTCCATAGCGATCTATCAGATCACGCCTTACAGCCTCGGAAAACCATTGTGTTCCTGCCAAAGGTCCACGTCTTATAACAGATTGTGTCACTTGCAGAGGTTCATCCATTGCCTGTTTCAGGACTTCTTTGCTGATTGCACCAGTTTCTACCATACGGCTCAAAACGAAATTACGACGTTCCAGCCCTGCTTTTGGATGATGATAAAGATCATAATTATAAGGAGATTTCGGCAATCCACCGAGATAGGCCGCTTCTGCCACGGTCAGCTGATCAAGATTTTTATGAAAATAAGTTTGTGCGGCCGCAGCAACCCCGTAGGCACCATCACCAAGATAAATTTCATTTAAATAAATTTCCAGAATTTGATCTTTGGTCAGGGATTGTTCAATTCGAATTGCCAAGATAGCTTCCTTAATCTTGCGATTCAAATTCCGCTTATTGTTAAGCAACATATTACGCGCAACCTGTTGCGTAATCGTTGAGGCCCCCACCAGACGCTTACCTGATGTTTTACGGAACATATCTTGTACAACCGCACGTACAATTGCCAAGGGGTCTATCCCGCCATGAGAATAGAAATTCTTGTCCTCTGTCGAGATAAAAGCGTTCTTGACCCGATCCGGAATAAGGGTAATGGGAACAAATAATCTCCGCTCTGATGCCAATTCTGCCATGACACGATCATTATTGGCATATATCCGGCTCATAACAGGCGGGGCATAATTTTTCAACCCCTCAACAGTAGGCAAATCCTGTACGGCTCCCTCATATTTTATCCAGGCAAATAATCCACCTCCCGCAAGAATAAAAAGGAACAAGCCTGCAAGTATTCCAACCAACATCCGCCATATACGGTATCTGGGGCGTTTTATAATTGAATTACTATATTTATTACCAGTATTAGACGGATCAGAATTTTTCGAAGACATAAAAAAAACTCTACATCAATTGTGAAAACTCGATTATTAGGAGTTATTCTTATATAACATTTTTAATATGAGTAAAAAACAACTATGTTGTTATTCCAAGAATATGTCGATCTTTTATTCGGTTTACAAATATAATTTTGCAGATTTTTTTTGTTTATCCCAAATCTTTTTCCCCTCCAAATCAAGTTTTGTCCATTCATCATCCGTCAAATTAACATTCACCGCTGCTGTATTTTCCTCTAAATGTTGAACGGAACCCGTTCCGGGAATGGGAACAATGATTTTTGAACGTTTTAATAGCCAGGCCAACGCTATCTGACGGGCTGAGGCGTGTTTTTTGTTCATAATTTCTTCAAGAACAGGACCAGTGAATTTCACCCCCTGTTCCAAAGGTGCATAAGGTATGAAAGCGATATTATTTTCATCACAAAAATCAACAACGGCTTCTGATTCCCGATTAACCAGATTATATTTGTTCTGAACGGAAGCAACCTTGAAAAATTTTGACGCACGTTTAATCATCCCTACAGATACGGCAGATAACCCAACATGACCGATTAGTCCCTCCTGCTGCATTTTGGCGATAGCTTCAAACTGTAATTCCGGAAAAGTATCTTCCCCCACACGATGCAATTGCCATAAACGGATTTGATCCAGTTTTAGACGACGCATACTCATTAAAACACATTGACGTAAATAATCTGGACTGCCAATGGGTCGCCAAATATCCGGCCCATGCCGAGTGTGCCCCCCTTTTGTGCCAATCAATAAATTTTTCGGATAAGGATAAAGTGCTTCGCAAATTAATTCTTCGCTGATAAAAGGACCATAGCTATCTGCCGTGTCGATAAAATTAATCCCCAATTCTAACGTACGATATAAAGTTGCAATAACTTCCTTACGATTTTCAGGTTCCCCCCATACACCTTTACCAACAATACGCATCGCACCAAATCCCATTCGATTAATCTTGATTTGGTGATCAAATTGAAAATTACCTGCTAAAGCCGCATCAATTGACTGCATTCTTTTTTCCTATCATAAATCATTCATTAATTATTAAAATTAAATGATTTATAAAATAAATACCACTTTAGAAAAATAAATTATCTATCAGAATGATATAAAGTAATATTTTTAATAATGAATTTTATCTATTCAGTATGAAATTTTATTAGATCATATTAAAAATAATTGTCGCAATAAATCTTGAGATATTATTTTATTGTACATTAAATCATAACCTTATATTTATTCTAATTTTAAACAAATTATTATGGCATTATAATTTAATCAGAGATAATTCTCATTTAAACATATTTAATTTTTGAATGATGAAAGAATTTAAATGTTTTCGCTTCCACCTAAAATTATTCCTGATACAGAACTTGTTCTCGCCACCCATAACCCAGGCAAGATAAAGGAAATTCATCAATTACTTTCCAATTTTTCATTAAGAATTCATTCGGCAGGTGAACTTAATCTGACAGAACCTGAAGAAACAGGGACAACCTTTCATGAAAATGCCCGCTTGAAAGCTTTACAAGCCAGTTATGCCTCAAACATGATTGCTTTGGCAGATGATTCCGGTTTTTGCCTTAATGGATTGAATGGGGATCCTGGTTTATATTCTGCTCGTTGGGCGGGACCCCGTAAGAATTATTCTATGGCCATGCAAAAAATGCATGATAAATTACAGTCCATTCCTGATAAATCGGCTTATTTTATCTGTGTGCTATCCCTTGCATATCCAAACGGTAAAACATATGAATTTGAAGGAAAAGTTGACGGTAATTTTATTTGGCCTCCCCGTGGACAATACGGTCATGGATATGATCCCGTTTTTCAACCATTAAATAACCCGTTAACTTTTGCAGAAATGTCTGATTCGAAAAAAAATTCAATTAGTCACCGTGCTCTAGCTTTTCAAAAATTCATTCAGGCCTGTTTCTAACCCTTACCTCTATATAATCTATTGGAATGAAACATCCCAATAGATTTATTCCCTATCGATATCCCGTTTGGGTAATAACGCAGGAACAAATATTAATGTCGCCACCAATGTACATCCTAGGGATATCAATAGTAATAACCCCATACTCGCTGTTCCAGGATGGGCTGAAGCTGCCAAAGATCCAAAAGCCGTTCCAGTTGTTAAAGCTGAAAATAGAACCGCTCTAGCAGTTGGCGATGATAAGGGATTCGATAGTCCTTCACGCCAATTCATTACAAAATAGATATTAAAGGATACACCAACTCCAAGTAAAAGCGGTAATGTAATGATATTGGCAAAATTCAAAGGCTGATCGATTAAGACAATCACAATAATTGTCATAAGTCCTGACAATATCAAAGGCATTAATACAAGACACATATCCAATATTCGACGTAATGCGATAAATATAATGATGGCCAAAGTTATTATCGCCATAACCGCCGCGATAATAAAAGCATGAACCACTGTATTTGCACTTTCTATGATATCAACGGAAGTTCCGGCCGCTTCAGGAGCAACGGAACGAATTTGTTTAACAAACGTTGCAATTTGTTCATTATCAAGATTTGTGCCTTTTGGATAAATCTCTATCCTGTATAATCCATCTTTTGTTCGATATTCATTTGCCAACTCTTTGGGAACATCAGTTAAAGAAACGGCTGATGGCGTTAACATAATTTCCAGATGGTGCAATTGAAAACCAAGAAAACGAACCAGATCATCATTGATTTTCATGAGGTCATTATCAGACATACTGACAATTTTTTGCAATGCAAGACGTATTCTTTCCAATGGACTATCAGACGTCAGTATATTTTGCACCGAATTGAGTTTATCCAACATTTTCTGCATAGACTGACGTAATTCCAATGCTGATGGTCTGGATTTGATTGATGTGTTTGACAAAGTGTTTAACAAGACCGACGCTGCATCCCTGATCATTGGAATTTTAATTTTTTGATCTTCCGGAACAAAAGATCCAAGCCAAATAACATTTTGCACTGAAGAAAGCTGACCAATCTGATCTACGAGTTTTTTTGCCTCTTCAGGAGATTTAGCCATTACATCTGCTGTATAAGGATTAGTATTCGGATCATTCATCAATAACTGTAAAGCCTTCATCCCTTCAGAATGGGTATCCTTGGTATGAAATGGGTCTGCATCAAAGCTGACCTTTTGATCAACCAGAAAGAAAATGCCGATAACAGCAATCACTGCATAAACAGCAAGGACATACCAACGATAATGTCGAAATTTATTATCCAAACTTTTCAATCTGGGAAAACCAGCCATAGCTTGAACTATTTTTGGCTGTAAAATTGTTAACATGGCTGGCAAAAGTGTTAACGTGCAGATCAAGGCAATAATCATACCCGTGCCAGCAATTAAGCCAAGCTGCTTAACCCCAACAAAATTTGTCGGAGTAAACGCCAGAAAACCTGCTGCTGCTGCAACAGAAGCTGTAAATATCTGATGACCTGTATCATATCCTGTTTTAGACAATGCCAATAAAGTTGATTGCCTTTTATTGGTATTGTCATCCGCTTGAATATCTTGCCCCCTGAAACGAACAGAAAACTGGATTGCGAAATCAACAGCAATACTGACAAACAAAATTGCGAAAGAAACGGATATAAGGTTTAACGTGCCCACCGCAATTGAAGCAAAACCTGTTGTAAGAATCAAACCGATCAATAACACATATAGTATGGGTAAAATAATACGCCAGGTTTTTACCGCAAGGAATAACCAGCCCGCAACCAATACAAAAGAGGCAAAAAGACCGAGAACCATGCCATCCATGACCGTGGAAAATTCCTCATCATTGATTTTTGCATCTCCTGTAATATGAATCTTCACATCTCCTCTTTGAACATATGATATGGAAGAAATGGCTTTTTTTAATGACGCAACAGCCTCCCCTGAAGGTTGCAAGGAGGTTAAATCCATTTTTGGTTTTGCCACTACGATTTGATATCGACCAGCCAAACTTGAAAGTTCTCCAGAAAGACTTTTCTCCCATGAAAAAGGTTCAAAATCTCTTTGTGATGCTTTCTCTAATGTTTTAGCAAATCCATTTAATTCATTTTTATACTGTTCCAGATCAACCTGATTTTCCTTAATACCTTCTACAACCATACCCAACGTATCAAATAATCCTCGTGCAGAAGTATCCGCGGCAAGACTACTCAAAAAAGGTTGTGCACGAATTATTGTATTCAATGTTTGATCCAACACTGGAGGATCAAGGAACATCAATCCGTTTTTAACAAGAAAAGGATTATTTTCTGGTGAACTAGCAAAATAAAAATGTTTTTTATCCTGATTTAACTGATTAACAAGGATTTCTGCACTTAATTCCCTTTCTTCCGGAATTTTGGCCTCAATAATCGCAACTAAAATTCCCTCTCGATTTGGGAAATTCTTTCCCATCCAGTCCGATCGCTGCTTCCAAGGCATTTTCGTGGAAAACATCTTGGTAGTATCAGTAGTTATATCCAGTTTCTTACTTGTTACAAAAATAGATACAATTGCCAGCAACAGATAAACTATAAAAACAAGCCATGCATGACGTGAGCAAAATTCAACAATCCGTCTAATCAATGCAGAAACCATTCCGGCAACACATCCTTTTCGTACAATACAGAAGAATTCAAAACTCTATAGATTTATAAATATGTTATATCTTTTAATTGAAACAATAGAAGAAAATAGCTTTCATCTAAAAACATTCAACATCCATTATATAAATCAATTTTGTAACAACTTATAAAAAAGGAATAACAATTCAGAAATTTTCATTATGGTTCGATTTCAATATTCTGAATTTTGGATTATTAACTTTTCCATATGACGAATTCTTCTGGCAGTTTAATTTTTTTAAAACTGAAAAACATAACTACTCCTTTTTTTTATATATTTAAATCCCAAAAATAATAAAAATTCATTCAAGATACAATCAATGTTATGCAATTAATAATTATTCTCAATTAATATATAAAAAATAATGCAGCTTTTTTCTTTCTTGATAATTGATCAAGCCAATTACCAAGAAAAATTAAATACTTGAGAAATTTAAATTTTTTGTAATAAAGCCAAACTTTCAATACAGGCTGCCACAGCCTCGCGACCCTTATTCTCCTTATTTTCTTCAGAACGGATTTGTGCCTGTTCCGAAGTATAAGTGGTTAAAACACCAAAACTGATAGGAACTTCTGTATGCAAACTGGCCTGCATCAATCCGATAGTTGCACCCAGACTGATAAATTCAAAATGCGCTGTATCTCCCTTAATTACACACCCCAAACATACAACACCATCATATTTACCTGACTTGGCTAGTTTTTGTGCGATTAAAGGCAATTCAAAAGCTCCAGGTGCATAATATAAATCTTCTTGATAAAAAGGAATTTGATGTTCAGACAACCATTCCTGTGCTCCTTGACACAATCCATTCGTTACTGTTTGATTAAACCGGCTAACAACTATTGCGATCCGTGGTGGCTTGGAAAATGAAAATTTCTGTATTGATTGAGGAGCTTGTTTTATCATGTAAAAACCTTTATTCACTAGTTATAAACTCTAACTGAAATTTATATTTCAGATAAATGGGTTAAAAGATGCCCCATACGATCTCGTTTTGTTTTTAAATATTGACTGTTAAAAGGGTTAGCATCAATTTCCAATGAAACACGATGACGAATTTCAAAACCCTGTTTTTTCATCATTTCAACCTTGTTCTTGTTATTCGTCATTAAATTTAAAGATTTGATACCAAGTTTTTTTAAAATGGCACCAGCAACTTTCCAGTCACGCATATCAGTCAAAAAACCCAATTGATGATTCGCTTCGACCGTATCAAACCCTTTTTCCTGTAATGCGTAAGCCTCAACCTTATTAAAAAGCCCTATTCCACGACCTTCATGACCGCATAAATATAACAGAACACCACATTCAGATTCACCAATCATTTTCAAGGCCTGATGTAATTGGGGACCGCAATCACATCGCAAAGAACCAAACACATCCCCTGTCAAACATTCTGAATGCAGACGAACCAAGGGAATTTGTTCATTGGTTTGATGAAATGGAAAGTCTCCTTTCATAACGGCCAGATGTTCATTACCCTTCAAGTCTATGAATGCCTGAACCTTAAAATCCTCTCCACCATAACAATTGGGTAAATGGGCTCTTGTTCCCGCTTTCACCAATGAAGATACGGAATCCAATTTTTTCGCGTCATACTGTTCACGCCAACGTATAATTTCAGCAATTGTAACGATTGGAATACCATATTTTTCAGAAAACTGACGAAGCTCCGGCATTCTTGCCATTGATCCATCATCTTTGACAATCTCACAAATTGCGGCAATAGGCTTCAATCCAGCGATTTTTAATAGATCAATCGAGCCTTCCGTATGTCCATTTCTGGATAAAACACCATTAGGATCGGCAATTAAGGGGAAAACATGACCGGGACAAATAATATCCTGCGCAGTGACGCAATCCCTTGCAACCACTTCAAAGGTTTTTGCACGATCCGAAGCAGAAATACCTGTTGTAATGCCCTCTTTTGCTTCTATAGAGACTGTAAAAGCTGTCTCATGTGGTGAGGTATTGTGTTGAACCATTAATGGTAAACGAAGTTTCTGCGCCAGCTCACGTTGTAAAGGCATACAAAGTAAACCTTTGGCATTCGTAATCATAAAATTAACGATCTCAGGCGTTACAAATTGCCCGGCAGCAACTAGGTCACCTTCGTTTTCACGTCCCTCATCGTCAACCAACAAAACCATCTGCCCATTTTGCAAGGCAGAAACAGCATGTTTCAATTCCGCACTTAAAGTTTGATTCACTTTTGAACTTGACATAGATTTTCCACGTATTTTGAAATGATATCAACCTCGATATTGACAATGTCATCAACCTTTAACAAGCCGAGCCGTGTATGGTTCCAAGTATGCGGAATAATCATCAAATCAATCAGGAACTCATTTATTCCGTGATTTTCTTCGGCTGTTTCTTTTATCCCGTTAATAGTTAAACTGACACCATCTATGGCTATTGAACCTTTTTCCACAACATACTTACGTAATGAAGAAGGTAAAGCGACAAATAATTGATGTGCCTCACCTTTCTGTTCAATTTTGAAAATACGGCCAGTTGCATCTACATGCCCCTGAACAATGTGACCAGAAAGCCGGGTGGAAGGTGTTACGGCCCGTTCCAGATTTACTTTCATATTTTCAATTAAAACATATAGATTCGTACGATCTAAAGTTTCTGAACTGATAAAAAAGGAAGCTTCATCATTCGTACCTAGTTTTGTCACCGTCAAGCATACACCATTTACGGCAACACTTTCACCAAGAATCAAATCTGGTATACCAGTTTTAATCTTAATTTCCATAGCTTGAATTTTTAAATCCTGCTTTTCATATTTAACAGCTGAAACAACACCAAGAAACTCTATGATACCAGAGAACATAATGTGCCCTCCTTTCTTTTCGAAAAGTCAACAAAATTGAAATGGGATAAAAGTAATCGCGTAGGTGAAGCAAGATGGTTAGAAATTAACTTTAACTGATCATCCCCTTTATTTTGTTTTCGAAATATAAGCCATTCATCCCAAAGTTTCTTTTGACGAATGACTTGCAATAACTGTGGCCCTCCTTCAACCATTCCCCATAATATATTATGATTATGTAATAAATATGGTAAATCATCAATTTTTGAACATGTAACAAGAGAAAAATTATTTTTTTCAGCATTTTTGATATAATTTACAGGGACAATTTTCTCTAGAGGCTTTTGCTGTTTAGTGCAAATAATCAACAAGCGTTTTCGATCCGGGTGATCAGGGACATAGCGCACGGTGAAAGAGGGATTATCCTCTTTAATCGTATTCACACCTGTTATAATCGCCTCAGTTCCACGCCGCAATTGATGAGCCTGACATAGGGATGTAAAAGAGGTGAATGTCTTTTTCCCTATTGGTGGAATCATGGAGCCTGCAACATCAAGAGCTTGTTTAACCGTTATCCAGGCTTTCCCTCTTGACACAGATTGAATAAACGGAGCAATAAGATCCTCACATTTTTTTTGCCAGTAAAGAGATTTTTTACCGCAAAGATCTCTTAACAAAAAAACTTCTTTGCCGCCTTGTCTTAACCGTTCATTACCAGCACCACAAACATTAGGATTGGGATCAGCAACTCCCACCCATATACGACGGGCCGGAGTTCGTAATAATGATTCAGAACAAGGTGGCGTACGCCCTATATGGTTGCAGGGTTCTAACGTTACTATAACATCATGAATTTTATCCCAAACACCTGCAACACGACATTGCCGCAATGCCAACGCTTCGGCATGTAGCTTACCTGCCTCATGATGGGCTGCAGTAGCAAGGATTTTACCCTGTTGATCTAAAATTACACATCCAACAGGAGGATTAGGCGCTGTCTGCCCAACATAAAGTAAAGCTTCGCGTATAGCATATGAAAAAGCATTAGAGATTGCTTCGGGTAAATCAATTCCCTCATTCATTTTTAATTGTTCAGCCTGTGAAACCGAACCTAAGCGTGCTTGCATTTCTAGTTCCTATCTCTAGACGCACGCGGGCACTCCATAACATACCTTCTTCACGTTATTAACGAAACGTAAAAGGTAAATTATATCGTTCTTTCTCATCCGGACTGTAACCGTCGGCTTTGGAATCGCACCAAAATCTGCTTGACCCTGCATTATTACAATACAGGCGCTCACGGGCTTAAGAACATGATATTCTCTTACCGTCGGTGAGGAATTACACCTCGCCCCAAGAACGTCGTTATTTAATTATCATCCATTTACTGGACATCATTAAGATAAGCATTTTCATTCTTGTAATCAAGTTTTTTCAGGATAAACACCCATTTCCTCAATGATAAATATTTTTTGATACTTAATTTTAAACATATTGTCTTTCCAAAACCCTAGCCCATTGTTGATACTGACCGTATATCCGTTCGTATTGTTCAGATAAATGCAAATCAGGTTTATAGATCTTGGATATAGGACTGGACATATGGTGCTGAGCTTCCAAAACTGAAGAATACACCTTTGCAGCTACGGCCCCTAAAATGGCGCTCCCCAAAGCACAACACTGTTCAGAATCTGACACTTTTATTTCACGTTTCATAATATCGGCACATGTCTGCATTATGATTGATGATTTTTTAGCAATTCCGCCAATTGCAATAATTGTGTTAATAGGTATATCCTGTTCTACAAAACATTCCATAATAGCCCTTGCACCACAAGCAGTGGAAACTATCAAGCTTCCAAAAACCGCAACTGCATCAGTGGCCAATGTTAATCCTGTAATTATTCCTTTTAAACGCTGATTGGCATAAGGTGTTCGACGCCCATTAAACCAGTCAACTGCAATCGGTAAATATTCTAGATTCTTATTTTTATACCATTCTTCAGCTAGATTATTTAGTAAATCATGCTCAATTTCATAAAACTCTTGCAAATGTGTAAAATTATTACGTGCATAGAATTGCAAGGGCCAGCCTAAAAAACGTTGAAACCACGCAAAAATATCACCAAAAGCGGATTGTCCCGCCTCGAAACCGATATATTCCGGGACAATACTACCATTAACCTGTCCGCATATCCCTTTGATAAACCTATCTTTTACCTGCTCATTTTCAGCCATTAACATATCACAAGTTGAAGTTCCTATGACCTTTACCAGACTATAGGGTTCAATACCCGCACCTATTGCACCGACATGGGAATCAATTGCCCCGCCTGAAACCGTCACATTTTCGTTTAAACCAAGTTTTTCCGCCCACTCCTTTGTTAACTTGCCAACAGCCATATCAGCAGTATAAGTCTCTTTAAATAACGGATAGGGTAATTCTTCAACCATTACAGGATCTAGGTCTTTAAAAAACTCATAGGAAGGTAAACCGCCCCATTGTTCATTCCAAAGGCATTTATGACCAGCCGCACATCTGTTTCTTTTAATTATATAGGGTAAGGTTGTGCCTGTCAGCAACGCGGGAATCCAATCTGAACATTCAACCCAAGATACTGTGGCTTTTTTAACAGCCTCGTCATTTCTGAAACTATGCAAAATTTTTGACCAAAACCATTCTGATGAATAAACCCCTCCACATCCTTTTAAAAAAACAGAATATGCTGGTTTTTGACATAATCGATTAATTTCTTCCGCCTCTTCAATAGCGGTATGATCTTTCCATAAAATAAACATTGCATTTGGATTTTCTGAAAAATCAGGCCGTAACGCAAGAATTTGACCATGCCTATCTAATGGTGCAGGACTGGATCCTGTCGCATCAACTCCAATAGCAACAATATTTTTAGCAACACCACCCAATTGTTTTACGACTGAGCAAACAACCTCTGTTAATGATTCCATAAAATCCAGAGGATGTTGCCGAAATTGATTTAAAATAGGATTACAGAACAACCCCTTTTTCCAGCGTGGATAATATGTGATACTTGCTGCAAGCTCTTCACCATTTTGACAATCTACAGCCAGAGCGCGAACGGAATCGCTACCAAAATCAAGACCTATTGCAATTTTATGAGGCATATATTGTATATCCATGGAAAATAATTGGAAAACAAAACTGTTTTCATATAATCCCCCTTCACTTCATGATTATCAATTTAATTTCAAGCAATCAAAAAAAATTGATTTTTTATTATAAAAATTAAAAATATTAACTTTTTTGTATTTTTTTCTTGAAATTAAATCTAAAATCAGGCATAGAACTGCACGTGTTGATTATATATTGCCGGATTAGCACAGTGGTAGTGCAGCGGTTTTGTAAACCGAAGGTCGGGGGTTCAAATCCCTCATCCGGCACCACAAACATAACAAAATCGATATGTGGAAATTTAATATAGTGTGATCAATTATAATTCACCTAATAATTTATTATAGAAATAAGTTATTATTTCAACGTGTAAAAAATTATTGATCAATATAAACAGCCAATAATTTTCTATATCTTTTATTCGCTACCAAATTTAATAATAATAAATAAGCATTGTATAATTGATTAATCATAATTTACAGTTATATTTACATGTTTTGTGAACATTTTATCCATTGTTCAAAACAATATTCTATCAAAAAATTATAATTTCATTTAACATGAATTAGAATTATTATTTATTCAAATAAATATATATTTATTCTTTATTATTGTCATAAAAATTAATTATTATTAAGTAATAAATATAACGATATATAAATTATTGACTATTAGTATTGATATTCACAATTAATTTTGCTAGATTGATTTAGGTAAGGTAAAAAAGGCCTTTATTTCTAAATAAAAATTATTTAAAACCTTTTGAAATTTTTAGTTAGATGTTGTGTCAATAATAAAGGAGGTAATTCTTTTTTTACCTTACCTTATTGATTATATACATTTTATATAAAAAAATCTATAAAAATCATACATAAAATAATTATTTTTAAATTATTAATCTAATAATTTCTTTTATATTATTTAATGAATATTACATATTTTATGTTTTATATTCATAAATTATTTTTAATCTATTTTAACAGTTTATGGCTTATTGAAAATGGTCATAATTCTTCAAATTACTTTACCTAAATTGATACTATAGTATTTTTTATGATACTGAGCCATAGCTACAGTCTTCGTGACTTAAGATAATAATTTCTTAATTCAAATATAAAAATACGAAATATTGCCACAACAAAAAAATAATTACCTATTAATATATCAGGTTTTAGTAATCCCTGACTATCTAAATTAAAGTTTCCTGCAATATATATTAATAAACATATTAAAGATTGACGCTTAGCATTATTTAAAAAATTATTGCAAATGTCACAATAAGTTGCTGGTTCCATCTGACAAATACTTAATGCTGGTCCATTACCCATTTGTTTTAAATAAGTAAAATTACCTGAATATCCTTCAACCAAACAATTACCAGTAACCTATGATTATCAGTGCGTTATTTTCAAAGACCAAAATAATTTAAAATTGACATAACAACACAATATTTAAGGTGATTTAAACAAATACCTCCCGTTGTTTTTAATATAAAAATTTACCTTTAAAAATAAAAAAAGCCCACCATTAAGGTGGGATAAAATTATTATAAAAATTTAATGTATGATTTTATAAAATAAAATCATAATTAATTGATTGTCTAAAAATCTGACAAAGCGACACGTTTCCATTTGTTTGTAGAAACACATACATAATGATAATTTGTATCATCTGTAAACTCTCCTGTTGTACAAGACGCTGATGATGAAGATGGTGTTGACAATAAACCAATAAATCTTCGTGATGAAATGGAACCCCTAGCAGTAAATTGATCACTTTCCATACTATTTGCCTTAACCGTGCCATTAAATCTATAATTATTACCATATCTATTATTTGTAAAATAGAAAGTGTTTGATTCCAATAAGTTACCAAAATCATCTCTATTATCACCATCCCGATTATAAAACATATCAATCATGTTATTATTCGTATCAGGGCTATTAGTTACGAAACGTAAAATATTGTTTTTATGATTAAGCTGAAGAAAATTAGTATTAATACTATTGTTATTAGATTGACCAGTTACCGATAAATTTTTATTTATAAAAACATTAGCATCCTTGTCTACAACCAATCCTAATTTAGCTTTATCTCCATAACCAGAACCTAATCCTATACCACCTATATAACCCAACGGATCAAAAAATATCTGACCTAAAACAGCACATTCTTTATTCTCGTTACAAGTTGGTGATTGATTCCAGGCTAAGTTCTGAAGGGGATCAGTAGAATTTTGCTTCGTTAAACCCAAATGCAATGAATTATTTCGCTTGTTATCTACATTACCATCATTAGACATAAATGTCATAAGTTGGTATGAAGCCTGATTGGTTTTTATTTGTCCCAAACCAGATATGCTCATAACATCATTAATATTTTGCAGATAGGGAGATGCTCCTAACATAGTCCATTTATACAAAAAGAAACCTGCATCAGTTTCAAAAGACTTACCACCATATGGCCAAATACCATCAATTTTCAACCCCAATGGCATATGATTGAATCCAGCCATACGCAACATATAGCTTCCTTGAGCCAATGGGTGTCCACCTCCGGAAAAGACCATGGTAAGTCCACGCACAGATGCTTGTCCATCATGATCTTGATTCATAGGAAAATCCCATTCATTATCAAATTCACGGGTAATTGAATCAGGACTTTTATTGAATGATTGTTGAGTGTAAAGATTAAAATTCTTTTGAACCATTCCTAAAAACAGGGCGGGTTTTTGATAACGATGATAATTACTATTATAAATATAATTTATATTATTTATTTGTTCCGGCCTTACAACTGCAGGAATATTAACTTTATCAAAACAATCTGGTCGATTACCAATATGCAATCTCTTTTGTAGTTCCTCATTATCATTTAACTGGTTTTTTGTTAAACAAGCGTAGGAAAGTTTATAATCCAGCTGATCGTTAGCATTTAAGCCTGGAGATTTTATATTGGGATCATCATTAAGCGGATGCTTGTTATTCTTCCATTTTACTAAGTCACCAGCTAAACCTGGATAACTAAAAGATCTCATAAATATCTTGGTTACTTTATTTTGTCTTATGGCAAGATCTTTTTCTTCATCTGTTTTTGTTTTATCTGCTTTAATAGCGTCAATATTGGCTTGATTTAAAACAGTATCGCCAAACCCATCAGCATATCCATAATAATAACCGGGCATGTCTGTATTACCACTGTCTTCATTGGTTCCATTTTCAACACTGGCCATCCCATTGGCGATATTAGTCCATACAGCCATACGAGCGTGCGTAAGATTTCTTTCTTTTTCTGATAAAGATGGATAAATTGCCGCATATTGAGAACCATTGTTATCTTCAGAAAAATCAATAGCATATGCTGTACCATCAGCAGCATAATATATAATTTCTAATTTTTTATCTGGAGTTAAAATATCTTTCAAAACATAACCATCATTAATATTTACTTCTGTCGTATTATTTGAAGGATTATAAAAACCGGGGGTAACTTTTACAGAATTTGATATTTTTCCTGCATTGTTTACAAAATTGATACCCCTCAATTCACAACGTGATCTGCTTTCACCCAACCCACATCCAAAGGTTCCTTTGATAACAAATTTTGTTGCGCCAGCAGGAACATTCGATATTACCGAATATTCATTACCTTTAACAATATATGAACCATCGCTATTTTTAACCAATGTATTCCCACCTATTGAATCCATAGGAGAATTATCCATTGTTCGCATATCCATATTAATGCCATCAGTCACTCCAGAACCACTACGATGGTATGCTTGTGGACCGCTCATATTTGTAAATTGATAGCAAGATCCACCTTGATCTCCTTGTCCGGTATTTTGGCAGGTAGCTTTTATTCCAACTACAGAATTGCGACTACGCCCTCCAACCATTAACGTATTGGGTTTAATATTTCCCCAATCATACCCTGGTTGACTCAAAAATATTAAATTGGCATTATTCCTATCATCATTATACGGATCAACTGGTTCAATCCCCCCTGGAATGGGTTTATTTAATACATGTCCATTAATTTCAATACCACCAGCTTTAACCGTTCCATTGAATCGGTAATTATTACCATATTTATTATTCGTGAAATAAAATGTATTCCCATCTAATGGATTACCAAAATCATCCTTATTATTACCATCCGCATTATAAAACATATCAATCTCATTATTATTAGTATCAGGACTGTTGGTAATAAAACGTAAACGATCATTTTTTTTATTTAACTGAATAAAATTACTATTTATTGAATTATTATTTATTCTATCATTATTTACATTGGCCGTTATTTCTCCATTTTTATTTAAACCAGCCACTCCATTAGCTACATTTATTTGAGATTTGGCCACATAATCTTCTGCATATGTAATATGAGAAAAATTTATAATAGGGGAAGATACAACCCCCAGCATTAAAAGAAATTTTAAATTCATTTTTTTGACTTTGTAATATATTAATAAATAATTTTTGTGATATTATTATTTTTTAATGTTTAAAATTTTACATAAAATAAATGCTAGAAATTAAATAATTTCAAATATTTACTGTAAAATCTCTACACATTTAATATATTATTATTTAAGAATAATACATTCAATATTAATTTTATTTAAGAAATAATTTTATTAAATTAATATTTTTTATTTTTTACACAAAATTCTTATAATAACACATATCATCCGTATAATCATACTTAATGAAATAGATATAGCTATTACAGGAATAACCCATGGATCATGTAATCTAATCCATTCAACATTATTTTGCCACCACCATTTAATTAATTCATAAATTGTATTCATAAACCTGCTCTACTCCTGACAATATACGTGCCAGAGCGTAAAGGTTAATCAAAGCAAATATTCCCCAAGCAAATAAACAAAAATGCGATTGTGATCCATAAACAAAATTGTTTAATGTTTCCCAAATAAACAAGGTTGATGCAAAAAAAGCTGAAGTGGCCCGTCCCAGCTGGCTTTCATATGATAAAGCTGCAAATTGGACAAATCCTATAAAAATAAATAAACTATACCAAACTTGGTTGGATATAATTTTTAAATAACCCTGGATAAAAAATGGATGAAGAATTTCACTTTCCGGTATTATAATCACATAAATACCAGCACTTAAAAGTAAGATCGCACTCCACCATTCTGCAAACCAATGTTCATGATGATAAAGTGATCTATATAATTTTCTTTTTATCATTTTTTCCTGATATTCGCATGTTTTTTTTAGAAAACTTAAAAGATGCCAGAAAATTGATAAATGACCATAATTTATGTAATCTATTCTTGTTATCTGGCTCTTTCCAAAATCTAGTAATCAATGTGCATAACGTTACACTAAACGTAAGTAAGACTATCAAGTTGAAAGTTACATTGCCCGGTAAAATATTCATGAAATATTGTAATGCTTGTGATAAAAAATCGGTTGCAACCATTTGCTCAAACCTTGAAAATTTTGATAATCACCTTTTCAGGTGATTATTGAATAAAATTAAGTTTTCAACTTGCTTCTAACATTTCTTGCTGACATAAAGGTCCAACAAATAACGAAGGATCTAGCTATTAATTTAAAAAAGATTATCAGCAATCAGAAATTTCGAATTAGAATTGATAAAAAACAATTTAACATTATAAATATCTTATCTGGCAAATAACACGGAATTCTATCGAGGATAATGTGCAAGTTATTCTGATTGGCATATAATGTTTTACTAATCTTTTTGTTTTTAAATTGTTACTAATTGTTTTTATCATCCAATACATAATAATATAAAAGATTTATAATTTTATATTAAATTTAATGTAGTTCTAACTTTATTTAATCCTAAAGGAAACGATGAAAATTCCTGAATTTGTGAAAACCAATAACCCAACAATTTTATTCTGTCCCCCTTTTTTACAATTCTTTTCAATTGACCTTTAATATTATTAGTCGCAATAACGAGTTGTGGTTCAATAGCTATCTCTTTAAAATTATATGATAATTCATCAAGAACATTTATCGAACCTTGATAAAAAAATGAAATGGAAGGATTTATTAATTTTCCACCTCTTAAGTCTAAACTCGCTACTGATTTTTTAGTGCCACCTATTGTAATATAAAAAATCTTACTATTATCACTTTTACCTTGCGTTATTTTTTTCACGTTGCTGTCATAATAGATTATATCACGATCAAATAACGAAATTGGAAATTTGGTTTCATTTATATCATAAAAACAATCATTTTCAGAAATTGAATATATATTATAATAAACATCTCCTGAAGAGATATAATAATTATTACTTGATCGACTCATTGTATCATTATATAGACTGTATCCATATATTTCAGAATTTTTTATTCCGCAATTTTTTTCCAGATACAATCCCGTGCTATTATCTTCTTCATATTGATAAGTTCTAAAAATAATTATATCATCTAAAATCGCTCCGTTTTTTAATGTTATCTTATTCCAATTGACTAAATTTAAGGGTTCATTTCCTCTGTATATCTCATCACCATTATCCACACGATAAACATTAACCAAGACAGGATATCCTTCTTTATCAAGAACAATATTTTCAGAGCTATCTTTTACTTCCTCAACATCTATTACTAAATTGTTGTTGGTTGAGTCTCCTAAATACATCAATGTTTTATTGGAAATAAATCTTTGTTTACTATGTTCCTTAACCCATGAAATTATTTCATCTGTATTCATTGCATTATTATATAAACATTTACTTTTATCTTTAAATAACCAGTAAGATGGATGAGATACTGGACTATCTTCTGACAATAATGGAACAATTGGACAAATAAATTCAGCGTTATTGTAACCTTTTAATCCTATAGGATACCCATCAGTTCCAAACCAAAACAAATTATCTCCCGAGGAATAATCCTTTGTACTTGTACACGTTTTGCTTGTTGAACAAAATTTAGCTTTCACTTCTCCCACAACTATCAAGGTATCTTTTAAAGATATTGCATTATTATACAATTCAACCATGCTACTTGAATACGTGTTATGATATGATTTGCCTCTTGATATCACATTTCTATAAAATATATTTGAATATGAAATTTTTGCATTTTCCTCAATGACCAAAACATATGGATCTTGTCTTTTATTATTTACATTCGTTAATAAACTGATCCCAGACACTTCGGTACCGGATGATATTGTCACATCTACATCAATCAAAATTACTGGCCCTGCATAAGCTTCCACAATTTCTTCTGTAAAAACGTAATCATTAGGATCAATAGCTTTTTTTAAATACTTATTAGAAATTGTATCAAACCAGGCAATTTTACCTTTATTGATACCTTGCGTGATTTTGACAGTCTTCCAATTGCCTGAATCTATAATTGGATATGCACGTTTGAGAAAAAAGGATTCTAAATCTATTTTATTATCCACCTTTATTTGATTATCTTTTGTTTCTTCAGAAACTAAGTCTAAATTTTCTTTAAGAGGTTTAATGTAAGAAGTGATTTTCTGCTGATCAACCACTTCTATAATTTCATTAACTTTATTCAGCTCATTGTTGATTGCCATATCAATGTTAAAAAAATTTTCCGCTTCTACTATAGGAACATATTTTTTTCCTGACATATCACCAAAAGAAATATCATAATTAATATCCAAAATCCCGTCTTCAGGAACGACCCATTCACCAGTTTCTTTATCGAAACACTTAATCCCGTTTCCATCAATTCTACTATTTTTATCAAAAAGAGGTGTCCAATTATCAATTGCTTTTTCACGATCAGATCCAATTGCAATACATTTAACGTCTAAATCATTATTTTCTTTTTTTTCTTGATAAATATTTGTAAATGTTGAAAAGGATACATTATTTAAAACTTTATCGACGACTTTACCCAAAGAGGCATCCTGATGGGATGGAGTTGGGACTTTTATGGTATAATCCAACATTTCAGCAGATAATTTA
>NZ_JACFQI010000005.1:0-57503 GCF_016101485.1 Commensalibacter sp. M0133
TCGCATGCCCACCTCTCATATACCGTAAAAAAACAAATAAATATCATAACTTAATAAATATAAAAATTTTTTATAGAATAATTAAATTAGATTGGCTTGTTTTCAGATCAAGATTAATATTTTAACATTAAAATAATTTCAACATATGTAATTTAAAAAATAATATTAAACTGATGTCTATAACCATTCATAAAAAACATTATGTTTTATTAACATCTATTATTACTTTTATTTATTCTATTCCTTTTTTATTGTCTCCTTATGATTTTGTTGATGATATGTATCGGGCATCTAATGGTGACCTTTTTGTATGGTTCCTTAATGTAAGACCGTTTTCTGTTTGGTTGATTCGTTTATTAAACGGAAGTGCAATAGTTTCTGACCCTTATCCTTTTTCATTTATCATTGCTTTCTTAGCTTTGTATTTAATTTTTCTTTATACAACAGATAAAATAATTCGATCAGAAAATTATTTATTAAAATTAACTATATTTATTTTTCTTTTATGCAATCCATTTTTTTTACAAAATTTATCATATAAATATGATTGTATAATCATGACATGCAGTGTTGCATTGGCATGTCTATTTGTATTTAAAGAAAATAATCAAAATGTGTGTATTGATTATATAATTCGTTCATGCCTATTATTTTCTTTATATTGTTTTTATCAATGTGCTTTGACATTAGTTATTGGACTATTGGCTGTAAAACTATTGAATGATAGTGATCAGGTAGCATTTTCCGGATTGTTCAGGGAACTATTTCTAAGATTATGCAATATATTAACTACATTTTTCATTTATAAAATATGCGTTGTAAATTTTTTGATTACCAACGATTATGGTCCATTAGGAAAGATTATTGTTTTAAATGAATATATATTCATTCATCTTATTGAGAATATAAAAATATATCTATTACTGTTTTTATTGTATATTCAGGAAAACTATATAATAGTATCTTTGATTATTTCATCTGTATTTTTTTTATATACAGTGATAAAAGATCTTTTCAAGAAAAATTATAAAAGAATTTGTGTTTTATGCCTGTGTTTTCCTTTATTGCTGGTTGCCTTAACGAGTTCAAATATTATATTAAATATACCCAGTGGTAATACACGTGAAATGATGGGTATATCAGCCTTTTTCATTTTTATATTTCTGTATGTTCAAAAGGCTGGTTGTCATTCAAAGATAATGCTTTTGGTTCCAATTTGTTATTTATGGACATCTTTGCTTTTGTCATCAGCATTATGTAATCTGAAAAGAATAGATCATCAGAAAAATGCATTAATAGTACAGGAAATTTTACAATCTATTTATCATTTTGGTAATAAGAAAGTGGAGGGGATTACATTTATCCGCGATGATTTGAGGTTTTCTTCTCAACAAACCATTATGAAAACACATCCATTAACAAGGAAAATTTTTGATTTTGTTGGATTGTCAAACCCTTGGTATGTAAACGGTTTATTAAATGGAGAGTATTACATGCATAAAAATGTTATTGGCAGGGCCTCTCCAGATTTTCCAAAAGATGCTAAAGATATTTTTTCTGGCTGTTATATTCAATCGACTTTATATGGTGTTATTTTGTATGTTAAAACAGGCTCTTATTGCGATAGTATTACCAAAAATTATAATCCAGGAACTTTTTAATCCATATATCAAATATTGGATAAGGATTGATTGAATAAGGGATAT
Organism: Commensalibacter sp. M0133; assembly: GCF_016101485.1. Classification (NCBI taxonomy): domain Bacteria; kingdom Pseudomonadati; phylum Pseudomonadota; class Alphaproteobacteria; order Acetobacterales; family Acetobacteraceae; genus Commensalibacter; species Commensalibacter sp. M0133. The sequence continues at coordinate 1,707 of NZ_JACFQI010000005.1, forward strand.
GTCAATTAATCCCTTATTTTAATTCTGTTATTCTTGTGCGACTGGTTTTTGATTGATTTGGGTTTCTTGATTGCCCTGAATATTGGTAATTTCCTTTTTCATGATTTCAACAGCTTGCCGATCAAGTAAGGCGTTATATCTCAATTTAAATTCAACTGTTTTTCCGGCATGAAGTTTTTTAAGTCTACCTTGTTCACGTTCAATTGTCATAGGATAGGCAAAATTGGTTCCTGGTTCTATGCCTGTGACATATCCCTGTTTTTCGGTATCTGTGTTCTTCCATAAAGTTAGAAAGGGAAGTTGCTTAGTATTGAATTCAATGGAAACTCCTTTATTTTCGCTTTTATTATGCAACGCGGCCATGGTGCTTCCATCTTTTTTGGTATAGGGAATGATATTAAATACCATTTCATCAAAATCTTTGGTAGGTTCACGATAAGTTTGCCAATTATCTAGTCCATTTTGAGCATAGTTGTTAAAAGGACTTATTTCTTTAACAGGGGCGATAAATTTTGCATCTTTTTCTAATAGAGGTTTACCGAAATTGCTATGGTAAATAATTTGATAGGGATGCGAGTAATCGGCATGATTGGTCAAGCGATCATGAAGGGTAAAACTGTGGGAGCCAGGAATATAGGATAGCTCTGTTAGAACACGTAAATCGGTTTTTTTGAAAGTGCTTTCTTTAATTAAGCCTTTTATCTTGATTTCGTATGGAAATAGAGTATCGATCTCAACAATAACTTCAGATGCTGGTGTATTTGCTGCTTTTCCATGAAGGCTATAAAGCTCACCATTGGTGTCGGTAAAAGGATGCCCAGACCATTCATAACCGCAACGCACCATCATTTCGTTAAAACCTTCCAACCATCCGGTGCCATTGCGACTTTGAAGATTTATGAAAGTGGGGTTGACTATCTCCTTTACAGGTGAATCCCAACCCAGGCGAATGCCAGGAGCTGTTGCTTCAATCACATTCATTCCTCGTGTTGGGCTCAGGGTGATGGTCAATCCATCAGGACATTTAATTATAATCAGTCTAGAACCTTCCTGTTTTCCTCCATGCAGACAAATTTGCTGAATAGAAAATAAAACATCCTCAATGCCAAGCTGGTGATTGTTAATCTCCCAATTGCCTAATTCAATGTTATGGGCTGCGCTGGTTAGTGTAAAAGATTTGGTCTGATTTTGAGATAATGAAAATTCTAGTGTCATTTTATTCTCCCGGATTTACAAACAGCACTCATGCATTATTTTGAAGATTTATATAATTAATGCAATAATAATTGAATTTGTTCCTTAAAATTATTTTCACTGATGTAGGGGGATTGATAATAAAAATCGTTTTTTGATTTAAAATAATTGGATAGATCAAATAAATTCTCTTGATCGATATCTCTTATTACCAAATTTTTCCAGGAAGGGCGTATAAATTGCTCGACAGCTTGTGACAAAGCACATTGATCAATACACCAATTGGTAAAATTATGAGGATCATAAGCCCATTTTATATAATGTCCGATAAAATGAAGAATTTTAGGGGTGATTTCTGAATGGTTTAGATATGTAATTCCGGCTCCCAAACACCAAGGTGCCCCCACGAGCTGATCACCATTTTTATCAAAAGCAAAAAGTCTCAAACCAAAATCATAATTACCAAATAAAGGGAATTTTTTACTGAAAAAATCCTCTGTAACGGTGAGATCAATATCAAGAATAAAGGTTTTTGTAGGATAACGTTGATAAAGTTTTTCCGCAAAAAGAAAACGTAAACAGGTAAAATAGGCTGCATCCCGATAAAGTGAGGAACCATAACCATAGGTAATATGCATATTAGGAATGGTGTTATGAATAAATTCAGAGATCTCTTTTAGAAATTCTTTTTGTTGAGATGATGGATTTTCCAATGCAAGAGCAAGAACGATTTTACTTTGAAAATCTACCCTTTTATGTGCTTTTACAAGAGTAAAGAGAAATTTGGGTAAATATTTTAAATATCGGGAATCACAACCCAGAATGAATAGTAAATCGGCCTGTTGATCTTTTAGATCAGCATATGACCATTGCCATTTTTCCAGATGAAATGGATCATCATGTTTATTAGCCTGTTCAAAATTTTGGTATCTCTTTTCTGTTAACCAACTATATACACCACTATCTTCATTGTCGAAATAAACGGAAGTTTCAGGGGCCAGTTCTTTGGATTTTTGAAAGTGATAATCTGCCGAGGGTCTATTATGGAGAAGCCACTGCAATTTTCCTGCATTTAGATGATACCAGGTTGTATCTCCATTTAATTCATATTCCTCATCCAGTAATCCTTTTAACAGATCTCTAAAATGTTCTTGAAGTCTGTCACAATAATAGCCCAGATAAATTGCATAACGCTGTTGAATTGTTTGATTTGCGTCGTGCATTGAATAAGGAAAAAGATAAAGGTTAAATTCGGAGGTTGGAATTGGCAATTTATATCTTTGTAAGATATTGGGTAAAAAAAACATATAATAATTGGTAATTTCACCTTTTTCCAATTCGGACATGATATCCCTTGTTAAGAGGTCAGAAGAACAAATGAAATTGAGATACTTTTCCAGTTTTTCTAAAGAAGCATCTATATTTTTTTTCAAGAAAAGGATAGTTGCCTTAAAAAAATAGTAGTCTTTATTGTTTGAATCTATCTCTATAAGAAAATTTATTAACGCTTCAGCCAATATATAATTTTTAAAAGTAAGGCAATATTGGCAGAGCTCTTTTAATATTGTTTGGTTAGCCAGGTTATTTTTAAAATTTTCAGTAATTTGCGTTATATTTTTCAATCCGGGATATATTTTTGCTGGAATCGGTTTTGCTTGATTTTTTTTTATGAAATCTAGAACATGATATTTAAGAATAGCCATTTCCATTGGTTTTATAATCTTTCTTGTTTTAATAAATTTGTTTAAATGAGTTCGTTCGATATAGATTTTTCAAAAGAGAAAAATTAAATTCAATGATCGTTTAAAAGTTAAATGGTCTTATAAAAAATAAAATTATTATAATTAATTAAAACATGATCTATATTATATAAAGTTTTTTATAAATATTTTATATAATGATAAGCTTTATATGAATGAATTATTTACGTAACTGGAATGGTAATAATGGATATTCTATCTGCTCGATTGAAAAAAATACAGCCTAGTCAGACGCTGGTGATTAGTGCAAAGGCGCGTGCCATGAAAAGTAAGGGTCAGGATGTGATCAGCCTTTCGGCTGGTGAACCTGACTTTGATACGCCGATCAATATTAAGAACGCAGGCATAGCAGCCATTCAGTCCGGACAGACAAAATATACAGATGTTGGAGGGACCCCAGCTGTCCGCCAGGCAGTTGCCCAACGTTTGAAAGCCGATTATAATATTGACTACCAACCTGAAGAAATCATGGTTTCCAGTGGTGGAAAACAGGTTATATTCAATGCGATGATGGCCAGTCTTAATCCAGGAGATGAGGTTATTATCCCTTCACCTTGTTGGGTTTCTTATCCCGATATTGTAACATTGGCTGGTGGAACACCAGTTATCATTCCTTGTAAGGAGGAGCACGCAGGTTTCAAGTTGCAGCCCGAACAACTGAGTGCAGCAATTACGTCTAAAACGAAATGGCTGATTTTGAATTCCCCTTGTAATCCCACAGGTGCTGTATACAGTAAAGAAGAATTGCAGGCTTTATGTGATGTCTTGATGCAATATCCAAATGTATGGGTTTTGACGGATGATATTTATTCCAAGCTGGTTTACGATGGGGTGGTTGCCCCAACAGTAGTCCAGGTTGAACCACGCCTTAAAGAACGCACAATTACAATGAACGGTGTTTCAAAAGCCTATTCGATGACGGGATGGCGTATTGGATATGCTGCCGCCCCTGTAGAATTTATCAAGGCAATGATAAAGTTGCAGGGACAGTCCACAACCAATCCCTGTTCCATTAGTCAGGCGGCAACCGTTGAGGCCTTGACTGGTTCACAGGATTCAGTTGCCGATATGGTGGCTACTTATCAAAAAAGGCGAAATCTGGTTTTGGATAACCTAAATGGTGCACCGGGTCTATCCTGTTTAAAACCCATGGGGGCCTTTTACCTGTTTGTTTCAATGAAAAATTGTTTGGGTAAAACAACCAGTAAGGGGACAAAAATTAATAGTGATCAGGATTTCGTAACGGCTTTACTGGAAGAAGAGGGTGTAGCCACAGTTCATGGAGCAGCTTTTATGATGGATGGATATTTCCGTATTTCCTATGCGACAAATACAGAGTTGCTTAAGGAAGCCTGTTTACGGATTAAACATTTCTGCATGAATTTGAGCTAGGGCTAGATATTGGTTATGAATAATGAGGAAATTGCAATTGAACCCGCTCTTGCCTCAAGAATGAGCGGGTTTGAAGCTCCTGCAACCATCGCTATGTCAATGCGGGCAAGGGTTCTGAAAGCAGAAGGAAAAAATGTTATTTCCCTAGCCCTGGGACAGCCTGATTTTTTAACACCCAAAATAGCTATTGAGGGAGGTTATCAGGCGGCTTTGGAAGGAAAAACGAAGTATCCTCCTATAGACGGTTTTTTATCGTTGAAAAAGGCCATACAAAAAAAATTTAAGGAAGAAAATGGTGTCGATTATGCATTGGACGAAATTATGGTTGCAAATGGGGTTAAACAGATTTTGTTCAATGCCTTGATGGCGACTTTAGATCTGGAAGATGAAGTCATTATTCCGGCACCCTATTGGACCAGTTATCCAATTATGGTACGATTTCTAGGAGGGAATCCGGTTCATGTTGTTTGTCCTGAAAAAGATAATTTTGTCTTAAAGGCAAGGCAATTAAAAGCCGCTATTACGCCTAGGACTAAATGGCTGATTTTGAATTCCCCCAGCAATCCAACTGGTGCTGTCTGGACAAAAGAAGACTTGCTGGCATTGGTTGAGGTATTGAGGATTAATCCTCAGATATGGATTTTTGCTGATGAAATTTACGAACATTTGATTTTTGACGGGCAACGCCATCATTCATTGGCGGCTTTGGCACCAGAATTAAAAGATCGTATTTTAACGGCGAATGGGGTTTCTAAAACTTTTGCAATGCCAGGTTGGCGTATAGGTTATGCCGGTGGGGTAAAGCGTTTGATTAGAGCGATGCTTAAAATTCAAAGCAATTCAACCTCTGGTGCCTGCAGTGTCAGTCAGGCAGCTGCTACTGCGGCTTTGCAATATGCGCAAAAAGAAGTTGAATCAATGAAACTGGCTTATGATCGACGTCGTAAAAAAATGACGGCCGCCTTTTCAGCAATGAATGGTATAAGCTGTAATATTCCACAGGGGGCCTTTTATATATATCCAGGTATTGCCAGCTGTATTGGAAAAAAAACAGCTCAGGGAAGGTTGATTGCCAATGATCAGGATTTTGCTGAAGCATTATTGGAAGAGACTTATGTTGCGGTTGTTCCCGGATCAGCGTTTGGTTTAAGTCCCTACTTGCGTATAGCTTATGCCGCTGATGATGTCGTTCTTGAAGAGGCCTGTCAAAGAATTTCCCAGTTTGTGCAAGGGTTATCCTGATCGTATTCATTAATGCTCCGGTTTTCTTGAGTATTAATGAAGGGGTTGAAAATTATTTAGATTGAATTTTGTCTTTTTCATCAAATAGTTTGGTGAGTTCGTGAATCATTGTTCCCCCCAATTCTTCTGCCTTGGTGATTGTCACGGCATGTTTGTAGTAACGTGTTACATCATGCCCAATTCCAATGGCTACAAGCTCGATTTCAGCACGATTTTCGATTTTGCGAATCATGCGTTTAAGATGATTTTCAAGATATTCTGATCCATTCGTCGATAAAGTGCTATCATCAACAGGTGCTCCATCAGAAATAACCATTAAAATTTTACGTTTTTCTACACGGGTTTTAAGTCTTTGCCATGCCCAAAAAAGAGCCTCTCCATCAATATTCTCTTTTAACAAGCCATCCTTGAGCATAAGGCCTAAATTACGTTTGGCTCGTCGCCATGGCTGGTCGGCAGCTTTATAAATAATATGGCGTAAATCATTTAACCGTCCTGGATTCTGGGGACGTTTGTCAGCCAGCCATTTTTCACGACTGCGTCCACCTTTCCAGGTCTGGGTTGTAAAACCGAGAATTTCTACCTTAACGGAACAACGTTCAAGAGTTCTGGCCAGAATATCTCCACACATTGCCGCAATGGAAATAGGGCGTCCTCGCATGGATCCAGAATTATCGATTAACAGTGTTACAATCGTGTCCTTAAAATCGGTTGATTTTTCTTGTTTAAAACTCAGAGAATTGGTTGGGTTGGTGATTATTCTTGTTAATTTGCTGGCATCGAGAAGTCCTTCCTCCTGATCAAAATTCCAGCTTCTGATTTGTTGCGACATCAATTTGCGTTGTAAACGATTGGCCAGCTTGGATATGATATTTTGTATTTCCTGTAATTGTTGATCAAGCTGGTTTCTTAGGAAGCCTAGCTCGTTTACGTCGCAAATCTGTTCAGCGGTAACTACCTCATCAAATAATTTTGTGTAAATGTGATAGGATGCATCTTCAACATCAGCTAGGGTATCCGGAGGTTGTTGTGAGGGGCCACCAGCTTTTTCAGATTTATCACTTCCCATGACTGAATCTGGTTTTTCTTGATCCTCCATATTCAGGGGAATTTGTGAAATTTGCTGTTCAAGTTCGCTTTCTTGCTGTTCTTGTTTTTCTTCAGGGTAATCTGGATTGCTATCTTTGTTTTGATTCGCGGTATCTTGAGAGGATTCTTCCTTGCCATTATCGGATTTTTCCTCTTCTCCTTCTAGTAAACTATAGGCTTGAAGCAATTGTTTGGTAGCTTGTGCATAATGATCCTGGTCAGTCAAAGCCTCTTTCATGGCCTTGAGAGCTTTTTCACCCTGGGGTGTTAATTGATTGCGCCATAATTGCAGAATTTTACGAGATGCTGTTGGTACTGTTTTTCCAGTCAATGTTTCATAAACAAGTAAAGAAAGGGCTTTTGCAGGAGATAATTGTTCCGCCTTGTCCATCCTTGCATGCCCTTCTATATGACTGTTATGTTCCATAACTGCCTGTAAATTGGCGGCAACCCCTGCCATCTTTTTGCTTCCTAATGCCTCCACACGGACTTGTTCCAGGGCATTGAAACTATTTTGTGCGTCCCCTGATGTTAAGTCTGGTGGTGAAGGAAGATCATTATCATGATATTTTAGATATAGGGCCAGTGCATCAGCTTGTCCCCTAATGAATTGCAAGGTTTTTGCATCTTGTATTTCTGGTGGTTGTGGAAGATAGACGTTTTCCTTATTGTTTTTGGATTGATATTGACGATTGTTGACCGTGTTTGAACAGAAATTGATATTGGTTGCCGTATAACCACTTAAAGTATGTATGGTACTAATCAGGGCTTGTTTGAAACGTTCAGGATTATAAGCGGTTTGAAAATTGAGTAAATCAGTCTGTCTGTTCTTCTGATTTTTAGGCATTATAATCCTCTTGTTAAATCGGATAATTCAATATTGTTTAAACTGTTTTAGGATCGGTTGTTAAAAGGTCAACATTAAAACAGCGTTGGTAATATTCTGCTACAATTCCGTGTTCTGACAGGTCACATTTATTTAGGAAGGTTAGGCGGAAAGACAATGCAAGATCATGAAAGATTGTATAGTTTTCAGCCCAGCTGATGACAGTGCGAGGAGACATTACAGTAGACAGTTCCCCTTCGGCAAATCCAATTCGGGTTAAATTGGCCAATGCTACCATTGATTCAATCTGTTTTTTTGTTTCTGCGTCCTGAGGCTGTACATTCATTTTTGCCATGATTATTTTAATTTCTTGTGGAGGGGGTAAATAATTCAGTGCGGCAACAATATTCCAGCGATCCATTTGCCCCTGATTGATTTGTTGAGTACCATGATACAGCCCGGTCGTATCTCCCAATCCAATGGTGTTTGCAGTTGCAAAAAGACGAAAGGATGGATCAGGGCGAATAACTCGATTTTGATCCAGCAAGGTCAGTTTGCCTTCTGTTTCAAGCACACGTTGAATGACAAACATAACATCAGGACGGCCAGCATCATATTCATCAAAAATAAGTGCGCATGGATGCTCTAAAGCCCATGGAAGTAAACCCTCTTGAAATTGTGTAACTTGTTTTCCGTCCTTTAGGATGATGGCATCCTTTCCAATCAAGTCAATACGGGAAATGTGGCTATCGAGATTGATGCGAATACATGGCCAGTTCAGGCGGGCAGCGATTTGTTCGATATGGGAGGATTTTCCTGTTCCATGAAATCCCTGTATCATGACCCGTCGATTATATCGAAATCCTGCAAGAATGGCATGAGTGGTATCTAGATCAAAAAAATAGTTTGGATCCAGATCGGGAACCAGTGAGGTTTTTTTTGAAAATCCCTTGACCTCCATATCAAGATCAATATCAAATGTTTTTCTTACGTTAAACAATTTATCTGGTTTTGATAACATAGAAATGTCAGGTAAATCGGTTTTATCGGGATTAGTTAGGTTTGAAGTTGATCTGGACATAGAAATTATCCTGTGTAGAAGAGTTATTTTAATGATCTAAATGATTTTTTATTTTGCTTCAATCATATTTGTCAAATATGTTCGGAGTAGGGAATAAGCTGCATTAATCTTTTTAAATTTTTCTTCCAAATCCGCGTCACCACCATTTGTATCAGGATGATATTTACGGGCAAGCTTGGTATATCTTTTTTTTAAACTGGCCAACGAAAGTGGCCAGCTAATTTCCAGTAATTGCAAAGCTTTTTGTAATTCTTGGGGGATATTGGGTTTCTGTTCGGTATCATGATGTGTTTTTGTTCTTGTTTTTTGAAAAAGCCGTAGCGGATCATGGAATGATTGCTCATTTAAAAGATTTTTTTTTCCTAATCTACCAAGCTTCCACGAAGGTTTATCCCATACAGCGGCGGAACGCATGTGTTCCTCTATTTGCGCAGTATTCATTCCCCTGAAATAATCCCAGTTTTTGTTATATTCCCGAATATGGCTAAAACAGAACCAATAATAGTCATGTAACTGGTGACGGGATTTTGGTGCCCGATATTCTGCTGGTTCTCTGCATCCTGGCATGTCACAATAACGGTGCGGTGTTGTTTTTGCATTGTTGGGATCAAACATTGTTGCCCATTTCTTTTTAAACATCATAAGTATTTTGATTTCATAAGAAATAGAATAGAAAAGTAAGGAACATTGTTCTTGGAAGAATATCACAAGAATTGGGGAAAAATGAATTATATTCCAAAAAACGGTTATAATTCAAAGGGCATATTAAAGATATTTTATAATTCTGATATAGAATTAATCATCTTGATATAAAGAGGTAAGGCGATGAGAATAGATAAAATCATGAATGGGATATGCAAAAAAATAATATTGCTTTTTCCGTTTCTATTAATGGCATGTCAGGCTAATCAGAAAGCAAGACCTACTTGCGAGCTCGTTTCAATTTCAAGGGTTGAAAGTGCCCTGAACGATCCAAGGGGATTTGAGGGACAATTCACGCAAATTTGGTCAAATGGTAATCAATCTGAAGGACGTATCGTATATATACCTGGAAAATTACGTTTAAATTATGAAACCCCTTCCACAATGATCGTTGTTGCAAAGGGTAAAAAAATGGTGGCAAAAAATTTTGACGATCATTCTGTTACACATATTGGATTGGCAAGAAACCCTTTGGGATTAATGCTAAATAGTCCTGTTCATTTATCATCACCCATTCTTGTAACGGCAATACAAAAGGGAACACAGGCTTTGCAAATTTCATTGGCAAGCGGGGATAATCCATCCCAAGGTTTGTTAACTCTACGGTTTCAAGATGTAAATGGTCAGTTAACTCTTGATCAGATGCAAGCTATAGATGTGCGTAAACGGCAAACGATCATGAATATTTCAAATGTTCATATGGGTTTAAGTGTTAAAAATAATTATTTTAACTATCCTGATCAACCATAAGGTCAGAAGGTGGTGACCGCAATTTTAAAGAATAGACAAACACTTGCTGCCAGGCTTGACAGAGGACTTGGTCTACCATATCAAATGAAGTATTAATTCCTAGTTCATGCATGCTCGTAATTCCATATTCCTTCAATCCACAGGGGACTATTCCGGAATAATTTTCCAGTTTGGGATTAATATTCAACGCAATTCCATGCCAGCTGATCCAATGGGATAGCTTAATTCCAATTGCGGCAATTTTTTTCTCTTTTTTTGTAACAGGATCGGTAACCCATAATCCGACACGCCCTTCTTTTTTTTCTGCTGCGATATTGAATTGTTGAAGGGTGAGAATGATCCAGTCTTCAAGTTTGTGAATGAATGCGCGAATATCATGATCGGGAAAAGTGGGATGGGGTTTACGTAAATCCATCATTACATAGATGATTCGCATTCCTGGACCATGGTAAGTCCATTGTCCACCCCGATTAGTATGAAAAACAGGAAAATTCTGTGGATTGAACAAATCGCTCTCTTTTGCCGATGTTCCCGCAGTGTAAAGCGGAGGATGTTCCAAAAACCATAGGCATTCTGCCGCTTTCCCATCAAATATTTTTTGAACGTAATTTTTCATCCATTGAATTGCTGTGGGATAGGGAACAACTTTTTTGCTTTTTTGCAAAAATATTGGTGTGATAGCCATTGCTAGAAACTCTTTCATCGGTTATAGAGAAAGCATATTGGATTGAATTATGAAAATCAATCCCGTGCGACCGTGGCGGAATGGTAGACGCGCAAGCTTGAGGTGCTTGTGGGGAAATACCCCGTGGAAGTTCGAGTCTTCTCGGTCGCACCACATTCTTGTTGCGACTTGAATATAGAACCTATTTTCTTTTCATTTGCCTTTGATATATAATTTTACCAATTTTACAAAGATTTATTTGTAAAAATGTCATGATTGCAATGAAGAGGAAATTATGGATCATAAATTTAAGCAAGATGCGTTGGATTATCATGAATATCCAATACCAGGGAAATTAACAATAACACCAACAAAAAGAATGGCGACTCAAACTGATTTGTCCTTAGCCTATTCCCCAGGGGTGGCGGCACCATGTTTGGAAATTAAAAGGGATCCTAGTTTGGCTAGCAAATACACGGCCAAAAGTAACCTGGTTGGGGTTATTTCCAATGGTACGGCTGTTTTGGGGTTGGGAAACATCGGGCCCTTGGCGGGAAAACCCGTTATGGAGGGCAAGGCGGTTTTATTCAAGAAATTTGCTGGTATTGATGTTTTTGATATCGAAGTTGATGCCAATGATCCGGAACATTTCTGTAATGTTGTCGCGGCGCTTGAGCCAACTTTTGGCGGAATTAATTTGGAGGATATCAAGGCGCCTGAATGTTTTATTATTGAACAGAATCTAAAATCCAGAATGAATATTCCGGTTTTTCATGATGATCAACATGGAACGGCGATTGTCGTAAGTGCGGCTACCATTAATGCCTTGCGAATTCAGAATAAGAAAATTGAAGACGTTAAATTGGTCACTTCTGGGGCTGGGGCGGCAGCTATTGCATGTGTAAATTTATTGGTAACTCTGGGATTAAAACCTGAAAATGTCATTTTAACGGATATTGATGGAGTGGTGTGGCAAGGCCGCGATCCAAATATGCCAGAAAATATGGCACGTTATGCCAAAGACACGCAGGCTCGCCGTTTGGAGGATGTTATAGCGGGTGCGGATATTTTTCTTGGTGTTTCTGTGGCTGGAGTTCTGAAAAAAGAATGGGTGGCAAAAATGGCATCCAATCCTTTGATTCTGGCATTGGCAAATCCGGAACCTGAAATCACTCCAGAAGAGGTTGGTAGTATTCGATCAGATGCGATTATGGCAACAGGTCGTTCTGATCATCCAAATCAGGTTAATAATGTTTTATGTTTTCCTTTTATATTTCGCGGAGCCCTAGATGTTGGGGCAACCGAAATAAACGAGGAGATGAAAAAAGCCGCCGCTTATGCATTAGCAAATCTGGCGACACAAGAAGCCAATGAGGTTGTCGTGGCCGCTTATGGCGGTCAGGCACCTGCTTTTGGTCCTGAATATATTTTGCCAAAACCTTTTGATCCGCGATTAATTTTGGAAATTGCGCCAGCGGTTGCAAAAGCGGCCATGCAAACAGGGGTTGCCTTACGTCCGATTGATGATTTTAATGGATATCTGGAGCATCTGATGCAATTTGTGTTCAGAACCAGTCAGGTTATGCAACCTGTATTTGCAGCTGTTCATCAACATAAAGGACTGCAAAAGGTTGTCTTTTCTGAAGGCGAAAATGATAGGGTTTTACGTGCTATTCAAACTATGGTTAATGAACAGATGGTTTTACCTTATGTTATTGGAGATCAGAAAAGGATTCATGAAAAAATTACTCAATTGGGGTTAAGCTTAAAAATTGGTAAGGATTTAACAGTTTATGATCCCCAAAAGGATAACCCATTTTTGCAAACACTGGAAAAACCTTATCAGAGATTGGTTGAAAGAACGGGTGTTCCTCCGTCTTTGGCGTATGAACAGCTCTATAGAAGAAAATCAATTCTAGCAGCGATGCTTTTAAGGGAGGGGCATGTTGATGCAGCACTTGTTGGTGGATTTGGTGAATGGTATCGTCATTTTAAGGCATTGAAAAATATTATCCCCAAACAGGATGGAGTAAAGGAATTCCATACTATTTCTGCTATGATTCAGTCAAATGTAGCGCTTTTTATGGGGGATACTTATTTACATCTGGACCCTACGGCTGAGGAAATTGCTGAATTAACTTTATTGGCTTCTGAAATGGTATCTATGTTTGGTATGGTACCAAGAGCCGCTTTATTATCTTATTCTTCTTTTGGAACGGGAAAATCTGAATCAGCATTAAAAATGAAAAAAGCCCTGGCCATAATACGCGAAAAGAATCCTTCATTGGAAATTGACGGGGAAATGCAGGGTGATGCTGCGTTAAGTGAAACCTTGCGTTCGAGATTAATTGATGATTCACCCTTGAGAGGAAATGCCAATTTGTTAATTATGCCCAGTCTTGATGCGGCAAATATTGGATTTTCCTTGAGTCGTGTGGTTGGAAATGGACTGCAGATTGGTCCTATAACGCTTGGCACAACAAAGCCGCTTCATGTTCTTACGGAAAATACAACGGCACGAGGTATCGTGAATCTGACAGCTATTGCCATTCGCCAATCATTAAGAAAAAAACAATAAATTTGATTGCAATATTAGGAAAATATTGTAATCTTGTTCAAGATTACTGAATTTACTGTGTATAAAAGAGTGAGAAATCCATTTTTTCACTCTTTATTTTTTCATTAAAAATTGCATATTCGCGATTGCTTGTAAAACACGCATTAAAATTTTGGATAAAATATAAAAATTATAATTCTACAATTAATTGTTTAACTTCAGGGGAAACAGTTAAAATTAGATTTCCGTAAGGGTTAAATGTGCCTGAATGAGATGGTACATTATAATTGAAATGAAAGTTATTGTCGTGTTTGCGTAATTCGTACAAGTGGCATTTTAAAGATTTGTAGCTATAATAAATTAAAGGAACCGGGGGAAGCGTTAATCCCATTTTTGGATCTTTATACATTGTTTTGAGTCTTTCAAAAAAACCGGGATTTATTTTTTTGATTTCCAATAATATTTTTGAAATTATAGAAGACAACGGGCTTCGTTGAGGTTGATCTATCGTATTTTTATTATTTGCTGGAAGATATTTATTTTCAAATTCATTTATTTTTTTAAATAATGAATCGAAGTCTATGATAGGTAAACGGTTAAAGCCGATTTCATTTTTAATGATCTCAAATATATCTGTTATCTTATTCTTATCTGAAATGTTGCCGCCCTCAAGCAAATTTAATGGGCTCGGTAAGGTGTCAACGGTTAATCCAGAGTGACAAAGTGGAATAACATTGATATTTTTTTGCCATCCTGCCCCACATTCAAAACTGATCCAGGGACGTTGAATACTTTTGGGACTGCAAAATACAATCATGATGGCACTATTTTTTAAATTTTCTTCAATTTCATCAAACCATCTTTGACCCGGTTTTATGGAGAAACTGGACGTGAAAACATGGACTTGTCCAAAAAAACTGTCTTCGATTAATTGTTGAAATATACATGTAAGTTCTTTTTCTTCTGTAATATGACTTAGGAAAATCGTTTTTTTGATTAATTCTGGCATTTATAAAGTGACCTTGTTATAAACCCTTTTTTAACATTATGATTAATAATGACAAATTTAGGAAAGTATACATTAATATTAACAAAATGAAATAAAATAAATTGATCAAGTGGAAGCTGATAAATTGTGTAATAAAATTATACACATGAACTAATATAAATTTTATAAAATATGATTTTCTTCATATGACCAAAAAATTGGCTAAATATATCCAGGATTTTATTCCATATATTGTTTTCACGATAGATTAGCTGTAAAAAGAAAGTATATTTAAATTATTTAAGCTTTTTTAAATAATATTATTTAAAAATAATTTAAGTTATTTAAATAGTAATGGTTTTTTAATTAAGTATAATCTTCCAAAGATGTGTATTTTATTCATCTTTGGTTTTTTTGATTCACATTATATTTAAATATTATCAATTAGATAAATTTAATTTGATATATTTGTAATAGCAATCATTTCTGGGAAGTTTGAAAAAACAAATTTTTCTGTTAAAATTTAGTTTTACTATGGTAGCATTATTGCGCGTAAATTATTAGACATAATTTGATTAAGATTCACATATAGGTATTTAATTAAAAGGGAATTCCGCGCTTAATTATTGAATGTGGCCTCCTTATCATAATTTTTACATATTCTTATCAAATTGTGAAATAATATTTGTTTTGTTCTAAATTAGACATTAACATATTTGTTTTTTATTATTAAATTTCAAGGTAGAGTTCTGTGATTAAACCTTTAAAAAAAGCTGTATTACCTGTCGCTGGCTTAGGAACCCGTTTCTTGCCTGCAACAAAATCAATGCCAAAAGAAATGTTGCCTGTTGTTGATCGTCCATTGATTCAATATGCACTGGATGAGGCGCGTGCGGCAGGAATTGAACAGTTTTGTCTGATTACAGGTCGAGGAAAAGATTCTCTAATTGATTATTTTGATGTTGCTTATGAACTTGAGGATACACTGCGACAAAGAGGTAAAAAAGAGTCTCTAGAGGCTCTCTATCCATCTAGTATCGAGGCAGGTTCTTTAACCGCTTTGCGTCAGCAGTCTCCATTAGGGTTGGGGCATGCAATATGGTGTGCTCGTACATTTGTTGGCGATGATCCATTTGCCATTTTATTACCGGATGATTTGATTATGGCGACGCCAGGATGTTTGGCGCAAATGGTTGAAGTTTATAATGAATATGGTGGAAACGTCGTCGCTGTTACCGAGGTTCCTCGTGAAAAGACATCCAGTTACGGTATTGTGGATATTGAAAAGGATGATGGAAAACTGGTCACGATTTCCGGGGTTGTAGAAAAGCCGGAGCCCGAACAGGCTCCCTCTAATCTTTCAATTATTGGACGTTATATTTTGTCACCTGAAATTATGAAATATCTTTCTAAAATGGAAAAAGGTGCAGGAAATGAAGTTCAATTGACAGATTCTATGGAAAAATTGATTGGACAAATGCCTTTTCATGGGTTGAGATATAATGGGGTTCGGTATGATTGTGGAAGCAAATCTGGATTTCTAGAAGCTCAGGTTGCCTTTGCTTTGAAACGTCCCGATCTAGCTCCGGCCATGCGTAAGATAATACAGAAATATGCCCATGAAGAGGTTAAATAATGGAACATCAACGTGTAATTAATTCGACAATCCTGCGAGAATATGATATTCGCGGCATTTATGAACAGACTTTTTTTGTCGAGGATGCCTATGCGATCGGACGGTCCTTTGGCAGTTTGGTCGCAAGGAAAAATGGAAAAAAAGTTGTTGTTGGTTATGATGGTCGGGTTAGTTCGCCTGATTTAGAGGCCGCTCTGGTAAATGGATTAAAGAAAAGCGGTTTGGAAGTTGTCCGTATCGGTCGTGGTCCGACCCCAATGCTCTATTTTGCTTCAACAGTTATGCAGGCTGATGGTGCTGTTATGGTTACGGCCAGTCATAATCCCAAAGAATATAATGGGATGAAATTCATGCTGGGTGGCAAACCGTTTTTTGGTAAGCAGATTCAGGATTTAGGGGCACAGGTTGCGGCTGGTGATGTGGTTCCAGAGGGTAATGGTACGGTTCGCAAGGTTGATGTTTCAGAAGATTATATTAATCGGCTTTTGGAAGATTTTGGGGGAACTGAACGGAAATTACGTGTTGTCTGGGATAACAGTAATGGGGCTGCTGGTGATATTCTAACCCGTTTGGTTCAGAAGTTGCCCGGTGAACATATTGTTCTGAATGGAACGATAGACGGCGATTTTCCCGCTCATAGTCCAGACCCTACTGTTCCCAAAAACCTTGTTCAGCTTCAGAAAGAGGTGGCCAATCGCAAGGCTGATATTGGTATTGCGTTTGATGGTGATGCCGATCGTATTGGCGTGATTGATGACAAAGGTAATATCCTTTGGGGTGATCAGCTTATGGTTATTTTTAGTCGTGATATTCTTGCAAGTAATCAAGGGGCAACAATTGTTGCCGATGTTAAAGCAAGCAAAATTCTTTTTGATGAAATTCAAAAAGCGGGTGGAAATCCTTTGATGTGGTGTACTGGACATTCCTTGATCAAGGCCAAAATGGCTGAATCAAAGGCTGTTCTCGGTGGGGAAATGTCTGGTCATATTTTCTTTGCAGATAAATGGTACGGGTTTGACGACGCATTATACGTTGCAGTCAGAACGCTTGATATTGTCGCCCGGTTAAAGGGTCCTTTATCAGAAGTAACAGAGTCTTTACCCAAAGCAATTTCTACTCCTGAAATTCGTTTTGATTGTTCCGATGAGCGTAAATTCACTGTTGTCCGTGAAGTGGCTGAACGGTTAAAGGAAGAGAAGGCCAATGTCGTGACGATTGATGGTGTAAGGGTGAATACAGAAGATGGATGGTGGCTTTTAAGGGCTTCCAACACTCAAGCTGCTTTAGTGGCACGAGCGGAGAGTACATCTGATGAGGGATTGGAGCGATTGAAAAATGCTTTAAAAGCTCAGTTAAAGGCTTCTGGTGTGGAATTTCCAGAAGTATAAATTGAGATTAGAATTTTAACTGGTTTCTATTTTTTTATAAAAAGGATACAGTCTAGCGATTGTATCCTTTTTGTTATCTATCAAATGATATATGCCATGAATGTTCCATTATTATTTAACCGTTCTCTTCTGAAATTGCATCGAGATAGATCTGTTTTATATCATTTTGAAATACAGGATATCTTTCAACAATGTACGGATCGGTTACTGGAACGACTTGACGATATAAATCGTTCCTTTGAATTTGCCTTAGAAATCGGAGGGCGAGGGTATGTTTCTTCCTATTTAAAAAATAGAAAAATAAAGGTGATATCGGCTGATTTGTCGGCAGGTCTGGTTTCAATGAATGTAAATTCGAAAATCTGTATGGATGAAGAATTCTTGCCTTTTAAATCAGGATGCTTTGATCTGGTTATTGCGAATTTTAACTTGCATTGGGTTAATGATTTGCCTGGTACTTTATTACAAATTCGAAGAATTTTGAAGCCTGATGGTCTTTTCCTGGCGGCAATTCCTATACTTCCGACTCTTTCTTTATTACGAACCGTAATGGCTGAAGTTGAAATGGAATATTGTGGTGCTGTTTTGCCGCATATTTCTCCATTACCTGATTTAAGATCATGTGCAAGTTTGATGCAACGGGCTGGTTTTGCCTTACCCACTATTGATAAGGAGGCGATTGAAATTGTTTATCGCTCTTCATTGGCTTTATTTCGGGATTTGCGTTGGGCAGGGGAAACAAATTCCTTGCAAATGCATCAGGCTTATTTTGCAAAAAAAACTTTATTTGCCGAATTTATTGCACGTTTGGAAACTTTTAAACCTATTAAAGTTGATATAAATTTTGCCATTTTAACAGGTTGGTCTCCCGACGCGTCACAACCTCAACCTTTAAAACCTGGTCAATTCAAAATGTCTTTGGAAGAAGCGTTGCGAAATAAATAGAATCAGTTTTAATTTACGAATAATATAAAATTTTTATTTTGGAATTTAATTTTTAGATTATATGAAAAAAATCTGATTGTTAATTTTTTTAGAATAAGAAAAAGTTCTGCATAATTTTAAATTTATTGATCTATTTATTATTGAACAATAGTTGTAATAATTTAAGTTATATAAATCAAATAGTTATTAAATATACATTTTTATTCATAATATATTTTTTTTAAAATTTTAATTTTAGGGTTCTTGCAAAGAATGATGATTTAAAAAGCTTTATATTGATGATATAACCGATCGTAATTGTAGAATTTTGATATGAAAAGTAAGCGGTATGGCACATAAGAATGTAAAAAAAGTTGTTCTGGCCTATTCGGGAGGGTTGGATACTTCTGTTATTTTACGGTGGTTACAAAAAACATATGAATGTGAGGTTGTAACCTTTACGGCTGATTTGGGACAAGGGGAAGAATTGGGTCCAGCCCGTAAAAAAGCGGAAATGTTTGGTGTAAAAGAAATTTTTGTCGAGGATTTGCGTGAAGAATTCGTAAGGGATTATGTCTTTCCAATGTTTCGTGCCAACACGCTTTACGAAGGACAATATTTATTGGGAACCTCAATCGCGCGTCCACTTATTTCTAAAAGACAAATTGAAATTGCCGAACAGGTGGGGGCTGATGCCGTTGCGCATGGGGCAACGGGTAAAGGGAATGACCAGGTTCGATTTGAGCTGGCCTATTATGCATTAAAACCCGATGTCACTGTTATTTCGCCTTGGCGTGAATGGGATCTCACTTCTCGTACCCGTTTATTGCAGTTTGCTGAAGAAAATCAGATTCCGGTTACGCATGACAAACGTGGGGAAGCTCCCTTTTCGGTCGATGCCAATCTTTTACATTCATCTTCGGAAGGGAAAATTTTGGAAGATCCTTCCCTTCCTCCTGATGAAGCTGTTTTTCAGCGAACAATTTCACCGGAAGATGCTCCAGATAAGGCGACTGAAATCAGTATTGATTTCAAAGCTGGTGATCCTGTAGCGATTAATGGAATTGTAATGTCCCCGGCAACTATACTGGCCCGTTTGAACGAGTTGGGTAAGGCCAATGGTATCGGGCGTCTTGATCTGGTTGAAAATCGTTTTGTTGGCATGAAATCCCGTGGAATTTATGAAACACCGGGTGGAACGATCTTATTATTTGCCCATAGAAACATGGAATCGATCACTCTTGATCGTGAGGCCGGGCATTTAAAGGATAGTATTATGCCTCGTTATGCGGAATTAATTTATAATGGTTTTTGGTTCTCACCAGAGCGCCGAATGCTGCAGGCCCTGATTGATGAAAGTCAGCATTTTGTTACCGGTCGTGTAAAATTGAAGCTGTATAAAGGTAATATTATCTTGATGGGACGTGAAAGTCCGAATAGTCTCTATGACATGCGTGTTGTAACATTTGAAGATGATGAAGGTGCATATAATCAAATGGATGCACAGGGCTTCATTAAATTAAATGCGTTACGACTACGTTTGGGAGCACAGGCAGGTCGACGTGGCGGTGCCTTGTAAAATTTGAATTATCAGGAGTTGAAAATGAAAAAGATGCTTTCTTGGATAGTTCCTGCGGTTTTGGCAATTCCCTTGGTTGCTTGCGCCGGTAGTAAAAAGGAGCAACTAACCCCCGAACAGTTTATGCAAAAGGTTGAGGCTGAACCGGGAGTGAAAACATTACCCAGTGGATTGGCTTACCGTATTATCCAGTCTGGAAACCCTAAGGAAGCCTCTCCTGCTCCAGGGGATCTAATTTTGGCGGAATATGAAGGGCGTTTGCCAGACGGTGTCATATTTGATTCATCAGATCGGCATGGTGGTGGTTTAATGCAAATGCCTGTCGAGGGATTAATACCTGGCTGGATGGAAGCCCTGCCTAAAATGCATCCTGGCGATGTTTGGCAGCTTTATGTTCCGCCTAAATTAGGGTATGGAGAAAAATCTATGGGGATTATTCCTTCAAATAGCCCATTAATTTTTAAGATTCATCTTGTTGGGGTAACCAAAAACCAACCGGATAACTAATAAATAAAGGATCAAGGTGATTTATGAGTGTCAAGCCGTCAGGTAAGCGCGTATTTTCAGGAATTCAACCAACTGGTATCCCGCATTTGGGAAATTATCTGGGGGCCATTCAGTACTGGGTTGATATTCAACAGGATAATGAATGTATCTATTGCCTGGTTGATATGCATGCCTTGACGGTTTGGCAGGAACCCGTATCCCTACGAAAACAGACTTTGGAACAGACAGCTGTTTTATTGGCTGCTGGTATTGATCCCAACAAGCATATCTTATTTAATCAATCAGCTGTATCCGCTCATGCGCGTTTGGCGTGGATTTTCAATTGTGTTGCGCGAATTGGCTGGATGAACCGGATGACACAGTTTAAAGATAAGGCGGGCAAAAACAGGGAGGCCAATTCTGTAGGATTGTATGTTTATCCTAATTTAATGGCCGCTGATATTTTGGCATATAGGGCAACGTGTGTACCTGTAGGTGAGGATCAGCGTCAACATCTGGAATTAACAAATGATATTGCCCAGAAATTCAATCATGACTACAAAACTGGTTTCTTTCCTGTTGTCGAGGGATTTATTCCAAAAACAAGCGCCCGTGTAATGAATTTAAGGGATGGTAGTAAAAAAATGTCCAAATCGGATCCTTCCGAACAGGGGAGGATTGAATTACTGGATGAGGATGATGCAATTACGAATAAAATTAAACGGGCAAAAAGTGATTCTGAACCCTTACCGTCTGAACAGGAAGGGTTGTCACACCGTTTAGAGGCGTTAAATTTAGTGTCAATTTATTCGGTTTTAGCCAAGCAATCGATTGAACAGGTGCTCCAGGATTTTGGCGGACAAGGATTTAGTCCTTTTAAATCCGCATTGTCGGATCTTTTAATTCAAAAAATTGCACCAATCAGAGAGGAAACAAAGAAATTGTTGGCAGATAAACAATATCTACAGACAATTTTGAAACAGGGTGCCGAGAAGGCATCAGCAATTGCTGATCCTATTGTGTCTGAAGCGGAATATATCGTGGGGTTTTTAAAATAAAGAATGAAACAGCAGGTTGGTAAATTGAGTGTTAAAACGCAAGGTCAGGGATTAACCATGATTACGGCTGACCTGTCCAGTTGGATTTTGCGATCAGCCATCAATACTGGCCTGTTAACGATATGGTGTAAACATACTTCAGCTTCTTTAACCGTTCAGGAAAATACGGATATTTCGGTAAGAAATGATATTCTAAATTATTTTAATGATCTCGTTCCAGAAAAGCGCTCCTATCAGCATGCTGATGAGGGGAGTGACGATATGCCCGCCCATTTAAAAACGATGTTGACCGAAACCTCCTTGTCTATTCCTGTCATTGAGCGGAAATTAAGTTTAGGGCCATGGCAGGCCGTTTATTTGTTTGAACATAGAAAAAGGCCACATATTCGAGAACTGGTTTTACATGTAATGGGGAACTAGAGAATGATGATATTAAGAAAATGCTATCGAAAGCTTATCTTGATATAATTGATTTTTTATTTCCGCCACGCTGTATTTTATGCGGTGTTCATATTCAACGATCTGGATATTTATGCTCTGACTGTTTCAAACAGCTTGAATTTATTGTGGAGCCCTGTTGTGAACAATGTGGAACGCCTTTTCTTTCTGATTCAGAGGCGGGAGAGGATCATCTTTGTTTGAGTTGTCGGGAAAAGCCATGTTTATGGGAGAAGGGGCGGGCAGCTTTTGTATATAACGAAGGGATTAAAAAGTTGGTTTTACCCTTAAAATATGCAGATCGGTTGAATGGCTTGAACTTTTTAGCAGGTTCTATTTGGAATATTGCCAATCCCTTTTTTGATAATGCTGCATATATAATTCCTGTTCCGTTATACAAGAAACGTTTGCGGCATAGAAAATACAATCAATCGGCCCTGCTGGGAAAAAAATTGGCCAAAAGATCAAATATTCCCCTTTTATTATTGGCCTTGAAAAGAATTAGGGATACACAGTCCTTGGGACATTTGAATAAACAGGAACGACAAGATTTACTGGAAAATGCATTTCAGGTTAATCCAGCCTATTCAAAAATTCTTCAGGGTAAGACAATTATATTGGTGGATGATGTTATGACCACGGGCAGTACCCTGATGGCCTGTAGCAGAATATTACTGGAAGCGGGTGTAAAACGCATATTTGTGGTTGTTATTGCAAAAGTAAGTTATTTCTGAAAATAAAATTATTCATTTATAGTTTATAAATTATAGATTATCATAAATAAGATATATTATTTGTAATTAAATGTTTTTGGGAGAAAAACTATGGCAAAAGTTGAAATATATACACAACCAGGATGTCCTTTTTGTCAAAAAGCTCTGACGCTCTTAAATTCAAAAGGCGTGAAATTCAATCAGATTAATGCTCCTAAAGGTACGGCAGAACGAGAAGAGGCAATAAAACGTTCGGGGGGTAAGATTACTGTTCCGCAAATTTTTATAAATGGTCAGTCAGTGGGTGGATGTGATGATTTGTTAAGGATGGAAGAGACCGGGAAGCTTGATGCATTATTGAAATAAATCAATAAATATTGATTTATTTATTAATAAATGGAGATAATTAAGCAAGTGTTAAATAAAAATAAAGTTATAACCAAGATTTTAGGTGCTGTAATAGGCGGAATGTTCTTATGTTGTCCCTTTTATGTAAATTATGCGCAGAATCTGAATGAAACTAGATCCATGCCAGAAATTGGATTATGGACAACCAAGGCAGAAGACGGTGTTTTTCAGATATATAAATGTGGTGAGGGTCTTTGTGGCAAATTTGTAGGGATGCAATATAAAGGACCTGTTGCTCCCGTGAGTTCTAAAGGAACTTCCCAGTGTAATTTTTTAATGTTGCGTAATTTTATGCATAAGGAAAAAAGTAAATATTGGGTAGGAAAAATTATAGATCCCCGAAATGAAAAAATTTATGATGCCAAAATCTGGATAGACGATCATGATCAATTAAAAATCCGGGGTTTTATGGGGATCAGTCTATTTGGTGAAACACATGTTTGGCATCGGTATAATCATGTGATCGATAGAGGTTGTAGAATTAAATAATATTATTTTATTTCTACAAATAATTATTTTTTATTATTTCAATTGTTATCAAGAGCGTAATTAATAAATCGTAATGATTTATAATAATTACGCTCTTAATTATTATTATATTTTATATTTCGAATAAATTATTATTAAATCAAAGAATAGATTTTATAAATATTCGTTAAATTATATCAATAATAAATAAATCGTATTAAATTAATGATTTATTCTTTGTATTTTTATTGATATTATTAAAGATAAATTTTATTTGTTGAATCAATTACATATTTTTTATCTTATTTAAAAAATTTTTTATATAAAGATTAGGAAACTAATTTTATATAAAAATGGCGAATTAAAAGGAAATATTATGGCCTATGTATTTACCCAGGTTTTTACCGGTAGGGAAAAATGGATAAAGCTTACAAAGGCAATCAAAGAACAAGTTTTGCAACGCATGATTTCAAGTCTATCAACCTTGGCAGGTGAAAATCGGGTCCAGTTAATCGCTATTGGTCAAATAGACGGAAAAGTTCCTTGTGCAGTGGATGCGGAATTTTATGTAACCTGGTCTGTACCAATAAATGAATTGACCTCATATATAGTTAGGCATTTTCAAGAAAGTGAATGGAATGAATATTTTGAATTGGTCAATATTGGAGGAAAAGCTTTGACTATACCTCAATTTGCGGAAGTTATTTTAAGAGAATAATGCCAGATATATTTAACTAGATCATATTAATCAATTGAACAATATTTAAAAATACCATTGACTTTAATTAAGGATGAAATTAATGCAGCCTACACGTGTACAAGATGCAGCCACATTAAGAAGTGGTGAAGATTCAGTTCCCGTATCTGACGATTCTTCAGTAACTTCCTCCTTAATTTCTTCCTCAAGTTTTGATCATACGTCAACGTTTGCCATGCTTCAGCCAATTCCCGGTGCTACAAGCAACTCTATTGAATATGATCCATCTCAGGCGCATCCTGAATGGGGATCGGGTTATGAACCTGATCCTAATGGGTTTAATGATAATACATTTGCCTTTAATTTTACATCTTTGACATTTTCCATGACAGATCCTACCGACATGATGAGCACGATTGCAGCGGCGGCTGGACAAGGCTGGGATTTGTTTGCAAACGCACTTGATCCTGATTCCTCCAGGATTGTTATCAATGATCCGGGTCAAGGTAATGACCTGTTGATAGGTGATGGATTGCAACTTGTTGTTGGAGCCACGCTTAGGGATCTATTAAAAAAGAATGGGGTTGATATCACTAATCCCATCGTCAGAAAACTTATAAAAGAACAGGATTGGGGGCAAAAATTTCTAAGCCAGATTGATAATTTGATCAGTGCCCAGAATGGTCCAGGACACATGATTATCTGGAATAAAACCGGCGTTATGGTTAGTGCGGGTGACAACAAGGCAACCATGGAAGTGAGGGCTGGCAACAAACTTTATGTGGGAGACACAAACAGTTCAGGATATGATGCCTTTGGAACGGGAAATTTACAGTTAGGTTATAATGAAAAAAGTGCAACGGGTTCCGCATCGCTGATCCTGGATGAAGGGTCATATCTAAGTGTTAATGGATTTTTGGGTGGAGCGGCGGATAAATCCTATGCAGGTCAATCCATTGGTTCAGGTATGGAAAACCAGAGAACAGGTGCTGTTTCAACCCAAAATCATGTAAAAATGGATGTTGATGGAAATTGGGGGCTTGTTGGTGATATTCGACCCGATAAACCAGCCAATTGGACACGTGTAGGCAATAATAACAAGATTAATGTCGGAGGCACGTTGGGGGTTTATATGTTGGCCTCCATGACAATTGGAAGTGATACAGAGATAAGTGTTGGATCCAATGGTTGGGCCCATACAGGAAGTGGTGTGTTTGTCGGTTCAGGTGGGTATATGTCCACTGGCTTGGGAAACAGGTTTACCATTGCTGGTGGTATGGGTGCCGGTTATATGGATCTGTCCGCTTCGGGGAAGGCGGCGCAGCTGATAATTGGTGATGATAATGTCATTCATCTTACCAACAGAAATGCCGGCATATTTGCAGCTGAGGCAGGGGCATCCGTTACAGTGGGGGATAGTTTGACCCTAACAGGGGCTGAAATATCAGTCGGTTATGGTCAAAATAGTATGGACCGAATTATTGATGAGGATTCCAAGTACCGTACTGCCTATATGTCTATCGGTAACGATGCCAACATTTCTCTAGGTTATGAGAATTTGTATCCGATGGCCAATGCTCCATCCTTTGCGGAGGATGGTGTGATAAGATTAGATGCCAGTAATTCACTTTTACAGTTTGGAACAGGACTTGCACTTGAAGCGAATATAATTTCCCTGGGACATTATTTAAAAGATACTTCCAATTCAAATTTTATAGACAGTGATGGTAATGCCCTGGCTGAATTCAGGGTTGGTTCAAATAATAGCGTTGTCATTGGCTCAGGGGCAAATATCAGTTTGGGTTCTGGTATTGTTATTAATGAAAACCAGGGATATGTCGATTTGCAGGGAGGTGTTCTGAATGCTGGATACATTCGTATGGGTCGATATTACATTGAAAATCTGGAAGTTCCCATAAACGGATCCAGTTATATATACCGGAATAATTCAAGTGCGTCGATTCATATTGGGGACGGTTATCAAGTTAGCTTGACCCAAGATATTACCATTGATGGCAGCTTTGATCGGTTAAATATTGGTGATAATGTCGGCATTCAAGGAAACGGGATGTATCTTGGTGATTTTAGAGGGATTGGTTCAGAAACCAATCATCCTACATCAAGATCATTGATTTCTGCCGGCAATCTAACCTCAATGACAATAAGTGGTGACATCAATCTGAATGGTAATGCAAATTCAGTGATGTTGGGGAGCCAATCTTTATTGGAAACTACTGACGGCAATTTAAATATAGATGGAATAAACCAGCTGTTGACTATAGGAAATGGGGGGATTTTATCCGCTGCAAAAACGCTACTTCAGAATGGTAGTAAAAGCATTATTTCTATTGGCAATGAAGGTAGGATTGTCGCGAGTACTGTCCAGCTAATAGGTAATGGTGAAACATTCACTATCGGAGATAATGCTGGTATTTCTGCAGACCGAATTATTATCGGTTATCGCGGGGGTTCTTTAACGATAGGAAAAAATGTTGATTTTGATGTTCACTATTTTGATGTTAATGTATCCCGAACGGTAACATTAGGGGATGGAGCTACAGGATATATAGGTGATACAACCACGGTTGATAAAACGGTTTTCAATACTGGTAATGCGAATAATCTTGAGTTTGGCAATATATCCCTTGGCGATAATAACAAATTTAATGTTTCAGGATCAATCAAGGGAGCTGGTATAAACCTAGGTAGCAATACATCGTTTACAGCAGCAACAAATGCATCGGTTAATTTTGGTAGTGGTAATGTCACGTTATCGGATAAAAATAATAGTTTTAAATTAAATGATAATGTTACTTTTACGGCTGGAACAGTCACTGCTGATTTGAATACGAACAATTTTATCCTAGGATCGAATGATTTTTATGATCTAAGAGGTTGGAATTTATCAAATACGTCAGGCTCTGCAAAAACTTTCACTGTCGGGAATGGAGCTACCGGTAATTTTGGTAATATAAATTTATTGGGTGAAAATGTCACCTTCAATACAGGTAATGCGAATAATCTTGAGTTTGGCAATATATCCCTTGGCAATAATAACAAATTTAATGTTTCAGGATCAATTACAGGAACTGGGATAAGTCTGGGTAGCAATACATTATTTACAGCTGTAACGAATGCATCGGTTAACTTAGGTAGTGGCAATGTCACGTTATCAGGTACCGGTAATAATTTTATACTAAATAATAATGTTGCTTTTACGGCTGGAACGGTTACTGCTGATTTGAATACGAACGACTTCACCCTGGGTTCGAATGATATCTATGATGTGAAAGGATGGAATCTATCGAATTCATCAAGTCTAGCCAAAACATTTGCTGTCGCGGATGGTGCTACCGGCAATTTTGGTGACGTGAATTTAACGGGTACGGTTAACTTTTCTACTGGTTTGGCAAACAATCTTACCTTAGATACAGTGATGTTGAACAAGAATGCATCCATTAATCTGGATGGGACGTATGTCACTGTTCATAACTTGGACATGAGTAATGGTGGTGTCGCTAATTTGAACTATAACAGTGCAGAGTCCAATGTTGTTTCTTTATCCCATGTAATATTGAGCGGTAATGGTCGGATAAAAATCGCACAAAATTCTGAAGTTGATATTGGTTCTCTAACAATGGACGGTATAAATCCGGGTGTTATAGAATTGGACAATGATGCAGTTTTGAATATCCGTTCAATCAATGCCACCAATGTTGGTACAGATATGCCGACAATCATTATTCATAATGGTGCCCGTGTTATCGTTAATGGTCAACAAATAACAAGGTCAAGTTCTTCAAATGATTTGATTGCTGATTTTAATAATGAAGCCAATGGTGTTTATGAATATCATGGTAGCATTGAAGATGTCGATGGTCATTTGGTGATCAAGAATTTTAAACTCGATGATCATCTGTTATTTGAAAATGATACTGGGTCATCGGATGTTAACACTTTTTATACAAGTTATAAGGACGGTATTTTATCCATTATTCACAATGATGGAAAAACATCCAAAACTATTGCCTCTTTTCGTTATGATGCAGGGGACAGCAATCAGGCATTGCCTAATGTAAATATTGTTCGGGGTTCTGATGGCAATTCCTATTTTGATATAACAAAATGCTTCCTATTGGGAACAAACATTCTTACATCTAAAGGTGAAAAACCGGTAGAATCTCTTTCCGTTGGTGATGAGGTTGTGGCTATTTGTAATAATGGAAGGATAAACCGTAAAATTGTTTGGATTGGTAAAATGGATATTTCCGTGGATCAAGGTAAAAATAGATACGATTTGTATCCAGTTTGTATCAAAGCACACGCATTTGGTCTGAATAAACCGCATCGTGATTTATATTTAACCCCTGAACATACCGTGTATATTGATGGTGGTTTGATTCCTGTCCGTATGTTGGTTAATGGCCGTTCGATTGTTATTGATAAATCCCGGGACAAATTCCAGATTTATCATGTTGAAACAGAACAACACTCGATTTTGCTATCAGAAAATCTGATGACTGAATCTTATTTAAATACAGATGATAAGTATCTATTTGATAACGATATTGTTAATTTTGGTCTGGAGTTTAATGAGCATGCAGGTCATAAAAGCTGGGAAAATGACGCAGCTGCACCATTGACTGTTTCCAGAAGTAAGGTTGAACCGATTTGGAATCGTTTGGATCGCAGGGCAACTCAGCTGGGGTATAAACCTGTCATAAAAAGAGCAATAACCCGTAATCCTGATTTATGCCTTATTACTGATAAGGGGAAAAAGATTAAACCTGTTCATTTCAAGGATAATATTTACAGTTTCTTTATTCCTGATGGTACTTATGTTGTAGCCATGAATTCAAAAACATCTTTACCTTCAGATGTTATTGGACCCTTTATTGATGATAGACGGACACTAGGTGTTTTGGTTTCGAAAATTAGCGTGATTTCTAATAGAACCCTGATCATGTTCCCGACTGATATTTCGGAACTTTCAGGTTGGCATGGTATTGAGCCCGATAGAACAGATCGTTGGACAATGGGATTGGCACAATTGCCAATTGAGATAACAAGATTTGGCACTGGGAAAAAATTGATCCGGGTTGAGCTGACAGATACAGCTTCTTATTTTGTTGAAGATGATATCAGTGAAATGATGAAACTGGCATAAAGCAATTTGTTGATTATCCAGTTAAATAGGGTTAATAGAGCTTTCCTTTTATTATAGCTAAAAGGGAAGCTTTTATTTAAGGGAAAAACAGACGTGTTTGATCGCTTCATAGATTATGTTGCAAAAGTTGCACCGGATAAAATTGCTATCCGTTCATTCGAAGGCTCAATTACTTTTGCGGCAATGAATAGAGACATAAATCGGCTTGCACATGCTTTATTGGACGTTATTGATAATAGTTCCAAAATTGTGGCTGTTAATTATAAGCAAGTACATATTCACTGGATGCTTTTAATGGCGCTAAGCCGAATTGGTGTCGCTTCAGCGTCAGTATCCAGTAATAGCGAGGTTGCTGAAAAGGAGATTGCCATATTGCAGCCTGATGCAATTATTAGCGATACGCTTTTTGATATTGATACGGCAGCTAAAATACACGTGCTTGATTTGAATTGGTATGATCAGGCTATGAAGCGTTTCAAACCTGACCCTATTTATACGCTCTATGAACAGGATCGTATTGTACGTGTTTCAATTGCGGCTGGAACGT
The DNA here is from genome assembly GCF_016101485.1 of Commensalibacter sp. M0133. Taxonomy (NCBI): domain Bacteria; kingdom Pseudomonadati; phylum Pseudomonadota; class Alphaproteobacteria; order Acetobacterales; family Acetobacteraceae; genus Commensalibacter; species Commensalibacter sp. M0133. The sequence continues at coordinate 31,461 of NZ_JACFQI010000005.1, forward strand.
CTTACATGCGGCATAGAATTGATTATACAGCCTCAATGATTGAATCATCTGTCATAAGGATGATTACCCAGGAAAAAATCAGCTGGTCTCTTATGTCGGAAATTCCGAAATATCCAACATTGCTACCCACATTAGCTTTTGGCAGTTTTCATGGATTTTTATGCTATCTAAGCATCTGGTCAATCGGCGGGACAATTATTATGGCTGATCGCGAGCAGTATTTTGCCGCTATTGCCATGTTGTCACCTGATTTGATGGTTATTTCGCCTGCACAGCTTCAATTGATTGCAGAAAATTTGCCAGAAGATATACCCAGACAGGATCATTTAAGATTAATTGTCGTTGCTGGTAATTTTCCTAATGGTTTACGTCATTTTGTTCAGCAACGTCTAACAAAAAATCTGAATGTTACCTATGCGACAAGTGAGGCAGGGGTTATCGCTTCGATCAATATTGATCAAATCAACCATGATGACACTGCGGGGTGGATCATGCCATGGATTGATGTGCAGGTTGTTGATGATCAAGACCATCCACTAAAATATGGTGAGATAGGTAATATCCGAATTAAAAGTCCAAATATCGTACAGAAATTTTTCCAAAATATTCAGGATACTCATAAACAGTTTAAAAAAGGTTGGTTCTATCCCGGCGATTTAGGAATATTGAATGAGGAAGGTCTTTTAAGGCTGATTGGTCGTGTGGATGAACTTTACAATTTTGGAGGTGATAAATTTTACGCCAATAAAATTGACGCAGTAATTTGCAGTATAGAAGGTATAAAAGATGCGGCTCTGTTTTCTATGCCTGATAACGATGGAATTCAGCAACCCTGGTTAGCTATTGTTCGCGGAGATAATTTTGATATTGATCAAATTGCCAGGCTATTGGAAAAAGAATTTTATAACCTGCCCGATATAAGTGTCTTATGGGTTAATTCCATTTCGAGGGATGAAGAGGGACATGTATTGCGCAATCATCTAGAAAAGCTGGCAATGCAATATATTGAAACCATTTAATAAAAATTCGAGATAGAATATTTTATTAATGAGAAAATATAATAAATAATTATAGAAAAAAGAAAGTGTTATTTTATGGGAAGACTAATAAACAAATATAGTAACGAAGAAATTGCAATCGTTGGTATAGGCTGTAGATTCCCAGGAGATATTTTCAATCTTTCAAGTTTTTGGGAGGCTATTTGTCAGAAAAAAGAAACGGTTAGCCGTATTTTGCCTGATCGTTGGAACTGGCGGACGGCCTATGATCAGGATAATTCAGTTATTGCCAAAAGTTTTTTTTTAAACGCCAGTTTTCTGACACAGCCTATAGTCGAATTTGATCCCTTGTTTTTTGGTATGTCTCCTAAAGAGGCTGTACAATGTGATCCACAACAAAGAATATTACTTGAAGTTGCGTGGGAGGCGCTAGAAGAGGGGGGTCTTGTTCCATCATCCTATGCTGGACAAAAAGTGGGCGTATTTATAGGTGTTTTTGCGACGGACTGGTTAACAAAACATTCTGTTAGCGAAGCGAAAGAAGGGGATATAGAAAGAAATTTTCTTCCTACAACTTTGCCGATTACTATGCTTTCTGCCAGACTTTCTTATTTTTTTGATTTTTGTGGTCCCTCGCTTGTTCTTGATACAGCCTGCTCATCTTCTTTAACTGCAATTCATCTGGCATGTCAAAGTCTGAGAAATGGCGATAGTGATATGGCCTTGGCCGGCGGTGTTAATTTGATGATCACAGACCAATCCGGTGCTATTGTCGCCAAGGCCAATTTCATGGCCAAAGATGGAAAAAGTAAAAGCTTTGATGCTTCTGCTGACGGATATGGCAGGGGCGAGGGTTGTGGTATTGTTGTTCTTAAACGGCTGAAAGATGCTGTGCGTGATGGAGATAAAATTCATGCTGTCATTAGCGGGGTTGGAATTAACCAGGATGGGCATAATGAAGGATTAACCGTTCCAAATGCGCGTGCACAGGAAAAACTAATTCATCAAGTTGCTCAACAGGCCAATGTACAATTGGGAGATATCGCTTATGTTGAGGCGCATGGAACAGGGACACCTGTGGGAGATCCTTTAGAAGCTCAGGCAATTTCAAATACAATTGGTAAAAGCCGACCGAACGGACAACCTGTTATCATAGGATCTGTAAAGGCAAATATCGGGCATTTAGAAGCGGCGGCAGGTGTGGCCGGATTGATTAAGGCTTGTTTGTGTGTCAAGCATAGAGCCGTGCCACCACAGGCAAATTTAAAAGAGCCAAATCCTAATATCCCTTTTGCTGAGATGAATTTACGCCTGATTCAGGATAAAGTTGTTTCATTAAAATCCTTGTCAGATGATTTATATGTTGCGGTTAATTCCTTTGGTTATGGTGGATCAAACGCAAATGTTATTTTACGGGCTCCTCGTCAAAATGAACAATCATCAGGTATCTGTAGTAAAACTGCTTGTTTACCTTCAAATCGGTATATTTTATCGTTATCAACGAAACAATTGCCGTCTTTAAAATTGATGGCACAAAGTTATTGTGAGTATTTCGAGCAGGGAACCGATATATCCCTTGCGGATATCTGTTATTCAGTGGGAAAGCATCGTTCATTTTTTCAGAAACATCTGGTTGTTGTTGCAAAAAACAAAGATGAATTTATTCAAAACCTTCAGGATTTTATACAGGATAAGGTAAATTCGGATGTAATAATTGGAAATCAGCAGGTTAAAACACAAAGCAGGCCTGTTTTTGTTTTTTCTGGCATGGGTCCACAATGGTGGGGAATGGGAAAGTGGCTCTTATCGAAGGGGCCTGCTGAATGTATAACAATCGCTGGGAAATGTGATTCTTATTTTAAGAAATTGTCAGGTTGGTCAATTCTTGAAGAGATGCGGAAAATGGAAACTGAATCTCGTATTCATGAAACGGCGGTGGCTCAACCCGCCATTTTTGTAATTCAAGTTTGTATAGCGACAGCCCTGAAAATTTATGGAATTGAACCATCTGCGATTGTAGGACACAGTGTTGGTGAAATTGCCGCTGCCTATATTTCAGGTGCTTTAAGTTTGAAGGATGCCGTTACCGTCATTTACCATCGTAGTCGATTGCAACAAAAATTTTCTGGTCAGGGGGCAATGCTGGCCGTCGGTCTGCCACCTTCATCGGCGGTCAATTTAATTGAAAAATATGCTGGAGACGTTACGGTCGCCGCGATTAACAGTACGCGTTCTTTTACTCTATCTGGATCAAAAGAAAATCTAGAAAAAATTGCACTTGAACTTGATAGGCATTCAGAATTCAATCGTTTTCTTAGGGTGGAACTTGCCTATCATAATCCCATTATGGATCAGATCCGGGAAGAATTTGAGGCGTCAGTGCAAGATATTTGTCCACAAATGCCTGTAATCCCCTTGTATTCGACGGTTACGGGGCGTATTTGTGATGACACCTTCTTTCATGATGAGAATTATTGGTATCGTAATTTACGTCAAACAGTTTTGTTTGCCGAGGCGGTATCCTCTCTTATTCATGATGGACACAATCTATTTTTGGAAATAGGTCCTCATCCAGTTTTATCTTCTTCTATCAAAGAATGCGCTGCAACATTAAACAGTTCGATTGCTGTTACTTATAGTTTGCACCGTTCTGAACCTGAAGAAAAAGCCATTATAAAAACGCTTGCCAATCTTTCCGCAATAGGTCTTGATCTTGACTGGGGAAAAATCACGGGTGGAAAACGGGTCGATTTACCTTTTTATCGTTGGGCACGAGAAATTTATCTTTTTGAGAGTAAACATTCTAAAGCGACACGGTTGGCGGAACGCGTAAATCCAGTTCTAGGCAATGTTGATTGGGCCGCATCACGGGGCTGGTTGTCCGAGATGAATATCAATTTTATGCCATGGTTGCCCGACCATAAGGTTGAAGGGATGATTGTCTTGCCTGGGGCAGCGTATGTTGAGGCCGCGTTGGCAGCTCATGCTCAACTGGCAATTGATGCACCTAAAGAAATGCAGGAGCCTGCCATTATCGAGGATCTGCAATTAAAAAAGGCAATGATTATTGACCAGCATTTTTATCCGTATATGACTTGGTGCCTTGATGATTTAACAGGGCGATTACTTGCTTTTGGGCGAGTCAAAAATGATTCGCATGAATGGGAATTATATGCAACGGTTGCTCTGCGACGTACTATGCCATGGTCGGAAGATAAGGTAATTGATCTCCAGATATTAAAAGAGAAAATGTCTGAAGATATTCAGATTGAGTTCTTTTACCAGAAATTACGTGAACATGGACTGGAATATGGCCGGACTTTCCAAACAATTAAGAGGTTATATCACAATTCTGATGCCGTATTGGCCTATCTTGAAATTGCTGATACTGAACAGAATAGTATCAAGGATTATTGTATTCATCCAACCTTGTTGGATGGGGCTTTTCAACTGTTTGGAATTTTATGTGCAAAACAACAGGTAAAAGATACCATTTTCCTTCCCGTCTCTATTGAGCGGGTTATGTATTATGGTCGACATGAGGGCAAGTTATATGCTTATGCCAATAATCCGGTAAGAGATGAAGACTTATTCACTGGTGATATTGATCTTTATACTGAAAAGGGAGAATTGATTGCTTCTATCAAGGGGTTGACTGTTAAAGAAATAGCCAGTCAAAAGCAGAAAGAGGCCAGACAGATGGGATTGCTTTATCATCGTGAATGGCAAAAATCAAAACCTTTATCTCTGCTAGGAGAAATTGCTAAGATTGCGATATTGACAGATAGTGATCAATTTTTGGAACTCCTGAAAAAAGAACTTGAGATGCAGGGGATAACTGTTCTTGTTGGAAAGATTGGTCAGCAGTTTGGAAAAGAGACCGAAGACCTATTTCATATTCGGGAAGGTCAGGTAAAAGATTATCAGGATTTTTTTTCTTTTGTTAATATTCATCAATGTCGTGCGGTTGTTTATTTTTATACCAGAAACAACGAATTTGAAGATAGAATTGGATTGTCTCTGGTGCAAGAAGCTCTGGTACTGTCACATGGATTACCGGTAATTGAAGAAAAGAAAATTTCAGAGAATTTTCGTTTCGTGATAATTACTAATGGATCAGAACAAATTAATGAAAATAATAAATCAATTAATTTGGATCAGTCATCATTAAGAGGATTTGCGAGGGCTTTTTCCTTTGAACGTCCTGAACTGAAATTAAAATTGATTGATATTGATGCGGATCTTAAGACAGATTCAGCTATCCTTGCAGCCGAAATCCTGGATGAGGAGATGGAGGATGATGTTGTCTTGCGTGATCAGGATCGCTACCTATCCCGTCTAACACCAATGACAAGACGTGAGGAAGTGCAATGTGTTCCTTATGAACAATTTGATTCTCAAAAAATTGGATTTCGGCTTGTTTCTGGTTTTCCGGGTATTTTGGATAAAATCCGTTATGATGCATTTGTGCGTCAACCACCGCCTCCAGGTCATGTAGAACTTGAAATTATTGATGCTTCTTTGAATTTTAAAGATGTATTGAAAGTTATGGGCCTGTTACCGCGTTCTGTCATGAAGGATACATTTCACGGTGATGGACTGGGAATGGAAGCATCTGCAAAGGTTATCGCCGTTGGTAAAGGGGCAGAGGAGGCTGGCTTTTATGTTGGAGATCGCCTTGTCATCACGTTTAAGGGATGTTTAACTTCACATGTTACCCTGGCATTGAAGGATATTTACGCGGTCCATTATTCCACGCATTCCTTGTTAAGGGAATCAAAACGATATCAGTTGACCTCTGATGAAATTGATAAAATCAAGGAATATGATCAACATAAAATCCCTGATGCAGAAGCGGCTACTGTGCCCATAGTGTTCTCTACAGCTTATCATACAATGATCAATTTGGCGAATTTACAACAGGGTCAAATAGTTCTTATTCATGCTGCGGCAGGAGGTTTGGGACTGGCAGCAATTCAAATTGCAAAAATGCGGGGAGCCAGAATTTTTGCAACGGCTGGAAATGAGAAAAAACGACAGTATTTACGGGATTTGGGATGTGAACAGGTTTGGAATTCGCGGAATCTTGAATTTGTCGATGGGGTTAAACAGGTAACTTGTGGAAGGGGAGTGGATGTTATCCTGAATTCCCTATCAGGAGAAGCATTACATCACAGTTTGGAATTGTTAGCCCCATTCGGCAGTTTTTGTGAGGTGGGAAAGAAAGATATTGCCGAAGAACGCTGGATGCCAATGAAGGCATTCAATAAAAATATTAATTTCTTTTCTATGGATTTGGATCGGATGGGAGCTGTTTGTCCAGAAAAAGTTCTGGATATTGTGACAAAAATTGTGCGGGATATAATGAATGACAAAATTATTCTGCCACCCTGTAAGGTCTATCCTGCTGCCAAAGCGGTTGAGGCGTTCAGGACATTAGCTTCTGCCCAGCATATCGGTAAAATTGTAATCGATTTTACCGATACAAAAGATGTAATGGTTAATCCTCTTCAAAAAGAAGTTACCTCGATTGAAGCCAATGCGCTTTATTTGGTGACAGGCGCTTATGGCGGTATGGGGCTTGAATTGGTGCAATGGCTGGTTGCAAAAGGAGCCAAACATCTTGTCTTGATAGGGCGCTCACTTAAGAAAAATGATTCATCAATTCAGAAAATTTTAAGCATCTTACAAGAGAATGAAATCAGTTTGTATCAAATGCAGTGCGACCTCACTGATCTTCATGCCTTACAACAAATAATTGGAAAAGTGCAACAGTTGCCATATCCCCTAAAGGGAATATTTCATTGTGCTGCAATTATTGATGATGGAGTGGTTGAAAATCTTGATAGGGAACGGGTTGCAAAAGTTATGTTACCCAAGGCGCAGGGTGCCTGGTATCTGCATGAGCTGACCAGGGATATTGCGTTGGATCATTTTGTTTTATTTTCATCTGCGACTCATTTGTTTGGCAATATCGGTCAGGCAGCCTATATTTCCGCAAATGCCTTTCTGGATGCTTTGGCGCAATATCGTCAAAGGATTGGTTTGCCTGCTCTATCTATTGAGTGGGGCGCTATTGATGGTGGCAATATGCTGAAAAAGGATAGTCATGTTGTCAAAACATTTCAGAATTTTGGAGTGAATCCTCTACCTGTCAAAAAGGCACTCGATGTAATGCCATTATTATGGAAACTTCACAAACCCTTCTTGGCCGTCCTTGATATTGATTGGTCAAAATGGTTCAGCGCGTTTCCTGTTACGCGAACTTATGGTCGTTTTCAGCCTTTGACCGCATTAGGGGTGTCAACAGGTGAACAGACTGAAGTTATGAAACAGTTAAATATCTTGCCCTTAGAGGGGCGTTTACCTTTTGTCATCGAGAATCTAATTCATATTTTGGAAAAAACGTTGCAATTGCCAGCAGATACAATTGATGGAAATACTCGGTTAACCGAGCTGGGAATTGATTCTTTGATTGGAGTGGAACTGCAGATTGCGATCAGTAATCAGTTGGGATGTGAAATTTCGTTGCTACAGCTTATGAAAGAGGAAAATCTTCAGGATGTTGGACGGGTATTGCTTAGAAAGTTAAAAGTTCCTTTTGAAAGTAATGAAATTTTAACACTGGAAAATGTTTGAGAATAATTCAAGTAAAAATTTGAACGTGTAGATACGAGTGATGGTATTGGTAAAGAAAAGATGGTTTTGATTATCCCGAAAGACCAGACGGAAGACCGAACTTGTAAGCGACATAACGTTGTTGATTGGCGAAACGATACCCTTGTTGAAATGGTGCGGCATCGTGCATGCTCATCACCCTCAATGGTTATTTATACGCTGTTGAATGACCAATGTGATCCTGTTGACACTCTGACGGCCATTCAACTTGATCATCAGGCTTCGGTTATTGCGGCAGGACTGCATCATTTTGGCAAGGAAAAAAACAGGGTTTTGATCTTATGTGAAAATGATTTAAATTATGTTTTGGCATTTTTTGGCTGTATATATGCCAATATGATCCCTGTTTCAGGAATTCATGTTGATGTTATTCGCAGTGATGAACGATTTGCAACGGTTTTAAATGATGCGCAACCAGATTTTGTTATTGGTCCACGTCATTTACTGATCGAATATAAGGATTATTTTCGGAAACTGGATTGTAATCCTGTCTGGATTCCCCTGGAGGTTTTATTAAATGTCAGGGATAAATTGGTTAAAAAGGGTGATAATAAGGATGTTGCTCTAATTCAGTACAGTTCAGGGACGACACGGAATACGAAAGGGATTTTGATTACGCATCGTAACTTGATGTATAATGTGCGACATCAGCCAGCAAGTGAAAAAATTCTTGAAAGTGAATGCAACGGATTGAGTTGGTTACCTTTCGCCCATGATATGGGGTTAATCGGGGGGATTATTGTTCCAGTAGGTTTGGGACGAAAAATTTTTCTGTTGCCTCCAAAATATTTTATTGAAAAACCGGTAAGATGGTTACAGGCGATTACCAGATATAAAATACAGGTTTCTGGCGGACCAACATTTGCCTATAATCTTTGTTTAAGGGAAACCACGGAAAATGAGATCAGGAAATTAGATCTATCGTCATGGCAAATAGCAGTGAATGGGGCAGATAATTCTCAGGCTGAGACAATAGAAAAATTTTGCAAGAGATTTTCCTCGGCAGGGTTCAGGGCCAGGCATTTCATTTTTGGATATGGTCTTGCCGAGGCAACGTTAACCGTTACCAACAGCAAGGCAAATGTTTCCCCTAAATTCAGGAATTTTTCACGTAAAGCCCTGATGACAGGTTTCGTTAGGCAGGCTTCTGATGTTAATGATCAACGTATTTTGGTTTCATGTGGTTATTCTTTGGATGATCAAAAGATTGTTATTGTGAATCCGGAAAACGACCAAATCCTACGAGATGGACGGGTCGGAGAAATTTGCGTTTCTGGACCCAGTGTTGCGAGAGGATATTTCAATCGTCCAGAAGAAACAGAGGATGTATTTCATTCGAAATTATCTGGTTCCAAGGAATTTTATTTACGGACCGGTGATCTGGGGTTCATTTATGAAAATGAATTGTACTTTGCTGGAAGGATCAGCAACGTCATAACATTAGGCAACAAGAAATATGATCCTGGTGATATTAGTGGCACATTGGAAAATTCCTGTCCTGATATCCGCATTAATGGAACAACCTTCTTTCTTGAAAATTTAAAGGATCTAACATCAATAACCATTCTTGCGGAAACCATACGAAATCCCGTCAAGTCATATGAAGAAATTGCCGGATATATTTATGAAAAGGTAACCAAGCTTTATATGATTTGGCCTCAGACAATTGTATTGACACGTCCGGGAGGGGTCTTAAAAACACCCAGTGGCAAAATTCAGATTGCGCGTACGCGAGAGGCTTTTTGCGAGAAGAAACTTCCTGTTATTAAGGAATTTCGATATCAGGTTCCGATCATTACAGCATTTTTGTCTTTTAAAGAGGCATATAATCAAGTAGAAGAATGGATTGGAAATGTAACGAAAGATTGGAAGGGGAATGTAAAGCAATTAACACGCAACAAATTGTTGAACAAAGAGGTTAATTATGATCTTTTGTTAGACTTACGTTATAAATTTGAAGAAAAATTTCACGTTGAGATTGACCCATCTGATTTTATGACTGCATGTCAAACATATACGGATTTATGTCATTTATTAGCAAAGCAAATTTGTAATTCTGAATTATAAAAATAATTTTAATTCTACATTGAAAGGGAACTATCTTGACCCAGAATGATAAGGTGAGAGTAGAAGGGTTTGAAAGAGTTAAATTAAAAGTTAAAGGTGAAGACAATTTATCAAGTTCTCTGGAAAACAAGCAGACTCAGGAAAGTGAATTAATTAACAAAATAAATAATTTATCACAAAACAGGCAGGTCCAAGACGCCATTCAAGCATTGGATAAACGATTTTCACCTATGATTGGTGGTGAAGAGGTGAACAATCAAACAGAACAAAAGCCGGCAAATAGCACCAAAAATCTGGTAAATCAATTTATACAGGCTTCTCCTAAGCCTACCCAAAAAGGACCCATGGGTATTTTATACGATTTTAATTTTGGAATACGCGTATATGTTCCAAAACCAGCTGCAGGGGAGGGATGGCGCGTTTGTTTAATGGATCTTGATACAGAGGTTGTCTTGCTGGATCAAACCTGCCAGGATCAGGGATATGCAACCACTGCCAAACATCATTATATGAATGGAAAAATCATTGTTTCAAAGATTCATAAGGATGGAAAGCAAGAAGAGGTTCTTGTTCATGAATATAATGCTCGGGGCAAGGAAGTTTTAATTGCCTTTCCGGTCGGATCCTTGGGGGATTCACTGGGTTGGGTGCCCTATGCAGAAAAATTTAGAAAGAAACATGACTGTAAACTGACATTGGCTTTGGGAAAAAACCTTATTGATTTGTTTGAAAAAGCCTATCCGGAAATCAGATTTGTTGACGCTTCTGTTTATGCTCAACAGAAAATTGAAAACAAATTTTATGCAGGATATTATATAGGCCTGTTTTTTGAGGATGAACAAAATAATTGGCAACCTCGTGATTTCAGGTTGGTAGGATTACATCGAACGGCAGGATATATTTTGGGTGTGGATCCTGAAGAGGTCCCCCCTCGTTTGGTTGCAAGTGAAGATACAAGACCTATTCCAGAACCTTATGTAGTCATTGCTACACAGGCCTCGACACAATGTAAATACTGGAACAATCCTTTTGGATGGCATTATGTTATTGATTTTTTGAAAAGCCTTGGATATCGTGTAATTTGTATTGATAGGGACAGGGTTTTCGGAAAGGATCTTGTTTGGAATCATATTCCAAACGGTGCGGAAGATCAAACAGGTCCGCGTCCTTTGACGGAAAGAGTACGCTGGTTGAAACATGCCGAATTTTTTGTCGGATTATCTTCTGGCCTTGCCTGGCTTGCCTGGGGCGCTGGCATTCCAGTTGTTGTTATTTCAGGATTTACCAATCCATTAACTGAATTCAATACGCCTTATCGTGTGTTCAATACGCATGTTTGTAATGGATGTTGGAATGATATTCGATATTTATTTGATCATAATAATTTCCTATATTGTCCGAAACATAGCAACACTTCCCGACAGTTCGAATGCACCAAGGCAATTTCTCATCAGCATGTTATCAAAACCATTTTGTCCATTCCAGGTTGTCGTCAGAAACCAGTAAATGAAAAAGGCAAGTAAGGTTTAATAACAGTTGGATGTAAGGGCAACGGGCAAAATTCTTTTAGGGATATGATTAAGTCAATCCAATAATGGTGGAGTGAGAGAAAAAGCTTCTAGTTTTTTCTAAAAGCTTTTTTTAATTTATTTTGTAGTTAACAAATTATGAGTTTGTTAAGCAGGCAATATAATTGATTTTTACATTCTGGGTCAGTTTCCATCCATTTGGATAGAAAGTCATTCCGGTAATAGATTTTATGCGTAATCCGGCAGAATGTGCCATTTTGCCCAATTCAGAAGGTGTGATGAATTGTCTCCAGTTATGTGTACCGACAGGCAACTTGCGTGTAATATATTCAGCTGCTACCTTGGCAAATAGAAAGGCCGGTAACGTACGGTTGATTGTTGATACAAAAATCATACCATTGGTTTGTAACAACTGGGAGATATTATGGATAAAGTTCTGAGGATCATTAACGTGCTCAAGTAGCTCTAGGGCCGTAATGACAGAAAAATGTTGATTTTCGTGAACAAGTTCCTCAATGCTCCCCACCTTATAGGTTAATGAGCCGCCATTAGGGAGCAAGGGTGTTGTATCTAGATGATATTGTGCGGCTTTGATAACTTTTTCTCCGGCATCTATTCCCAACACATTGTATCCCATATTTGCCAGGGCTTCACTGGCCAAACCGGCTCCACATCCGATATCCAGAATATTGCTGGATTTATAATATTGGTTATTATGTCTCAAGTTGCGGTTGATCCATTCAATACGAAGATCATTCATGTCATGAAGGGAGCTCATGGGCCCTTTTCGATCCCACCACTGATCTGCGAGCTGATTAAAATGATCAATTTCATTCGTGATAATTGAATTATTTTGCTTATTGGCATTATCTGTAGTATCGATAGGCATTTATTTCACCCTCGGTGGAAGAAAAGTAATAGAAAAGTCAATTATTTGCTTATAAATGATAATTGAGTTAATTATTGAATGATATTAGAAAAATGAGATTTATGCTTTATTATATCATATTTAAATGCTGAAAATAATAGTTGTGGAGTTTATTTTTTATGTCTTGTGATATTCCCCGGATCGTAATGAAGTTTGGTGGGACATCGGTTGCTGATTTGGACAGGATTCGTAAGGTCGCTCAAACAGTCAAAAAACAAGTTGGCGCAGGATGTGAAGTAGCCGTGGTTGTGTCAGCTATGTCAGGGGTCACAAATCAGCTGGTTGAATATTGTCAAACCCTCAATCCCCTATATGATCCTTGCGAATATGATTCAATTGTAGCAACAGGTGAACAGGTAACCAGCGGGCTTTTGGCTATTGCTTTGCAAACAATGGGGATTAAAGCACGTTCATGGTCAGGTTGGCAAATTCCCATAATTACAGATGATGCGCATGGTAGGGCCAGAATTAAACAGATTGAATCAGCAGCCCTGATAGAATGCATGCAGGCTGGAGTTGTGCCTGTTATTGCCGGATTTCAGGGAATAGATGAAAATAAGCGTATATCAACTTTGGGACGAGGTGGATCCGATACTTCGGCGGTTGCGTTGGCTGCAAGCTTGAATGCTACAAGATGTGATATTTACACGGATGTAGATGGAATTTACACAACTGATCCCAGAATAGTAAAAAAGGCAAAACGAATAAAGGCAATCGCATATGAAGAGATGTTGGAATTAGCCTCTGTCGGTGCAAAGGTCTTGCAAACCAGAAGTGTAGAATTGGCCATGAAGGAACAGGTGCGTGTTCAGGTTCTTTCAAGTTTTGAAGATCATGACCCGTCAAAGGAGGGGTCTTTGCCAGGTTCTTTAGTTGTTAGTGAGGATGAAATTGTGGAAAAAGAACAAGTAACAGGAATCGCTTATTCCTTGAATGAAGCAAAGGTGGTTGTAAAAGGTATTCCCGACTTTCCTGGAGTGGCATCTTCTATTTTCAGGCCCTTGGCAGAGGCCAATATCAATGTTGATATGATCGTGCAGAGTAGCGGGACAAATCAAACCACAGATATGACATTTACAGTGCCTAAAACGGATTTGTTACAGGTTCAACAGCTTTTGGAGCAGGCAAAAGATACAATTAAATTCTCACAATTGCTGACCGATGAGGATGTTGTAAAAATCAGTGTGGTTGGAATTGGGATGCGTTCTCATACTGGTGTCGCAAATATTATGTTTAAAACATTGGCGGAACGTTCTATAAATGTTCAAGTGATTTCCACAAGTGAAATTAAGGTTTCTGTTATTGTTGCTGCGGAGTATGTGGAATTGGCTGTACGTGCTTTACATACAGCTTATGGATTGGACCAAATGAATGACTGATAAAATGAATATGGATTTAGTTTCATATGATCAAGCAAAAAGGGAATTGAAGCGTCTGTGGAAACGTGGCACTGATTTTTTGGGAAGTGAGGTTGCCATTCTTGGCGGAGCTATGTCCTGGGTCAGTGAGCATCATCTGGTTTCAGCCATTTCCAATGCCGGGGGTTTTGGCGTGATTGCATGTGGAGCAATGGAACCCGAAATGCTAGCTGTCGAAATCGAGGCCACTCAGGCACTGACAAAAAAGCCTTTTGGGGTAAATCTGATTACGATGCATCCCAAATTGTCTGAATTGATTGATGTCTGTCTGCGTCTAAAGGTTCATTATATTGTGTTGGCAGGGGGTATTCCTTCGAGTATAGCAATCAGGCAAATTAAAGATGGGGGAGCTAGGGTTATTGCGTTTGCTCCAGCCTTGATTTTGGCAAAACGCTTGCTTAAAATGGGTGTTGATGCACTGGTGATAGAAGGGGCAGAAGCAGGCGGACATATAGGTCCTGTTTCTTTGACTGTACTTGCTCAAGAAATTTTACCTGTTATCCGTGATATACCTGTTTTTGTTGCAGGTGGACTGGGTCGTGGCGATGCCATTGTTTCATTTCTTGAATTGGGTGCCTCTGGCGCACAGTTGGGCACGATGTTTGCTGCAGCGGTAGAAAGTCAAGCCCACGAGAGGTTTAAAAAAGCGTTTATTCACGCTTCGGCACGGGATGCAGTCGCTTCAGTACAGTTGGATGATAGTTTTCCAGTTATTCCCGTGCGTGGTCTTTCCAATCCAGGGACAAAAGCGTTCATGAAGCATCAAGCCGCCGTAATTCAAAAATATCGTAATGGTGAATTAAGTAAAGAAGATGCCCAACTGGACATTGAACATTTTTGGGCGGGGGCTTTGCGTCGTGCGGTAAAGGAAGGTGATGTGGAATATGGCTCGGTTATGGCTGGTCAATCCGTGGGAATGGTAAAAGAAATTTTACCTGTTGCCGATATCTTTCATACACTTATGCAACAGGCAATTGAGGCTTTGGTAAGACGACAACAACGTATATCAGATATGTGAACATTCTATATAATGGGTTTTAAGCAAATGAGTAATGGACCTGAACAATATGCGAATAAACAATCTATTGGCGAAATGCTTCGTTCAAGAAGAGAAGAATTGCACTTGAGTTTGGAGGATATTTCTCAGAGGCTGAGAATCCGGTTGGTTTTTTTAAAGGCTCTGGAGGATGGGCAGATCGATCAGTTGCCCGGTATAGCCTATGCAGCCGGTTTTTTGCGTTCTTATGCAGAGTTTCTGGGACTGAATGTTGACGAGGTAATCAAGCGCTTTCGTTTTGAGCATCAGGGAACAGAATATAAACAGAAATTACTGTTTCCTGCTCCTGTCCCTCAATCTGGCGTTCCTGCCGCTGTAATTATTTTTGCAGGTTTACTGATTATTGCTGGGGGATATGTTGGCTGGTACAAAATGACTGATCATCGAAAGGTTCCTGCCGAAACTATTCCATCCATTATGGATAAAAATGGTAAAGATCAGGCGCAGGAAAAAATTTCACCACAGATTGCATCTGTTATGCCCTCTCAAAACGTAAATAATGCAAAACCGGATCAAAATGTTTCCAATGCTATCCATAAACTTGAATCACAGGTAGCCCAGTCTCAAAAAACAAATGAACCGGCTTCGGAACCGGCAAATTACTCGCAGGGTGATAAAAACAATTTTTTACAAGAAAATAAGTTGTCTCCACAAAATTCATCTATAGACAATCAACAGAAACCACAGGAACCCTCTTCTATTCAAACCAGTAAAGCATCTGACTCATCAGGTAAGGTTGATCAACAACATCCTGATTCGGTAAAAAATATTGAAAGCAAAGATAATGAGACAACAGAAAAAGTTGATAACAATATTATTATCAGGACATCCGGAGCCAGTTGGTTAAAAGTTCAGGATCAACAGGGTCGTATTTTATTGCAAAAAACATTGCAAAAAGGTGAAAGCTGGACTGTTCCATCAGATCATGCAAGGGTTGTTATGACCATTGGCAATGCCGGGGCTGTCATTATTGAAAATAATGGGAAGCAGTCAAGGCCTCTGGGTGAAAGGGGAAAGGTTTTACGGCATTTTGTTATAACGCCTGAGTTATTGGAAACGATTGTTACAGAACCTGTAGATAATAATTCGGATGCAATGCCTGAAAAAAATAAGAAGAAAACGGTCAATGAGAATGGCTTGAATTTAAATAATGATCAGGAAAAGACTGAAGGATCTGATAATCGTTAGGACAAATATTTTATGTTTAAGCGGTTATATATTGCATATTTTAATGGGGTTGGTTAGTTAAAAGAAGATGGTGTAAAATTGATCTTTTAAGATTGTTTCTTTTAAGGTTAAAGGCATTACCATAATTAACTTGGAGAAAAATTAATGAGTTTACGCCCATATCAGCAAATTATTCGTCGCAAAAGTCGACAAATTAATGTGGGGTCTGTTCCTGTTGGCGGGGATGCACCGATTAGTGTTCAAACAATGACAAATACGCTGACCAGTGATGCACAGGCAACGGTTGCACAAATTAAAAAAGCTGAAAAGGTGGGGGTTGATATTGTTCGGGTTTCCTGTCCTGATGAGGATAGTACCAGGGCGCTGAAAGAGATTGTCCGTAATGTGGAAGTTCCAATTGTTGCGGATATTCATTTTCATTATAAGAGGGCGATTGAAGCTGCACAGGCAGGCGCTGCTTGTTTAAGGATTAATCCAGGAAATATTGGTAATGCGGATCGTGTTCGGGATGTAATTAAGGCGGCAAAAGATTATAACTGTTCAATTCGTATCGGGGTTAATGCGGGTTCTCTTGAAAAACATCTTTTGGAAAAATACGGAGAGCCTAATCCTGAGGCTTTATTGGAAAGTGCGATGGAGCACGCGAAAATCCTAGAAGATAATGATTTTCGCGAATTCAAAATTAGTGTTAAAGCTTCAGATGTTTTTTTGGCGGTTGAAGCTTATCGTTTATTATCTGAAGCTTGTGACTATCCATTGCATATCGGTATTACTGAAGCGGGCGGGAAAAGAGCGGGAACTGTAAAATCCTCCATTGGATTAGGTTCACTTTTATGGGCAGGTATTGGGGATACAATGCGCGTTTCCTTATCGGCTGAACCTGAAGAGGAAGTCGTTGTAGGTTGGGATATATTGAAAACGCTTGGTTTGCGTCATCGGGGGGTAAGGGTTGTTTCCTGTCCTTCCTGTGCACGTCAAGGTTTTAAGGTCATTCCAACGGTTGCAACATTGGAAGAACGTTTGGCTCATATTGAAACGCCAATTACGCTTTCTGTCATTGGTTGCGTTGTTAATGGTCCAGGTGAAGCCACCATGACGGATGTGGGTGTTACCGGGGGTGGATCAGGACGTCATATGGTCTATGTTGGTGGAAAGCAGGATCATACGATTCCGGCTGAAGAAATGATTAACCATATTGTGCAATTGGTTGAACAAAAAGCCGCACAGATTGAAGCGGAAAAAACTGCTCAAAAAAAAGAAAAGAATTAATTTTAAAATATAATTTCAAATATAGGATAGTTTAAAGTGAGTGTGGTTAAACCCGTTCGTGGAACCCATGATTTGATTGGTGACGAGGCAAAAAATCATCAATATGTCATGCAAACCGCAAAAAATATTACTTCATTATATGGGTTTGAAGAATGGATAACACCGGTTTTTGAAGAAACAGGTGTTTTTGCGCGCTCTTTAGGGGATACGTCGGATATTGTTTCCAAGGAAATGTATACATTCCAGGATCGTGGTGGGGATTCTCTCACCCTGCGTCCCGAAGGAACAGCTGGAATTTGCCGTGCCTTGGTTACAAATGCTTTGACCCAAACCCTTCCTCAAAAGGTTTTTTATGCCGGCCCAATGTTTCGTTATGAGCGTCCTCAAAAAGGCCGTTATCGGCAGTTTTATCAGATTGGTGCAGAATTGCTGGGTACGGCAACCCCTTTTGCAGATGCGGAAATGATTGCAATGGGGCAGCATATTCTTAATGCCCTGGGTATTTCAGATAATGTTGTTCTTGAATTGAACACGCTGGGGGATCTGGCCAGCCGTCAAGCATGGCGAGAAGCTTTAGTTGCCTATTTTAAAACTGTTAAATCTGAATTATCAGAAGATAGTCAAAATCGGTTGGAGAAAAATCCCTTGCGTATTTTGGACAGTAAGGCGGCACAGGATAGAGTGTTATTGGATCATGCTCCGTTAATGAAAGATTATATGACTACAACAGCACTGGAATTCTGGGATAGGTTACGAAAAGCACTGGATCAGTTTAAAATTCCATTTAGAGAAAATCATTATATTGTTCGTGGATTGGATTATTATAGTCATACGGTTTTTGAATTTGTAACGACAAAGCTTGGATCACAGGGTACCGTTCTGGCGGGCGGACGATATGAGGGGTTGGTTGCAGAAATGGGGGGACCTTCTGTTCCTGCTATTGGATGGGCAGCTGGGGTTGAAAGATTGGCTCT
The DNA here is from genome assembly GCF_016101485.1 of Commensalibacter sp. M0133. Classification (NCBI taxonomy): domain Bacteria; kingdom Pseudomonadati; phylum Pseudomonadota; class Alphaproteobacteria; order Acetobacterales; family Acetobacteraceae; genus Commensalibacter; species Commensalibacter sp. M0133. The sequence continues at coordinate 49,567 of NZ_JACFQI010000005.1, forward strand.
TTTATTGAATTCGATACCCGTCCAACCTAAATCTGTAGCAATCATTGTATTTTCTGATGCGGTTCATGAAATGGCATTTACGGTTTTACAGCTATTGAGAACGCATAAAATTGCTGCTGAAATGACCTATAAAGGGAATTTCCGTAAACAAATGGAGTGGGCTAATAAAAGGAAAGCGTCTATTGCATTGCTTATTGGTGAGGATGAGGCGACCAAACAAGTTGTTCAGTTGAAAGATTTGAATTCTGGTGAACAAGTCGAGGTTGCCTTGCATGATTTGGTTTCTCAGCTTATTTTGAAATTGGCGAAATAATTTATGTCTTCTGAAGAATTTTCTGCAAGTTTTAATGATCGTCTGGATAAAATTATAGCTCGGTCAGAAGAATTACAACACTTGTTATCCACTGAGATATCCGGGGATGAATTTATTGAGGCTTCACGTGAATATGCTGAATTGAATCCGCTTGTAGCCTTGATTGAATCTTTAAGGACGGCAGAAAAGGATTATCAGGCTGTTCAGGAAATGCTTGATGATCCTGAAATGAAAGATTTGGCACAGGCCGAGTTACAGGGGTTGCATGAAAAACTTCCGGAAATAAGACATCAGATTCGTTTGGCAATGTTACCAAAGGACAAGGCCGATGAACGAAGTGCAATTTTAGAGCTACGTCCAGCAGCTGGGGGTGATGAGGCGGGTCTGTTTGCGGCAGAACTTTTCTCTGCTTATCAACGTTACGCGGAATCTCGAGGCTGGCGCTTTGAAATTCTGGAATATGGTGATACTGGATTGGGCGGTCTTAAAGAAGGGATTGCTTCAATCACGGGAACGGGAGTTTTTGCCCGTTTGAAATATGAATCGGGTGTTCATCGTGTACAACGTGTTCCAGCTACCGAAAGTCAGGGGCGTGTTCATACTTCAACAGTAACCGTTGCAGTATTGCCTGAGGCAGAGGAAGTGGATGTCACAATTGATGAAAGTGATCTGCGGATTGATGTCTATCGTGCTTCTGGGGCTGGTGGACAGCATGTTAACAAAACGGAAAGTGCGGTGCGGATCACTCATATTCCGACAGGTGTGGTCGTGGCGATGCAGGAGGAAAAAAGTCAGCATAAAAATAAGGCGAAAGCCATGAAGATCCTGCGTGCACGTTTATATGAACAACAACGGTTGGCCGCTCATGAAAATCGTGCGGCAGACCGTCGTTCTCAGGTGGGAACAGGAGATCGTTCTGAACGTATTCGTACATATAACTTTCCACAAGGACGTGTTACTGATCATCGGGTAAATTTGACGTTGCATAAGATTGATCGTGTTATGTTGGGGGAATTTGATGAAATTATCGATTATTTAATCCAGGAAGAACAATCCCGACTATTGGCTTCTGAAGAGAATACCTAGGAAAAAAATTCTGGTTTTGCCTTTTATTTCTGTCTAATGCTTTAGTTATATTATCGTTTAAAAGCATTAGTTGTTTTTATATTTGGATAAATTGATTTTTACTGGATTACATGGATAATAGTGTACAAATACCGTTGGCCTCATTAATTCAGGAAGGCGAGATGCTTTTTCAAAAGGCAGGAATTGAAGCACCGCGACGAGAGGCAATGTTATTAATAGCTGCGGCGTTAAAAAAAAGCAGAACCGAATTATTCTTGATGGATAAAACAGAATTGATCGATCCTGTCCTAATTCGTTCATATTTTTATAGACGAAGTCAGCATGAACCTTTCGCTTATATTGTGAGGGAAAAAGGATTTTGGTCGTTAAATTTGGAAGTGTCAGAAGCCACTTTAATTCCTCGCGCTGATAGCGAGACTTTGATCGAGGTTTTGTTGAAATTATTCCCGAAACGCCAAACTCGTTATAATTTTCTGGATCTGGGTACCGGCACAGGTTGCCTGTTGCTTGCCGCCTTGTCTGAATATACGAAAAGTTTTGGAATTGGGGTCGATTATAAAGAACAGGCTGTTAGATTGGCAAGGAAAAATGCGGAAAAATGCAAATTGGCCGACCGATCTATATTTTATACAGGTTATTGGGGTAATGCCTTAAAGGGAGAATTTGATATTATTTTATCCAATCCACCTTATATTCGTGAACATGAATTATTAAATTTAATGCCAGAGGTCAAAAATTATGAACCCATGTCAGCTTTGGCTGGGGGAAGGGACGGCCTTGATGCATATCGTTTAATCTGTTATCAAGCCGCGGATTTATTAACGGAACAGGGAGTTTTGATTTTAGAACTAGGAATTGAACAGGAAGAGCATGTTACAGAGATTGGAAGGGATGTAGGGCTGCATGTTGTGCAAAAACAACAGGATTTAAATGGTTATACAAGAGCCCTTGTTTTTTCTAATATAAAATTGTAAAAGCTTATCATATAATTTTATTTTAATTATAGTAAGAGAAGCTACTAACTCAATATAATGATTGATAGCTGTATAAATTATAGTATTAAATTGCAATTTATTTATTTCATTTAGTTTACTTGTTTCATATTAATCATTATCTATCAACCAATCAAAATGTAACCTTAGTTTCATATTTACTAATAGGAAAGTATAACAATAACTTATGAATACAAAACGTATGCGAGGTCGTTATTACCGGTCAGGCAATAACGGGGGGGCACGGCATCAAAACGGACAGGTTTCTTTTAATCGAAATCATGTGTTTGAAAGTAACGGTCCTAATGGACGTATTCGTGGAACTGCTCAACAATTACATGAAAAATATCTTCAACAGGGACGGGATTCCATAAGTTCAGGGGATCGGGTCAATGCTGAAAGTTTTTTTCAGTATGCAGAACATTATTCTCGTATTGTTAATATGATTAACCAGTCTAATCAACAAAGACATCGTCCCAATAATTTTCAGGAAACGGCAAATAATACAGAGCCTGCAAAAATGATAGAGGATGAACCGGAAACAACCGAGGCTGTCGAAATTAAGATTGATGAAACTGCAAATGAAACTCCTGTTGTTCAGGAGATAGAGGCTGAACAGCCTGCACCGGTTCGTGTGCCCCGTAGAGGAAGGCCTCCTAGAGCGCTGTCAGCAGGAAAAAAAAAGCTTTCGGAAGAAAATAGTTAAAATATTATAGAAGATGAGTGAAAAATACTTGACTTTGTCATTTAAATAAGGGTAATTAAACTCGTCTTTCAATGATTGATAAGGCGGCGTAGCTCAGTGGTAGAGCAGGGGAATCATAATCCCTTGGTCGGTGGTTCAAATCCGCCCGTCGCTACCATCTTTAAAATTTGGTTTAAATCTACAGATGGTTGTTAAAATTCAAAATCCTTAAAATCGAATAATTCTTAACAACTTATTTTTAATTTTGTCTTTAAGTTGGTATTTTGTGATTTGATTGTAATTTTATTATGATCAGACTGATGGTATGATTATTGTTGAAGTGATCAGAGTCATTGAATATGAAAATACATTTTGTTGGGAATGGAAAAATAGAACGATCTTGTAAAAAAATTTTTTTAATAATTTAACGAGATTAGATGTGATATATTAAATTGTCATACATAATCAGAAATGGTGCTGCTGGCGAGGATTGAACTCGCGACCTCTCCCTTACCAAGGGAGTGCTCTACCACTGAGCTACAGCAGCTTCGATTTGCTTTATTTAGTAGCTTTTCATTCAAAATGATGCAACAAAAAAATTTATCTTTTTGCATATTTTTTATATGGCTTGCAAATCAAGGATAAATTGTTCAAAAGTTAGATGAAACATTTATACCAAATCCAAAATTCAGTTCGATTAATATTATTTTTGTCTTCTATGTAAATTCATCAAAGCGTATCTTAAATAGTATTAAAGAACCATCATGGTTCGAAATGAAAACGCCCGTTTAATGCTGTATATTAAAATAGGATATCAGGTTGTAACTATGAAATATAGCTTTTGTTTTTTATCACTTTCCTTTTTGAGTATTGCATTGACCAGTTGTGCGGTTGGACCTGATTTTAAAAAACAGACACCTTGGTACCCTTCAAAATGGTATCCAAACCATAATTCAATCCACGGTAATGTTACAAGTCAAATCAGTAAGAATAAACTGGATCCGAATTGGTGGGAATGTTTTCATGATCCGATATTATCTGATCTGGAACGTCGCACTATCGCAAATAACCTTGATATTCAAATGGCTACACAGCGAATGATTGCCAGTCGTGCCCAGTTAATCATAACAGGATCGGCACGCTTTCCCACCTTGAATGCAATGGGCAGTTACAGCCGAGCACAACATAGTAGTAAAATGGCACGTCGAATTATTAACCGTGTCGAGAATCAGAAACCTGAGTTAGGTAAAATCGTTGACCCCAAGGATATTGATATTCCTACTTTTAATGAATGGGCTGATGCTCTGGATTCAAGTTGGGAAGCTGATATTTGGGGACGTGTTCGTCGTCAGTACGAGGCTGGTAAAGCTTTATGGCAAGTTTCCGAAGAGGAGCGACGAGATATTTTAACCCTCCAGTTGGCTGAAGTTGCCAATGATTATATAACTTTACGTGGATTGCAGACACAACTGGATATTGTTCGAAAAAATGCGAAAATTGCTCAGGATTCACTTGATCTAGCTCAAAAACGTTATACGGGGGGATTGGTAACAGAACTGGATGTTCACGATGCCCGTGCTCAACTGGAACAGACAAATGCACAGATCCCACAATTGGAAGAGCAGGTCATTAATTATATGAATGCCCTTGCATTGTTAATGGGGGAACCACCCCGCGCCTTGGATCAAACTTTGTCACAACAAAAACCAATTCCTCCAGTTCCCCCGCAGATTCCTGTTGGTTTGCCCTCTGAATTGCTGCAACGTCGTCCAGATGTAAGAGAGGCTGAAGCCGCCTTACATGTTGCAACCGCAGAGGTTGGTGTGGCAGAAGGGGATTTTTATCCAAAAGTAACCGTGGATGCAAAAATGGGCTTTCAATCTTTATCGATCAAGGATTTGGGATTTTGGTCAGCACGGGCATGGAATGTTGGACCGACAATATCAATTCCCATTTTTGAAGGGGGGAAATTAAAGGGTCAATTACAATTAAAAAAGGCGCAGCAGAAAGAAGCGGCTCTTGCTTATCGTAAAACTGTTTTGCGTGCTTGGCAGGAGGTTGATAACGCTCTGTCTGCTTATCAAGCCGAACAGTTAAGAAATGATAAATTAAGGGAAACTGTCAATTCAAACCAGCAATCTGTTTTTTTGGCACAGGAACAATATCGTGAGGGGTTACAAACTTTTATCAATGTTCTGGATGCAGAACGTCGACTATTGCAATCTCAGGATGATTTGGTAAAAAGTACAACACGTATTTCAACCAATTTAGTACAACTGTATAAAGCACTTGGTGGAGGATGGGAAACAACCTTTCCCGAACATACTGAATCGCTTCAAAAGAAAAGTTGATTATAAAATTGCTAGCGCATAATCAGAATAGTTGATCATTACGGTCAAATTATTTATTTCCTTATAAATAATTTATATTTTGGAGCCGTATTATTGCCAAGGAAATTTTATACCCTTCAAATGTTAAGAGGGCTTGCCGCTTTATCAGTTTGTTGGGCGCATTTTTTATCGATTAAAATAGAAGTTAAACCCATATTCGCAACGATATATACGTTTTCTGGACCTTTCGTGCGATATGGGGTGGATCTATTTTTTGTTATAAGTGGTTTTGTCATTGCGTTGAACGTTCTTGAAAACCATGAAAAAGCATCATTTAAGGAAGGATTGAAATTTTTAATTAAAAGAATTTTCCGGATTTATCCGTTATTTTGGATTACCATGATTTTCATTATCATTCTTTTTCACTGCAATGGTATTAAAACAGCTGGTTTGCATAAAATAGAAAATATTTCACATTTTTTCCTTTTAACTACTGATATGCCATTACAGAATGCTGCATGGACATTGCCCTTCGAACAGTATTTTTATCTTGTAATGTTCTGTTTTATTTGTTTGTTTCCCAGAAAATCATTGCTTCCTTTTTTTATAATCTGGGCAATTTTACATTTGATCATTTTATATGCTTATGTAGAACATTGGATTCATCATGTTCCATTTTTTCTCGGAGATAATCAGATTTTCAACTTTTTTTTCGGGTTATGCGTTGCTTATATCTTTTTTAAAATAAAAAAACATACTGTAATGGATAAGTATATTGCTTTGTGTTTAGGTATATTGATCGGTGGTACAGGTTTTATATTAACTTATAAGAAATTATATGGATTACATTTTAATGAATGGGCCAATTTATTTTATAATGGATTATCACCAGCTCTGATTTTATATGGATGTATAGGTCTTGAAATAAGCAATCATATTCAAGTTGCGAATTTGTTTAAAAAACTAGGTGATATGTCATATTCCATTTATTTGTGGCATTGTCCTATCCTTTATATTTTTATCACATTTTATCAGTTACGATTTTTTTCTAACGCTACCCATCCTTTCTTGCAGATTGCTGTAGAATTAATACTTGTCTTAATTGTAAGCTTTTACAGTTATAACTGGATTGAACGTCCGTTTATTCATTTATCAAATCGAATTGTTAGAAAATGGTTATAAAATAGAATATTTGGGTATTATCATTGAACATGATGCAATTAATAAGGTTAAAAAAAAAGGATTAACATGGCAGAAGCATTAACCCTTTTAAACTGAAATTTAACTATTTTACTAATATAACAAAATAAAGTAAATTTAAAAAATGATTAATGTTGTTATACGGTCTCCTTAAAACAATAAAGTAAAAATAAAATATCTAACAAACTAACACTTTTACTTTTTCGACATACAGAAAATGGAGAAAATTGGGGTAATTTCTGAATAGGGTTTTTATTCGTAATCATTAGTGTAAAAGTTAATATTATGATACGAGTTTACCTTAGTCATTTCAGAATTATCCTAAAAAGTCCCAGTTTGTCAAACATATTGTTATTATATAGTCAAAATTACGTTTTGAAAATAAAATTTTAATAAAATTAACTATATTTTTATAAACTATATTTTATATTTCTTAACAAGAGGATGTTTTTTCTATTTATTTATTATCCTATTATATTTTTCAAATAAATTTGAAATTAGGTTATTAGACAGTAATTCCTTGAATATTATTTCAATTTTTTGAAAATGAAATTGAACAAACATTTTATGATCAGATGAATATACTTGGATGGCAGTTTGAATTTGTAATTGAGTGATATAGATCAATAAAATATCAGAATAAGTAATAATAATTCCAATCTTAAATCAGTACAAAAATATCAAGTCTAATTTAGATAAAACCAGATGCTATTGGAAACATTTTTTATTTTACTGTTGATGAGGTTGATATAGCGAATGATTAATTTTGGTTAAGTTATTGAAATTGTGCTGGTTGCCACCATATAAGGTTTGCATCGAGAAGGTGGGATGTTTCTTGTCTTTGAGTTGTGAATCGCTATTGATACCTTTCTTAATTTTTTCTTTCTTATTAAATTTTAATATTTTTTATTTAACTTAGCTTTGTGACACTTCTTTTCAGGGGTGAATTCGATATTTGGTAAGGTATCCTGTTCTGCTGATTATGGACGGGATACCTTATTTATTGTGATTGGGATTCTGTTTTTTGCGGAATCGGAGATTTGGATGTATTGTTGGCTGGGTTATGGTTATTTAAGGTGTAAGGTCTTGATAACCTATTATTTTTGTTATTGGCGAGATTTTTTTGGATAATTTTGAGAGAAATCGGTTGACTGGCATGAGAGATTTCTGTAGAAGGACATTCACGGAGCGACGAGCTTGAAAGTTCTTGACTGGTTGCTTTGTGGGGATTAGATTGTAGGGCTCATTTTTGATGTGTTTTACGGTTTTGTTCATTGACAATTGTATAGGATGAGAAGGGGATATGCTGGTGGCGTATTGGTTGTAGTGTT
>NZ_JACFQI010000006.1:0-49854 GCF_016101485.1 Commensalibacter sp. M0133
TAATGTTGGAAACAAAATATAAGCAATATATTTGGTTCTGTATTTTTTTGTTTTTATATCAAAAATATTTTGTTTATTAAAAATTAAAAAAAAATTATTTAATATCATTTTTTGTAGAACAATTATTTTTTAAGAAATATTCTTATATTCTCACTTTAATATTTAAAGAAATTAGGTTGAATTAATTCTATTATTTGTAAAAGATATTTACTTAGATGTTAAAAAGGCGCCTTGAGCCCTAAGACTTAGCTGTTTTTTTTGAAGTGTACTTAGTAAGCTTTGACGTGTTCTTGAGATATGGTTTTCAATAAGTGATATCGTTTTTTGTATTTTTCCCTTTTTTAAGGCAATCACTATTTGACGATGTTCATCCCATCCCGTGTGATCATATTTATTTTCAAGCCAGCGGGCTCGTCTTAATCTCATCATTGCATTTTCAGTGCCTTGAATAATAAATTCATTTTCTGACAGTTTTGCAATCCATATGTGAAAATCATGGCCAATTTGATCAAGCTGTTCATGAGTTGAGGTTGGTGAAATTGAATTCAGTAGATTTTCAACTTTTGAAATATTTTTATCTATAACTATTTGTGTTGTTTCTTGAATAGCGGCAACCTCAAGTATTTTACGATAAATGCACACTTGAGAAATTTCTTCTAGATTAATCGGGGATACAATCCAACCGGATTTTTTGTGAATAACCAGTCCCTCACTAGCAAGTTTAAATAATGCGGTTCGAATGGAGGTTCTAGAAATTCCAATGAACCCTACAATATCACGTTCTGTTATACGTTCACCCGGTGCTATTTCCATATTCAGAATAAGATTTCTTAATTTTATTTCAGCATGCTGAGCTTGAGTAAGGGTTTCGTTCATAAATTTGTTTCTTATTATTGATTATATGATAGGATCATTTTGGTATACCAATTTGGTATACCAATCAAAGACAATTTTATGGTAGATTTATCATGTCCTCAACAATTGAAACGGATCAAGATGAGTCATATTGGGTTCGCAATCTTTTTGTTTGTTTATTTGGATCATTTTCAACCTTTCTTGCAATGACATTAATGTTGCCTTTTTTACCGATCTATGTTCAGCAGTTGGGAGTCAAAGATCATGCAAGTATAGCTCAATGGTCAGGAATAGCCTATAGCGCAACATTTTTTATAGCAGGAATGATTGCGCCATTCTGGGGATATCTGGGGGATCGTTATGGTCGTAAACCAATGCTTCTTAGGGCGAGTCTAGGTATGGCCGTGACAATGGCATTGATGGGATGTGCGACAAATATTTGGCAATTGGTTGGATTACGATTGCTTGCGGGTTTTGCTGGAGGATATTCTTCAGGTGCAACAATCATGATTGCTGCCCAAACTCCCAAGGATCGTTCTGCTTGGGCACTTGGACTGCTTTCATCCGGTATCATGGCAGGAAATCTGATTGGTCCCCTGATTGGGGGGATATTGCCATCTTTAATAGGAATCCGTATTACGTTCATAGGGGCAGGATGTTTAATTTTCATTACGTTTCTTGTTACATTGGGTTTTATTCGAGAACCTTCAAAGTTGGTTATTCATGAAAAAACCGTTAAAGGAAATTGGTTCGATATTCCCAATAAAAGATTGATTTTCATAATGCTGGTTACGGGTATGTTACTAATGATTGCCAATATGTCTATCGAACCAATTATAACCTTATATGTTCATCAACTGGCTGTTGAGCAATCCAGAATAACTTTCTTTGCAGGTTTGATTATGTCGGCTGGCGCTTTTGGGAGTATCTTGTCTGCTTCATGGCTTGGTCATTTAGCGGATAAAATAGGTCATGCACGGATTATTATCTGGACCTTAATTATCGCCGGGATATTGCTTGTTCCTCAAGCCTATGTCACGTCAGTCTGGCAACTTATCGTATTACGTTTTTTTATGGGATTGGCCCTTGGTGGTTTAATGCCCTGCATTATAACAATCATTCGACATCAAGTTCCAAATCATTTAGTGGGAACTGTATTGGGTTATACTATTTCCGTACAATATGTTGCTCAGGTTATCGGTCCATTGGCTGGCGGGTTTGTCAGTGGTTATATGGGTATGTATTTCGTATTTCTCGCAACAAGTGTTCTATTGCTGATTGGTGCCATAGGCAATTGGTTTGCGCTAAAAATATCGGATTATAAATATTAATATTATATTAAAAAGGCTAATTTAATGGTTTATTTAAAAATGAATAAAGAAAAACAGCTTTTCTATTTATGGATTTTCAAGATTTTATATTAAATAATTTTATATCTTTTTCAGTCGCCGGACAGATTATGGCACTGGATTATAAATTAACTGTTTTAAAAGCTGCTTGTGTCAATAGTGATTCTGCAAACACATAATTTTCTGAAAGATAATTTTTTTTCAAAAACTTGGTTCTGTTATATATAATGATGAATTACTAAGTCAGCTTTCATAATACTACTGATACGTCTTCCCGATAAATTAAATTAAAACATTTTTCTTTCATGGGTCTAGATAGTAGGTTCTATTTTTATTCATAAAATCTTCTGTTACTTTTGATTCCTTTGCAAAAAACATTCTTATAAACGAAATTCAGGTTTCGATCCTATATCTGTTTTTTTTGCAAATAAAAGGTTGATTAATTCAAAAATATGTCTCATTAACAGTATCCTTTGCATAAGGCAAAGTAAATCTGTTGATAACAATGATATGTGATATTAATTTGTAAAAAATATTTTCTTAATAAAAAAAATAGTTTCTTAATAAAAATGTTTTGTTACTATAAATTTTATAAATAATGTTCTCAAAATTGTTTGTAAAATTTATTTAGATAATAAAGGCAGGCATATGAATGAGTTAGCACCGCACCAAGCTCAGTTATCTCTTTGGCGAGTTATTATCATCGGGATAGCTTACATGACTCCCATGACTGTTTTTGACACATTTGGTATCGTATCAGGTGTAACGAATGGTCGTGTTCCTATGGCTTATTTATTGGCATTGGGTGCCATCATGTTGACTGCTTTTAGTTACAGTCGACTCGCTGTTATTTTTCCTAAATCAGGCTCTGCTTATAGTTATACCAATCAAGTTTGCGGTAAAATTAGTGGTTTTATTGTCGGGTGGGGAACCCTGCTTGATTATCTCTTATTGCCAATGATTAATAGTTTACTTTCAGGAATTTATCTCAAAGCTTTATTCCCTGATATCCCCGCGTGGATGTTAATCATTCTTTATACGGCATTAGTTACGTTTATTAATTGTCGAAATATTAAATTTCTTGCCAATCTTAATGCCTTGTTCGTTGGTATTCCTTTAATTTTGATGGTTTATTTCATCTATTTGGTTATTCATGCTTTGGTCTTTAAATATGATGTATCGCACGTAATGACGTTAAAACCTTTGATGAATGGGGACAATTCTTTTATTCCCTTGGTAAGTGGTGCTGCTATTTTATGTTTTTCTTTTTTGGGATTTGATGCTGTAACCACGCTTGCAAATGAAACTTTTGATGCCAGAAAAAATATACCGCGGGCGATTATTGCTACGGTTTTAACGGGTGGTATTATCTTTTTTGTATCGGCATGGTTTATCCAGCTTTACTATCCGAATAATAGCCCTTTCAAAGATCCTATTGAGGCAATGCCTGAAATTGTTTTGTACGTGGGGGGGAAATTGTTTCAATCGATCTTTTTATTAGCTATCTTGATTAATACTTTCGCTTCGGCTCTGGCATCGCATGCCAGTGCAGCACGCTTAATTTATATTATGGGGATTGATGGGGTTATTCCATGGAAAAAATTGCAATATATTCATTCTCACTATCGCTCTCCTATCGTTTGTGTGCTGTTGGTGGGAATTCTTTCTTTAAATGCTATTTTCTTTCGGTTAGATACAGCCGTCTCATTAATTAGTTTTGGTGCGATGGTAGCTTTTAGTGCGGTTAACATTTCTGTGTTTATATGGTTTGTATGTTATAAAAAAGAGTTTTCAACGCTTAAACAAATTTTAAAAAATATTATCTGTCCTTCTTTGGGAATGTTCTCCGTAATTGTGATGTGGACTAATTTAAAAGAAGACGCACTTTTATTGGGAGGCTTTTGGACCGCTTTAGGAATAACCTATATTTTATACTGTAAAGTTCGTAAACGGCCTTTATTTAAAAGGCATGATTTGTCGTTAACGTCTGGAGCAGATATTCATGTAGCTAAATCAACATTATAAGTGTGGTCGGATGAGAATGATGAATACAGAACAAAAACTTGAAAAACCTATTTTAACAGAAGATGTTACCTTTAGAAAAACGGATGAAGGTCCTAAACAGGAAGAATGGAACTGGGTTGATTCGCGACAAGTACAAGATGAGGATGTATTAGCTAGACCCGCCAATTATTATGAGGCGACTTTATCCCCATGGAAAACATTTCCAGCCTTAGTACATGATTGTGAATGTGATGTGGTAGTGGTTGGTGGCGGATTGCTTGGGGCTTCTACGGCTTTACATTTGTCAGAATCTGGGGTTGAAACAATCCTTCTTGAAAAAAATAAGGTGGGGTCAGCTGCTTCGGGAAGAAATGGCGGACAATTGACGCCTGGATTGGCACGATGGGAAGCAGAATCTATTATTGAGAATTTCGATTATGACGAAGCTTGTCGTTTGTGGAAATTTACATCCATTGAATCGTTTGATCTTATTCAAGAAATAACAGAACATTATGCCTTGGATTTAGATATGCGTCGTGGGCATTTAACCGCGGCGATTCATCCTGGTCATATCAATGCTTTGACGGTTGGGGCAGATGCACGTCGATATTTAGGTGATGATAGTGTTCGCATTTTAGGGCCTTATGAAATTCGTGATCATATCAATTCAGAACTTTATTATGGTGGTGCTTTGGATAAGATTGGAGGGCAAATTCATTCTTTAGGTTTAACGCGTGGTTTGATTTATGGTTTTGTTAAAAATGGTGGGCATGTTTATGAGGATAGTGAAGTTCTAAAAATAGAAACTGTATCAGAAGGGGTATCTATTGAAACGGCACAGGGTAAAATTCTTGCTAAAAAAGGCGTGGTATTAGCCGTTCACCATACGACCTTTCAATTATTATCAGATGTTAATTCAACCATTCCTTTTTATACTTATGTTGGTGTTACTAATCCGATTGAGGGGGGGAGTAAAACATTGCTTCCGACACAAATGGCTGTTTATGATACGCAGCTACAAATAGATTATTATCGCCCGGTCCGTAAAGAGCGTATCTTATTTGGAGGGCAAGGAACAGGAATGCGATGGAATTCTGATAAAGTTGTTGATTATTTAATGTCACGAATTAAGACTATTTTTCCTCAACGTGATGATATTCATTTAGAATTAGCGTGGAGTGGAACAACTGATTTAACCCTAAATGGGGCGGTAGATTGTCGTAAATTAGGAGAAAAAGCGCCTATTTATGCGGTTCATGGATGGAGTGGTCATGGGATTGCCCAAACGGTCCGTATAGGCAAAGCGATACGAGATGATTTCCTAAAATTAAATGATGATTTTGAAATGCTGGCCTCTATCGAGCACCGTTCAATTTTAATGGGGAGACAACTTGCACCTGTTGCAATTCCTTTAGCCAAGTCGCTGTTGGGACTTGGAAATAAAATTACACCCGGTAAAATGATTTCTTTCTGATAAAATTGCTCGTCATTATTATTTATTTATTGAATTTTGACGAGCTTTTTATAAAAGAAATAGAAATGTTATTTTTTAAAAATAGGTTTGAGTTTCACGATAAAATCCCAGCACATAATTAAAGCGCCTATCGAAAAGAAAATATCCCCTATTATACGTAACCATTGCCAAAATGTTTTGGTATCATAAAAGCTTAAGCTTCTGGCGTAAGTTAATCCGTGTTCGTAAACAGCGTTGAGTTGGGGCCAGCCGACAGGGAAAAAGGTTAATGTAGTCCATAGGACAAGTGTGATATTATAGAGGAATAAGGCAATATATCCCCATTTTTCTATAAATGGATATTTGTCACTAGCAATATATCTTAAACAGAAATAAATCATTCCCAGTCCTAAAAGACCAAAGGCTCCAAAAAGAGAGGTGTGGGCATGATTCAAGGTTAAAAACGTCCCATGTTCATAATAATTAACAAGTGGTGCATTTAATACACCCCCACCAAAGACACCCGCACCGATAAAATTCCATATTGCAGCAGCAATAATATACATATATCCCAATTTATACTGGAAAGTCTGATGGGCTGTAATGATTTTATATTCGTCAATAGATTCGATAACCAATAGAATTAGGGGTAAAACCTCGATAAATGAGAACATGCTTCCCATGGGGATCCAAATGGATGGTTCACCGGCCCAATACATATGGTGACCTGTGCCAATGACCCCACCAATAAAGATTAGGATGAGTTCAAAATAAACTGTCCGCTCAGCAAAACAACGGGAAATCAATCCTATCCCCATCAAAAGATAGGCGGTAACACATGCCGTGAAGAATTCAAATGATTCCTCAACCCAAAGATGAACGACCCACCATCTCCAGAAGTCGTCCATGGTATAGGACTTGCCTATTTCAAACATAGGGATCATGCCAAATACGTATAAAACGGCAATATTTAGGGTCGATAACCAGAATAAATGTTCAAGACGTATATTTCCAATACGGAATGATTTAAAGGCTCTTTGCCAGTGACGTTTATCGGGCCAGAAGGAGCGGAATACTAAATAACTCCAAAACAAAAGAGCGGCAAAAAAAGCATATTGCCAACCTCTGCCTAATTCCAGATAGGAATTGCCCTGGTTGCCGAACCAAAACCATAAATGAGGCAGGTAACCTATGATGCCCAGATAGTTGCCAATGACAATACCCGCAATAACTATCACTGATGCATAAAATAAAAGATCAACAAGTATATTCTGATATTTTGCTTCTTTTCCACTGATAATTGGCCCTAAAAATAGAGCTGAACCAATCCAGGAAAATGCAATCCATACAATCGGGGTTTGCAAATGAATACTTCGTAGAAAATTAAAAGGTAAATATTTTCCTATTTCAAATCCGTAAAAACTTGTCCGTTCAGAATAGTAATGGGCCATTAATCCACCCATTAGAAGCTGGACGAGGAAAATAGTGGCAACAAATAAAAAATATTTGCCGATTTTTTTCTGGCTTGGGGTCAGATTCTTAAATCCGTCGATAACCTGGTCCATCGCCTCCCTATCTTCACCAGATAGCCAGATACGATTGATCATGATCACGGCACCAAAGCCTGCAAAGGCAAAACAGAACCCAGCCCATGTCCAGGTAAAGGTTTGGCTGGTAGGTTGGTTTCCTGCAATGGGTTCATAAGGCCAATTTTGTGTCCAGGATATGGTGCTGTTGGGGCGATGGCCTACGGATGTGAGGGCTGTATAGATAATAAATTCAGAAGTACTTTTGGCATCCGCTTGATTTAATGTATGAGCCCGCGAGTAACCGGCCTTGGAATTATCCTGTACTAATTCTTGAGATAAATTTTTTCTGACATCGACGATTGCCTGACTAAACGCAGTAGGAAAACGTAAAGATTTCTGTGTAAGATCAACGTTATGTAACATTATTTGCATTTTCCTTTGAATAAGGAATTGTTGATCTGAAGTTAATAAATGAAAAGACTGATGAAATTTTTCTCGGGCTAGATATTCTCGAGTTGCTTTGGCAAGATCCACGAGAGTTTTGGCAGTATAATCGGGTCCAAACATGGATCCCATACCGTATAATCCACCGTAATCAATCAGATCGGCTTTTTGAAAACCCTGTTTTCCAAGAAAAATATCTTTGTCTGTGAATAAAACCTGATCTTGTGATGAAATGAATTGAACTGGAATAGGTGGGCTTTGCTGATAGGTGAATAATGTTGCCCATCCCATAAATAAAAAACATAGAAAGGCTGAAATTAAAAGTAGCCATTTCAATTTTCTGTTAACAGGGTTCCTGTTAAGCTTTGTAAGTATTTCTGATGTTAGAGTACTGATAACACCATCTTGATAATTACTTTTCATAGACTTATCGATTCAGTATTTTTAAATATATTTATTTGAAATAAAAGGATTCTTAATATTTAAGTAAAAGATTTATTTCAAATACATCTTATATAACGTTTAATATGAAAAGGCAATAAAGATATATTTTAATTACATCTTTTTAATTTTTACGAATTAATAATAAAAATGACGAATAAGTTTGATTGTAATTGAAAAGATTTTAAGAGGTATTAATTGATTAGTAATAATGTTAATATATATAGAAAATTGATTTTTAATTGTAAAAAAGAATTTATAACGAACTTAAATTAATATTTTAATTGTTTTTTAATTATTTTATTCAAAAAAGATGCAAGATTTTTCTCTTTAAAAAGATATCCTGCAATATTTGCATTTTCTGCAGCCTGTAAATCAGTCAATTTATCACCAATCAAAAAAGAATGCTGACGATCAATGAATAAATCATGAATTGCATGTTCAATCATTCCTGGATGCGGTTTACGATCAGGGTGATCCTGTCGATACTTTTTAATCTTGGCTTCTGGATGGTAGGGACAATAATAAAAGGCATCAATAGCGGTATTATATTTTTTTAGTTTTTCTTGAATATAGTGATGAAAGTTCTGGACGTCCCGTTCTGTGAAAAAGCCGCGTGCAACCCCGGATTGGTTGGTTACTACGACGGTAAGGAAACCGAGTTTCTTGGCTTGACAAATAGCCTCTTCAACCCCTTCAACCAAAATTAAATCTTCCAGACGATAAGGATAGTTCGTATCGATATTGATAACACCATCCCGGTCAAAAAAGATTGCGGGTTTTATAATTTTTGATAAAAAACGGGACATTCGAGAATATTTTCTATTTCATTGACGATTGTTAAATAAAATAATCAATTCGTTTTGACCGGTTATGAAACAGAAATCAATTTAAAAGTTTTCTTATCACGTTTAAAGATTTATGATGATTTCAAATAAAGAAAGCGGTTGATTGTAAGATATAATAATAATTTATTAAAAAAATCATGTATAAAATTGCTTTTACAGAATAGTGAACTAATTCAATAGGAATTAATTTTAATCACAATTTATTTTAATTTTTTCATGCAAGGGTTAACGGATGCCTCAATATCGTTCATACATTTCTACTCATGGTCGTAATATGGCTGGTGCACGTGCTTTATGGCGTGCAACTGGAATGAAAGATGATGATTTTCATAAACCAATTATTGCTGTGGTTAATTCTTTTACCCAATTTGTTCCCGGCCATGTTCATTTAAAGGATTTGGGCCAGATGGTTGCAAAAGAAATTGAAAATGCCGGTGGCGTGGCAAAAGAATTTAACACAATTGCGATTGATGACGGAATTGCGATGGGGCATGATGGAATGCTATATTCCTTACCAAGTCGAGAGATTATTGCTGATTCAGTTGAATATATGGTGAATGCGCAT
The DNA here is from genome assembly GCF_016101485.1 of Commensalibacter sp. M0133. Lineage (NCBI taxonomy): Bacteria > Pseudomonadati > Pseudomonadota > Alphaproteobacteria > Acetobacterales > Acetobacteraceae > Commensalibacter > Commensalibacter sp. M0133. The sequence continues at coordinate 9,489 of NZ_JACFQI010000006.1, forward strand.
TGTGCAGATGCAATGGTTTGTATTTCGAATTGTGATAAGATAACTCCTGGGATGCTAATGGCTGCAATGCGTTTGAACATCCCTGCTGTTTTTGTGTCCGGTGGTCCAATGGAAGCGGGTAAAAGTCATCTGGCTAATCATAAACTGGATCTGATTGATGCGATGATTGCCGCCGGTGATGATAATGTTCAAGATAGTCAGGTAACGGAATATGAACGAAACGCCTGTCCAACTTGTGGTTCTTGTTCTGGTATGTTTACGGCCAATTCCATGAATTGTCTAACCGAGGTTTTGGGTTTTTCCTTTCCTGGTAACGGCACTTTGTTGGCTACGCATAAAGATCGCCAGTTTTTATTCAGAAGGGCGGGCAAAAGAATTGTTGAACTTTGTAATTCTTATTATAGGGATGGTAATGATAAAATATTGCCACGTTCCATTGCAACGAAAGAGGCCTTTGAAAATGCGATGGCCTTGGATATTGCTATGGGGGGGTCAACGAATACGATTTTACATCTTTTGGCCATAGCACAAGAAGGGGAAGTTCCTTTTACATTACAGGATATTGACCGTCTATCTCGTAAAATACCACAATTATGTAAAGTGGCCCCGAATACTCAGCTCTATCATATTGAGGATGTGCATCGGGCTGGAGGTGTTTACGGAATTCTGGGTGAACTGGCTAAAGCGAATTTATTGCATCTCAACACGATCACGGTCCATTCAGATAGTTTAAAGGATGCTATTCTTCATTGGGATATTATTTCAACACATGAAAAATCTGTTTTGGATTTTTTTAAAGCCGCTCCCGGTGGTATCCCTTCTCAACAGGCCTTCAGTCAAAATCAGCGTTGGAAAACGTTGGATCAGGATCGTGTTGGCGGCTGTATCCGTGATATTGAACATGCATATTCCAAAGATGGTGGACTGGCTGTTTTGTATGGTAATTTAGCTGAAGATGGGTGTGTTGTAAAAACAGCCGGTGTTGATCAATCAATTTTGGTATTTGAAGGCAAGGCACGTGTTTTTGAAAGCCAGGATAGTGCAGTTGAAAGCATTTTATCAGACCAAATTGAACCCGGGGATATTGTTGTTATTCGTTATGAAGGACCTAAGGGAGGTCCGGGAATGCAGGAAATGCTTTATCCAACCAGTTATTTGAAATCAAAAAATCTTGGGAAACTTTGTGCGTTATTGACAGATGGACGCTTTTCAGGTGGAACATCCGGTTTATCAATTGGGCATGTATCTCCAGAGGCTGCCGACAAAGGAACAATTGGCTTGGTTAAAGACGGGGATACAATTAAGATTGATATTCCTAATCGCTCCATTCATTTGCAGGTATCGGATGATATCCTGAAACAGCGCCGAAATGAGCAGGATCAAAAGGGCTGGAAACCTGTCAGGGCAAGAGCACGTAAAGTTAGTATGGCCTTGAAATCCTACGCGATGATGGCAACCAGTGCGGACAAGGGGGCTGTTAGAAATAGAAAATTATTTGATTGATTAAAACAACTACGCTTTTAGTGGGATAATTGTTTCATTATTTTATTGAAAGCGTATTATTTCGTAAAAAAATGTGTTTTGAAAATGCAATATAGGATTTTATTTAAATAAGAATATTTTTAACTTTATAACTAAATCCATCTTTTATTCCATTAAACAAATATCTTAAGGATTGGACTCTATTTTTTTGAATCACGCATAAAAGGAAACATGTCATAATTCTGCATAAAGTTGAAGGAAAAGTAAAAAAAGGTTTGTTCCTGTAAATTTTATGGGTAATGATCAGGTTACGTACAAGATAATATAATTTCTTATTTGAAAAAATTTGGGAATGTAAAATAACATCATGTATAAAAATAAAATCTGGAACATACAGAATTTTATTATTTTTTTGTGACAAGTAATATGAAAAAGCCAAATCGTCAAAATAAATAAACAGATCATCTATTATTATATGGGCGTATTTTTTTAAAATGTTTTTATGAATAATGGTTCCTACAAACGAAAAGGTTTGTACTTCACAGATTGCATCAGACTGCGGTAAAAACTGTTTTGGGTTTATTTTATAATGTATTGTGGCCAGTAAAGTTGAGGGTATTTTTTTAAAGGGTATGTTCATGGAACATATTTTATAATCAGGGGTTAATACCCTGCAGCAAAAAATTTGATAATTGTCTTTTTTGAACTGGATAAAATTATCAAGCAAATTCTCAGCTGGATAGGCATCATCATCAAAGAAAAAAATCCAGTCTATGTCTAAAGACGCAATATATTGGGCACCGTATTTAAATCCACCCGCACCCCCAATATTATTTTTCATGCGCAAGATTTGTAGGCGGGATTCTTTTAGAGAGGATAGCCATTGTTCTGTACCATCTGTGGATGCATTGTCAATGACTATTATTGTATCAAATTTAAGGGCAAAAGTTGCGCGTAAACATAATTGTAATTTATTCAGCCGATTGTAAGTTACAATGAGAGCAGCACATTTCATTTATGGGAGAGCCATTTAAAAGAATACATATTTCTTTATATAGCATAAAACAATAGAATAAGTTAAAATAACAAATGGTTATTTAACTTCAGACTAGATATGAATAATATTCGATGCAAATAATTTATGCAATAAATTATTGGCGTCCCGTACGGGAGTCGAACCCGTGTTGCCGCCGTGAAAGGGCGATGTCCTAGGCCTCTAGACGAACGGGACAGAGGCAATGAAGGTTTTAATACATGGGTGTGATCTCTTGGTCAAGTAAAAAATATTAATTTTTTATAAAACTTGCATCTTTTATAAAAAAAGTTGTATTTTCCTGTCCATTCCATTGATTGTTACGTAACCATCCTGCCAAATGAACAGGTCGCCGGTTTTGAGAATCTTCTAAGAATACAGTTATCGGATTCTGATCTGCACGGAAGAGAAGGGCTTTTAAGGATTGTCTTTCTTCTCCCTGAATGATTAACCGTAAGGTATTCCCATCTTTGCCTATCCTGTCCGTACGGATAATGTGTACATAAGACAGGACAATGAGGGGTTCTTCATTTCCATTTCCAAAGGGGGCCAGATTTTCAATCTGTTTGGCCAGTTCAACTGAGGCTCCTGCTGGAGTGATGACGGTTTCAATTTCTAAATCTGCGACAGTCGGATAATGAGTGGCCTGGTTTAAATAATGATTAAGAAAATCGTGTAATTTCTGGCCTTTGTCTTTATGATAGCAATAACCGGCTGCCATTGTATGACCTCCTCCCTGGATTAATAAATCAGCCTGTTTTGCTGCGATAATGGCGGCTCCCAAATCTAGGCCAGGAACAGACCGGCCAGAGCCTTTGACGGTGCCATCCTGTAGTTCTGTCCCGATTAAAATTGGACGGTTGATTTGTTCCTTGATGCGGCCTGCAACAATGCCAACGATACCGGAATGCCATTTTGGATTGCTAAGCATAATGACGGCATTACCTTGTCTATATTGTTCCATTGCTTGTTCGGTGGCCTGATCCAATACATCTTTTTCAATATTCTGCCGTTGTTTATTGATGGTATCCAGACGCTCGGCAATCAGTCTTGCATCAAAGGGGTTAGAGTTCGTTAAAAGCTGCAATCCAAGACTTGCTTCGGAAATACGTCCACCAGCATTAATTCTCGGACCTAATGCGAATCCGCAACTAAAGGCGTTGGGTAATTGCGTAATTCCAGCAACATCCAATAAGGCAGCCAACCCTATACGTTCACGTTTTGCTAGGATTTTCAAGCCTTGTGTGACAAAGGCTCTATTTAAGCCTGTCAAAGGCATAACGTCACAAATTGTCGATAAAGCGACGAGATCCATTAATTTAAAAAGATTAGGTTCAGGGTTGGTTTGAAAATAATTTTTTTCCCGCAGATTTCGGGTAATTGCAATGGATGCAATAAAGCTTACTCCACCGGCACAAAGATTGCCTAGTCTGGATGTGCAGTCTAAACGATTAGGATTGACGGTTGCATAAATATTGGGAACGATCTCTGATTTATGGTGGTCAAAAACGATAAGGTCTGTTTTTTCCTGATTAATCTGATCAAAAACGGAATGAGCTGCGGTTCCACAATCGACACAGATGATAAGGGTTGCCCCTTGTTGAATAAGCTGTTCCAGCGCTTGCACATTTGGACCATAACCTTCCTTGAAACGATCTGGAATGTATGAAATGGCTTGATTTCCCAGCATGGAAAAAAAGTCGCTAAACAGGGCTGTGGCACAGCCACCATCTACATCATAATCGCCAAATATGGCAATTTTCTCATGGTTAATTATGGCATCGGCAATACGTGCTGCCGCTTTGTCCATATCTTTTAAACAAGAGGGATTGGGGAGTAATGTTTTAAGGGTTGGGGATAAAAAAAAAGGCAAATTTTCCGTGGATACCCCTCTTAATGCCATCATGCGACCAACAACCTCGAAAAGGGAAGCTTTCTGAGCAATCGCTTGTGCCTGACGATCCAGAAAATGCTGGTCCAGAGAAGAATGACGCCATACCCATTGGCGTCCTGAAAGACTTTGACTGACATTAAGGACTAGAGAAGAGGTTTCCGACATGGAGATTTGAGGAATTTAAATAGTTGTTTGAGGTTTGTTACGCGGGTCGTGGCAAGCGTTAATGAAACGGATGGTTTTTGATACTGATCTCGTAACTATTGAATTTGTCCATACATGATTTCCTTTCCAGCGTACACCTTTAAGGATATCACCATTTGTAACCCCTGTTGCCGAAAATAAGACATTTCCATTGGCCATGTCATGAAGGGAAAGTTTGCGTTGCGGATCAAGGGGATTCATCTTTCTGGCACGATCAATCTGCTTTTTATTTTCAAAAAGTAGTCTGCCCTGCATTTGTCCATCAAAACAACGTAATGCCGCAGCAGCAAGAACGCCTTCTGGGGCACCACCTGATCCTATGACAATATCAACATTACTTTTTGGGAGACAGGTTGAGATAATGCTGGCAACATCGCCATCAGAAACTAGTTTGACATGAGCGCCGGCTTCACGGGCTTTGGCAATAATTTCCTCATGACGCTCTCTTTCCAAAATGCTGAGAGTTAAATCAGAAATATCAACTTTTTTCGCTTTTGCAAGGTTCATTAAATTAGTTTTAACATTATTATCTATGTCAATGACACCTTCGGGGTAGCCCGGACCAATGGCAATTTTGTCCATGTAGATATCAGGGGCATGAAGAAAGTTTCCCTTTTCCGCCAATGCAACGACAGTGATCGCATTGGGCAGATTCTTGGCAACGAGATTTGTTCCTTCCAATGGATCGACAGCAATATCCATTTCGGGTCCGCCAGCCCCAACTTTTTCACCAATATAAAGCATGGGAGCCTCATCCATTTCACCTTCACCGATTACGACGGTGCCTGAAATGGCAACAGTATCAAAAGCTTGCCGCATGCCTTGAACGGCTGCTGCATCAGCTTCGTTTTTCTTGCCAAGTCCAACCCAGTGAAAGGACTTAAGTGCTGCAGCTTCCGTCACGCGTACAAGTTCAAGCGCCAAGTTTCGATCAGAGACGGTATAACCAGATTGAAAAGGAGGCTTATTCATGATTTAAAATTTCCTTGTATGTAATGATTATGGCTCTTCAATGCGGATCATGATGGGTTTTTCCAGAATTGCAGGAAGGTCATAAATTGCTTTTAATGACTTTAATAAAGAACTTTCCCTGTTTTTATGAGTCACAAGTACGATAGGAACTGTATTTTCAGAATCAGTAGTCATATGATTTTTATGTTGCAACAGGCTTCGTAGGGAAACATTGTTTTCTTTGAAAATGGTTGCAATATCAGCCACAACACCTGGTTTATCCTCAACAATAAGACGTATATAATAGGCTTTATTAAAATCCGAGTTGGGGACAAGTGTTGCGGGACGGAGCTCATTCCAGTCCGTTCCCCACATGGGTATTGTATTGCCTCTGGCGATATCGATGATATCAGCGCAAACAGCCGTGGCGGTTGGGCCTTCGCCAGCTCCGGCACCTTCAAGCATCAGATAACCTGAAAATTCGCCTTTTGTTCTAATGGCATTAATTACGCCATTAACACGGGCCAAGGGAGAGGACTGAGGCAAAAGTGCGGGATGAACACGTAATTCCAGTTTGTTTTCTGAATGATATTGTGCCATACCCACCAATTTAATCGTGTAACCCAATTCTTGGGCATAATGGATATCATGTGGAGAGATGTTTCGAATTCCTTCAACAAAAATATCTTTGAAATTGAAAGTATACCCAAAACCAAGGCTTGCCAGAATGGCAAGTTTATGGGCGGCATCAAGTCCATCAATATCGGTGGATGGATCAGCTTCGGCATATCCAAGTTGCTGAGTTTCCTTTAGGATGTCTTCAAAACCTCGTCCAGTTCTTGTCATGGTGGTCAACATGTAGTTACAGGTTCCGTTTAAGATTCCGCCAATTTCAATCAGGCGATCTGCCGCCAAGGCTTCTTTGATGGTTTTAATAATGGGAATTCCACCTGCAACGGCAGCTTCAAAAAGTAATGGAATATTTTGACTGGCAGCCATTTTGGCAAGTTCGTTACCGTGCAGAGCAATCAGGGCCTTATTTGCTGTAACAACAGCTTTTTTATTTTTTATTGCTTCACAGACAAGTTCATAAGCCGCTCCATTTGCACCGCCGATCAATTCAACAACAACATCTATATCAGGATCAGTTGCAAGATCTAACGGATCTTCGTACCATTTAAAAGTTGTTAAATCAATATTTCGATTTTTATGGCGGTTTTTGGCATTCACGGCATGGATGCGGATCGGGCGTCCAGCACGGTTCGTTATAGTTTTTTGATTATTTTGCAATAATCGTAACACGCCAATTCCTACGGTTCCAAGACCAGCGATTCCAAGGTTTAAGGGTTTATTAACCGAAGGATTATCCATAAAATTTCTCCGAGCAAGATATATATTTTTTCTTAAATAAAGATAGTTGGGCTATTTAGAGTAAGCCTGCATGAAATGTTTTATTGAACGGCAGGCTTGTCTCAATCTTTGGGTATTTTCCACCAGACCAATTCGAACATGATCGTCACCATATTCACCAAAACCAAGACCAGGGGCGACAGCAACCTGGGCTTCCTTGAGAAGAAGTTTGGAAAATTCAACACTTCCCATTGATTTAAACTGTTCAGGAATGGGGGCCCATGCAAACATGGAGGCTTCAGGAGAAGGAACATTCCATCCAGCTGAATGCAACCCTTTGATTATGGTATCCCTTCTTTCTTTATATAGGGTCCGAATTTTTTCTACATAATCCTGGGGATTGTTCAGGGCTGCCGTTGCGGCAACTTGAACTGGTGTGAAGGCCCCATAATCTAAATACGATTTGATTCGGGTTAGTGCAGCAATCAGTTTTCTGTTACCGGCGGCAAAACCGATACGCCAGCCAGCCATTGAGTAGGTTTTAGACATGGAAGTAAATTCGACAGCGATATCTTTTGCTCCTGGTATTTCCAAAATGGAGGGGGGAATTTTCTCACCAAAATAAATTTCAGCATAAGCCAAATCAGAGAGAATCCAGATTGATTCTTTTTTTGCAAACTGAACGAGCTCACGATAAAAATCCAGATCTGCCAAATAGGCGGTGGGATTTGAAGGAAAATTGACGATAAGGGCGGTGGGTTTCGGAATGGAATGTTTAACAGCACGATGCAGTGCCTCCAGCATATGTTCATCTGGTTTAGCAGGAATTGAGCGAATTGCAGCACCAGCGATAATAAATCCAAATTGATGAATGGGATAGGAAGGATTGGGAACAAGAATAGTATCACCAGGACTGGTGATTGCAGAAGCCAGGTTTGCCAACCCTTCCTTTGATCCCAAAGTCACGATTGTTTCATGTTCAGGGTCAAGGGTGACATTAAAACGTCTTTGATAATAATTTGCAAGGGCTTTGCGTAGACCGGCAATTCCACGACTGACGGAATAACCGTGGACACGGGGGGCAGAGGTTGTTTCAATTAATTTTTGGATAACATGTTCAGGGGGACGGCTATCTGGATTTCCCATACCCAGATCTATAATATCTTCTCCACGTGCTCGTGCGGCCTTTTTAGCGGCATTTACTTCAGCAAATACATAAGGTGGCAGGCGACGAATACGATGGAATTCTTCTGTCATGACATAGGCTCGTTTGAATAGAATAAATTAAAATTAAAAAAGAAAATACTAATTGTCCATACGAATCCGAACGCCGTGTCCAAACGCATAGGCCCGGATTACAATAGCGGATTCTGGTACATTATGGGCGATTAATAATTTTGCAACTGTTTTTGCACGTAGCAAGGCAAGTGAAACCGCCGCAGTTTGTGCATCGGGATCAAGAGAGGTTGTGTCACCATATCCGTGAACAAAAACAGTTCTGCCTTTTCTTTGCCAGGCAATATTATTTATTATATCTTCTTGTTTGGCATAAGGCGTGTCGGAATCAATCGGAAAACGTATAAGCGTTCCTGTTGGTTCCTTAAAGGATAAACCTGAAGGATGGGGTGGAGGGGGAAGGTTGATGTCCGGTGGGACATCAAAATCAGGGAAGTGGGATGGAGGGGGAGGATTGACGGGAATAGAGGGAATTACAACATTTTGTTCATCAATTCTTGCCCTAAGTTCTGGCATAATCACGGGTTCGGTTTTATGGGATTCGACAGGCTCGACTGGTTTAACCGATTTTTCTTTTTGATTGATCGTGTTGTGAATATTCGAGTTCTGGTTTGGTTGAGGTGGTTCTCCTGCCGCATCAAAATTCGCAGAGGATGCGAGATTTTCCGCAGGTTGCATGTTGGTGTTCTGACCAGGTTGATTATTGACAGATTTGGTTTGAACGGACGATTTTGCAGGTGGGTTATTCTGCTGTGCAGGTAATGGAGGAATATCAGGAATAATAATTGGGTTTTTTACATTCTGCCACTGTGTCTCATTTCTATCCTGTGAGAGAGAATCTGTGATTGCATTACGTAAATCTTGGGAGGGCAGAGGAGGGGAGGCTGTTGGTGTCAACCCTACATAGGGATATTTCTGATCATTTCCCGGAACAGGCAGCCTAGGTTGAGATACAATGCCGCCTTCTATATCATGATATGCGTTTACGGGGGCTTTAATAAACACAGATTGGGAGCATCCCCCCAGACAGAAGAGATTGAAAAATAAGAAATATCGTAAAATTGGCTGCTGGATGGAAGACACTCTATCTATACCCTTCTATACCCTTAATTTATAAAATAAAAACATATTTGATGAATTTTATAGTGTTTATAGGTTTTTTCTTAATACGCTATTTTGTTTCCATAATATAGAGAAATAATCTTTTCCCCCTGATTTATAAGATAAATTGCAGATCATAATACGTGTTGTTGTAAAAATGATAATTTTACAGGCATATATAAAAAACTGATCAGTGAATAAAAAAAATTTTCATTTATCAATGTAGGGTGTATAAAAAATAGAGTAAATAAAATAAAAATTGTTTTTTTGAAAAGATAATTTGAAGGAAGATATTGGTGAAGCTTATGCAGCTTTCAGATGGTGGACAAAAACATTTCAGTGATAGTGATCCAGATGATGAAGAGAAAAAGGAGGATAAAAATTTTCCTGAGGCTGGTGCAAATAATGAATTGGAAAATAAACTTTTCAAAGAACGTACAATTCTAATTTTTGGTGAAGTGAATGACAAGCTTGCAAGGGAAATAAGCGGGCGTTTGTTGGCCCTGGCTTATGAGTCGTCTAAGCCGATCAATATTTATGTCAATTCGCCTGGCGGTCATGTGGAAAGTGGTGATACAATTCATGATATGATCCGTTTTGTGGACAGCCATGCACCGATTAACATGATTGGTACAGGATGGGTCGCATCGGCAGGGGCCCTGATTTATGCCGCAGGACGTAAAGAACGACGTTTCTGTTTAGCCAATACACGTTTCTTATTGCATCAGCCAATGGGTGGGGTCAGAGGACCGGCGACGGACATTGATATCGAGGCCAGGGAAATTATAAAAATGCGTGAACGTTTGAATGCAATTTTTGCAAAAGAGACTGGACATTCTTATGATAAAATTGCCAAAGATACCGATAGAAATTATTGGATGTCTGCCCAGGAAGCCATCAAATATGGGCTTGTTAACCGTATCATCCATAAATTATCAGAACTAAAATGATTTAAAAAATTAATGATTTTAAAAGTAAGGAGTCGATTTGGAAATGTCTGACTTGGAAGCAATTTATACGCAATTACCTGAAGATTTACATACCTTGCCTCAGCCAAAATCAGATAAAGAGCTCGAGGAGATGAATTATCGAGTGCGCCATTGGATGAGTAATATTCCAGGCTCGATTAAAATCGGTAGTAAAGAACATAGGCAAATGGTATGTCAGATGTTCCGTGAGACTTTTAATCCTTACAGACCAACTTTTATGGACTGGCCAAAGCTTACCGATCAGGAAATTGATCGTTTAAAATCTTTGCCTATTTGGGATATCGCTGTGCAGACAGAGGGCAAGGCCCGTTTGAGGATGGCTGCCTATGTCAAAGAAATTGTGGATCCAGAATGGGCTGATGCCATTGCACGGAATGCTTGGGAGGAAAATCGTCATAAGGAAGTTCTTTCTGATTTGGTCAGGTTTTATGGTATCCCCCTTGCATCAGAGTCCCCTTATTCGGTCCCAAAAGATCCGGAATGGGCCTATTTGGTAACAGGATTTAGTGAATGTTGGGATAGTTTTTATGCCTTCGGTTTGTTTGCAATCGCAGAAAAGTCTGGATTTTTCACGAAAGAACTGATTGAAACCTTTGAGCCTGTTATGCAGGAAGAATGTCGCCATATCCTTCTATTTGCAAACTGGTTGGCTTGGCATCGTGCGAATTTGCCCTGGATAAAACGTGTCTTGTTTGAACTAAAAGTTATCGCTGTTCATGCATTTTTGGTTTACGAACGGATCGGTTTGATTAAAACGATGGATGCAGAGGGGGAAGAGCATTTCCAAGATAATAATTTCACGATTAACGGAGTTGCTGAGCTGGGTAATGAAAAAACGACCCTTGCTGATTTTCTTCGCTTATGTCTTTCAGAAGATGATCGTCGTTTTTCTGGTTATGACCGTCGTTTATTACGTCCAGAAACAGCACCTTTTTTGACAAAAATGGCTCTTTGGCTTCTTCCTAAAAAGCTGCTTAATAAACAATTGGTTGGCTAAACGTTGGTCTGGGTTAATGCCTCATTATTTTAAGGAGGCATTAAAGTGTTACACAAAACTGCTTGGCGATATGACCCGATTTCAGGCTGTTGGGGACTTGACCCAAAAGTTTGAATTCATCGATATATTGGGCAACCTGCTCCCATAAGTTATCATTTATTATGGCCATATTTCTGTTTTCATTCAAAAACATTTTTAATATTTCTTCAGGTCTCATTTTCTGCCATTCATCAGTTAGGATTTGACTGGCTTCCTGAATATGCTGTGATTGCCATACGGAGGCATTTCGAATTGCTGTGGCAAGATATTTGAGTGCGAGTGGATTGGATTGTTGAAAATGATTTGAGATTCCCAAAACATAATTGATTCTTTGACTCCAGCTACCTGTCTGGCTCCCGGCAAGTTGGAACAATTTTTTATTGTTAAGATGAAGAATTCGCCAGATAAAAGGGTCAGAACCAATTAATGCCTGTATTTGACCTGATAAAAGAGCGGGAAGTAATTCATCTTTTTCCAGTTCAACCCATTTAACATTCAAATCCGGATTTATACCTTTACGTCTTAGAAGAATAGAAAAGAACAGTTTTTCTTTTTCGGAATGAGGTTGAATTCCAATGGATAGATTTGCCAAATCCATCAATCTTTGGATTTTTTGTTTATGTGTAACCAATAACCGAAAATCCCCACCATTTAAACCAATCATTAATTTTCCACCTTCAGAGCGGGATTTAAGAAGTTGTGGCAGCCAGTCCAGAATGGATAAAATAGCCGCATCACACTGATTGGTCTTGAGTAGATCGAAAATCTGGGTTTTATTTTTAATATTGGCAATGGGATCAAGGTTTATTTTGTAATGTTTCAGAAAACCTTTTGTCTGGGCAATGGTGAGAAGCTGGTTTTCTTCATTCTTTAGGTATGCAATACGAATCATTTGTGGTGAGATATCCTGAGGCATTATCTCGGGATCATGTTTGTTAATGGAATGATATAATCCCATTCCTGTTAAAGAGCCTATTGCCCCTAGTCCAATCAGTAAATTACGGCGATTAAAAGATTTTTTTGTTTTATTTGAAAAAGGGGTCATAGAGCAAATTCTAGAAAATGAAAAAAATTGGATTTTATATAAAAAAACACTTTACCATTAATTTTAAATTAGGTATACAAAGTCTACCAAATGATCCCGAATAGCTCAGTTGGTAGAGCAAGCGACTGTTAATCGCTCGGTCGTAGGTTCGAGTCCTACTTCGGGAGCCATCTAATTTAAAAGATGTGCAAAAAATAAGTTGATAAATTATATCACCTAATAAATATCATTCTTGTAAAATTGGCTATTGTTCTTGATGTTAATAATTTGTAGCAGAGTCAATTGTCAAATCTGTTTAAAAGTTAGCCGATAATTAATAATGATACTATTATTAAATAGTATCATTGGGTTATTGAATGCAGTGGGCATGAATTTGTATTATTCATTAATGGATATATATGGATGTTAAATGAAGACCATAAATTTAAAATATATACCCATTTATTGAATCATTGAAAGTTATTGGTGCTCTGTAACATGTATAGACATTTCTATCATGTCTTTTGTCTTGGGTTTAATAATTTGCATTTGATTCAATAGTGTTCCAACCTCAAGGCACATCACTTGATTCCATAATGATGCAGGAAATTGATCTAAGGTTTTGGCTTGTTCTTTCCAAGGTGTCCATAACACGGCAGAATGTGAGAAAGGAGCTCGGATGATAATGTTTCTTTTCCATATAGGATCAATAATAGTTATTTCAGAGGGAACATCACTGTAAATTCGATCAACGGGACCAGTTAAATGGTGAAAGAATTTTTGTATGCCTGATTTCTGCTGACCCAATGCATTTTGTTCTGTATAGGTTAGATTTTCCAATCCATGAATATGGATATTACGGATATCACTGACATGGAAATAGTTATGTAAAGCCTGAGTTATGGCAATATCCTGGTTACTCTTGTTTTCAATATGAAGTTGTATGCTTAAAATCTCATTAAAACATATAATGAATTTCAATTCCGTTTCATGTGGCCATTCAGGAGTTAATGTTGGTGAGGTTTGTAGACTATTAATGATAATGACCCCTGATTTTGATGCATCAAGCTGATGATTTTTCCATTCAATGCAACGTGCAAAGCCATGCGATAATGCGGGATGAGTTAGGCTATGCATATTTTGGACTATTGAAGGATTGGCTTTAAGATGACCGAACCAGGGCCAGCATAACGGGATGCCACTTCTTATGGCTTTGCCATCCTGATAGGTAGCCTTTGAATTTCCCCATAAAATATCCGGCTTTTTAAGAGATCCATAACGTATGATCTGGGCTCTTTTAGGAATATAATCAAGAAATCTGTCTAAAAAATGTAAACGTAAGGCTTCATAGGGACCATATTGAATTTTTTCAATTTTCATTTTCTTCCATTGAAATAATATTGATGATTAAAATAACCTACTTGCTATAAAAAAACAAATAAGACAATTTAGGTTTATAGTCCTAATAAATCTATAAGCCAAAACATATAATGGTTGTTTTTTGATGATGCAGAATTTGGGTGGAATAAATGAACAAAAGAAGTGATTTGATTCCATGTTGTAAAAATCGTGTCGTTTTGTCCAGTTTTGATTACTCCTTGAATTTTGGAAAAATAGATTTTCGTAAACATCCTGAATATTATCGCATTGGCAAGGGAGAGCAAGGAGTATTGCTGGTCGAGCCATACAAGTCAGAAATATTGCCGTATTGGCAATTTGCGACTGTTGAAAAGGCAAGGGAAAGCAGTGAAAGGATATATCAATTATTTTTGCAGTATTTGAAACAAGAAGATTTTGTTGGGGCTGATATGGCGCGTAAATTTCTGCAGATGGGTTATACGCGTGCCCGACGTTACGCTAATCATAAAGGTGGCAAAAAATATAATGGATTTGTTCCCAAAGATAAAAAGGGTTTGAGTGGATCTCATGGTAGACAGGAGTTACCCAAAGGTTTTGAGGATCCGATTAAGGCAAAAGCGGCATCAGTTTTTAAACAGAAATGGAAACAGGCAAGAGAACATTTAAAATATAAAAGTTTGAAAGAGAATTTTGTAAAAAAAGTTTCAAAAACAGCGGTCAATAATTAAGGTATTATAAAGGTTTTTTGCTCTTTTCCAAGAATATAACCATTTTGTTTTAAGTAGGTATGCCAATATTTTTCAATTTGGCATAATCATGGTAACTATTTGGTAAATTTTTACTGTGGTTAAATTCAGCTGTATGGCACAGCTCATGGAGGATAACATAATCAATGGCGGCGGGATTTGCCTTGATTAGATGTTGAGTTAAGGTAATGATCACATTATTTTTTTGATTATAACTACCCCATTGATTTTTCAATTCGTAACAAAGGTGGTTTATTTTGCCAATCAATTCAACAAATTCTTGATTTTAAAAGGGAAAGACGTTCAGAAAAAACCTTTAAAGCCTCAAATTTATACCAGTTTTGAAGCATTCTATAGATTCTTGACGGAAAATTCTCTCGAACTGTTATTGCAATATGATGATCAATTAACTGGATAGTTTGTGCCTGATTGGTTATTTTAAGAATTTTTAAAGGATAAAGGCATCCTAAATAAAGATGTTTTTCATGATTGATATACTGGTAATGGGATTCTTGAAATATAGGATTGGAGAAAATCCAGTTCTTATGATAATCCAGAATTTCATGAACACGCTGATGGGAAACAGATGGATGAGCCTTTATTTTGATAATTTTATCTGTAGTGATTTCAAGGGTAATTCTGTTCCTATTATGAGTTAAATGAAGCTGACAGTTAATTTTTGATTTTTACAAGAAAAATCAAAATGTTTGACAGGATAATCCAAAATAAAACAGATTTTGAAGGGGACAATTATATCATAATACAAGATGGCTGGGGTGGGAGGATTCGAACCTCCGCATGGCGGAATCAAAATCCGCTGCCTTACCGCTTGGCTACACCCCAAGGTTTGTTAAAGCATCTTTTAAAGGAGTTATTAGGTTTCGTAAAGAGGAAAAATAAAAAAAATTTTAAAATTTATTGTTGGTTTCCATCTTTATCTGAATAATAGGAAGTATCCACTTGATTCTTCTTTTTTCCATTTTGATCTGTTACAGTTCTTTGAACACAATAACGAGCAAATTTTCCAGCTTTTTTAAAGCTTTTATCTAATGAAGCCATGGTTTGGGATAAATCTGAGCTTTCATCTTTTAACCAGATACGCATATTTAGCGCCCAAATGGCTGTCAGTCCCTTTATACAAGCAATTCCACGTAGGCCGCTTGTGTTGATTTCCGCTGCTTCAGCTAGCCATTTCATACTGTTTTGAATGGCTATCTGTAGAAGAAATGCTAATGGAGGGTTAAGGGGTAAGGAATGAATTGCAGAAATCAATCCTTGTCGATATTGTTGGAACGTATCAAACCGTTCCATAAAAAGATCGAATAAATATTCAGGAACGGGTTGATGCTGGTAGGATTGTTTCAATGCAGCCTGATCGGCGAGACGGTTCAGATAAAGTAAAAGGGAGGATTTGCAAGGGAATAATTTTCGTGCCATATCAAGCGAAACATTACAGCGTCGTGCCGCGTCACTTAATGACATGGCGTTCCATCCTTGTTCTGCCGCCAGATCCATGGAATTTTTTAAAATACGGTGGCGTATTTCTTCATCAGACATCATCAATCTCCTATATTGCTTTTGTTATTTTATGAAGATAAAGCCCTGGAACGATCTGCAGCTGCCTGTAGGGCCTTAGAAAGAATATGGGGCCATGCATCGGGTTGAATTAGAACATTAACAGCTTGTTCTGTTATCCCGTTAGGGGTCGCAACATTTTTTCTTAGTGTTTCCGCCTCTTCCCGGGAATGATTCAATAATGCGGCAGAGCCAATTACGGTTTGTCTGGCTAAAAGACGTGCCAGGTCTTCTGACAATCCTTTCTCTTGTCCTATCTTTTGCAATAATTCCGCTAATAGGAATATATAGGCGGGCCCACATCCAGCAATTGCTGTGGCGATGTCAATTTCCTGTTCTGTATCAAGCCATGCGGTTTTACCAATAGCATTAAACAATCGTTCTGCAATTTGTTTTTGATCCGATTGCGTTTGGGAGTTGGCAATCATGCTGGTCATACCTAATCCTAATTCTGAAGGGGTATTAGGCATAACTCTGATAATAGACTGATGATCTCCGAATTGTTGTTGTAACCAGGCAAGCGTTTTCCCGCCAAGAACGGAAATAACAGGTATATTTTTACACCATGGTTTTAAATGGGGGATAAGTTCGGCAGCTTGATCCGGTTTGACGGCAAGTACAACAGCTTCTGGTTGAAACGTTTTTGGAACATCCTGAATAGTATGTGTCAATCGATGTGGAGTAACTAGATCGAAATCATGTCGATTAACAATGAAAGAATGATTCAAGCCTTTTTTTATCCAGCCTTTTAACATGGCTTTCCCCATATGCCCGCAGCCAATCATTAAAAGGGAGGGAAGTGATGACATAATGAATTCCTCGATCAATAGTGAATAAAATAGGATTGTTTCTTTGTATATGATTGTAAGAATTCTAACATAAAAACGTCCAAATAAAAATATTTGTACATTGTCAGAAAAACCATATGTATTTAACAAAAATTAGTATTAAATAATTAGTATAAACTTTAATGTTTTATTTCATGAAAGAAAATTGTTCCATAATTTTTTTTAAGTTAAGTGCGTCCCAAGGCATGTGTTCTGCAAAAGTTATTCCGGCTATATTCTTTACGAGGGAAACATCCTGGATGATTTTGCTCAATTGGGGAATGGTCATTTCTCCTTTTACGTTATTAAAGGTTTGTGGTGAGATGGGATTATTTGAAAATTGCGAATAAAAAGATCGGGGATTAAGGACATCAACGTCCACATGTATTGCAAGATGCTCAAAATTGTTTTTTCTAATCCATGCCAAAATGGCTTGATTATCTGGGGTAAGATCAGGACTGGCAATGGTTTGCAATCCTAAATCATGTACAATTTTTTTTTCATAGGCATTGTTATAATTATGAATGCCAATGATTAAAACCTGGTTGGCTTTAAAAGGTAATCTGACTTCATTTGCAAGATATGGATCACCTTTTCCCAATAAATTTCCCAAAACCATTGCATGTTCTCGATCAAAATGTTTGGGGGTGGAAATATCGGGATGGGAATCAATCCATAACAACCCTATTTTTCCGTTATAATGTCTATTGAGATAGGCAAAAGGCGCCTGGCTAACAATACAAGTACCGCCGAATGTAATAATCCGATCAGGTTCGTGTTCATCTATAATTTTTTGCGTTGCTTTTAATTGATGAATAATGACATCTTGCCAAACAACACCATTTTCCCTGGTTCTTTGTTGTTGATGATAAGGTTCAATGGGAACTTCAACAATCGGGGATGTATTATTTTGGGGAGCTAAGAAAGCTAACAGACGAGCGCCCAGGGGATAGATCTCGCCGGAGGGTTGACTGTCATAATCTCTACTTTGCCATTCTGGAATTAGAAGTTTTAGGGTTTTGCAACGTTCAGTTTTATAAATCATAATTATTTTTCTTGTCTGAAAATTCAATGGAATTAAATTATTGAGCAAAAAGGAATTATGGATCAACAAGATAGCTAGAATTCAAGTTATTTTTGTACCGTTAGGCACGGGACGTTCCACGGTTGTAATAACGATTCCATCTTCTGTTTCAAAACCTGTTAGTAAGAATTGCGAACGAAAAGGACCAATTTGTTTTTCAGGAAAATTAATAATTCCTATAATTTGTTTATGAATCAAATCCTCGGCCTGGTAGAGTTTAACCAGTCGAGCGCTTGTTTTAAGCTTGCCATAGTGTCCAAAATCAACCCATATTTTATAGGCGGGTTTACGGGCTTCAGGAAATTTTTCTATTTTTATAATAGTTCCAGTTACCATTAAAATTTTTTCAAAATCTTTCCATTCTATTAAATCCATCAATAAAATTTCCCTGGATTGATCAATATAAAAGGGGTTTGAAATATCCCCCTGTTAAAATATTTACGATTAAATATTTGCTTTTTTTTCTAATTCTGTGATTTTTTCCTCAAGTTTTTTGACATGTTCTTCTAACTTTTCTTGAGCGGCACGGGTACGGCTGGCAATTTCTGTAACAATTTCAAATTCATCACGTCTGACCAGTTGAAGGGTTGACAAAACCTCATCAACCCGTCCCTTGACAATGGCAGCAATCTCTTCCTTGATACCACTGAAAACAGAAAATACACTGCCAGAAGCATGAGAGGCATCGTCAAATATTTTTTTTGGATTAGGCATGATTTTTCCTTATTATTATTTCAAAATTAGTAAATTAGTATAAGTTAATCTAATACGTTATCAAAGTTATAATATAGCATGTTTTTTTTAATTTATAATTTATGTGTATGAAAACAATATGATTATTATCACTGGTGCAACAGGGTTTATCGGTTCTTGTTTACAGGCCAGACTCTATGATTTGAAAGAGAAGACGGTTGTAATTGACTGGTTGGGGGATGAGGGAAAATGGCGCAATATTGCAAATCATGTGCCAACAGATTTAATTTTTCCTGAATATATTGATGATTTTCTGGTGCAGCATCGCAAAGTAATAAGGGCTGTCATTCATTTGGGTGCAATTAGTGAAACAACGGCCCGTGATGGGGATCTGGTTTGGAAAACCAATGTCAATTTGTCAAAAAAATTATGGCATTGGTGCGCTTTGAATCAGGTAAGATTTATTTATGCTTCATCTGCCGCAACCTATGGGGGAGCCAATCAGCTGGAGGAATTTACAGATGAACCCAACCATATTGCAGATTTAAAACCCTTGAATTTGTATGGGTGGTCCAAACAGGTTTTTGATCGATTTGTATTGGAACAGGTTAGGAATCATCAACCTGTCCCCCCGCAATGGGCCGGATTAAAATTTTTTAATGTATATGGACCAAATGAATATCACAAGGGCAAGATGATTTCAGTTGTAAAGGTCAAATTTGATGATATTCAGAAGGGAGGTGTTCCCCGTTTATTCAAGTCTGATCGCGATGGTTTGACAGACGGTGCCCAGGCCCGTGATTTTATTTGGGTTGGGGATGTTATTGAAATTATTTTATGGCTTTTAAACAATCCCGATGTAAATGGAATATATAATTGTGGTACCGGACAAGCTAGAACCTATCTTGATTTGGCATATGCCGTCTGTGATGCGGTTGGCTGTAAAAGAGAGGTTGAATTTATAGATATGCCCCAGAGTTTGCAGGGACAATATCAATATTTTACCCAAGCTGACATGACACGTTTGAAAGTTGCCGGATATCAACGGGCATTTACCTCATTGGAAGAAGGTATTTCAAAATATATTCAGGGTTATCTTTTACGGCCAGACCCTTATTTATAAAGTCATATTTTTTAATGAAAGACAGGTTTTATGTCATCTCCCTTGTATTATCCTAATTTTGATCCTGTTATGTTGCATATCGGCCCCTTATCGATACGTTGGTACGCTATGGCTTATATAGCAGCATTGCTTGCCGGTTGGTTTTTGGTAAGACGATTGGTTCAAAGGGAACCCGTGGTTGCAACTGTTACACAAGTTGATGATTTTTTAACTTGGGCAACGTTGGGCGTTATTTTGGGGGGACGTTTGGGATATGTTTGCTTTTATCAGCCTGCTTATTATTTAACGCATCCATTACAGATCATTCAGGTATGGCATGGAGGAATGTCCTTTCATGGTGGTGCTTTGGGGGTTATATTCGCCTTAATAATATTCACCCGTTATAACCGTTTAAGTTTTCTTGGTTTTTCTGATCGTGTCACAACCGTAGTGCCTATGGGACTAGGATTTGGAAGATTGGCAAATTTTATTAATGGGGAGCTAGTGGGTCGTGAAGCTCCGGACTGGCTACCCTGGCGTATGATTTATCCCGGTGTTGAAGGTGCAAGACATCCATCTGAATTATATGAATGTTTTTCAGAAGGTGTGTTGCTATTTTTTATCATGCTTTGCTTGATTCAATGTAAAGCCATTCGAGAGCGGCCAGGATTTCTTTCCGGTGTGTTTCTATTGGGGTATGCCATGGCACGAAGTGTTTGTGAGTTGTTTCGTGAGCCAGATGCTTTTTTGGGTTACTTTGCTTTTGGTTTGACGATGGGGCAAATTTTATGTATCCCAATGGCGATTGCCGGGATATATTTCATTTGGCAGTCTTATCAATTGCCGAAATTGCAAAATTTGACAGTTTCTGAAAAGTAAAGGCAGAAATGAAGAATTGTCCAGAAATGCGATTGGATCAATTTATGGAAAAGGCAAATGCCGCCTATTATGAAAAAAGGGATCCATTTTCTGATTTTATTACTGCACCTGAAATTTCACAGATTTTTGGTGAATTGATCGCGGTTTGGATCATTACGGTTATTCGGTCCATGTCCAAACCAGACAAATTGGCAATCGTGGAGGCCGGGCCGGGCCGGGGGACGCTCATGATGGATATTTTAAGAGTTTTATTCCGTTCGGCTCCTGATATCTGCCAATATTGTAAGGTTTTTCTGATTGAAACCTCGTCGCGTTTACGTCAAATTCAAGAAAATACATTGAAAAATTATGAAATTGAAATTCAATGGCTTGATTCTGTTTATGATATCCCGACTTTACCCCTGATTATGGTGGCGAATGAATTTCTTGACGCTTTACCTATTCGTCAGTTTATTTACAGGGGCGGAAAAAAATGGGATGAGAATTATGTTTCCCAAGGAAATATGTTTCATAAACCCATATTCCAATTGCCTTTTTCACCTGTATTCCAGCGCCCTATAAAGGTTGGTGACACTGTAGAGGTAAATGAAGCTGGACAGGATATTGTACAATATGTTTCAGCACATATCTGTCATTATGGGGGGGCGGCTTTATTTATTGATTATGGGTATTCTTCCCAGGTTTGGGGAGACAGTTTACAGGCAATTGCAAACCGAGAAAAAGTCTCTCCTTTTGTTCCGCCCGGAGAGGCTGATCTAACCGCTCATATAGATTTTCCTTCCTTGAAAGAAATTGCAGAAAAACAGAATGTGACTGTTTACGGGATACAAACACAAGGTGCTTTTTTAAAGCAGCTTGGCATACTGATAAGGGAAAAAATCTTATTGGATCATGTACCGATAGAACAACGAAATGAAATTCGGTCTTCTGTACAACGTTTGATTGACCCTACAGAAATGGGGGATTTGTTTAAAGTTATGGCAATTTGTAACGCTGAGTTATGTGCTCCACCGGGTTTTTAGGAAAACACACTATACTTTTTTATATTTCAAAAACAAGGCTAATTTAAAAGGGTTATAAATTTCATGAACTGTAAACCATTGGCCATTCAGCATTCCTTATTGTCGAATATTGTTCGGCATGGTTTTTTTACAAGAATAGGTGGGGTTTCTCAAGGAGAATATACTTCGTTAAATTGTGGTTTGAAATCAGGTGATAACCCTCATTTAATTATGGAGAACCGTAAAATTGTTGCTAAGTATATGAAGGTATCCCCGAATTATTTGTGGGGAGGGTTACAAATTCACAGCAATAAAGTTTTATGGATTACAAAATCGAATTGTATACCTGTTGAGGGGGATGGAGCCGTGACGACCGATCCTGATATTGCTATTAGTGTTGTTACAGCTGACTGTGCCCCTGTATTATTTAGTACAAAAACTGGTGATATTGTTGGGGCAGCCCATGCAGGCTGGCGGGGCGCAGCATGTGGAATTTTAGAAAATGTCGTGGATCAAATGGAGGCTTTGGGTGCGGATAGACAGGATATCATTGCTGTTGTAGGACCCTGTATTGCCGTGACACATTATGAAGTGCGGGAAGACATGCGTAATGAGGTTTTGAGACAGGATCCAGATGGAAGAGTTTTTTTTACCCCCGTTCGTGAAGGATATTATTTGTTTGATTTGGGTCGTTATTGTGTTAACCGGTTAAGACGTAAACATGTGGGTATTGCGGCTATAACAGGAAGGGATACATTTATGGATACCACTCATTTTTTTAGTAATCGTAGACGTGTCATGGAACGGAAAGCGGTGTTTGGACATCAAATTTCAACAATTGCCTGTCGTTAATATTCGTAAGGGAAATCATAAAGATGCAATTTAAAAGTTTAAAGTCTTTTAAGATTGGATTCAGTTTTTTAGGTGTTTTATCTTTAATAGGTTGCATCCAGGTTCCACATCCATTTGAAAAAAACAAAACCACATCATTGACGACACCTCCTCCGTCAAGGTTAATTGTTCCACCCCCTTCTAATTCAATGTTAAATGATAAAAACGCCCAGGGATTTGCCGAGGAAATGGCAAAGGCAATGTTGGAACAGACGGTTCCCGCAGTTGCACGACCCGCTCAAAAGGGGGACTGGATTTTATTGACCAAGGTGAGATCAGAAGAAGATATGATTATTCCTTCTTTTACAATTATTGCCCCTAATGGAAAAGTCGAAGCGGTGAGAAAAGGAATGCCCGTTTCAAAAAAGGATTGGATAAGTGGACAGCAAAGCATTTTTCATGATGTTTCAGAACAATCTGCGCCAATAATCAATCAGGTATTGACAGGATTACAAGCTCGGCAGATGGCGGCTGATCCACATAGTTTAAAACATCGGGCAGCCAAAATTTATTTCAAGGGTGTTTTTGGGGCTCCTGGAGACGGAAATAAAATTATTGCTCAGCAATTTGCTATTTCGTTTGCAGACAAGGCAAATGCTATTCAATATAAACCTGACCAGGCAGATTATACTGTGGATTGTCATGTAAGTGTAACAGATGGTGCGCAGGGGACACGTGGTAATCCGGTACAACATGTTGAAATTATTTGGCGGGTGACCGATAATAAGGGAAAAGAGGCGGGTAAAGTTTCACAAATCAATGATGTTCCTGCGCATCGTCTTGATCACTATTGGGGTGATATTGGCTCTGCGGTTGGAGAAGAGGCTGCTGGTGGGGTTAGGCAGGTCATCACTAATTATTCTGGTCGTGATAATCAGCCTTTGCCTGCAAATAATGCAAAAGAGTCCGCTTCTTCTAATGCACCAGAATTGAAAAATATTCAGATGCAACATAAATAATATGTTTTTTATGGTATAGATCGTTTTAACTGGTTCTGTGTGTTGGAGTTCGTTGATGAAAATTATTGCAGGGAATAGTAACCGTCCATTGGCAGAGGCGATTGCGGCAGAGTTGAAAATGCCTTTATGTGATGCGTCCGTACAACGTTTTTCGGACAAAGAAGTTTTTGTGGAAATCTACGAAAATGTAAGGGGTGAAGATATCTTTGCTGTACAAAGCACGAGTTATCCAACCAATGATAATCTTATGGAATTATTGATTATGTTGGATGCCCTGCGTAGAGGGTCTGCACGACGAATTACAGCTGTTATGCCCTATTTTGGCTATGCCCGGCAAGATCGCAAATCGGGTCCAAGAACGCCCATAAGCGCGAAGCTTGTTGCCAATCTTTTGGTTGAAGCAGGAGCGAATCGTATTTTAACACTCGATTTGCATGCAGGACAGATTCAGGGTTTTTTTGATATTCCTGTAGATAATTTATATGCGGCACCTCTATTCACACGTGATATTAAACATAAACATGCTGGTAAATCGAATTTAATGGTTGTTTCTCCTGACGTTGGCGGAGTTGTAAGAGCGCGTCAATTAGCAAAAAGACTTGATGTTGATTTGGCAATTATTGATAAGAGACGTGAGCGTGCCGGTGTTTCCGAGGTTATGAATGTTATTGGTCGCGTTAAGGGACGTCACTGTCTATTGGTCGATGACATTATCGATAGTGGCGGTTCACTTTGTAATGCGGCACAAGCTTTGATGGATGCGGGGGCAACTGGAATTGACGCATATGTGACCCATGGGGTTTTATCCGGCAGTGCCGCACAACGTGTTGAAGATTCCGTTATTGGAGAGTTAGTCATCACCGACAGTATCAAAATGACAGATGCAGTGCGTTCCGTTCGTAAAATTCGTCAGATTAGTTTGAATAATTTGATTGGTCGGGCCATTCGTGCCGTAGCGGATGAAAGCTCCGTTTCTTCTTTATTTGATTAATTATTTGAAAGGTATATCATTATGTCTCCTTTACTGCATCGACCCTACTGGTATCTTCGTCATGGGCAAACAGATTGGAATGTATCAAATCTGTCTCAGGGTAGAACAGATATACCTTTGAATAATACCGGCATTAAACAGGCCATAACCGCAGGGAATGCGTTGGCTAGAAACTGGAACAATTTAGAATTATCCATTACTCAGATTATAAGTTCACCTCTTGGAAGGGCAAGACGTACAGCAGATATTGTGAAATCAATCATTCATGACAAAGTTGGTGTCCAATTACCATTGGAATTGGATGATGGGCTCAAGGAGGTGTGTTTTGGTGAAGAGGAGCAAAAACCTATGGGACCATGGTATGACAAATGGATTTCAGGTGAATTTACGCCAAAAGGTGCCGAGCCTTTTCATGTTTTATGTAAAAGGATTAGCGACGCTGTAAACCGTTCTATACTGAAAGCTGGTGATGGTCATGTTTTGATTATTGCGCATGGAGGTGTTTTCCGTTCCTTGCGTTATATGATGGGATTAAAACCTAATGTAAGATTGGCCAATGCACAACCTTTATGTGCTTGTCCTCCCTTTCAGGGAGGTAAGTCCTGGTCTTTGGATCCTGTTTCTCTGGAAGCCTGATAGAGTTGGACTGGAAAGGGTGATGCAATTTTTCTCTTTCCTAGATAGGGTATTTATTGTGCAAATGATCGAAAGATGATTGCAACGGCTCGCCCGATTGACGCGGGAATTACACTTTGATGATCTTCATTTTCAAATTCTGTGCATGTTGTTGAAAGATCATCTATTTTTTTAAATGTTTCACAAGCTGCCAGAATACGAGAAACTTGCTGTTTTCTAAGAAGCTGTTGTTTTATTTTTGCGACTTGAGGAATTGATTGCCAATAATCAGGAAATTTCTGTTCATACTCTCCAACGGATAGGGATAGGGTGGGATGTAGTTTATGAACGTCAAGACTGGATTTAAAAGATTGGGTATGCTTGTCAATAATGCTTGGATCAAGCCATAAAGAAGGACTTGCGGCTATATAAATCTGATAGGAATCTGGATGATAGATAAGATTATATATTGTAAATAATCCACCAAAAGAGTGACCGAAGATGGCTTGTTTATGGTGATTAATTTTAAGATGTTTATCCAGTAGGGGTTTCAGATCATCTTGGATGAAATGATAAAAATAATCAGCCCCTCCAGTTTTGTATAAAATGGGGATCAAGGTATTTTGCGGTGGTGTTAAATCATAAGTTCGCAATTTAAGAATATTTTGATCTGGAGGATAGCCAATTCCAACAAGAACAGCATGATTTTTATGGATGTTATCCGGACGCTTTTCATAGGATCTTATTGTTTCCCGAACCGTGTCAAAAATACTGTTGGCATCTGTGATATAAATGATTGGATAACCATCTTCTGGGGGTGGTTCTTTTGGAATAGAGGCAAAAATCTTATAAATTTGTGATGTCTTTTTATTTTGCAGGTTAAAAGTAATAGTATCGTTGATTGTTAAGGGTTCGGTGGAAAGGCCAGCAAGGGGAGAATTACTGTTAATTGCCTTTACCGGACTGAATAACAGGAAATTCAGACAGACTAGTGTCAGATAGAACCAGAGGCGTATCATAAGATTATATCCATTATATTATTTGATAATGAAAAGAACATATTACCATTGTGCTCTTACCTGTCCCATTATAACGCGACGTGTTCCATAAAAACAGTTAACTTTTGATGCGCAAGCAACAACATATTTTTTATCAGCAATATTGGTTATATTCAGCTGTAATAAGGTGCTGTTAATTGTGGGAAAGCTGTTTTTAAGGTCATAATGTACCTGCATATCACCAATGACAAAGCTTGGGACCTTAAAACTGTTGGCATTATCCCCGAATGTATAACCATTGTAACGAATGCCACCGCCAATTCCAACACCCTTGAACATCCCCTGTTGCAGATCATATGTTATCCATCCAGAAACCAGATTGGCAGGAGCTCCCAATGGGCGGTTACCGATATTATTTTTATTTGTGTCAGCACGGATCTGGATATCATTGTAGGCATAGCTGGCGATAAGATTCAGTCCCGGCAATAATATTGCACGAGCTTCCAATTCAAAGCCGCGGGATCGTGTTCTGCCTGTCTGAATATTGTAGGTTGTATGTTCCGGATCGGTTGTGGTTACATTCTCTTGTGAAATGGTATAGGCAGAACCTGTCACCATGATATTGTTATTAGGCTGGTATTTGATCCCGACTTCATATTGATCTCCCTTAGTAGGTTTAAAAGCCTTACCTGCAAAGGTTGTCCCGGGTGTAGGCATGAAAGAGGTGGAATAGGAGAAATAGGGTGAAATTCCATTTTGAAAATTGTAAACGATACCGCCGCGATAGGTTACAGCTCGATCAAAATTAGAGGCTGATTTTCCGCCATATTTGAAATTGGTCGAGGTGCCGACCCAGTCATATCGCCCACCCATAATAAACGACCAGTTTCTATAATTTGCTTGATCTTGAATGTAAACACCCAACTGGTTCTGGGATTGTGTTCCGTATGAAGTGATTAGGGGTGTAAAACGTGCGCCATAAACAGGATTGAACAAATCAAGGCTTGGAATGGCCGTATTGCCCAAGGCACGTTTGGAATCTGCAAGCAGATAATCAATTCCTGTAATCAGTATATGTTTTACATTCCCTGTATCAACATGAAACTGAAGGTTACTGTCGATATTATAACTGTTCAAATGTTCATTTGATATTGTCGCCATTCTTGATACAGTTGCCTGATCACTGGCAAGTCCCTTGATAGAAATGGATCGGAAATCTGAATCAAGATGCAGGTATCTGAACTTCTGATTGAATTGAATAAAATCCGTAAAATCATGGGTTAGATTGTATTCAAACATATATTGAGAACGATGATACTGATCAAAACCAGGTTCACTGGTGTTAAGATGTGTTGAAATCTTTCCATGTCGATTTGGCAGAACTGTACCTGACGCGGGAAGTGCGATACCATAAAGGCTATTTGGATCATACTGATATAAGAAACGCATGGATACAGAAGTATCATCAGTGGCTTGCCAACTGATCTGGGGCATAATGGCGATATGGCGTTCCTTGGCAAAATCAACCTGTGTATCTCCATACCGTCCCACAGCTGTTACCCTATAGGAAAGTGTCTTGTCTTTGTTTAAAGAACCGCCAGCATCACCCATAATGTCTCCATAATTAAAGGAGGCACCACTTGCCCTCATTTCATAAGAGTCTACGGGACGTGCTTGTTTCATGGTCATATTTACAAAACCGCCTGGGCTGGCCTGTCCATAAAGTACGGAGGCGGGTCCGCGCAGGACTTCAACGCTTTGCATTAAATATTCATCAAAGGAAGGAACGGCATATGACATGCCACGTAAAAGACGAAGACCATCAAGGAACTGGACATAATTGGCATTTCCCCCAAATCCTCCAAACCCTCTTAAATAGATACTATCAAACCGTCCGCCTGGCCGACTTCCTGCAGAAATACCCGCACTATATGCAAGTGCATCCGAAACGGTCCTGGCATTTTGGTCATCCATCTGTTTGCGGGTGATGATGGTAATGGATTGGGGAACTTTTCTTAATGGACTGTTTGTCTTGGTAGCAACATCAGAATTGGTTTCAACGAATGGATTGTAATTACGTTTGCCAACGACGGTTATTTTTTCATTATCCTTGTTTTCTTGATCTTCCTTGGAATAGGCTATTGGGTCTGCAAAAATTGTTGTAGAAACGATTAATAAAGAGAATGTTACGGTAAAATAATTAAATCGCATAGATCAGATTTTCTTGCATAATTTGAGAATGATTGTAATTATTATTTTCAACAAGAAAGAAAATCAATTTGTATTTTACTTAAAATCTTCAATTAATTTAGAAAGATATTTGCACTTTTCCAGTTTATTAGGTAAAGAGGATAGTGCATCAACACCCCTGGAGGTTGATGTTTCAGTTTTGCCTTATTTACTAGGAGTTATAACGTGGCAAGAAATTTTGTTGAATTAAAAGTATCGATGCGTGCGAAGGCTGGTAAGGGGGCAGCGCGCGCAACCCGTCGTGAGGGACTGGTTCCTGCTGTTGTATATGGTGGCAAATCAGAACCAGCCATGATTGCCCTTGATCCGCGTCTTGTTATGCGTGAATTGGGAAAATCAGGATGGCGCTCTCAACTGTATCAATTGATGGTTGATGATAAGAGAACAGTTGCCTTGATGCGTGCCGTGCAATTACATCCCGTAACCGATCGACCATTACATGTGGATTTCCAACGTATGGTTGCTGGTCAGCATATTCGCGTTGAAATTCCGGTCACTTTTGAAGGTGAAGAAATCGCCCCTGGTGTAAAACGTGGCGGTGTTGTAAATATCGTTCAACATTCTGTTGAAGTAAACTGTGACGTTGAACATATTCCAGAAGCCTTTATTGCCGATCTTTCCAAATTGGATATTCACGATAATATTCGTTGGTCTGATTTAAAAGGCGCGGATAAAGTTACGCATACAAATCAGCATGAAGAAGATTTTGTAATTGCAACTATTGCGCCGCCAACCGTTGCAGTTGAAACAAGTGAAGAAACCTCGGAAGAAACATCTGAAGAAAAAACGGCCGAAGTTTCTACTGAAGAATAGTTTAACGAAAGAATAGATCATGTTACTGTGGGCTGGGCTTGGAAATCCCGAGCCTGGGATGCAGGCAAATCGTCATAATATCGGTTTTATGGCGATAGATCGAATTGCTGAACGTCATGGATTTTCTCCATGGCGTAAGCGGTTTAAGGGCGAAATTGCCGAAGGTATTATAAAGGGTGAAAAAATCCTTTTACTAAAACCTATGACCTATATGAATCTTTCTGGTGAAAGTATTCAGCCTTGTATCGCTTTTTATAAAATTCCACTTGATAACCTTTTTGTATTTCATGATGAAATGGATTTGGTCCCTGCCAAGATACGGATTAAAAAAGGGGGAGGGGCGGCTGGTCATAATGGTTTGCGTTCTACGGATAAAATGCTTGGCAGTCAGGACTATTGGCGTGTGCGCTTGGGAATAGGGCATCCAGAAGACAGATCTCAAGTTGTACGTTATGTCTTGGGAGATTTTTCAAAACAGGATAGGGAATGGCTTGATCCATTTATTGATGCAGTTGCGGAAAAGGCATCATTGTTAACTGAACGAAAAATGGACGCTTATCTATCCAAAGTGGCTTTATTGTTAAAAGGATAAAAAAGATATGGGGTTTAATTGTGGTATTGTTGGACTGCCTAATGTTGGAAAATCAACATTATTTAATGCGTTAACGGCAACGGTTGCCGCTCAATCGGCGAATTATCCATTTTGCACCATTGAACCCAATGTTGGACGGGTTGCTGTCCCCGACCCGCGTTTGACTATTTTATCAGAAATTACGCATTCTCAAAGAATTATTCCCACAAGCTTGGAATTTGTTGATATTGCAGGCCTGGTTAAGGGAGCTTCACGTGGAGAAGGGCTCGGAAACCAGTTTTTGGCGAATATCCGAGAGGTTGATGCAATTATCCATGTTCTGCGTTGTTTTGAAAACGATGATATCACGCATGTTGAAGGGTCTGTGAATCCTATTCGGGATGCTGAAATTATCGAGACAGAGTTGATGATTGCAGATTTGGAAAGTTTAGAAAAAAGAACGGTTGCTTTACAGAAAAAAGCCAGAGGAAATGATAAAGAGGCTCAGGCCACTCTTGAATTAATTGAACCTTTGATCAAGGCCCTGCAGGATGGTAAGCCGGTTAGGGATGTCATTCCTGTTGGCGAGGAGAAGGCCATTGCCCGATTACAGCTTCTAACGAGCAAACCTGTTTTATATGTGTGTAATGTTAACGAAGAAGCCGCCGCAACTGGAAATGGGTATTCTCGGCAGGTTATTGAAATGGCAAGAAAACAGGGGGCTGAAGTCGTTATTGTTTCTGCTGATATCGAGGCAGAGGTCAGTCAGTTGGGTAAAGAGGATCAGACAGAATTTTTATCGGGTCTGGGCTTGGAAAATAGTGGTCTCGATCGTGTTATTGCTGCAGGATACAGATTGTTAAATCTGATTACCTATTTTACATGTGGTCCAAAAGAAACCCGTGCTTGGACAATTTCAGAAGGAACCAAGGCCCCGCAAGCGGCGGCAGTTATTCACAATGACTTTGAACGGGGATTTATTGCCTGTGAAACGATCGCTTATGATGATTATGTTAAATATAAGGGGGAAGCTGGAGCAAAAGAGGCCGGTAAAGTTCGAATTGAAGGAAAAGACTATATCGTTCATGATGGAGATATTTTATTGTTCAGATTTAATGTATAATCTGCAATAATTTATTTGTTTAAAATTATTAAGGAGTAGGTGGAGTGAATCGCAATTCTACCTTATCTCAATCGAACTCGATCCAACAATTGGCTAGAAAGGTTAAAAAAGCTTCTTATTCATTGGCTCACAGTTCACTCCAACAGCGTAACAAAGCCTTGCTTTGTGCAGCACAAGCGCTGCGTGCTTCAATGAATGCCATCCTGTCTGTTAATTCCGAGGAAGTGGAGAAAACAGAAGTTGGTGAAGCCTTTAAGGATCGTATGACATTGAATGAAAACCGGTTGGAGGCAATGGCGCATGGCTTGGAGGCGATTGCGACGTTACCTGATCCTTTAGGAAAAGAGCAGGCTTGCTGGACAAGACCAAATGGACTGGAAATTAGACGAGTTACCGTTCCTCTGGGTGTTATTGGCATGATTTATGAAAGTCGTCCGAATGTTGGTGCTGATGCGGCAGGTATTTGTATCAAATCTGGTAATGGTGTTATATTACGAGGTGGTTCCGAATGCTATCAAACGGCAATTCTAATCCATCAGGCCATGCAAAAGGGTGTTCAGGAGGCCGGCCTTGATCCTGATATAATAGCCATGGCACCGGATAATAATCGTCAACATGTGAAAGACATGTTGCAGGCCGTTGGATTAATTGATGTTTTAATCCCTCGTGGGGGACGATCCCTTGTTGAATTCATTCAGAAAGAGGCCCGTATACCTGTTTTGGCTCATGCAGCTGGATTATGTCACACCTATATACATGGATTAGCGGATTTCGAGAAAGCACGTGCTGTTTTAATAAATGCAAAAATGCGTCGAACAGGGATTTGTGGTGCCACTGAAACTTTATTGATTGATCAAGCGGTAGCCAGACAATATTTACCCAAATTAGCCGATGACTTAATTGAGCTGGGATGCCGTCTGGTCGGAGACACTATGGCAGTGAAAATTGATTCCCGTATCGATGTGGCAAAGGAAAATGATTTTGCCACAGAATGGCTGGATTCGGTGTTATCAGTTAAGGTAGTTAAAAATATTTATCAGGCAATTCAGCATATATTAAAATATGGTAGTGGACATACCGAGGCTATTTTAACTGAGGATAAAGAGGTTGCCCGTTATTTTATGGATCATGTTGAGAGTGCTGTTGTTATGTGGAATGCCTCCACACAATTTTGTGATGGAGGTGAATTTGGGTTTGGAGCCGAAATTGGCATTGCTACAGGTCGTTTACATGCACGAGGACCTGTTGGAGTTGAACAATTAACAAGTTATCGTTATGAAGTTATTGGAAATGGACAGGTGAGACCTATATGATATCAATACCGACATGGGGTGATCAGAGAAATATAAAGGTTGGATTATTAGGCGGATCCTTTAATCCTGTTCATAGTGGTCATTTACAACTGGCTCGTCGGGCTTTTACCATTTTACAATTGGATCAGGTATGGTTGATGGTATCTCCGGGGAATCCTTTGAAAACCGGAAAAGAAATGGCTTCTTTTTCGGAACGTTTTCAAGGGGTACAAAAATGCGTTGATGGTCGGCATATCATTGCGACAGATATAGAAAGCCGGTTACATACACGGTATAGTTACGATACGTTGAAAAAATTATATCAGCGCTTCCCAAATTGTAAATTTGTTTGGCTGATGGGCGCTGATGGATTGTCACAAATGGCATTCTGGTCAAGATGGCAAAAGATTTTACGGCTCGTGCCTATAGCAATTTTTCCACGCCCTCCTTATATTTATAAGGCATTAAACGGAAAGGCTGCACAATGGGCCCGCTCATATCGGTTGTCCTCACAGAAAGCTTCGGTTTTGGCCAGTTATAAGCCGCCAGCTTGGGTATTTGTTCCATCTCCAGAAAACAAAATTTCAGCCACAATTTTAAGGGCTCAAGGAAGATCAGGTTTATAATGGTTACATGTAAATATTAAACAATAGAAATAGGGTTATTAATGAATCAAAATAATTTATCGGAAACATTACAACAAAACAGACAACAACATGATATCAATGACAAAACGATTATAGATATTGAAAAATTGCAGAAATGCGTCAATTTGATTATTGAATCTTTGGAAGGAGATAAGGCGGAGAATATTGTTGTCATTGATTTGGTAGGAAAAGCTTCATTTGCAGATCGTATGGTTATTGCAACAGGTATGGTGGATCGCCAGATCATGGCAATGGCTGAACATCTTGACAAGATTTTGTATGAACAGGGAATCAGAAAGATCGCAATAGAAAAAAGCAGTGATTGGGTTTTATTAGATACAGGAGATATTATAGTTCATTTGTTTCGAGCAGAGGCAAGAGAATATTATAATATTGAACGTATTTGGGGGGTTGAAATTCCTGAATTTTCTGAACCTGATCAAGTCTAATTTTTCTATGTTTTCAATTATTGCCATTGGCAAAATGCGGGATAGGGCAGAACTGGATTTATTCAATCGTTATGCCAAACGTATTCGTCCCAGTTTGGAACTAATTGAAATTAATGAAAGCAAAGGTCAGCCTATTGAGACCAAGATAAAGGACGCTCAAAATCTTTTGAAGGCAGTTCCAGAAAAATCCTTGATCATTAGTTTGGATGAGGGTGGAAAAAGTTATAACAGTTTTGATTTTGCAATGCATATGCAAAAGTGTTTGGAATTATCTAAATCAATTTCATTTTTAATTGGCGGGGCAGAGGGATTGCACGCTTCTGCAATCAAGACCTCTCACTCTGTTATTTCCTTGGGAAAGTTAACCTGGCCTCATATGATCGCCAGAATCTTGTTAACTGAACAAATCTACAGGGCTCAAATGATCTTGTCGGGACACCCCTATCACCGACAGGGTCGTCCGTAGGCTATTTTAAAGAGCGGTTAGGGGCGTCAGATCCAAAGAGATCACTGTCAGAAATGTTTGGCGCCAATGCAACTTCAGTTGTTGTTTTTGCTGTAGCGGCGTCAGCTGTCCACGTCCGTATATTTCCTTTTGTATTTTCACGAATAATAGGACGGGTTGTTTCCTGAGTGGATGGATATATAAATCCATGAGTAGGATAGATACTTCCAAAGGCATTTTTATTGCCATTTAAAGCCACACGAACGGCTGACCAGTCATTGTTTGCGGATACGTCTATGACAGGTGTATTATGACTGATACCTCTTTGCGCCCAATGAGATTGGTCGATTATGATTGTTCGCGAATCAACCACTTGTTTTACGACGGCAACATGTCCCAGGGGCATTCTTCTGGTTGGACGAAAACTCAAAACACTATTTGCTTCCGGAGTGTTTCCACGTTTATAGACGCCTTCCGCATTATTCCACCAGTCCCTTGCATTTCCCTTTAATTGAATGTCAGAAGCGGATCGGGCAAAAGCGACACACTGGATGACATGACCATAAGATTTGTGTTTGAATTTATAGATTCGGGTTCTGAAATGTGAATTTCTTGTATGATGAGTGGCAGAAACCTTGTGAACATTCGCTTTTTTATGGATTCTTTTATGTATATGATGAACAGGGGAGCGTGCCTCTACATTTGTTGACACAGTGTAAAAAGATACAAGGGAAAAAAGTAGAATTTTAATTCTTCTGGGAATAACAGGTTGAATCTTTTCCATTGGAATCCTGGTAGGTTAGGGCTTGGATTTTACGACGAACAAAATTTACTTATACTGATCTGTATATCAAGGGCAATATTAATTTGGGAGTTTTTTATTTTTTTAGAAAAATTTCTCTGAATGTGTTCTGTTATGGTGCAAAATAGCAACGATCGTATGGTTAAGGTTATTATTTGAATATTTATTTATATTTGTATAAAGAATGAATATTGTTGAAGTAACAAGCTATAAATATTAAGGGTGAACACGCTTTGTTTTTAGAAATGTCCAGTTTGAAAATAGAAATTATTCCAGTTACACCCATCTATCAAAATTGTACACTAGTTTGGAACAAGGATAATAATATTGGAGTTGCAATAGATCCGGGTGCATATGTTGATACGATTCTTTCTGCAATTCAAACCAATCATATAGATATACAGGCTATTTTGTTAACGCATGGTCATTTTGATCATGTTGGTGGGGCTATGTTGTTACAGGAAAAACTTGGGCAAATATATAATAGGGCGGTTCCTCTTCTTGGTCCATCAAAAGAGGATTTGTTCTTGTTAAGTAAAGTTGTTGAAAACTGTAACCATTTCGGTTTTCCCACTTCAGAGATCCGAGATGTTAAACCATCGCGTTTTTTAAAGGATAAAGAGCGTTTGACATTTGATGGAATAAATTTTGAAGTTATTCATATTCCTGGTCATACGCCAGGTCATATAGTTTATTTTGAACCTTCTGCACGTTTGTTAATTACCGGAGATACTCTTTTCAAGGGCACGATAGGACGTTCTGATTGGGAATATGGTAATGGAGCTCTGCTGATCAAAAGCATCAAAGAGCGTTTATTAACATTGGGAGATGATATTTACTTTATACCCGGGCATGGAATGGGTAGCACCATTGGTGTTGAAAAAAAGACTAATCCATTATTAACTTAAAAATTCAGGATGTCTAAAATGAAAAATTTTTTTTTCCGCTATAGTTCAGTATTAGTAGGAATTGTAGGATTATTTACAGGAATGAGCCGGGAGGTTGTTGCAGAAAATCCCGATCATGTAATAAATAAAGCGCAGGCTGAATTGGCAAAAGAACCTCTGACAATTTCCTCTAAAGATGGAAGAAAGCATAGTTTTATAATAGAAGTTGCGAAAACCCCTAAAGAGCAAGAGGTAGGGGAGATGTTTAGAACTTCAATTCCTGAAAATGGCGGAATGTTGTTTATGTGGCCAGCCCCGCAACGTAGCATGATGTGGATGAAAAATACACTTGTTTCCCTGGATATGGTTTTTATTGGTGCGGATCATCATATTCAAGCAATTGCTGAAAATACGGTGCCATATAGTTTGGCTTCTGTCAGTAGCCAGGGTCCGGTCATCGCCACCTTGGAGTTGAAAGGTGGGATAACAGAAAAATTGGGGATCAAGGTAGGGGATGTGGTTGATAGTGCAATTTTTGATAATTCCATATCAAATAAAAAAAAATCTGTACAAAATCAATAATAACAGTTTAGAAAATAAAAAAATCTGCTGGAAGAAATACCAGCAGATTATAAAACAAATTATGTAAAACAAAATTTCAGATAAAAGCTACTTGGCGTGTAACTTGGATGGATAGGGTTTATGTGCCTCCAGGAACCATAGTTGTTGATCCATTGCACGGGACACCTCGGTAAACAAGTCAGAAGTATCCGCATCACCAGCCTCATCAGCTTCATCAATAGCTTTGCGAAGGGCATTGGCATAGATTGCAAATCGTTCAGAAAGTGCGGTCAAATGGTCATCGACACTGATGATATCTGTTGGATATTCAGCAATGCTTGAATTCTTGGCGATTTCCTGAGTTGTTCCCAAGGCTGTTCCACCGATGGCGGCAATTCTTTCAGCCATTTTATCATTCAGCTCGTTTTGTTCACTGCGGAAATCATCCATCATTTTATGAACGCCTATAAAATTGTGTCCTTTCATATTCCAGTGGGCCTGTTTGGTAATAAGCGCGATATCAAGACCATCCGCAAGACGGGCATTTAATAGTTGGATAACAACGGTTTTAGTATTGGAATGCAAATTATTACGAGTAGGATGTAGCGGGTATTTTGTTTTGGTCATTAGACTATCTCCTAAAATAATTATTTGTAAGAATTATAAAATATTTTAAGTAATGATACAATAATAGTTTATTTTTAATTATGAGTTGTCGATTTTATTTAATAATTAATTAATATTTATTTATGGTAAAGTTAAGTGTTCAGAAAATAATTAAGCAAGGCTTCAGACTTGAAGATCTGGGAAAATTCTGATTATAATCCGTTTTTTATAATTTTAAGTGACAAGAGCTCAAAAGTGATTTTTTTGATTACGGGTGCGGCAGGATTTATCGGTTTTCATATTTCAAAAAAATTGTTAGAACGTGGTGAAACGGTTATTGGTTTGGATAATCTTAATGATTACTATTCCATCGGTTTAAAAAATGCTCGATGTGACAGATTAAAAGAATATAAAAATTTTATTTTTCATCAAGTTGATATTTCTGATCAAGAGGCGATAACCTCATTATTCGACAAATATAGAGATATTAATTATATAGTTC
Source organism: Commensalibacter sp. M0133 (assembly GCF_016101485.1). Taxonomy (NCBI): domain Bacteria; kingdom Pseudomonadati; phylum Pseudomonadota; class Alphaproteobacteria; order Acetobacterales; family Acetobacteraceae; genus Commensalibacter; species Commensalibacter sp. M0133. The sequence continues at coordinate 46,457 of NZ_JACFQI010000006.1, forward strand.
ATTTAGCCGCACAAGCGGGGGTAAGATATTCCCTGAAAAATCCTTTTGCCTATATCCAGACCAATGTTACAGGACAGTTGGTTATATTAGAGGAAGCACGTAGATTGGAAAAACTGGAGCGCATTTTTTACGCTTCATCTTCTTCCGTCTATGGGTTGAATAAAAAGATTCCTTTCAGTGAAAAAGATCGCGTCGATAAACCGGGTTCGGTTTACGCGGCTTCCAAAAGGTCTGCCGAATTATTGTCTTATAGTTACAGTCATGTTTATGGCCTGAAACAAACGGGATTACGGTTTTTTACAGTATATGGTCCATGGGGTAGACCTGATATGGCATACTATATATTTGCAAGGGCAATTGAACATCAACAGCCAATCACATTATATACAGGGGATAATCTTTCACGTGATTTTACCTACATTGATGATGTAGTGGGTGCATTAACAAGTTTATTTGATTGTTTTACCTTGGAGGATTATGACGTATATAATATCGGGAATAATTGTCAGGAACGGGTTGAAAAACTTATTGTATATTTGGAAAATTATCTCGGTAAGAAAGCATTGATCAATTATGTAACTCGCCCTAATACGGATATTGAGGCGACACTTTCAGATATCAGAAAAATCAAACAAAAAACGGGCTGGTTACCCAAAACAAACCTAAAAAACGGTGTCGAATATTTTGTCAGATGGTTCAAGGGGTATATTTAATATCGATTAAGATTTGGACTGATTATTGTCCAAATCTTAAACTCTAAATAAATCAGGCTATATGTAATTGTTGTTGATACTCTGATTTTTCATTAATATAATAATCATGGGATAGTACTTGGATTATCAATATGCCGGGTTTGTCAGCTTTGCCATTGTCAATATTTATTACAGCATTACCATTAGTCCAGCGAGCATTGGCATTTTCCCGTGTATGCCAGCCATCCAAGGTATGAGAGGAGAGGTGCTCTGTTAGGGAGAATGCTTGGTTTTTACGCAAAAGCGTCACATTTCCAATTAAAACACCGAGTATGCGACGGTCATCAATGTAGGGACCGATAACCCGGTTTGGGCAGCTCGCACGAGAAACTAAACGTACATATACGGTGTCTGGTGGAATCTTAAAAGCAACATATCCTTCTTTTTGATATAGTTTGGTCAAAGTTATTCCAGTATTGGTTACCAGGCGCAATGCACTGTCATTGGTGATGCTTTTTTCAGGCAGTTCAATTTTATAACCTAAATCTTTAGCCCTATCCATTAAGTGACTGAAAATAGGCTCAACCAATTCCTTTGTTGTTCCCAAGGGAGCTGCTGAATCAATATTCCAGCTTTTTCCCCGATTGATAATGCTGATCACTTTTTGGTCGTGATTGAATACGGAGCGATGTCCTGTATCCAGATAGCTTTCAGTCAGAGCGCCATCAGCTTTGATGATTGCGTGTTCTTCAGTTTCAATGTGATAATAGGTATATTCTTTAATTGAATGATCATAAAAGATGGTGGATCCATTAATCAGCATGCGAACCGGAATGAAATGATTCTTAAAGAACATGCAATGTTCGGCTGTAATCAACATATCCTTAAAAGGAACACCATCAGTGATCGCATTTTTGATAATACGTACAGGATATCCGGCATTCTCGTCATTAAGGGTTGTTTTGACTTTGATTGTACGATGACCTACCCAAATAACAGGAGATGGTTTTTCTTTACCGTCAAGATAGGTGGTTATCTGGTCCCCCTCTTTAATATGTTCAACGGCTATTAAACCTTTAGGGCTGGCTATCATCGTGCCTTCCAAGAAACAAGGATCGGAATTGTCCTGGTTGTTGATTATACCACCGTTTACCAATACCTGGTATGTTCCGGCACCCTTGTCAACACCAACATAAGATCCATCAAAAACACCCCCTTGTGTTAAATCGACAACTCGGTTCTGACCGTTCGAATCTGATGCACAAAAAGGAGCGGTGGCAGATTGATAGAAAAAATCATGCTTAGTAACAGAGCCTTTTGCGCCATTGTAATTTATGGAATAAAAGGTGTTATTTTCTGTTACTGCGCCAACGTGATTATTAATGGTGCTGTTTGATAATATGGAATCTTTAAGAGTCCCATAATTATTAATGGTGGAATCAGCTGATCTTGTATTTATTGTTACCCTGAGATGTTCAACAACAGCTCCTTTATTGATGGTCAAGGAATTAATGTCCACAAGATTGATAGGGCCTTCAACGATAATTTTCGTGATATTATTTGTATAAACTGTTCTTCCAGTATCCGGATCCAGGCTTGCAACCCAGTCTCCACCGATAAAAACAGGATTTTCATTCAATCTTACCAATGTTTGGTTTATATTATTTATATAATTATTTTTTACATCTATATTTCCAAATTCTGTACCGCCATTTAATGTGAAATTACCAACCGTTGGTTCACCTTTGATAATAGGATTTATTATTTTGGCATTATTCAGTAAATTGAACCCACTGACAATGCCATTGTCAGGTGTAAAATGATAGGCACCATTCGCAGAGATAAGATGTGAATCATAAATCTGCCCGTTATTATATCCACCAAAAGTATCATTTTTTGAAATGCCTTGGATACCCTTGCATATGTCTGCCATATTTATTGATGTATACGTGTTGTTTTGAGATAAACCACCATCTTCAATATTTAACCAGGCGTTATAAACATTTGAATTTTGAAGTATTCCACCATTTTGAATGTCAACGGTTGGCCATTGCCCATCACTGGTAATTACTATCAAATCAGTGGCAACCGCACCATTCTCTACAATTAATTTACCTCCAGATATATTGATGGGTCCTTCATAAATACCATCAGGTGCGCCAAAACAAGTATCAGCACCGATGACTTTGTACATGGTTTTTCCGGTTGCCTGGTCATAATAAGCATGAATTGTCGCATTGACGAAGGTGGTATTCTGGTTATGAATGGTTACCATTCTACGAGTAATATGATAATTTCTATCTTGTATAATTTCTTCCTCTATTTTTGAGGATTTATTATTGTCTGCCATTATATATTAATTCTTTCTAAAATGTTTCGAAACAATTTTTGCAATATCGTTGCAGTTTATTTAATATTTATAATTCTTTATAAGTAATATTTACGTATTTATAACATTTTGTAAACAAAATAATAATTATTAAAGGCATATATATTTAAAAAAACATGGTTACTTTATAAAAGGCCTTGGCATTTATTTGATTCTATAGGTGTAGTTTCTTATAACCTTATGAATATTAATAAAATTTTTAAAAAAATAATTTAACAAAATTGAGAGTGATGGAATCGGAGATTTGGATGTATTGTTGGCTGGGTTATGGTTATTTAAGGTGTAAGGTCTTGATAACCTATTATTTTTGTTATTGG
>NZ_JACFQI010000007.1:0-30352 GCF_016101485.1 Commensalibacter sp. M0133
GGGGAGCCCGCAGAATTCGGAAAAAATCGTACGCTAAGGTTTTCCGGGCATCCGTAAGGGCCGAAACTTCCCGTCTTCCAGTCTGCGGCTCTGCCGCCAGACGTAATCGCCGGTTAGGTTGATGTGCTCCCAGCCCAGCGGCGACAGGAATTGCAGCAGCTCGCCGTCCACCGGCTTGCCGGCCTCGACCAACCCCTGGGTGGCGCGTTCCAGGTACACCGTGTTCCACAGCACGATAGCCGCCGTCACCAGGTTGAGGCCGCTGGCCCGGTAGCGCTGCTGCTCGAAGCTCCGATCCCTGATTTCCCCAAGGCGGTTGAAGAACACCGCCCTGGCCAGCGAGTTGCGCGCCTCACCTTTGTTCAGGCCGGCATGCACGCGGCGGCGCAGTTCAACACTTTGCAGCCAGTCCAGGATGAACAGCGTGCGCTCGATCCGGCCCAGCTCGCGCAGGGCCACGGCCAGTCCGTTCTGGCGCGGGTAGCTGCCGAGCTTGCGCAGCATCAGCGAGGCGGTGACGGTGCCCTGCTTGATCGAGCTGGCCAGGCGCAGGATGTCGTCCCAGTGGGCACGCACGTGCTTGATGTTCAGGGTGCCGCCGATCAGCGGGCGCAACGTCGGGTAGGCTTGCACGCCCTGCGGCACGTACAGCTTGGTTTCGCCGAGGTCGCGGATGCGCGGCGCGAAGCGGAAGCCTAGCAGGTGCATCAGGGCAAAGACGTGATCGGTGAAGCCGGCCGTGTCGGTGTAGTGCTCCTCGATCCGCAGGTCGGACTCGTGGTACAGCAGGCCGTCGAGCACATAGGTGGAATCGCGGACGCCGACATTCACCACGCGGGTGCTGAACGGCGCGTACTGGTCGGAGATATGGGTATAGAACAGCCGTCCCGGCTCGCTACCGTACTTCGGGTTGACGTGCCCGGTGCTCTCGCCCCGGCCACCCGCGCGGAAGCGCTGGCCATCGGAGGATGAGGTCGTGCCGTCGCCCCAGTGGGCGGCAAAGGCGTGGCGATACTGGTGGTTGACCAGCTCGGCCAAGGCCGCCGAATAGGTTTCGTCGCGGATGTGCCAGGCTTGCAGCCAGGACAGCTTGGCGTAGGTCAGGCCGGGGCTCGACTCGGCCATCTTGGTCAGCCCGAGGTTGATCGCATCACCGAGGATTGCGGACAGCAGCAACGTCCTGTCTTTGGCCTCGGCCCCGTCCTTCAAGTGGGTGAAGTGGCGGCTGAAGCCCGTCCAGTCGTCCACGTCCATCAGCAGTTCGGTGATCTTGATGCGCGGCAGTAACTGGCTGGTTTGGTCGATCAGCGCCTGCGCCCGATCCGGCACCGCCGCATCCAGCGGGGTGATTTTCAGCCCTGACTCGGTGAGGATGGCATCGGGCAGCTCGTTGTCCTTGGCCAGGCGGGTGACGGTGGCCAACTGCTCGTCCAGCAGCTGCAAACGCTCTTCCAGGTACTGGTCGCTGTTCGGGTTGATCGCCAGGGGCAGGGCCTGCTCGCGCTTGAGTGCGGCGAACTTCTCGGCCGGCAGCAGGTAGTCGTCGAAGTCGCGGAACTGCCGCGAGCCCTTGACCCAGATGTCGCCGGAGCGCAGGGCGTTCTTCAGCTCGGACAGGGCGCAGATTTCGTAGAATTTCCGGTCGAGGCCTTCCGGGGTGATCACCAGCGGCTTCCAGCGCGGCTTGATGAAGGCCGTGGGTGCATCGGCCGGCACCTTGCGCAGGTTGTCGGCGTTCATCTCACGCAGGGTCTGCACGGCTGCCAGCACGCCTTGCGCGGCCGGCGCGGCGCGCAGTTCCAGCACCTCCAGCAAGGCCGGCGTGTAACGGCGCAGGGTGGCGAAGTTCTCGCCGACCAGGTGCAGGTGGTCGAAGCCTTCCGGCCGGGCCAGCAGCTCGGCCTCGCTGACGCTCTCGGTGAACTCGTCCCAGGGAATCACCGCCTCGATGGCGGCATAGGGGTCGCTGCCGCTTTCCTTCGCTTCCAGCAGCGCCTGGCCGATCCTGGAGTACAGGCGCACCTTGTCGTTGATCGCCTTGCCCTGCTTCTGGAACTGCTGCTGATGCTTGTGCTTCGCGCCGCTGAACAGCTTGACCAGGATGCGGTCATGCAGATCGACCAGCTCATCGATCACGGTCGCGGTGCTCTCCAGCACCACGGCGGCCAGGGTCGCGTAGCGGCGCTGCGGCTCGAACTTACCGAGGTCTTTGGGCGTCATCTGCCCACCCTCGCGGGCCAGCTTGAGCAGGCGGTTCTGGTGGATGTGCCGGCCCAGGCCTTCGGGCAAGTCCACCAACTGAAATGTCTTCAGCCGCTCGATGTGTTCCAGCATGTGCCGAGAGTTGGGTTTCAGCGGTGCCTGGCGCAGCCAGGTCAACCAGGTGATGCTGCTGCCGGCCTTGAGCTTCAACAGCTCGTCCAGCTTGGCCCGATGCGAGTCCGTGAGTGGTTCGACCAGGGCGCGGTAGACCCGCCGATTGGCTCGCGCAATGGCTTCCGAGCAGGCCCGGTCAATCACGCTCAGCGCCGGCAGGATGCGTCGTTTCTGCCGTAGGCTCTCCAGGGCCTGACCGGCCAGCAGCAAGCCTTTGTCGGTCTGCTGGGCCAGCTCGGTTAGCTCGCGCACCAGGGCGCGGAAGTCGGACAGGCCGAACGGGGCCAGTTGCAGGTAGGTGCGCAGTTCCTGGGCATGCTCGCGACGGGTCACGTCGCGCTCGCCGTACTTTGCCCAGCTCGCCGGCTCGGCCTGGACTTGCTTCGCCACCCACAGGATGACCGGCTCGGGCAGCTCGCTGTCGGTTCCCAGCGCGTAACCGGGGTAGCGCAGCAGGCAGAGCTGCACGGCGAAGCCGAGGCGGTTGGCGTCGCCGCGTCGCTGGCGGATCAGCGACAGGTCGGAGTCGTTGAAGGTGTAGTAGCGGATCAGGTCATCCTGGCTTTCCGGCAGCGCAAGCAGGGTGTCCCGCTCCGTGGCCGAGAGGATCAAGCGACGCGGCATGTGTCAGTCGTCCGTGCGGAGGTACTGGTAGAGGGTTTCCCGGCTGATGTTGAACTCGCGGGCAAGCTGCGCCTTGGGCTCGCCGGCCGTCGCTCGCTGCCGCAGGGTAGCAGCCTGCTCATCGGACAGGGCTTTCTTGCGGCCCCGGTACGCGCCACGCTGCTTGGCCAAGGCGATGCCCTCACGCTGCCGCTCGCGGATCAGGGCGCGCTCGAACTCAGCGAAGGCCCCCATCACCGACAGCATCAGGTTGGCCATCGGCGAGTCCTCGCCAGTGAACACCAGGCCCTCCTTCAGGAACTCGATGCGCACGCCGCGCTGAGTCAGCTTCTGTACCAAGCGACGCAGGTCATCGAGGTTGCGGGCCAGCCGATCCATGCTGTGCACCACCACTGTATCGCCTTCGCGGACGAAGCTCAGCAGCGCTTCGAGCTGGGGGCGCTGGGTGTCCTTGCCCGATGCCTTGTCGGTGAACACCTTGCTCACCTGGGTTTGTTCCAGCTGGCGTTCCGGGTTCTGGTCAAAGCTGCTGACCCGGACGTAGCCGATGCGGTGCCCCTGCACGATGTCTCCTTGGTTGAAGGCGGCTTAAGTGCACTTTCTGTTCCGTTGTGCCTCAAAGCCCATTTCTGTCAGGCTGAAATCTATAACCTTCGCGGGCATGTGTCAAAAAATGGGAAAGCAGACTCTATTCTGACGAAGCGGCGCGGCCCTGCCTGACATCAAGTTAGGGTATAGCCTAGATTGACATGCGCGATGCAACCCTTAACTTGCTTGCACCTATCGTTTCCATGCTAGCTTTATCGTAACGCTCAAGAAATTGGGCTTAATGCCGAAAACAATAAAATAAAACAGCCAACCCTTGAGGTTCTTATGCGCCAGAATTTACCAGTGACGGGTCGAAACTTAGAACTCCCAAAAGATGCCAATATTCTTTCGACTACCTCCCCTCAAAGCCATATCACGTACGTTAATCCTGACTTCATTAAAATCAGTGGTTTCACTGAGGAAGAACTATTAGGCCAGCCTCACAACATCGTAAGACACCCAGATATGCCGCCTGCTGCATTTGAGCATATGTGGAGTACATTAAAATCTGGCCGCTCATGGATGGGGCTAGTAAAAAATCGCTGTAAAAATGGCGACCACTATTGGGTAAGTGCTTATGTAACGCCAATAGCTAAGAATGGTTCGATTGTTGAATACCAGTCTGTAAGGACCAAGCCTGAACCTGAGCAGGTTTTGGCTGCGGAAAAATTATATGCTCAATTGAGAAGCGGGAAGGCCGCGAGGCCGAAATTGGCTGCTAGCTTTTCCGTGAAAATACTCTTGCTCATATGGGGTAGTATTATATCAAGCGCAATGGCTGCCGGCATGCTTACTGATACATCAATAAGCAGCTTATTGTTAGCCACTTTAATGTCAGGAAGCTTAAGCTCTGTTAGTGTTTTGGCTATTCTCTCTCCTCTTGGAAGACTGGTTGAAAGAGCCAGGAATATTTCCAATAACCCATTAAGTCAATCCCTCTACACTGGGCGCACCGATGAGTTTGGCCAAATAGAGTTTGCTTTACGAATGATGCAAGCTGAAACAGGCGCCATAGTAGGTCGCATAGGTGATGCATCAAATCGGCTTAGCGAACACACCCGAGGCCTACTAAAGGATATTGAGTCAAGCAATGTACTTACAGTTGAGCAGCAGGCAGAGACAGATCAAATAGCAACGGCAGTAAACCAAATGGTGGCAAGCATTCAAGAGGTTGCGAGCAATGCACAGCATGCTGCAGATGCGGCCGGAAGAGCAGACACTGAGACGGCATCTGGCCAGCGTCTGGTAGCCCACACAAGCCAGTCAATCACTGCCCTTGAAGGTGAAATTAGGCAAGCCACTCAGGTTATTCATGAGCTTGAAGGTCAAAGTAACGAGATATCAAAAGTTCTTGACGTTATACGAGGGATCGCCGAGCAAACGAATTTGTTGGCACTCAACGCAGCAATTGAGGCCGCGCGTGCTGGTGAGCAGGGGCGTGGTTTTGCTGTTGTCGCCGATGAGGTTCGCAGTCTTGCTGCTCGCACACAGCAATCGACAACGGATATTCAAAGCATGATCAGCGCTCTACAAGAGCGAGCGCAATCCGCTGTTACAGTCATGGAGCAAAGTAGTCGGCAAGCGCACACGAGTGTAGCTCACGCAGAGGAAGCAGCTACAGCTCTTGATGGAATTGGCCAACGCGTTAACGAAATTACCGACATGAACGCGCAAATAGCGACTGCGGTCGAGCAGCAGGGAGCAGTAAGTGAAGACATAAACCGCAGTATTATCAATATACGCGATGCTGCTGATACCAATGTACAGACCGGGCAGAATAATTTGCAAAGTGCGAAATCTGTCGCTCAGTTAACTAGCGCTCTGAGCGAACTGGCAAAACAGTTTTGGGAAAAACGAGGATAACGCTTTTCAGTATCTCGACAGGGATAACTTACTTTACCATCGGTTATCCCTTTTAGCCGCACAAATTTTAGCCATGGCTTTTCAGGAAGTCAGGGCTATCAGAATGGCCTTAGAAAGCCTAGTCAAAGAGCTGTCACGAGAACACCGTTAGCTTAGCGTACGATTTTTTCCGAATTCTGCGGTTCCCCCGTAATGGTCAAAAAAAGTAGAAATGATATAAAAATATCTTATGAAAGACAAATATTACTGGGATGCCACGAAGTTTTATATGAAACATATGGAAATTATGTTTGTGATTTTAAACAAACTGATCGACCTGATGCAGCTATAGAAGTCGTAGAAAGTGGTAAAAAAATAGGTATTGAAATCACCACTGTACAAAATGAACAGGTTTTAGAATATTTAAATGATAAGAAATATGGAAAAGATATAGAGAGGGAGACATTAAAGAATATAAATAAAATTGATAGTAATTCTGCCCCTCTTAAAAGTATTTCTTATACCATTACAACTAAGGATATTTTTGATGCTTGTGAGAAAAAACGAGATAAATATGAAATTTACAAAAAAGTTAAAAAATTTGATGAGGTCGTTATATTACTAACTGGTAATGATTTTTGTGGTGGAACTTTTATGAATGAATCATTAGCATTTTTTATTAAAGAAAAGTTCAATTTTGATAAAGTCTTTGTTGTAAATCTGCTTGCTTTACAACAAGTATGTTTATTTTATGATAAATCTAAAAAATATATTAATCATTGGGTAAACAGAGATATAAAAGTAAAGAAAATTAAAAGGCATTCGTCTGTGCTATTGTCGTCAATGGGAAAAGAGATAAATTTGTTTGAAATGGCATTAAAGGAACCTCTGATTCCACCTAGAAAATAATTTATTAAGATGTTTTCGATAACTCAATAATTTTATTTAATCCATTATTTAAAATTTTCTCTGCACAATTATTACAATAATAACTTATTTTACGTCCCTCTTTTATTTTTAATCGCCTTTCACCTTGTTTGATACAGTGACGAGAATTAGATTTGCATGTATGTTGGCGAAGAGCTATATCCCAAGAAATATTTTTAATAATTGATTTCATTTTTTATATTTATTAATTTATTTAAAATTTCTTGTACAATGTTATCCATATTTTCTAAAGCTAATTTAATTTTGTCTGCCCCTATTTCATGTCTCATATTACTTTTTATACTGAGTAATTGATTTACTTGGTTATCTATTAGAGATTTGATAAAAGCATAATTATTATGAACATAATTTTTATCCAACGTGTATGCTTCGCTTTTTTCACTTAATGTAGACAATATACGGCCAGTTTGTGTTTTAATTTGATCATCCAATAACTTTCTTTGTGCTTGTCTTCTGCTTTGTTTGGTAGCTTTAATTTCTATGATTTCTTCTTCAAGTTTATTAAATTGATTGATAGCATTTTTTGATAGACCATCGTCAATTAAATTAATATTTTTAACCATTACTGATGATTGATTAGTAATTTCTATACGATCTATAAAATCATTATTTATAGATTTATCAGCATTATCTTTACTAGAAATGGTCACATGCTCAGTGATGAAAAATGTATTTTGGATATATTTTTGATCTTCTGTGCTAAAGTTTTGAAAATCAGACCATCTTCCAATAATATTACTACCAGCATGATAAACAACAACACCTTGATTTAAAGGACTATTAGGTTTGTTTTGCTCTATTACACGCATTATTCGACCAACAAATTGAACAAAAGGTGATAAGTTGGTAAATACACTGAAGATCGCTGCAACAGATAAATAAGGATGATCAAAACCTTCACCTAATTTCCTGACTTGTACGATTACATCAAGATCGTGATTGTTTAAATTTTTAAGAACTCTTTTATTGTGTTTACTATCTTCTTTTGAATGTATGTAATCGGCTTTATAACCTTTAGCGCGGTATGCAGCAGTAATTTGTTTACAATGTGCATAATTTAGTGCTGATGCAATTATTTTTAAATTCTTTTCTTGAGTTATTTCTCGTAATTCTTTTAATTTTTGTATAGATGCATCTACAATTGTATTTAAACTTTTTTCAGAAGTAACAATAGATTTTTTGAAGTCAACATCTTCTTCACCAAGTCGAATTACCTCTTCTAAAGGAACCTCAATTTCTTTACCATCATTACGGACATATTTTAAACTTTGAGGATCAAGCTGTGTTGCAGTTAAATTTTTAACATAACCTTTATCGATTGCCTTTTTTATAGAATAAGTATAAATGATGTTGCCTGCCATCATTTGCCCATCTGCACGTTTAGGTGTAGCACTTAGATTTACAATTTTTGCATCAGGAAAATGTTGCTTTAAGTTGTTCCATGTCTCAGCAACATTATGGTGAGCTTCATCGAATATTATTAAGTCAAAGAAGTTTTGATCCAATTTTTCTAGCCATTTATTATCACTTCCCTGTAATTGCTGAATATTTGTAATAACAATATCTGCTTCTTCTAAGTCGGATAAATTAGATTTATCTGATCTTATTTCAGCAGGTTCAGGAAAATTATCCTTTAATATTTCACATTTTTTATAAAAAATATTATCATGAGAATAGACAAAATTTTGATATAGTTGATCTGCTATATTTAGATTTGGAGCAATGACTAGTGTTTTTTTTGATTTTAGTGCAAAGGGAATTAAACTAATAACTCCAGATTTACCACACCCAACAGGTAAAATAATACCAACTTCCCGTTCTTGAACTGGTTGTTTATTAAAATAATTTATAGTAGATTGATAAGATTCAATTTGAGGTTCTCTTATTTTAGGATTATTTAAAATATTTGGATTTAGTTCAATAAATTGATAAGGCATAAAAGATCTTAAAAAACTATATATTGATATAATATACATATATAATAACAATATGTAGTTTAAATTGCAATATTATTATGATTAAATAAAATCCTATATTTTTTATAAACTATTTGATTAGTGAATTGATGGATAGATTGTAATCATAATCATTTATGTATTTATTAGATTACATTTAAAAGAATACATTCTCATAAATACAAAAACAATTGAAATCCGTATTTATTTAAGTTGATTTATTTAAGAATATAGTCTAATAGATAAACATCTCAAACTTAAAAGAATACAATAAAGATCATTATGAGTGATATTGGATATATTCGTGTTAGTTCTGAATATCAAAATACAGAAAGACAGCTTGATGAGGTTAAGCTAGATAAAACCTTTACAGATAAAACCAGTGGTGTAGATACGCAAAGACCTCAATTACAAGCGATGCTAGAATATGTCAGAGAAGGTGACGTTATTCATGTTCACTCTATTGATCGGCTAGCAAGAAACCTGAAAGACTTAAGCCAATTGGTAGAGGATTTAAATGCTAGGGGCGTTACTATTCATTTTCATAAAGAAAATCTAACGTTTAAAAATGGCCAAGATCCTATTAAAAAACTGATGTTTCAACTATTAGGAAGTTTTGCTGAATTCGAAAGAAGCCTAATTAGAGAACGACAAAGAGAAGGCATAGCCAAAGCAAAACAAGCAGGGAAATATAAAGGTCGAAGGAAAACGATTGATAGTAGCGTTATTATAGAGGCTATGAGTAAAGAAGGGGCTAGTTACAGAAAAACAGCCAAAGCTTTAAATATCAGTCTTTCAACGGTTCAGAGAGTAATGAAAGAGTATAAGCACTTAAAGTTATGATCTTGTTATCTTTCCATAATTGTATTGCATATGTAATACATAAGGAGAATTATTATGTCGATGTTAAATATTAGAATAGACGATCACATTAAATTTGAACTACAAGAAATAGCCAAATTAAAGAACATTTCTTTATCCAATCTTGTTTTATCTGCTGTTAATGAAATGGTAGAAAATGAGTTTGATTATAATCTTACAGATATGGCAGATAAACGTCGTAAAGCTAACGAACCTAATTTTGATATAGAAGATTTGTATCAAAAATTTGGTGTCTAATGTGTTTAAGATTGTTTATGAAAAAGGCTTTTACAAAGATTTAAAATCATTTGATAAGCAACAGGCACGTTTAATATTAGCATGGATTAAGAAAAACCTTGATGGCCATGATAATCCTAAAGAAAGAGGTAAAATTCTTACTGGTAATTTAAAGGGATATTGGCGGTATTGTATTGGATATTATCTCCTCATCTGTGAAATTAAAGATGATCTATTAATTTTGATATGCGTTGCTGTTGGTTATCGTAAAGATGTGTATAAATAAACTGATCTAATTTTGTCCGTTTTTATCCTTTTTTGTATTTTATTACAAAAAATTATTCTATCAAATAAAAGAATACAAAAAAGGACAAAAAAATACTATATTAAGCTGGCAAGATGTGTGTTCCAGTACTGGATACTAAACTTATTCGCATTTCATGCTCAACAATAGAAATCATCTATTAGCTTTTAATTTATTATATAAGCATCTGGTGATGTTTAGTTTTAGAACTCATATGCTCCGTATAAAAATGCATCATGGTGTTTTCTTTTAATGCTGTTAAATCAAGTATGATTTTCCATGGTTTGTATTCTTGTAAGGGAAGGTTCCCCTTAACCCCTTTTTACAGCAAAGAAGAAATCATGAAAAAGCGAATCAAAAAATTGAGATTATGACAACCCAAGAAGAATACGAACAGTTGCTTCAAAGAAAGACCAAGCCTCGATTGGCAGAGTGGATACGTGAAACCTGTTTAAAACAAAAACCTAGAAAGGAAGTTACAACAGTTGATCCTTTACTGCTTTACGAATTGAACAAGATTGGCGTCAATCTCAACCAGATTGCCAAGAAAATCCAATATTCAAAAAACAATATTGAATGGTTGATTGAGATTATTCATATCGAACAACAATTAACGAGTTTGCTCGAAAATGATCATTAAATTCTTTCCTCACCCTAAATCGGAAGGCAGTCCTCGTGGATCAATGGATTATTTGCTCAAGAAGAACGAAGGTGAATTTCAAGTTCTTCAAGGAAACCCTAGACTTTCCGTTGATATTGCAGAGGGATTAGACTTCAAGAATCAATATACGGTTGGTTGTTTGTCATTTGAGGAAGCTTCTATCCCTGATGCTTATAAACAGGAAATCATGCGGACCTTTGAAGAAACCTTTTTCGCGGGGTTGGAGCCAGAGCAATATAACATCTGTTGGATAGAACATACCGATAAAGGGAGGCTTGAGTTAAACTTCTTTGTGCCAAACGTAGAGCTTGAAAGTGGGAAGCGGTTATCGGTCTATTATGACAAGTCAGATCGTTCCCTAGCAGATAACTTTAAGAAGGTAATCAATCAGACCTATGGTTTAAGCGACCCAGACGCACCGCAGAGGCGTCAAATGACGAACATGCCCAAAAACAAAAAAGAGGCTCAGGAAGCGATTAACGGGCTTTTACGAGGGGAACTGGAAAAGGGACGCGTTCAGACACGTGAGGATGTTTTAAATTGCCTTACAGAGGCTGGTTTTGAAATCGCTAGAAGTTACACCCAAAAACATCTCCATCAAGACAGACGGGCGAAATTTAAGGCTTAAAGGGGCAATCTATGAGCAGTCTTTCGAACTCAATCGAGCAATTGAAGAAATACAGCGAGCAAAAGGACTTGGAAGCCAAGCAAAAGCTATTGGAGGCAATCACCAGGCAGGAACAGAACTTGCAAAAGCAGTTGACCGCAGACATGCAGAGTTTTTGAAACGATTTGGAGCGTCAAAAACAAGCCATACAGAAAGACTTGATCAGGCTCTACAAGGTGCCGTTCTGGATCATAATCGGGGTTGGAGCGGTTTTGATAGTGGGGTTGTTTTATCTCATCAACGCAGCGACAAACCAATATATGAATATGCGGGAATGGAAGCAGTCGGCAGAAATTTACAAGGCAAACAGCAAGGGGCTGATGTTGGCGAACTGCACAACGAAAAACAAAGAAACCCTGCTTTGCATCAAGGTCGATCCTCAATACAACAATCAAGTATTCGGAGACGATCAAGACTACCGAATTATCAAGCTAGGGAAAAACTAAATGACACCGACAGAGAAACTTTTGAAGGACGCATTAGACAGGTTGGTGAGGCAACAAAACGAGCTTATGAACACATTAAGCGAACGATTGAACAGGTTAGAGCAGGAAAACCAACAGTTGAAGAACTTGCTCGAAAAATCTCTAGATGCATTGAAGTAAAACCGCAAAAAAAAGAAATAAAAGCAAAATATCAAATAAAGCTTTTAGGAAATAAAAACACATTTAGTTAATTAATTGTGTTCTTATTATACGTAGTCCTTCTTTTGCATTTTCATTTCCTTGGTTTGCAGCTTTAGTAAGCCATTCAGTTGCTATATTATAATTTTTGGTAACACCTTTTCCATCCATATACATGATACCAAGTAATAATTGGGCATTTGGATCTCCTTGATTAGCTGCTTTAGTAAGCCATTCAGCTGCGATACTATAATTTTTGGTAATACCTTCTCCCTCCATATACATGATACCAAGGCATAATTGGGCATTTGGATCTCCTTGATTAGCTGCTCTACTATAAAAATAAAAAGCTAAAGTATAGTTTTGAGGGACACCTTTCCCTTTGTAATACATTTGGCCAAGTGTATTTTGTGCGGGGGAAAAATTTTGGTCAGAAGATTTACTTATTAAATCAAAAGCTTTTTGATAATTTTTTGGAATTTTTATACCCTTAATTTTCATACCCTCAAGGTATATAACGCCAAGGGAAAATTGAGCAACTTTTCTACCTTTTTCGGATTCTATAGTAAGCATTTTAATGTTTTTACGAATATTAATTTGTGCTTTTATTCGATTATAAAAAAATAAGATTATTACTAATAGTAAGATGGAAAGAGTTATCATTAAGCTAAACAAATCAAATTATTCCTCCATCAATAATCTTTAATTGAGGGGCTTTTTTCTGCTCGCCGTTTCTAATTTCTCTAGGATAATGGTTGGCGATATTTGGATTCATGTAATACATAACGCCTCGTCCATTTTTCTGTTTCAAAATTGCTTTGATACTTTCTAATTCAGACATGATATTGGTAACGGTTTGTGTCTGGATATTTATTTCTTGTGCTATTTCTCGACATGAAAGCATAATTTGACCAGTTTCTTTTTGAACATTTTCAAATAATAAAGCCCATAATCTTAATGCTTTTAAAGGTCGTTTGCTTTTTTCCTCTAACCAATCAACAACAGCTCTATTTTGTTTAGGGTAAATGTCCATGTATTAGGGTTGCTAAGATTATTTTTTCGTTTAACTTCCCACAATAAAGAAGATATTTTTCTCTCATTTAATTCTGGAAAGCGCTCAAGAATTGATAATAATTCTAATAAATCTTGTTGCTTTTCTTGTTTTTCTTTAGGTTGAAATCTTTTGATCTTTGCAGTCATGATTTGACCCTGTTAATAAATAAATAATTGTTGCCACGCTATGGTAAGTATTGCAAGAGCATTTTTTACGGTTTCCCAACGATAATTGATAATTTTAAAATTTACTAGATATAATAGATATATTATATCCCTCTATAATTTCCCTTTTAAATTGTGGAAAACTGCTAAAATTTGCAAAAAAAAAGCGAATTGAAAATCACTCAAGAAAAAACCGCTTCTTGACCGGTTAAAAGATATTAACTGTTTTAGCTATTATTTTTTCTATTTCTAAAATTTCTTTTGAATTAATTGCAGCCCCAATATTATTGGGTATTTTTGTTTTTATGCACATTTTATCAGGTATTATTTTAAATTCTCCAAGAGCAGTATGATGTACCCCAGCAAAATGAATACCTAATAATTTTATTCTACTACCTATAACGTATGACTGTTTGACTAAATCTAGATAACCATTAATATTTGCTAAAAATATAGGTGATCCGCTGGAGCCAGGAAAACTAGCGATATCAGTTAAAAAAATTTTTTTTCTATTAAAATTAATAGCAGAGTGTGTGGCAGTAATGCCTTTTCTTATAATAGGTAAGTTATTTTCTTCATCCCAGAGATTATTAGGATATCCAATCATAATAATCTCTTCCATAACAGAATAATTTTGTCTTTCAGTTTCGTTAGGAATTAGATTTGTATCTAATGGTGCTATAAATAGTTCTTTTTTATTTTCCTTTGCAACATTTAAAATATCTCCTATCACGATGGCGACTAAATCTATTTCTTCATCAGGATGTTTAAAACATTTTTTTTCAAAGTTTTTAAGTCGAACTTTAAGGGATGTTCCATATAAAGGTTTATTATCTTCTCCTTTAAGAGTAAAAACAAAAAATAAATGTATTGCATTTTCTATTACATGTTTATTAGTAATAACAACTGGAATGCTACTATTATTTTTTTGACAGAGGTTTATAATAAAACCTGTTGCAGTAACGTTTCCTTTTGAAGTATGCGTTTCAATATGAATGATGCTATGGTATAAGTATTCGATTGCTCCAAATAGCATGTAACTTATCCTTATTATAATTTTTTACTAAACATAGCTTGTAAGCGTCTTTGTATTTCACCGTTTTTATTAACGAGTGTTTTTGTTGTAAAGGCAGCATAATTTTTAGCTGTTCTATAGCCTTTCCATACTTCATGAGGATCTAAAGCATAAGCACAAACACGTCCTGCAACAGGAATGCGTAAAACTGCTTTTTTACTTTCTAAAAAGTTTAGCCAATTTCGTATCGTTCTTGTTGTAACATTGAAGTGATCTGCAAGAAATTGTTGATCGCAAACTAAAGCACCACAAGCAGAATCAATATGTTCAGCAAAAAAAGCATATAAACCAATAGGACTTGATTTATTATTACCTGATAGTTCTACAATTCTTTTCCAACCTTTATTGTATATTTGGGTAAACCCATTGTTTTGTGCTGTTTGTGGTTGCATTTTGCTTTTCTGTTAAACCATAATAATTAATATTCCTATAATAGGAACAATAGGAAAGACAGTGTTTTCTATTAGATGATTTTTGAGAATATAATTAAATGATATCATAATTGTTGAGCATATTTATGATGGTATTAAACATAGTAGATTTAATTTGTCCTAGATTGATAATTAAGGGCAAAAAATTAGCATCTAAAAAGGTATAATTCTTTTTCTAGATGCTAATTAAATTATTATAAAAATTAATGTGGTAATATTTGCCTATATGGGCAAATATTATTTTTAATTAATTATCCAACTTTTTTATAAAGTTCTTTTTTCTCATCAAGAAGATAAGGACCCGCAGCTAATATATTAACTATCAAGACGCTTTTTCCTGATTGGGTAGCATGAATATTTAAAGTGGCCTTTCCTTTTGTCCAACGACAAGGAGATTGTTCAATAACATCCCAGCCGGTTAAATCAGGGTTCGATAAGTGATCAGTTATTTCGTGAATATCATTTTTGTTGATGACAAATACGTTTCCAACTAATACACCGAGTTCACGACGATCATCAATAAATGAACCAACAGTTTCACATGGACGACCAGTTCTTGAAATAAGATCAACCTTGTCTATACCTTCTGGAATATTAAATATATATTTTCCATTATTGCATGCATGTGGTTGAATAATTGTTCCCAATTCTGTTGTCAAATACAGATTTGGATCTGATGTAAGAGCAAAATGTTCTGTTTGTAATTCAAAATTAATATCTAGAGCACGTTTATTAATTTGATTGTAAATAGGTTCTACGAAATCACGATGAACATTCAATGGCGCTGCCGCATCATTATCCCAAGTTTTGATATTATTGAACAAGGAAACAACTTTTTGATCATTCTTAAACGTATTTCTATTTCCTGTATCCAGATAACTTTCAGTTAGCATTCCATTAGCCCAAATGACAGAATGTTGTTCTGTTTCAATATGATAATAATCATAAGAGGTAATGGAATAATCATAATAGATTGAGCGTCCGTTTACCAACATACGGGCGGGAACAAAGTTGCCATCAAAAAATAGACAATGTTCTGGAGTTACAAGTAGATCCTCATTTGGAACATTTTCAGAAATCGCATTTTTTAAAATACGTACAGGATAACCAGCAAGATCATCTGACAAATATGTTTTTACATTGGTATGTTTCTGACCAACCCAAATAACAGTGGCATTAGTTGTCTGGTTTGTCTTCCAGTCAAATGTCTTGACTATATCTCCGGTTTTAATGGCTTCAACGGCCATTGTCGAATTAAACGTGGATATCAAAGCGCCAGCCAAGAAACAGGCCGCAAAAGTAAGGCTACCATCAGGATTTTCACCTAGAATATAACCAGTGTTTTTGATACCGATAATATGTAATGTAATGGATGAACCATCTTTTAAAGTAATTTTTACATGATCGTCATCTGTAAATTCAACACCTGCAACATCACTACGTTGAATATCTTCTAAAGTAATTTTATCATGACCATCAAAATTATCGATAGTTGATTTAACTTCTATGCCATTTGCAGCAGCTTTTCCAGAAATAATTAGACCGTTGTTTTCTGTTCCTTGCAGATCAATAATACCGCCGGTTTCAGTTTCAATGGTGGCACGTCCATTATTTTCTAAATTTAACGTTCCGGTCAATTTTGCATTTTTAGAAAAAGTTGCTGTTCCACCGTCAACAGTTAAGTTACCAATTTGACCATCGGTTGCTTTTAGCGTAGAGTTTTCATAAACTGTAGCATTTGGAATAACTGAATTTGAGTCATTTACTATTAAATTAGCTGTGTCTGCAATATAGATATGAGCTTTATAAGTTATACTATCAGCATAATCAGTAACATTGTTTCCATATAAAAGAACATCACCAAATTGATGATCCGATAATTTTTGGTCATCTCCTCCATATGCGACTTTAACACCCCAAACACGATCTATATGACCTGGAGGTAAAAAGGAATAGAATTGAGCTTGTCCCAGATCATTTGGTTGTTTAGTAAGTATATAACTTCTTAGGTCTACACGTTTATCTGCATCTGGATCTGAATCTGAATCTTCTTCATGTGGTGGATTAGTAATCCATTCTATGGGGTTTCCTTTATCGTCAGTAGTAGGAAGTGAAGAACTATTGGCGGTCCTTAAAAGAGGATTTTGTTCTTGCTCGAAATATTCAGGATTATTTAAAAGATCATTTAATTCATCCCATCCATGAATAATTGTTGTATTTTTATCCGTATTTGTATTTATATCAGTAGTTGAATTTATAGGTGAAAATAAAGTTGGATCATTAAATAAAGCGGTTAAGGTTTCTTTTGTAAGACTATTAATTACAGTATCTTTAAGAACTCTTCGATGGTTAATAAATCCACCTGTTTGTAAATGAATTTGACCCAAACCAGTTACTTGATCTGGTGATATTAATAAAGCGCCACCATTGTTTACATAAATATTTCCTGTATAACCACTAACAATATTTAAGATACCTCCATATTCAATAGTGGCATTATTGATAGTACCTCCATTAATATCAACAATACCATTATTGTTGATTGAAGC
The DNA here is from genome assembly GCF_016101485.1 of Commensalibacter sp. M0133. NCBI lineage: Bacteria > Pseudomonadati > Pseudomonadota > Alphaproteobacteria > Acetobacterales > Acetobacteraceae > Commensalibacter > Commensalibacter sp. M0133. The sequence continues at coordinate 16,960 of NZ_JACFQI010000007.1, forward strand.
GGTATCCACAGTTCCACCGGAAACCCTGATTTCACCGCCATCATTAACGGTAATATTTTTTGCTGTGCCATTGGAATTAACTGTTACAATTCCATTATCATCTACTGTAGTAGTACTAACAACACCTCCACTCATTACATATTGGAAGCCGTTACGGACAATTGTGTTATTTGTCCAACCACCATTATAAACGTATTCTTTACCACCATTATCTATTGTAGTGGAAACGCCTGCACCGGAATAAACATTGACTGTTCCACCAGAGATGAAATTTACGTCATTATTGATACCACCACCGGCACTGACATTAAGTGTTCCACCTGACAGAATTACATTTTCTGTTCTACCCCAGTCATAAACGGTTTGGGTGGCCCCTGCATAAATGGTTGTATCTCTAGCAAAAGCAAACGTGTTATGTGTTCCGGAAATGAATTGTTGACCGCCATATGAAATTTTGGCTGCGGAATCAATGGAACCTGTTGAAATGTATTCCTTACCACCAGAGCTAATTATTGATCCTATTGCAGTAGCTGAGTTGTCAAGAGTTGCTGAGGCACTATTTAATTTTAGGTTTGTTACGTTTGTACCGGCATTAGTAAAATAAGCAGATCCGGTATTATTTACAGTTACATCTGAAAGTGTTCCGCCAGATGCATTTAAATGTCCAGCACTATTTATCGTTACATTTGAAAGTGTTCCGCCAGCTACACCTATATTTCCTGCGCTATTTACAGTTACATCTGAAAGTGTTCCACCAGATGCATATATATTTCCAGCATTATTATCAGTTACTCCTGTTACAACTGATCCTGAATAAGTATATAAAGAGCCACCATTAATTATAGTATTATTTGCTTTACCGTACACTGATAAGGAGCAAGAAGGTAGAACTGTTAGGTTTGATACTGTTTCGCCCGCTGAAACTGTTCGTGAACAATTATTTCCATTGCATTCGTCTCCCACAGGTATCATTACATGAAAACTATTATTATTTCCTGTATTGGCCATATGGGGATTGTGGATTTTGCCACCATTGTCAAGATTAACATTGGCAGTGGAATCCGCGGTACGAAAAGAGCTGCTTCCACCTGCCAAATAACGGTTGATTAATGTACCGCCACGTTCTGCTGTATCACCGGGATCAAAGAAACTGTCATTATCAGATGTTCCACCATTCTTGATATTTACAACTTCTGATACATATTCGTTGTTTTCTGATACGCCACCATTTTGAATATTTACAAAACCGTTGAAAATGTGGGAATTTTCAAGTTTTCCACCATTTTCGATATTGATGGTTGGGTTTGCATCCCCACCAAAACCGGACATATTGGCAAGCTGATAGATACCGCTAACAGTGGCGCCGCTTTTAATGTTTAAAACTCCATGGATCATATTAACAGGACCATGTACAACAGTATGATTACTGGTATAAATAGTTTCACCTGTAAATGTATCTAATACAGCATTCCAAACACCACCGGAAATAATTGGATAATCATTTTTGATTACAATATTTCTAAAATCTACATTATTTGAAAAAGATGCCATCTTAATTTTTTTTCCTTAAAATTTATTAAGTTTTTATATAGTTATTTTAACGTTAAAATTATAATTTTAATAAATTAATAATTAATTTATAGAAACATTACATAATAATATTTATATAAAAAAATTACAATTCCAAAATGTTTACAAAAAAATTTTATAAAAAGATTAAGAATTTTAATGACTATAAGAAATCTTCTTTTTAAGAAAAAACAATTGAATATAAAATATAATTGTTAATTATAAATTTATTTATTTAAAACTATTATGGTATAATCATATATATTTTATTCAATATTATAATATTGAATTTTTTTATTGCAAATTTAAGATTTAATACTTATTTTTAAATTATGAATTACATCTGTTGTTCTTGTTTTTTATAAAATGATTTAAGTAATATTTTTCAATTTTTTTGTTTTCACAATGTTTTCGAGCTAATCCATATATACGATGATCAAGAGGTTTTCGTAATTTAAAATAGTCGTGGCTAACGGTTAAAAGCTATGGACATATAGAAACATTACAATAAAATTGAAGCATTAAAACAACATATTGCTGATGAAGGCTTAGATAATCAATTAGAAATGTTTTGATTAGAGCGGTTGGCGCATTTTAAAAGTGCGCTAATATTTATACTATTTAATAAGTTTTTTCTTTTTTTTGGGATCAACACGTCCAACAGGAAATTCTGTTTGTGCACGTTTGTATGATCTTGGTTTTTTCCTAAGCATGTCAATTAATTCTTTATTAAATAAAACTAGAGAAAGTTCCTCTGCTTTTCTCAAACTAATGCCAGTTTTTGCACGTTCTAAAAGAGATATAAATGATTTTGATGTTTTTGAATAATTTGCCGCTTTTTCTTGGCTCCAACCTAAATTTAATCTTTCTATTCTAAAGTTGTAACCATATATAATTTGTGAATTTGTTGGTTCGTCGCTTTTTTTCATTTTATATTAAATAATTCAAGAATAAAATATTTTTTATCAATATAATTTTGTTTTGTAAACGATATTATTTAATTCTTTTTATTGATTATTACAATAATATTTTGATATGTAATAAATCCAAGATATTTTTAACGTATACCAAAATCTGATGTTTTTTCCATTGAAACACGTAATCACTCTATGAGTGATTTAGGCATTAAAAATAATAAAAATAATGGTTGTAAAGGGCAATTGTTTGTAGCAGTTGTCCTTTTTTATTATCGTGTATTTAGGTGCACCTGTGGATAAAATAATTTCATAATTATTTAACAAATATAATATATATAAAAAACCTTTAGTTTCGCTGTCAAAATGTACGACGAAAGTATGACGAAAAAATACTTATATATCAACAACATATTATATTTTGTCCGACACCTGTCCGACATAATTATCCAAGTTATAAATAAAAATCTTATATATATCAAATACTTATGCAAAGCTATGCTTGCGTATGGTGTATGTCCTTAAAAAGCCCTAGATTAAGGATTAATCATGGGCTTTTGTCCTGTGCTGGTGAGTGAAACGAACGAAATTTACTAATCTCTGACAGGCTCTGACAAATTTCTGAAATTTTCTGACAAAATTCTGACAGGTTCTGACAAAAAATTGACAAAAAAGATTGACAATGATCTTTAATTTTATTTGGTGAGAAAAAATGGAAAATTAACTTCTTTGATTATATGTGATTTTGAAGGTGATGCTACAGCAGAAGAATTAATAGACAGAAGACAAAATCTCGTCAATTGGCAGGTTCACTCATGGGTGTTTATTCTGAAACATTTTCAGATATTTATTCACATGCTGTATCTGAAACAAAATGGTGAAGTATCAAAGCGTATGCTGATATAGTTTCTTATGGTGATTTTGATCCTAAAGAATTACGCAATGGAAATTTAACTATTTGTATTCAAACATCTGGATATTCATTAAAAAGCACTCCAGCTTTGGGTCATCTTATTATAGGTTCTCTTCTGAGTGTTGTATATCAAGCAAATGGAAATATAAAAGGCAGAGTTCTTTATATGTTGGACGAAGTTAATTTTCTTGGACGTTTAAAGGCTCTGGCCGATGCAAGAGATGGTTGCAGAAAATATAAAATAACTATCCATATCTTTATTATTATTAAAATCTTAAAAAGTTTTCCATTTAACAAATCCACTTTTAAAATTACAAATTACATTTGTTGTTACGATTGATTTAATGAATTGTCTAAATCCTTTTAGCTTTTCATTACTAATTGTTTTTTAATGGTATTTGTAAATAGAATTATAAAAATTTCTTTCTTTTTATTTTTCGTTTTAACTTTAATGTTAATATGCATAAAAGTTAAAATAACAAAAAGCACGCAAAACAATTTTATATATTTATATAAAATTTTGTTTTAAAGATTAGTATTTTTAATATACAAAAAACAATCTGTAATCATGGAATGAATATTTTTTTATTTACAATGACCTTAAATTTATAATACATTGTGGGTATTTTAAGGCTTATGAATTTTTAAAAGAAAGGGATAACATCGAATGAAATCATCTTTTGCGACATAAAAAAACCCCGCTTTTTAAAGCGAGGTTTTTAAAATTGCCCAACCACAAAGAATTATTATGTATAGGACTTCATAACATAACCTATATATAAGTTATATAAATGACAAAAGCAAGAGAAAAATTGTTAATTCTTTTGTGTTGGGCAGTTTTCATTTTTCACGATATTTTAATATTTGAAATGATTAAAAAATGATTACTGACTGTCATATTTCCAAAAAAAACACACAATTCACTGGACGCAGAACTATTACGAAAAGCGAATTATTCTGGTCTAAAAAATTGACGGGACAATTCAAGGCGACCACATGCAGCGAGATACTGACAGTATTTAAAAAAGTCAGCTCCGAACTGAATATCAGTGATTCCGTTTTCCGTTTTATAGAATTGCTGATCAAATGGACAAGGCCCGTAGATTGGGAGGAAAACGGTTTTCCCTTGGTATGGCTTTCAAATCAGGCCCTGTGTGACATATTGGGATATGACTTGAGAAAATTGCAAAGGATACGCAAGAAAGCAATCGACGCAGGTCTGATAACGATGTGTGAGGTTGGAACAAGCAAGAGATGGGGAAAAAGAAAAAACAATGATCCCGATCAGGCCGTTATTGCGGGGTGCGGTTTCAACCTGTCACCGCTTGCAGAGAGAAGAGAGGAGTTTGAAGCCATCATTCGGGATGCGGAAAGTTACAGGAAACAGAGAGATGCCCTAAAATTCGCATGTCATGGCTGGAAAAGAAAAATCCTTAATTTACTGGATTATGCGGGACATGATGACAAGGCCTCCATAATGGAGGAAATCGCATCATTCTCCAATCAGCTCAAGCGTTGTTCGCAGGATATCAAAACCTTGATGCGGATTGAGTATTCATTGCAGAAGATATTTGAAAAAACCGAGGTTGCCGTGAATGATGAAATAAGGGAGAACAATGTTGATATGTCACCCGGGGATGACAAAAATGTCACCCTATATACAAGTACAAACAAACATAAAATATATAATAATGTAATTACTCAGGAAGTTAATAGTAGTCAAACTGTGAATAAAATGATTTCCGATCAAGATACCTTGAACGGTTTCATCATCTCACCCGCATTGATTCTAAAAATAGCACCCCTCTTTCGAGACTGGATATCTGACAGGGCAACATGGTCAGATTTGGAAAATATTGCACCTTGTGTCTTACATTCACTGGGTATCCATCAATCGGCATGGAAAGAGGCATGTGACTGTTTCGGAATAAAACAGGCCATAACCGCACTGGCTATTGTAAACGCTCGCCATGATAAGGGACTGGTAAAATCTGCGGGTGGATTATTCAGAAGTTTTATTAAAATTCACGGGAAAAATGAATTGCACCTGGACAAAACGTTGTATGGACTAATAACAAAATAATTTTATTTTTATATAAATATATCTTTATAATTTTTTTTTAAAGCAAAAAAGTATTTTACGTGCTTTTTGCTATTATTGTTATATGCTAATATAAAAAATATTAATTTTATTCAGGTAATAGTGAAACAATGAAAGTCATAGTTATTGCTAGTCAAAAAGGAGGATCTTCAAAAACTACTTTAACAGCTCATTTGGCAGTTGCAGCAGAATTGAATAATATTTCTCCTACAGTTTTAATAGATATGGATCCACAATCATCTCTATTATCTTGGTGGAATGTTCGTGAAAATAATATGCCTGCATTAACTTCATCGGATTTAAAAAAATTACCTGAAAAAATTGAAGCATTAAAAAAAGCTGGCGTAAAATTGTTATTAATAGATACGCCACCTGCTATTACCAATGCAATTTATGAAACTATTAAACTTGCCGATTTAGTAATTGTTCCAACAAGACCAAGTCCACATGATTTAAGAGCCATAGGTAGTACCATAGATATTATTCAAAAAGTAAAATGTCCATTTATCTTTGTTATCACTCAAGCAAAATATAATACACACCTGACAATTCAAACAATTGCAGCATTATCTGAATATGGAACGGTTTCTCCTATTATTATACATGATCGCATTGATTACGCATCATCAATGATTGATGGTAAAACCGTAATGGAAACAAATAAAAACGGAAAAAGTTCACAAGAAATATACAAATTGTTATCTTTCGTGCTTGCACGTATAAAAACTAAAAAGAAAAATAAAAAGAAAGAAATTTTATAGTTATGTCTAATAAAAATAAACTAAATTTGGATGGTTTAATCTCAACTAAAAAAAATAGTATATCCACTAAAGATGTGTCTATTCCTAATGGAAATCAGTTAATTCAAAATAAAGATAAAAATGATATGCCTCTAAATTTTAGAGTATCTTCAGATTTTAGAAAGCGTTTTCGTGTATTTGCAGCATCTCATGATTTAAAGCTCAATGAATTATTGGTATTAGCTTTTGATCATTATGTTAAACAAAAACAAAATTAGTTTTTATTGTTTTACATATAAGATTTCTTGATATTAAGTGCTTTGTACAAGGTTGTTGAACTAACTTTAATGCGAGCGGCAGCCTCTCTGACATTTAATCAATTTTTAAGATGTTTTTTGGCTTTTTTAAGTTTTTCATCTGTTATTACAACAGGTCTTCCACCAATTCTTCCTTGATCTCTTGCCGCTTTCAGACCAGCTCTTGTTCGTTCTTGAATTAAATCTTTTTCAAATTGAGCTAAAGCTCCAAATAAATGAAATATAAATTTACCACTTGAAGTTGTTGTATCAATATTTTCTAATAAGCTCAATAGAATTGGTTCAAGCTTTCAAAATCATATTTAACAAAGGTTGGGCTATTGAACAATTGCATAACATAGTAAATCTTTTATTCCTCTTTATAGTAATAACTTAACGATAAAACCTGCTTTGATGGGTGTTCCAGAACAATTTGAAGATACGTGTTCTGTAGACGCATATTTTGAACTTCATCCTGAGATTGTTGAATAACTTAAAGTCTGTTACTTCTTACTTACTAATTGTTAGTATCATAATTTATACAAAACGATTATTTCAAACATGAATATGACCTACAATATATAACAGATCATTTTTACTTGTAAGAGTAATATTACATATGATATATATCAATAGTATATACTATAAAGGAGTATTAATATGCAAGTAGCAAAAATATTTCAAAATGGCAGAAGTCAAGCCGTGAGATTGCCTAAGGAATTTCGTTTTAACGAAGATGAAGTCATCGTAAAAGCATTTGGAAATGGTGTTCTTTTATTGCCTAAAGAAAATCCGTGGCTATTAATGCAGGAAGCTGTCAATGAGTTTGAAGATGATTTTCAATTTACAAGAGATCCTCAAGGAGATCAAACCCGTGAGGATATAAAGTGATTTATTTACTCGATACCAATATCTGTATTTATATTATCAATAACAAACCTCCTCATGTGTTTGAGAAGTTCAAACAATTTCAATTAGGACAGTTAGGGATTTCCAGTATTACGGCTTCAGAGCTTGCTTTTGGTGTTGAAAAGTCTGGATCACAAAGAAATAAACAAGCCTTAAATAAATTTTTAGCTCCTTTAGAAATCTTTCCTTACAATGAACAATCTATCTGGCATTATGCTCAATTAAGACATCAATTACAATCGACAGGTCAACCTATTGGCAGTTTGGATATGTTAATTGCTGCTCATGCTCTAGCATTAGACGTAATCTTAGTTACGAATAATATGAAAGAGTTTAACAGGGTATCTGGATTGATTATAGAAAATTGGGTTTAGTAATGGGGAGCCCGCAGAATTCGGAAAAAATCGTACGCTAAGGTTTTCCGGGCATCCGTAAGGGCCGAAACTTCCCGTCTTCCAGTCTGCGGCTCTGCCGCCAGACGTAATCGCCGGTTAGGTTGATGTGCTCCCAGCCCAGCGGCGACAGGAATTGCAGCAGCTCGCCGTCCACCGGCTTGCCGGCCTCGACCAACCCCTGGGTGGCGCGTTCCAGGTACACCGTGTTCCACAGCACGATAGCCGCCGTCACCAGGTTGAGGCCGCTGGCCCGGTAGCGCTGCTGCTCGAAGCTCCGATCCCTGATTTCCCCAAGGCGGTTGAAGAACACCGCCCTGGCCAGCGAGTTGCGCGCCTCACCTTTGTTCAGGCCGGCATGCACGCGGCGGCGCAGTTCAACACTTTGCAGCCAGTCCAGGATGAACAGCGTGCGCTCGATCCGGCCCAGCTCGCGCAGGGCCACGGCCAGTCCGTTCTGGCGCGGGTAGCTGCCGAGCTTGCGCAGCATCAGCGAGGCGGTGACGGTGCCCTGCTTGATCGAGCTGGCCAGGCGCAGGATGTCGTCCCAGTGGGCACGCACGTGCTTGATGTTCAGGGTGCCGCCGATCAGCGGGCGCAACGTCGGGTAGGCTTGCACGCCCTGCGGCACGTACAGCTTGGTTTCGCCGAGGTCGCGGATGCGCGGCGCGAAGCGGAAGCCTAGCAGGTGCATCAGGGCAAAGACGTGATCGGTGAAGCCGGCCGTGTCGGTGTAGTGCTCCTCGATCCGCAGGTCGGACTCGTGGTACAGCAGGCCGTCGAGCACATAGGTGGAATCGCGGACGCCGACATTCACCACGCGGGTGCTGAACGGCGCGTACTGGTCGGAGATATGGGTATAGAACAGCCGTCCCGGCTCGCTACCGTACTTCGGGTTGACGTGCCCGGTGCTCTCGCCCCGGCCACCCGCGCGGAAGCGCTGGCCATCGGAGGATGAGGTCGTGCCGTCGCCCCAGTGGGCGGCAAAGGCGTGGCGATACTGGTGGTTGACCAGCTCGGCCAAGGCCGCCGAATAGGTTTCGTCGCGGATGTGCCAGGCTTGCAGCCAGGACAGCTTGGCGTAGGTCAGGCCGGGGCTCGACTCGGCCATCTTGGTCAGCCCGAGGTTGATCGCATCACCGAGGATTGCGGACAGCAGCAACGTCCTGTCTTTGGCCTCGGCCCCGTCCTTCAAGTGGGTGAAGTGGCGGCTGAAGCCCGTCCAGTCGTCCACGTCCATCAGCAGTTCGGTGATCTTGATGCGCGGCAGTAACTGGCTGGTTTGGTCGATCAGCGCCTGCGCCCGATCCGGCACCGCCGCATCCAGCGGGGTGATTTTCAGCCCTGACTCGGTGAGGATGGCATCGGGCAGCTCGTTGTCCTTGGCCAGGCGGGTGACGGTGGCCAACTGCTCGTCCAGCAGCTGCAAACGCTCTTCCAGGTACTGGTCGCTGTTCGGGTTGATCGCCAGGGGCAGGGCCTGCTCGCGCTTGAGTGCGGCGAACTTCTCGGCCGGCAGCAGGTAGTCGTCGAAGTCGCGGAACTGCCGCGAGCCCTTGACCCAGATGTCGCCGGAGCGCAGGGCGTTCTTCAGCTCGGACAGGGCGCAGATTTCGTAGAATTTCCGGTCGAGGCCTTCCGGGGTGATCACCAGCGGCTTCCAGCGCGGCTTGATGAAGGCCGTGGGTGCATCGGCCGGCACCTTGCGCAGGTTGTCGGCGTTCATCTCACGCAGGGTCTGCACGGCTGCCAGCACGCCTTGCGCGGCCGGCCCGTGCTGTTCCCCAACTTTTCGCTCGGCGAAGAGTATGAACATGCGCCGCCGGCGACGAATCGCCAAATCTCACCGTATCTCCCGAGCGGACGATTTCGCACCGGTCTGCCCGTCGAAGGGCTTGCGATCGAACGGGGCGACCTTTTCTATGCATGTCCGCGAGCCAGCGTCTTTTATGGCACGGCGCTCGACGCCGACCTTCGGACGCGCGGCGTAAGCACGCTTGTCATGGCCGGGATAAGCACCACCGGCGTTGTTCTTTCAAGCGTCGCCTGGGCTAGTGATGCGGACTACGACGTGCGTTTGGTCCAGGACTGCTGCTACGACCCGGATCGGGATGCCCACGAAGCTCTGTTGCGTTCCGGGTTCGGCGGACGTGTACAGGTCGTGTAATTTTCGGGCCTCGCATGATCGCGGCCATAGCCGCAGGTGGATTGGTGCGAGGCAGGGCCAGTCCAAGTCAGGGTGCGGTCATCGCGGCGCCTGCAACTCTCAAAAACCCATCGCCGTAGCGGAGGTCTTGTAATCGCATGTCATTACGCACGCCCGATTTATTGTTCACAGCGATAGCACCTGCCATTTGGGGCAGCACCTACATTGTCACCACCCAATACCTGCCGAACTTCTCACCGATGACGGTCGCGATGCTGCGGGCGTTGCCGGCGGGTTTATTGCTCGTGATGATCGTCCGACAGATTCCAACGGGAATCTGGTGGATGCGCATCTTCATCCTCGGCGCACTTAATATTTCGCTATTCTGGAGCTTGTTGTTTATTTCGGTCTACCGCCTGCCGGGCGGGGTCGCGGCGACGGTAGGCGCTGTGCAGCCGCTGATGGTCGTGTTCATCTCTGCCGCTCTGCTAGGTAGCCCGATACGATTGATGGCGGTCCTGGGGGCTATTTGCGGAACTGCGGGCGTGGCGCTGTTGGTGTTGACACCAAACGCAGCGCTAGATCCTGTCGGCGTCGCAGCGGGCCTGGCGGGGGCGGTTTCCATGGCGTTCGGAACCGTGCTGACCCGCAAGTGGCAACCTCCCGTGCCTCTGCTCACCTTTACCGCCTGGCAACTGGCGGCCGGAGGACTTCTGCTCGTTCCAGTAGCTTTAGTGTTTGATCCGCCAATCCCGATGCCTACAGGAACCAATGTTCTCGGCCTGGCGTGGCTCGGCCTGATCGGAGCGGGTTTAACCTACTTCCTTTGGTTCCGGGGGATCTCGCGACTCGAACCTACAGTTGTTTCCTTACTGGGCTTTCTCAGCCCGGGGACCGCCGTGTTGCTAGGATGGTTGTTCTTGGATCAGACGCTGAGTGCGCTTCAAATCATCGGCGTCCTGCTCGTGATCGGGAGTATCTGGCTGGGCCAACGTTCCAACCGCACTCCTAGGGCGCGTATAGCTTGCCGGAAGTCGCCTTGACCCGCATGGCATAGGCCTATCGTTTCCACGATCAGCGATCGGCTCGTTGCCCTGCGCCGCTCCAAAGCCCGCGACGCAGCGCCGGCAGGCAGAGCAAGTAGAGGGCAGCGCCTGCAATCCATGCCCACCCGTTCCACGTTGTTATAGAAGCCGCATAGATCGCCGTGAAGAGGAGGGGTCCGACGATCGAGGTCAGGCTGGTGAGCGCCGCCAGTGAGCCTTGCAGCTGCCCCTGACGTTCCTCATCCACCTGCCTGGACAACATTGCTTGCAGCGCCGGCATTCCGATGCCACCCGAAGCAAGCAGGACCATGATCGGGAACGCCATCCATCCCCGTGTCGCGAAGGCAAGCAGGATGTAGCCTGTGCCGTCGGCAATCATTCCGAGCATGAGTGCCCGCCTTTCGCCGAGCCGGGCGGCTACAGGGCCGGTGATCATTGCCTGGGCGAGTGAATGCAGAATGCCAAATGCGGCAAGCGAAATGCCGATCGTGGTCGCGTCCCAGTGAAAGCGATCCTCGCCGAAAATGACCCAAAGCGCGGCCGGCACCTGTCCGACAAGTTGCATGATGAAGAAGACCGCCATCAGGGCGGCGACGACGGTCATGCCCCGGGCCCACCGGAACGAAGCGAGCGGGTTGAGAGCCTCCCGGCGTAACGGCCGGCGTTCGCCTTTGTGCGACTCCGGCAAAAGGAAACAGCCCGTCAGGAAATTGAGGCCGTTCAAGGCTGCCGCGGCGAAGAACGGAGCGTGGGGGGAGAAACCGCCCATCAGCCCACCGAGCACAGGTCCCGCGACCATCCCGAACCCGAAACAGGCGCTCATGAAGCCGAAGTGCCGCGCGCGCTCATCGCCATCAGTGATATCGGCAATATAAGCGCCGGCTACCGCCCCAGTCGCCCCGGTGATGCCGGCCACGATCCGCCCGATATAGAGAACCCAAAGGAAAGGCGCCGTCGCCATGATGGCGTAGTCGACAGCAGCGCCGGCCAGCGAGACGAGCAAGACCGGCCGCCGCCCGAAACGATCCGACAGCGCGCCCAGCACAGGTGCGCAGGCAAATTGCATCAACGCATACAGCGCCAGCAGAATGCCATAGTGGGCGGTGACGTCGTTCGAGTGAACCAGATCGCGCAGGAGGCCCGGCAGCACCGGCATAATCAGGCCGATGCCGACAGCGTCGAGCGCGACAGTGCTCAGAATTACGATCAGGGGTCTGTTGGGTTTCACGTCTGGCCTCCGGACCAGCCTCCGCTGGTCCGATTGAACGCGCGGATTCTTTATCACTGATAAGTTGGTGGACATATTATGTTTATCAGTGATAAAGTGTCAAGCATGACAAAGTTGCAGCCGAATACAGTGATCCGTGCCGCCCTGGACCTGTTGAACGAGGTCGGCGTAGACGGTCTGACGACACGCAAACTGGCGGAACGGTTGGGGGTTCAGCAGCCGGCGCTTTACTGGCACTTCAGGAACAAGCGGGCGCTGCTCGACGCACTGGCCGAAGCCATGCTGGCGGAGAATCATACGCATTCGGTGCCGAGAGCCGACGACGACTGGCGCTCATTTCTGATCGGGAATGCCCGCAGCTTCAGGCAGGCGCTGCTCGCCTACCGCGATGGCGCGCGCATCCATGCCGGCACGCGACCGGGCGCACCGCAGATGGAAACGGCCGACGCGCAGCTTCGCTTCCTCTGCGAGGCGGGTTTTTCGGCCGGGGACGCCGTCAATGCGCTGATGACAATCAGCTACTTCACTGTTGGGGCCGTGCTTGAGGAGCAGGCCGGCGACAGCGATGCCGGCGAGCGCGGCGGCACCGTTGAACAGGCTCCGCTCTCGCCGCTGTTGCGGGCCGCGATAGACGCCTTCGACGAAGCCGGTCCGGACGCAGCGTTCGAGCAGGGACTCGCGGTGATTGTCGATGGATTGGCGAAAAGGAGGCTCGTTGTCAGGAACGTTGAAGGACCGAGAAAGGGTGACGATTGATCAGGACCGCTGCCGGAGCGCAACCCACTCACTACAGCAGAGCCATGTAGACAACATCCCCTCCCCCTTTCCACCGCGTCAGACGCCCGTAGCAGCCCGCTACGGGCTTTTTCATGCCCTGCCCTAGCGTCCAAGCCTCACGGCCGCGCTCGGCCTCTCTGGCGGCCTTCTGGCGCTCCTGCTGCGGCGTCCGCTCGTGGGCCGTGGCGCGGGTCCGCGCGCCGGCCTCGTGCGCCTGGCGCTCGCGGGCGAGGTCCAGGGCGGCCGTCTTCACGTTCTGCCTTGCGCAGATGAGATAGGGGAGCCCGCAGAATTCGGAAAAAATCGTACGCTAAGGTTTTCCGGGCATCCGTAAGGGCCGAAACTTCCCGTCTTCCAGTCTG
>NZ_JACFQI010000008.1:0-26563 GCF_016101485.1 Commensalibacter sp. M0133
TAAATTATCTGCTGAAATGTTGGATTATACCATAAAAGTCCCAACTCCATCCCATCAGGATGCCTCTTTGGGTAAAGTCGTCGATCTTGCTCATCAGGCCATTCCAAATATTGAAATAAATCATCCAAATGGAGTTGCAGGATTGGATGCACGGGGTCAGTTGACTCAACCTATTAATAATCCGTTTATAATAACGCAGTCTATTAATCCTGATGCTAAAGTTTCCATCTATTTAGATGATGATGTTCATGCTTATGCGGATAAAACACTGTTTGATATTTACACGGTTGGTGCACAAAGCAAAATTATAGCATTTGCTCCATCCGAGGGAATAGCTAATATCCTGGCATCAGCAAGGGCTGATAAGATTGAGGAGTTAAAAGGATATATATTTGCTGGGGGAGCCTGTTGGTTACCCGATTGTCAGCCATTAGAATTTAAGGGGTATCAAGGGTCATATACCTTTGTGTGTTATGGTTCTGATATGGATAAATCAGGTTATAAAATTAAAACTGATATTATTTGTGAAAACCAGATGGTTGATGGAAAAGGGGAAGCATTTAAAAAAGATGCTATTATCACTATAAGGGTTGGTGATGTTGTAACTCTTATGGCGCATTGGATGGATCAAAATAGGACATATTATTATGTTAAGAGAAGTAGAAGCGCTGGATTATTGAGTAATTTATATTTATCAGAAAAAGAACAACCCAAAACCATTACATCATTGGGATACCAGGATGAAATACGATTTGGTAAAGATGGTATCTTTTGGTGTTCAAAAGAAGGTGGAGAAGGACAGGCTGAATGGTCTTTATATCCGTCTCATGCCGCAATGAAAAAAGATCATGCAGGAAAATTTACTTATCCTTATGTAACCCCTACAACCAAGGATAAATTGCCTGTTGATTATCCAATTGGAACACAATCATATGATATTGATAAAAAAGAACCTCTATGGTGGAACGGTACTGAATGGATTGATCCGGTTGCCAAAGCGGCAACAATCAAAATAGGCAACATTGTATCTGTCGAAGCTGACCAACCTGCTCAAATAACGAATTCAGGATCTGATATAAATGCAGTTTTTGATTTTTCAATTCCGAAGGGAGAAAAAGGACAGCAAGGGATTAGTGTTCAATCCGTTATCATGAATGATGATTTAACCTTTTCCTTTATGATGAGTAATGATTCAATTGAGAAAGTTAATTCCGGTCTTTATAGAAATAAAGATGGGGTAGTTATCGCGCCTGAAAAAGTTTCTGAAATTCCAAATGATTTTTTATTAAATGGTAATTTATACATAGCTTCTGATGATTATATTAACGGCAGTAAAAAAATGCCTGAAGGATTGTCATTAAACGGTAATATCGTTCTTACTGATGGTTCTGTCTACTATAAAAATTCCTGGAATAATGGTGGATTACTTTGTGTTGCTTAATAGCTATATTTTTTTATTCAATTATAGATATATAGGGCATTAAAATGATTAATTCGTCTTCAAAGAATCTGAATCTCTCAGATTGTACTGTTTCTATTGATGATGATAATGTTAAAAACCAGAAATTGCTAGATGCAATCTATAATCTTGATGTTCATACATTCAAGCTTAATTACGCTATTGATAAAAAGGGAGAGGGTAAAGCCAGATTGCATAATGGTTTTATAGCTCAGGAGGTTGAGAAGTCTTTGAAAGATAAAGGTTTATCAGCTTCTGATTATGGAATGTGGATAGAAGAAAAAGTTTTTGAGACACAAGATATTGAGACAGGCGAAAAGGATGACAGGGGTAATCCTGTTACAAAAAGAGAGTGTGTATTCTTAAAAGATGCTGATGGTAATCAGGTTTACAGGCAGTCTTTACGATATGATGAAATATTTTGTGTTTTTATTCAAGCATTCAAACAAAAATTGAAAAAACTTGAGGATTTTAAACAAGTTTACGAGCAAAGAATTAGTGATTTAGAAACTAGGCTATCAAATTTAAAATAAATTTTTCAAATTAATGAATGAAATTAATTAAGAGATATAAAATGACAAATCAAAATAACGCACCAAAAGATCTGGACCTGTCTGCATGTAATGTTTCAATGGATGGTGGTAATACATCACAGCAACTTTCAGAACTTGCTAAAACAGCAAATGATACAAAAGAACAGATTGCAAGTGTCACAGCAATTGCAAGTCAAGCACAAAGTAATGTTGATAACATTAGAACCTATGTCAATAATTTAGATCTAGATAAATATTTTTCCATTGATGATGCAAATAAACCCTTGGGTACTGTAATACTTGATTTGACAGGACAATTTGTGTATCCACAGCCTAAGGATATGGATGGTGTTACATGGATTAATGCGGGTTTAAGACCAATAAATGGTGATTATACAAAAGATTATGAACCCAATCCAAAATCCAGGGAAATACATATTCAGTATTCTGTAAATTTTAATGGTGAAAAAGGTAATAACAAGAGTTTTACTAGTGTAGTATGGTCTGACAACATTAATGCCAATTATGCATTTGGTTCTGTTTCCTTTCATCCCCTTAATGATGGCGGCGGGGACCTGGGACGTGCGGGAAATTCATGGAACAATCTTTTCATAAAGACCGCACCAAACGTGACCTCGGACAAAAACGTCAAGACCATCACATCCATCCTTGATGAGAAAGCCGATAATTCTGACAGGAAATTATTGGATGCCCTGTATAATGTCAATGTTGTCAATTACAGGCTGAATGACGCGATAAAAGAGAAAGGTGAGGACAAGGCACGTGTTCATACAGGTTTTATCGCGCAGGATATAGAACAGGCGATCAGGGATGCGGGACTTGATCCATCCGATTATGCCATGTGGACGCAGGATGCATCACCTGAATTCAAGAGGGTGGATACAGGCGAGAAGGATGAAAACGGGAACCCGATCCTTAAATCTGTTCAGGAAGTGCCAAAAGATGACAAGGGTGACGTTATTTATCGTCAAAAACTGAGATATACCGAGGTTATTTGTATGCTTTTAGCCGCTCATAAACAGAAAATCAATGATCTTGAGACACGGCTGATGAAACTTGAAAGTAAATAAAATGAGCAGATTTGATATGACACAAGGTCTCGCAAAAGGATCATTGGGACAGGAAATGACAGGTGGACAGATTGTTGATCGTTTATCTGCTGGTATATTGGTTGAAAACAGGATCGTAAATGATCCAGCCATTACCCTGATGTTTCCAAAAGCGGGAGAAATCAGCTATCGTCTTCTACTCCAGAAAGCGTGCAGGATTTCACTTGGGCAAGGGCAAAAGGGTCAGTTGCAACGCATGACGATCATTCTTCAGCAACCCTATGAAGGGAATTGCGAGGTTGAATTTGATGCATCTGTCAAATGGCAGAATAGGCAACCCTTTATTGATACAAGAGCAGGGTCGGTTACCCTTGTAGAAATTTTGTTTGATGGAATGTCACAATTTTATGGAAAACTGATTTATGGCTGATGCCAAAAAACAGCAGTAAATAGGATATATTAATAATGAAAATCTTGTCTAGTTTGGTTGTAGTAACATATCGGATGAATGGGATTTAACCGTATTATCTAAATCAAACAGATCATTGCTGGTTTTCATCAAAGGAGAGCAATCCTACAGATAAAGTGAAGGGAATAAGTATTTCATTTTTTGAAGGAATATCTTATTTTAATTCTTTGCGGTAAGAATCTGGGGATTGCAAGAACAGGTCAGTTTAACGTCAGTAAAGAAAAATCATAATATAGAATAAAAGAATGCATCCTGTTGTAGATAAATATTTTATTATCAGATTCAGGTATGGTTTTGAAAGGATATGGAACAGATAGAACTCTGCTTAGGAACAATATTACAACTAAATATGGCGACATTTTCATAAAGACGAAACAGTTGTTTGGTACTAGAAAACGAATATTCCTGTTACGATTAGTTTGATTTAGGTATGTGTAATTCAGCTATATTTTCCATGGCAAGGTTCCTTTGTGAGGTATGGTATAATGATGAATCTCATGGGTCTGTATATTTTAGAAAATAATCTTTCCCAAACGCAATAAGGGATTGATCATCAGCATTATATTCAAGGTTGTTATCAGCCAAGACACCTGGATAATTTTGGGCAAAAATGTGTCTACCATCATAATGAATGAAATTTAATTGGTCGTGAGGAAATATTAATAGCAGATTACCAAGTTTATATGAATCGCCTATTGAAAGTGTACAAGTGGATATTGAAAGATATAACAAATGTAAAAAAGGATTTATTATTGATTATATATTTTTATATGAATTAACCGTTTTTTTACAGTATTACTAATAATTTAATCCTATGTTGTTGGGATGTGGAAAAATCACTAACCATATGGTAAATATTTCCGAATATCAAACCTTTGGAATTATCGATGATCTCATCACATCAAACCAGAAATTTGTGCAAGATGACGTGAGTTGTGGAATGGCAATTTAATTTCCAATGAGACAATTAACAAAATTATTATCGAGAAAGCAAATTTGATTGACCCGGAACCAATGACGTAAGATCTTAAAAATCGCCTGTAAATTATATCATTGATTACGTCAAACGACGTATTGAATGGTTGGATCAACAATTTAAGTATTACAGTGAATTATTATAGGTTTTATTGATTATAGAATTACTTTTTAAAGAGTGGTTTTATGATTGACTTAAATAAATATTCGTAATTTTTTCATGAAAAAAGTCAAAATTTCTGTACTATTAATTTTTTGTTTTTTTGATTCATTTATCGTGTTGAATAATATTAATTAAAAAATAAGATAATTGATTGTTATTGAAAGTTTAATTTTATTGATAAACATATCTATTGGCGGACCCGACGAGATTCGAACTCATGGCCTTTGCCTTCGGAGGGCAACGCTCTATCCAGCTGAGCTACGGGTCCTTTGAAAATGTTCATACTCTGTTTTAATGAAAATAGCCAGTTTTTCTTTTGTCAAATATAATTTTTCTTTTTTTATCCTTATATCAAGATTGATAAATTACAGGGTTCATTGAATTTGTTTGATTGACGGTAAATTCCATTTAAATTTTAAAGATAACAAGCGAATTGCACTACAGATTATAATGGCAAACCATGGAGCAAAGGTGGGACTGATAATATTCTTGTCCCCCATAATTTGTACAATGGCTCCGCCAATGGCGGCAGAGGCATAAATTTCCTTGGTTAATACGGATGGAATCAGGGCGGTTAATGTATCACGCAATATTCCTCCACCGATGGCCGTAAGTGTTCCAAGAAAAATACTTATTTCGCAATTTCCGGTAAAAACAAACGCTTTATGGGCGCCAAACGAAGCAAAAAAACCCAATCCGATGGCATCAAAAAACAGAGTTGGATGATTGAGATGTAAAAGTAATTTTTGGAAAAAGGCAGCCAGGAAAACTGAAGTCAAGACAATAACGAGATATTCCAGATTCATCATCCCCGCTAAAGGAAAAGAACCGATACAGATATCCCTTACAATTCCTCCACCACAGGCTGTGACAAAGGCAATGCAAAAAACGCCAAAGATGTCCAGATTACGATTAATGGCTGCCAAAGCTCCACTGATGGCGAAAGCAAATGTTCCGATTAAATCAACATAATGGAAAAAAGTATGACTCATAGGAACATGTTCCCTGGGGATATGAAATGTTAATGAAATTGAAAGGCGGTTAATTCTTTCAGTGTGGGCATACCATTTTGGGCCCCAGTGCGTGTAACCGAAAGTGCAGAAGCTTGCAAGGCTTTTTCAATCGCTTTTTCATATCCAAAATGAAGAAAACAGCAAAAGGTGCCACAAAATGTATCACCCGCCCCTGTTGTATCGACGGTTGGTACGGTATAGGCGGGGATATGTTGAATCTGTTTTTCTTTATTTTTAAAAAGTATTCCGTTGCGACCCCATGTCATGATAATGGGTGTAGAGCTATGCAGGATAATATCTTCGTAAGTTTCTGATCCATTATGTCGAAAGGCTTTTATCTCATGTTCGTTCGGTAAAAGATAACTGATTTTTGGAATGATATCTGCAGGAAGCTGTCGTGAAGGTGCAGGATTAACAACAATTATTTTTTTTAATCGATATGCAATCTCAATGGCTTCAATCTGCGTTTCCAAAGGGATTTCCTGCTGTAAAAGAATAATATCATGGGATTTGATGAGAGATTCAGCATTGAGAATATCCTGGGCTGATAGACTTTCATTGGCTCCTTCTGTAACAATAATTGTATTATCTGTATTTGTATGCATTATTAATGCGGTTGCAGTAGGACTTTGTTTGCAGGTTTTTATAGGTGTAATGTTGACATGATATTTTTTAAGGTTTTCTATCAGCAATTGACCAAAATGATCATTTCCAATTGCACCCAATATTGTAACTGATGCCCCCAGTTTTGCTGCTGCTATTGCCTGATTATTCCCCTTTCCTCCACAATGAATCTGTAAGGGGCCGCCGATCAGGGTTTCTCCGGTTTCAGGGAAATGATCAACAGAAGTTTCGAGGTCAGTATTTAAACTACCAATAACCAGAATATTATTCATAAAAAAGCCTTATTGTCAGTTACAATATTTAAATAGATACTATAATTATTTTAAATGAAATAGCATTGATAGAATTTATTTTTATATTTCTTTTAAAATATGGGTTATAACAACCTGATATGAAAAATATTTAATCGCACATTGTGAAATTGCATGTTTGTATTAGATATTAAGGTAGCTTATTTCATAAAAAAGATTATAAGATAGAGTATTAATTTACGTTAAACAGAAAGCAGAAAGGACGGCTTAAATGGCTTATAAATCAGTTAATCCCTTTAACAATGAAACGGTGAAGACCTTTCAGGAATTAACGGAGAATGAAGTAGCTGCTAAAATTGATGAAGCTCAAGCTGCTTACTTAAAATGGCGTAAGACAGATTTTGCTACTCGTCGTCAAGTGATGAAAAAAGCCGCATCAATTTTGCGTGATAAGAAGGCGGAATTTGCTCATTATGTTACCTTGGAAATGGGAAAGCTAATTGCAGAAGCTGAAGCGGAAGTTGATTTGACGGCGGACATTTTTGATTATTATGCAGAAAATGCCGAAAAATTTCTTGCACCAAAAACCTTACATCCAAAAGATGGTCACAAGGCCTATGTTGAATATGACCCAATAGGTATCATTTTCTGTGTTGAACCATGGAATTTCCCTTATTATCAACTTGTTCGTGTTGTTGCAACGAATTTGATGGCTGGAAATGTGGTAATGGTCAAACATGCTTCCATTGTTCCACAATGTGCGGGTGCTTTTGAAAAATTGATGCTTGATGCTGGTGCACCAAAAGGTGTTTATACCAATCTTTATGTATTATCTCAGCATACCGACAAAATCATTTCCGATCGTCGTGTCCGTGGTGTTGCGCTTACGGGAAGTGAAAAGGCAGGAAGTATTGTCGCTGGCAAAGCCGGTGAAAATCTTAAGAAATCCACCCTTGAACTGGGTGGAAGTGATGCATTTATTGTTCTTGAAGATGCCGACCTGGATTCAGCATGCAAATGGGGTCTTTGGGGTCGTATGAATAATACGGGACAATGTTGTGTTGCCGCAAAACGTTTCATTGTTGTTGAATCTGTTGCAGATGAATATCTGAAACGTCTTACAGACTGTTTTTCTAAACTGAAAATGGGTGATCCAATGGATCGTAGCACGACATTGGGTCCATTATCCAGTGAGGCAGCTGCACAGGAAATTGCAGATATGACAGCCGAAGCTGTCAAACATGGTGCCAAGGCCGTGATTGGTGGTAAACGTCCAAATCGTTCAGGCGCTTTTATGGAAGCGACCATTTTGACCGATATTACCAAGCAAAATCCAGTATTCTATAAAGAATTTTTTGGACCAGTTGTTATGTTCTTCCGTGTTCCAGATGAAAAAGCGGCAATTGAGTTGGCCAATGATTCAGATTTTGGTTTGGGTGGAACCGTATTTTCAAGAGATGTTGAGCGTGCAAAGCGGGTTGCAAAGGAAATTGATACCGGCATGGTCTTTATCAACCGTCCTACCTGGACAGCGCCAGATCTTCCATTTGGCGGTGTGAAACATTCTGGATATGGTCGTGAATTGTCTGATGAGGGAATTTTTGAATTCCTTAATCATAAATTAATTTATATCGAGAAATAATTTCATTTTTACTATATTTATAAAGTGAAATTTGGATTAAAAGAGGGATTCATTATATTTAATGAATCCTTTTTTATTTCAGGTCAAGAATTTATGGAACCTTTTATTGCATTACGTCGTGAACGTTTAAATAGAGGAATTCGATTTGCACATGCACGATGTTTGGAAATCGGTGCATTGATTGATCCAATTTTATGTCGAGAAAATGGAAATGTTTTTTACGCAGATCATTTGTCGACGGAAGAGCTGAAAGAGCAATTTGCCTGGAATACCAATTTTGATTCTCGTCAATTGGTAGAGATTGATTATATCTGGAAAAAAGAATGTGCTTTGAAGAAGTGTGTGGATGGTCAGTTTGATTATGTAATAGCGTCTCATGTTGCAGAACATGTCCCAGACTTGATTGGATGGATTGAGGAAATACGACAAATTTTAAAACCTGATGGACAATTACGTTTGGTTTTGCCAGATGGTCGTTATTCTTTTGATATGAAAAGGCAGCCTACCCGGTTGGCTGATTTACTCGCTGCCTGGTTAAAGAAATCTACATACCCTGAAACACACCTGGTGTTGGACTTTGCATTGAACAAAATTAATGATAAAGATATTCCAAGAATTCATGCAGAATATGGATTATATCCTGATATAGAAAATCTGGAAAGCCAAATCCCGTTTTCTGAGGTTCTTGAATGGGGGGAAAGAACACTAATACCTGATCATTATGAAGATATTCATTGTTGGGTTTTGCATTTAGGTTTGTTTGCGAAACTGATGATGAATTTGGCTGAACATGGACTTATAAAAATGGCTTGTGAGGAATGGTTTGATATTGATCCATCAAAGCTGAGTTATGAATTTACGGTTTTTCTTGTATCGGAAAAAAATAGGGAAAAATGTGTTGAAAGCTGGAAAGAGGTTTATGAAAAGACCCGAAATTCACCCTATCAATTCAGTTTTGCCCAACATTTGAAACAGGAAAATACAAAATTGAAACAGGAACTGACGGCCATACAGAATTCTTTCTGTTGGCGTGTGACGTCCCCTTTGCGTCAATTAGTCAAACTGTTTAAATGATAAATTTTTCTTTCAGGGGTCGACCAATTGAATAATAATGAATATTTTCACTTTTCATCACTTTGGGATCGTAAATATTTCTGAAGTCGATTACCAGTGGGTTTTTCATCCAGTTTTTCAGGGTCTTGGGTGTCAAAGAACGGAATTCATTCCATTCTGTCAGGATAATCAAGGCGTCAGCCTGGTTGGCTGCATCGTTAATTCTATCAAAATATTGAACTGTATTAGGTAATAAAGGTTTTGCTTTTTCATTTCCAACAGGGTCAAAAACTTTTATCTGGGCACCCTCTTCAACCAAACGGTGAATAATGGGAATAGATGGGGATTCCCGCATATCATCTGTATTTGGTTTAAAGGTGAGTCCCAGAATGGTAATGGTTTTGTTGTGAACATTACCACCACATAATTGAATAATTCTTCCACTTATGTTTGCTTTTCTGGCATCATTAGCTTGTGCGGTTGCCTCTACCAGTCGTGAGGGCGTGCCTGCTTCTTGGGCGATGCGAATTAGGGCAAGAGTGTCTTTCGGGAAACAGGATCCGCCATAACCTGGGCCTGGCCGTAAAAAATATTTGCCGATTCTGCTGTCTAATCCAATAGCATTGGCAATTTCCTCTATATTTCCTCCAACTTGTTCACAAAGATCAGCAAGCTCGTTAATATATGAAAGTTTCATCGCTAAAAAACAATTTGAGGCATATTTTGCCAGTTCAGCACTTTCCAAATTGGTAAACAAAATTGGTGTTTCTTTTTGAAATAAGGGTTGGTAAAGTCGACTCATGATTTCTTGGGCTTTTTGTGCGCGATCTTTTCTGTCTTTTTCAATACCGATAATGATACGGTCAGGTGTCATGAAATCTTGAATGGCCTCGCCCTCGCGAAGAAATTCAGGATTGGAGGCGACATCAAAATCAAGAGATGGATTTTCCTTACGAATGATTTGCGCAATCCGTCGGCTTGTACCAACCGGGACTGTTGATTTGGTAACGATAATTGCATATTCTTTTAGATGTTTTGCAATTTCCAAGGCTGCTTGATGGACATAAGTCATGTCGGCATGTCCATCACCGTTACGTGGGGGTGTACCCACGGCAATAAAAATGGCCTTACAATCAGGAATAGCCTCTTTAATCGTTTCAAAAAACTGTAACCGATTGGCTTTGATATTATTCTGAACCAAAAGATCCAAACCAGGTTCATAGATAGGAATATTTCCTTGCTTTAACGCATTTAACCGGTTGGGATCCTTTTCTACGACAGCGACATCAAGTCCGAATTCTGCAAAACAAGCAGCAGAAACAAGACCAACATATCCTCCACCAATCATTGCTATACGCACAGAACATTCCTTATTTTTAATCAAGATATTGCCAGTTTTATAGATTATTAAATTAAGTTAATTTAAAAATTAAAAAAATAAAAATTTTAAAAATATTGAAACAAGTTCATTATAAAGGGTAATGAAGAGATTTTCAGTGGTATATAGACAATAGATATATTCAATATTGATGGGAATAATAATTAGATTCTAAGGGGGGATTGTTCTTGGGAAGAGATGTTTAAAATGTTTGATCTATATAAAATGTTTAAAAATAAAAGATGTTTATATGCTTAAATATAAATATTAGAAAATAATAGAATTATAGGATAAAACTTGTAATCAATATTATTGAACAACTTCTCAATTCGTTAGCTAATAATGTTGTGATGAGTTTAACCGGGAATCAAGATGTATCAATTGAAACGTCCGTGGATTTGGATTGCTTTGTTAGGTCGTATGGCTTTAAACGGTGTTCGGGAAACGGGTACCCTCGCATTGTTTGCATTAAGCGGATTTATAAATATTTTTTATCCTCCATTTTATTGGCGCATTTTTTTGGGATCTTTACTTGATATAGGTTATTTGTCTCTACCTGTTGTTGCTTTAACGGCATTATTTTCTGGAGGTGTTATCGCGTTACAATCCTATACCGGTATGTCCCAGTATCATGTAAATAGCGCGATTGCCAATATTGTTGTGTTGGCTGTCACTCGTGAGCTTGGGCCCGTTTTGGCAGGATTGATGGTTGCGGGACGGGTGGGGGCAGCCATGGCCGCGGAAATTGGAACAATGCAGGTGACGAATCAGATTGATGCGCTCAAAACCTTATCAACCAATCCTATCAAATATCTTGTTACTCCTCGTTTGCTAGCTGCTACGCTTGCTTTACCATTTCTAGTTTTGATTGCTGATATCCTGGGGGTGCTGGGTGGTTTTACTGTTTCGGTCATTAAATTGGGTTTTTCGCCCCAGGGTTATATTGCGGCGACCATGAATGCCGTGAAACCTATTGATGTTACAATTGGTTTGGTGAAAGCGGCGGTTTTTGGATTTCTTATTGCCTTGATGGGATGTTATCATGGATATCGTAGCCGTGGGGGCGCACAGGGGGTTGGTGCAGCGACGACCTCTGCTGTTGTTGCCGCCTCTATTTTATTGCTAGTATTTGACTATTTGTTAACGGATATCTTTTTTGCAAAATGATCAACACTTATCCCAAAATTCGTATACGTAATCTTTCCAAATCTTTTGGCAGCAACCATGTGTTACGTAACATTAATATGGATGTAATGGAGGGAACTTCCTTTGTTATTATTGGTGGATCTGGAAGTGGAAAGTCTGTTTTGCTCCGATGTATTTTGGGGTTAATGACACCAGATAGTGGCACGATCGAAATTGATGGCAAAAATATTTTTGAATTGCCATATTCCGAGCAAGCAGAAAAATTACAGGAAATGGGTATGTTGT
Source organism: Commensalibacter sp. M0133 (assembly GCF_016101485.1). NCBI lineage: Bacteria > Pseudomonadati > Pseudomonadota > Alphaproteobacteria > Acetobacterales > Acetobacteraceae > Commensalibacter > Commensalibacter sp. M0133. Next base: position 12,062 of record NZ_JACFQI010000008.1, read on the forward strand.
TTCAGAACTCTGCCTTGTTCGATAGCTTGCCTATCTGGGAAAATGTTGCCTTTGCCCTTTTAAATGGACATCGTAAAAATCAGCCAAGAGTTAGTCGTGCCCGGGCGAAGGAAAGGGCAAACAGGGTTTTGGAACTTGTTGGTCTGGATGCAGATAATATTGGCGATTTATATCCCAGTGAGTTATCTGGTGGGATGCAGAAACGGGTTGGCTTAGCACGTGCGATTGCTTCAAAACCGGAAATTATCTTTTTTGATGAACCGACCACAGGGTTGGATCCTATCATGGGAGCAATAATTGATAACTTGATTGTTGATTGCGTTAAGAAGCTGGGTTCTACCACAATTGCCATTACCCATGATATGGCTTCTGCCCAGCGGATCGGGGATCAGGTTGCCATGTTGTATAAAGGGGAGCTGATTTGGCAGGGTGAAGCTGGTAAACTTATGCAGAGTGAGAATCCCTATGTGCATCAATTTACACATGGTCTTTATGCAGGTCCTATTAAAATGGAAATGAAAGTATAAGAGGACGTTTTGGCGAAAAAGCCGGTTAAAATGTTTGTCTGTCAAAGTTGTGGCGCTATTTATCATAAATGGGCTGGACGATGTGAGGCTTGTGGTGAATGGAATACAATTAGCGAGGAAACCAGGGAAACAAGTCCGATTTCTGTACTGGGACATGCAGGCAGGATGATTCAGTTTACAGGGCTGGATGGTGAGATTTCACCTCCTGATCGTCAGTCCATTGGTGTTTCTGAATTTGATCGTGTTCTGGGTGGAGGTCTTGTCCAATCTTCTGTTACGTTGGTAGGAGGAGATCCTGGCATTGGAAAGTCAACTTTATTGTTGCAGGCTGCTTGTGCTTTATCAAGACAGGGACAATCCGTTTTATATATTTCAGGGGAGGAGTCTGTTAACCAGATAAGAATGCGTGCCAATCGGTTAGGGTTAGAGGATGCGGAACAAAGAAAAAACATACAACTGGCTGCCTGCATAAATGTTGCGGATATTCTTTCAACGCTGGAAAAAGAAAAAAATATAAGTCTCGTTATCATTGATTCTATTCAAACAATGTGGCTGGATACGGCGAATGGGGCCCCTGGGACGGTAAGTCAGGTTCGGGCTGCGGCTTTTGAATTGATTCGTATGGCAAAACAGAAAGAATTTGCATTGATTTTTGTGGGACATGTTACCAAGGAAGGTTCTATAGCGGGGCCGCGTGTCCTGGAACATATGGTTGATGCCGTATTATATTTTGAGGGGGATCGAGGACATCAATTTCGTATTTTACGGGCAGCAAAAAATCGATTTGGTGCAACAGATGAAATTGGTGTTTTTTCAATGACAGGACAGGGTTTGGTAGAGGTGGCAAACCCATCTGCTTTATTCCTTGCAGAGCGACATGGTCATATAGCGGGGTCAGCCGTTTTTGCGGGTTTGGAGGGAACCCGTCCTGTTTTGTTGGAAGTGCAGGCCTTGTTGGCACCCAAATTTGGGGATTCAGCGCCAAGACGTACAGTTATTGGATGGGATAATGCACGTCTTAATATGTTGCTTGCTATTTTGGAGACACGTTGTTCGTTACGGTTTAACGGGGTTGATGTTTATTTAAATATGGCAGGCGGTTTGAGAATTACCGAACCTGCGGCGGATTTGGCCGTGGCAGCAGCTTTGGTTTCGGCTTTGACCCATCATTCCGCCTCTCCAGGTTCAGTGTATTTTGGTGAAATTGGTTTATCTGGAGAAATTCGACAGGTGCCACAAGCTGACTTACGCATGAAAGAGGCATTTAAGCTAGGTTTTGATGAGGTTGTTTTACCCAAGCGTATTGCACATGGAAATAATAAACTATCCGTCCCCAATGGATTACAGCTGATAGAATTAGGTCATATAAGTGATTTGGTGTCTCAATTCACATAAAATTTATTACATTTGATTACTGAAATTTTTCTTTTAGATATATTTGTTAGAAATACAAAATTATCGTTATTTAATAGTTAATTAAATCAATTTTATAAAAAAAGATAATTTTTGATAGTTATCTAAAAAATAAAATTATAGTCAGGAATCCAAAAATTATGGCTAAGAATATTGAACCCAATCTTTAAAATATTGAGTTATATTTAAAACTTAATCGAACAGAAAATTTTTTAATTCCAGAATATCAACGGGGATATTCATGGGATATTGGACAATGTGATAAGTTGTTAGAAGATATAGAGAATTTTAAGGAAAGTGAATCAAATGATCCTTATTTTTTTGGAAGCATTATAATTGATTGCTCGGATCAAAATCAATTCAGTTTAATTGACGGTCAACAGCGTACAACGACTTTTTTGTTGTTACTCAAAGCCATTTTGTTACGATTAAATGAAGTGCTGCAAACTGTTTCAAAAGATGAAGATTCAGAGGCATTGATAGCTGGTCTTAAAGCGAATAGAAATAAAATTATGGAAATTTTGTATAAAGCAGAAGCCGAAAATATACCTTCTATGCTTAAAGATCCAAAAAAGACACAAAATATTCTCATACTAGGAAATAAATCAATTAATGAATTGTATCCAGAAGAATTTAATAAAATTATAGGTGCCAGTGATTTTGAAGATGCCGAGAAAAAAGTTTTTAAACTGCCTTATAAAAAAAATAATAACCGATATACAAACTATTTTCGTAACTTTAAAAATTTTTATGAAAAATTGAGAGAAAATAGCGATTCTTGGTTGAATCAATTTACAAAAACTTTTTTAAAAAATTGTCAGGTAATCGAAATACGCAGATGGCAAGTCGAACAAGCTATTACAATGTTTAATTCATTGAATTCAACAGGTTTGCCGCTTTCAGATGCAGATATTATTTCTGCAAAATTATATTCATATGTAGGTGATAAAAGAGAGGAATTTAATATTCAATGGGAAGAGATTCTCCAATTAACAAATAAATTAAAATCTAAAAAAGTCGTTACAATTGATTCTGTATTGCAACAATTTATGTACATTAATCGTGCTAAAGAACAGGGGTATTTGAAATCTTATATTTATGTAAGAACTCCAGGTTTAAGAAGATATTATGCTGATCATGAGCAGGATTTGTTAAAAAATCCATTTTTACTATGCAATAATTTAAAAAAAATTGCATATAAATGGGATAAAATTAAAGATTATTCCATTATAAAGTTACTTCTTAAGTGTAATGTTAATATTAAATTATATCTAGCCGCTTATCTATATCGTTTTGAATTAGATGAAATTACCGAAGATAAAATAATAAATGTCTGTGAATCATTGTTGAAATTATTTTCATTATTAGAGTTGGGAGATGCTGGTTATTCAAGCAATAAATTTAAGATATTTTTATATGCAGAAATTATAAAGATGGTCGATTTGGATATTCCAGAACATGTTATTTGTCAGGATTTTTATGATCATATACATGATAAATGGAATGTCAAAGAGGTTGAGGACGCGATATTAACATATGATAAAAACATGCTGGTATTTGTTAATGAATATTTGTACGCTAAAAATAAAAATCTAAAATTTAATTTTTCTGAAACGGTTAATGTTGAACATATCATGCCAGCTAGTGGTCGTAATATAGAGACAATTAGACATGACGCAAAAATGGATAAGAATGAGTTTGAAAATGTAATTAACAGATTGGGAAACAAAATTTTGCTTGAAGAGAATATCAATCGAAGTATCAGTAATGAATGGTTTAAAACTAAAAAGCAAAGTTTTATTCATAATAAAAATGGATATAAAAATAGCAAATATAATTTAGCGAAAACTTTAATTAACTATCCTAGTGATAAATGGGAGAAAAATGATATTTTAGAAACAACAGAAAAAGCAGCGAAAAGAATATCAAATTTTATTTTTTCATAATAATATGCTGTTTTGTTTTTGACGCATTAGATTGATCTCTTCTTATATGTGCTCTAATAATACATCATAATATTAATTTGATCATAAAAAGGATTGATAAATGATGAAAGATCAACATGATTACAAAGTGAAAGATATTTCACTTGCGAGTTGGGGGCGGAAAGAGATTGCTATTTCTGAAGGGGAAATGCCAGGTTTAATGGCTCTTCGTAAAGAATATGCGGATAAACAGATTCTTAAGGGAGCGAGAATTGCCGGCTGCTTGCATATGACTATCCAGACAGCTGTGTTAATTGAAACCCTTGTTGCCTTGGGCGCGGAAGTGCGTTGGTCATCTTGTAACATTTTCTCAACTCAGGATCATGCGGCTGCGGCAATAGCTGCAGCTGGTATTCCTGTATTTGCTTGGAAAGGTGAAACCGAGGAGGAATTTAACTGGTGTATTGAACAGACCATTCATGGTCCGGATGGTTGGGTTCCCAATATGATTTTGGATGACGGGGGTGATTTAACCCTGTTAATGCATCAGAAATATCCTGATATGTTAAAAAATATTAAGGGGTTGTCTGAAGAAACGACAACAGGTGTTCACCGTTTGCGTGAAATGGAAAAGAAAGGAACCTTATTAGTTCCGGCATTCAATGTCAATGACAGTGTTACGAAGTCTAAATTTGATAATTTATATGGTTGTCGTGAAAGCCTGGTCGATGCAATCCGTCGCGGTACAGATGTAATGATGTCTGGAAAGGTTGCCGTTGTTGCCGGTTTTGGTGATGTGGGTAAGGGTTCGGCAGCAAGTTTGCGAAATGCTGGTTGTCGTGTTCTTGTTACAGAGGTTGATCCTATTTGTGCATTACAGGCCGCGATGGAAGGATATGAAATTGTCACTATGGAAGAGGCTGCACCACGTGGTGATATTTTCGTAACTTGTACCGGTAATATTGATATTATTACCGTTGATCATATGCGTGCCATGAAAAATCGTGCGATCGTTTGCAACATTGGTCATTTTGATTCGGAAATTCAAGTTGAAAAATTACGGAATTTCACGTGGGAAAATATTAAACCCCAAGTTGATGAGATTATTTTTCCCGATGGTAACCGTATTATTCTTCTTTCTGAAGGACGTTTGGTTAATCTTGGGAATGCCACTGGTCACCCATCTTTTGTGATGTCTGCCTCCTTTACAAACCAGACTTTGGCACAGATTGAATTATGGATAGCACCAAAGGGTAAATATGAAGCAAAAGTCTATACTCTTCCCAAGTTCTTGGATGAGAAGGTGGCAGCTTTACATCTCGAAAAAGTTGGTGCGGTTCTGTCTAAATTAAATAAAGCTCAGGCTGATTATATTGGCGTTGATGTTGAAGGTCCATTTAAACCAGATTCTTATCGTTATTAGTTTTAAAAAATAATAGTGACATAAAAAAACTCATTACAATTTGTAATGAGTTTTTTATTTAAATGAGTAAATAATACTTAATGACATTTGCTATTGCATTTACTGCAGCTACTACAAGCTGGTGCTTTCTGAGTATTGCAGTGTCTCAAGGCCCATTGCTGGCTTATTGCGGGGGCATGGATGCATTTAAGTGCATAAGCAGTTCCTAGCCATATGAATTTGCCAATTATTGGAAAAAAATGATTAATCCAATATAAGCTGGCTAAAGAAATTATTAAAATGACAAGTGTACTTTGCATGAATATTTTCCTTTGTTAAGAAAAAAATGATGCGATATGCCAGGTAGTAAAGGAGGCAAAATAAGCCATAAAAAACAGATAACAGGCTGTCATTATGACCATCTTCCAGGAAGAGGTTTCTTTTTTTATAACCGCCAACGTAGAAAAGCATTGTGGAGCAAAAATATACCAGGCCAGAAAGGAAAGTCCTGTTGCTATACTCCATTGTGTTGAAAGAAAATGAACCAGTTGGCCCGGTGCATCAGAATCAACACCAGCTATGGAATAAACAGTTGCAAGAGACGTAACAGCAACCTCTCTGGCTGCTAATCCAAGAATAAGCGCAACACATATTTCCCAGTTAAAACCAATGGGTGCAAAAAGGGGTTGAATCCAGTGACCTATAATACCGGCAAAACTCCAATCAATGGCTGGACCTTGTGCACCAGCAGGTGGTTTTGGAAAACTTGATAAAGCCCATAAAAGGATGCTGACCGTTAAGATGATTGTTCCTACGCGATTAACAAAGATTTCGATCCTTTGCCATAATCCAAACAAAATATTCCGAACACTTGGAAAACGGTAAGAGGGAAGTTCTAGTAAAAGGGTGTTATCATATGATTTTTTTCGTTTTTTGAGAAGTAAGGCCACTAAAAAGGCACTTGCGATTCCTAGTAGATAAAGACCAAACAGGACAAGACCTTGCAGGTTGAATATTATCCCGATAGTTTTATGAGGGATAAAGGCACTGATTAGTAAAGCATAAACTGGTAATCGTGCGGAACAAGTCATTAGAGGTGCAATGAGAATGGTAACTAGACGATCTCTAGCGCTAGGTATTGTCCGGGTTGCCATGATACCGGGAATTGCACAGGCAAAACTGGATAATAATGGGATGAAAGAACGACCATTTAATCCAACAGAAGCCATAATGCGATCAAGTAAGAAGGCTGCTCTGGGCAAATACCCGGATTCTTCTAAGAATAAAATCCACAGGAAGAGAACAAGAATTTGAGGTAAAAAGGCGAATGTTGTTCCCACCCCCGCAAAAACACCATCAATAATTAAACTTCTCAAGGGACCTGTCGGTAATAAGTTAGCAATGATTTTTCCAAGCCAGCCTGTCAAATCCTGTATGCCATCCATAAAGGGTTGGGCCCATGAAAAAACGGCCTGGAACATGATAAATAATAAAATGAGAAGGATTAAGGGACCAATAATGGGATGTAAAACCCATCGATCAATTTTTTCATCAAGCAGAACAGAATTTTCAGAAGAATTATGGACGCATTTCAGGAGAATTTTGCGTACTTCGACATGTAAATCGGTTTGATTATCAAGATCAATTGTTGGAATTTTAAAAGAAGTGTCGATATTATCGACAAGTTTTTTAATTCCGTTTTTTTGGGTTCCTATTGTAGGGATAATGCAAATGCCCAAAATTGATTCTAGTTTTGGAATATCTATGTCGATTTTACGTTTTTTTGCAATGTCACTCATGTTTAGAGCGATCATCATTGGGCGCTTAAGACGGCAAATTTCAAGGGCGAATCTTAAATGTAGTCGTAAATTTGTTGCATCAATAACGCAGATCAAGGCATCTGGTGGGGGTTCGTTACGATAGTTCCCTATACAAATATCCCTGGTGACTGCTTCATCAAGGCTGGTTGCTTTTAAACTGTATGCCCCCGGTAAATCGATAAGGGTAATCCTGTTTTTGGAGGGTGTGACGAATTGTCCCTCCTTACGTTCCACGGTGACCCCGGCATAATTGGCGACTTTCTGTCTACTTCCGGTCAATTGATTGAATAAAGCGGTTTTTCCGCAATTTGGATTGCCCACTAAAGCTATCTTTGAAATAGGGAAGATGGATGATTCAGGCATAAATTAACAATCCAAATGTAAAATGATTCTGGCCGCTTCAGAACGGCGCAGCGCAAAACGGGTCGATCCGATTTGTACAGCAATAGGATTTGAGCCAAATGGCCCAAAGGCAATGATTTTGACAATTTCGCCTGGTACGAAGCCTAAATCACGTAAACGGTCTGCAATAGGATCAGGAGAAGAAAATTCTTCGACATGATCAATAATACTTGATTTCCCTGGGGAAAGCATACTTAAATTTGGAACAGTCATTATTTAAATTGAACTTAACTCTATCATTAAGAATGATTTGCGTTCTTAATAATATGGCAGAAAATTCCTGTTATGTCATCAATTTTGAATTTTATTTTATTTATGATGATTCTTATTCATTTATCGGAAGGATTGGTATAAAATAAATAAATGAAAAGAAAAAATTTTCTTTCTACTCGATAAGTTGAGTTCATGCAATAATGAATTTGTAATGAAATGATACTTATTTTTTGAAAATTGATTTTTTTGCGAAGGAACGCTGCCTCATAAGAGGGGCAAAACTTTGGCAGGCATGTTGCCTAATTTTAAAAGGGACATAAATTTATGAATATCGAAAAATTTACTGAACGTTCAAGAGGGTTTCTTCAAGCGGCACAGACAATTGCAATTCGTGACTTTCATCAGCAATTAACGCCTCAGCATTTATTGAAAGCGTTATTGGATGATGAGGAAGGAGCCGCAGCTTCCTTGATACGTGCAGCTGGCGGGGAACCCGCCATTGTCAAAACAACGGTTGAACATTCATTGGATTCCATGCCAAAAGTTCAGGGCGATGGTGCTGGACAGCCTCAAGCCATGCCAGAATTGGTTCGTGTTTTGGATGGCGCGGAAAAAGAGGCCACGAAGGCCGGGGACGAGTATGTTGCTCAGGATCGCCTGTTGCTTGCCTTGGCTGCATCTGAAACACCAGCTGGTCAGGCCCTTCAAAAGGGGGGGGTTACAGCTCAAAATCTGGCAAGAGCGATTGATACTATTCGGAAAGGTCGTAAGGTTGACAGCCAGAATGCGGAGGCTTCCTTTGATGCGTTAAAAAAATATGCACGGGATATGACAGAGGTTGCCCGGCAAGGAAAATTGGATCCAGTGATTGGGAGAGATGAGGAAATTCGTCGAACAATTCAGGTCTTGGCTCGACGTACCAAAAATAATCCTGTGCTTATAGGTGAGCCTGGAGTTGGTAAAACTGCAATTGTTGAAGGTTTGGCATCACGGATCGTAAATGGTGACGTTCCAGAGGCATTGAAGAATAAACAGTTATTAGCCTTGGATTTGGGTGCCTTGGTTGCAGGGGCTAAATATCGGGGTGAATTTGAGGAACGTTTGAAGGCTATATTAAAAGAAGTTGAAGCTGCGGCTGGAAAAGTCATATTGTTTATTGATGAAATGCATACATTGGTTGGTGCGGGACGTAGTGATGGAGCAATGGATGCATCAAATCTCATTAAACCTGAGCTGGCACGTGGTACCTTGCATTGTATTGGTGCGACAACCCTGGATGAATATCGCAAATATATTGAAAAAGATGCGGCTTTGGCACGGCGGTTTCAGCCTGTCTTTGTCGGGGAACCATCAGTAGCGGATACGATTTCAATTTTGCGGGGTATTTCTGAAAAATATGAATTGCATCACGGGGTGCGGATCAGTGATAGTGCTCTGGTGGCAGCGGCAACTTTATCCAATCGTTATATCACAGATCGATTTTTGCCGGATAAAGCAATTGATCTGGTAGATGAAGCCGCAAGTCGGTTACGGATGCAGATTGATAGCAAGCCAGAAGCGCTTGATGAGCTGGATCGTCGTTTGATTCAACTAAAAATTGAGCGTGAAGCTTTGAAAAGGGAGGAAGATTCAGCCAGTCGTGACCGTTTGGAAGCATTGGAGGTTGAGATTGCTGATTTAGAAGAAAAATCAAATGCAATGACTGCGGCCTGGCATGCTGAAAAGAATAAGGTTAATGATGTTCAAAAATTGCAGGAACAGCTGGATCAGGCCCGTTCAGAAGTTGAGGTTGCACAACGCCAAGGTAATTTGGCCCAAGCCTCTAAATTGATGTATGGTGTTATTCCAGAACTTCAAAAGAAAATTGAGGGTTTGCAAACCAAACAGCATGAACATCCGGATCAGGCGAATTTGGTTTCCAAATCAGTGACTGAAAATGAGATCGCGGCGGTTGTATCTCGGTGGACAGGTATTCCAGTGGATAAAATGCTGGAAGGGGAAAGGGCTAAGCTTTTACGAATGGAAGACGAGCTTCGTAAACGTGTCGTAGGGCAGGAACCCGCCTTGAAAGCGGTTGCAAATGCTGTACGTCGGGCACGAGCAGGATTGCAGGATCCAAACCGGCCTATTGGCTCTTTTTTATTCCTGGGTCCAACTGGAGTAGGTAAAACCGAACTGGCAAAAGCGCTTGCTTCATTCCTTTTTGATGACGAAAAAGCGATATTGCGTGTTGATATGAGTGAATTCATGGAAAAACATGCAGTTGCACGGTTGATTGGTGCCCCTCCCGGTTATGTTGGCTATGAAGAAGGGGGTGTTTTGACAGAGGCTATTCGCAGGAGACCTTATCAGGTTATTTTGTTTGATGAGGTTGAAAAGGCTCATGAGGATGTCTTTAACGTATTATTGCAGGTTCTTGATGATGGACGTTTAACAGATGGTCAAGGGCGAACCGTAGATTTTCGTAATACGATTATAATCTTGACAAGCAATCTTGGTTCTGAAATTTTGGCTAATCAGACAGAAGGTGAGTCAACAGAGCTTGTACAGGCTGAAGTTATGAAAGTTGTACGTGCCCACTTTCGTCCTGAATTTCTTAATCGTTTGGATGAAGTTGTTTTGTTCAGTCGATTGCAAAAGGCTGATATGGCAAAAATTGTGGATATACAATTACAGCGTTTACAAGGATTGCTTGAGGATCGTAAAATTAGGCTTGATCTGGATGAAAAAGCACATGCGTGGCTGGAGGAAGCTGGATATGATCCGGTTTATGGTGCACGTCCTCTAAAACGTGTCATACAACGAAATTTGCAAAATCAATTGGCAGAATTATTGTTGCAAGGCGATGTTTATGATGGGGATACTATTTCAATCAGTGCCAATGAGGCTGGTTTATTAATTCAGGGTAAATCAGTTATAGACAAAGCCTGATTTTCGTTAAAACTGGTTGAGTTCATTTCAACCAGTTTTTATTTATGATTATATTAAATATTGTTTAGCTTGTATAATATACGGACAGATAAATAAGTTTGATCTGATAGGATGTCTTTTATTATGGGAATTAAAAGATTTACCTTTTGTCCATCATGAAATTGGATGTTCGATAGGCATCTATGCTGACAAAAATTGATCGGTTTGACTAATAGAAACCTTTGCTTGTCTTTTGTCATTTCATTGGATGGGTTTAATCTTTTATAGATTCTATATGAGAATATTCTTTATAGAATTATAGTTGTACCAGATAATCTATTAATTTGGTAATTTTTATATATAAAATCTATAGGTAAAACTGTCTGATTAACATATTGAAGTTTTCTTATATTTTTCTAAAATTAACAATTAAATTTATAAAATTGGATCGCTTTTAATTTTTTCATATCATAAATATTAATAAATTATTTAATAACTAAAAATTAAATTATTAGTTATTAAAATTAATTTTAAAATATATATTTATAATGGGTTAATAAATCTTCTTTTTATTTTTATTGAGCTAAATTCAAATTGCTTATTATTTTTACCCAAATAACGTCCTTGAGGACAACCGGTTCCTATTGATAAGGTGTCATGATAGTTAAAGAATCTAACATGATACATATAAAAATTGTTTTTTAAAGGTGTTGCAGTAGCAAATACTGTATGAGGATGTATCGTTTTATCATTATTTTCATAGATTGTGCATAAATCTATCCCCCCCCATTGTTGAATATGCATACCAATTTTGGGGTCTGAAGAGGGATATTTTTTTGCTATGATTTCCAGATCAATTTCCATATTCTGTAATTTTGGATCATGAATACGGATTAGATGATAATTATTTTGGTCGCCATCTGCAAAAGCGTAATTATCATTTTCTAAAGGTGTAAAGGTTGCATCATCAGCAGCTTGCCAGTCTTTTAAATTGTAATCTAATGTTATCCATGGATTTCCAATGGTTTTTGAATTACAAATGTTATCAAGAAAGATTTGTGTACTTGCAATCTGTTTTTGATGTTGCTCTCTGAATTTCGGTCTGTTCCAAATAACTTCCGTTGAATGGGACAAATATTGAATGTGATCATTATTTGGAATGGAAAAATTATTGGATCTACCATGACAAATATTGGGGAAAAACCAAGGTAGCAAACCTTCTTCAATATGCCTGGCAATAATCATATTTAATATAGATTGATCGGCACAGAACCATTTGAAATTGGGGCTTTTTTCTTCTTCTTTTGTAGGAGGAAGAATATATTCTTTTACCCTGCACATTGCCAACCAGTCCAGTAAGATATCAAATGCAAAATCAGACACTTTTGCAATAATATTATTGGCAATCAGTAAAGGAAAATTTTGAACAAAAAGTGAATTTCCCCCTATTTCTTCAATTTGTCTGATGGAACAAAAATCAGAGGCTTTTAAAACTTGTTCTGTAAGTTCCCTGCCAATATAAAAATCACAAAAATTCAAGGCTTTATTGATAATCGTATTTATGCTTTGTATAACAAGGCGCAGGGTTGGGTATTTGGCAATATTTGCATCAAGGTAAAAAATGACATCACCTTTTTCCATGGTTGAAAGAGCATGCAAAATAGTAAAGGGTTTCCAGCTGAATAATCCAAATTTGTGGGTATTAGGATTATTTCCCAAATTGTATTTATCAGGATATGCTTTAACTAATTCTCCCGCACCCATTTGATATAGTCGTTTAGGTGTATAAGCATCGAATTCGTGGCCAGCTTCTTCGACAAGTGATCGAACAGTTCTGACAACTTTTGTTAAATCACTTCCTTCGTCATTTGGGGTGCCTTCAGTATAAAAAACAACAAATTTAATACGCATATAGCTACCTTATTTATTTTACATAGTTTAATTATTTGTAATTAAATTGATGTTAAAATTTAATTAATATTTGTTTTATAAATTATTCAAAAATTTTTTTGCTATTTGGAAAAACATATATCATAAATTTAATGATAGTTACATCTCAAAAAATATTTAATTTAATACTTGCAATCGCAAAAACCTGAGTTTCCTACATCTGATAAGGTTTTGATTATTGTTCTATGATATCATTAAAACCCATGGAATAGAAATAAACAACCAGGTGATAAGGAAAAGAAGACCGAAGATAAAACCTAGTCTCCACCAAACCGAATTAGGGATAAACCCACTTCCATAATAGACAGCACTTGGTTCAGCGGCATAGGGAGTGACAATTCCCATAAATCCTAAAAGGGGAAGGATCAACAAGACATAATGATGAATATTAATTCCAGGAATGTGACTGGCGGTCCCAAGGAAGATGGGTAATAATGCAGCCGCATGGGCGGTATTACTTGCAAAGAAATAGTGTAGGCTATAGTAAATGCATAAAAGTAGAATCATTGCTGCGAGAGGTGAAAAATGAATGATATAAACGCTAATTAATTGACCAAACCAATTAATAAAGCCTGATTTGTTTAATCCGGAAGCAAAGGCGATCAAGGTTGCCAACCAGGTGAAAATATTCCATGCAGCTTTATTTTCCACGATATCATTCCATGTTAATAATTGGCTAATTAACATTGCTGAAACCACAACAATGCCTACCAGTGGAGGTGTAATAAATTTCCCACCTAAAATCCATAAAAGCAGTGCGCAAGTTACAAAAAAAATCAGTAACATTTCTTTTGCGGTTAAGGATCCTAACAGTTGTAATTCTTTATTGGCCCAGGTTGGAATGGCAGTGCTGGATTTAATTTCCGGCTTACAAAGATGATAACTCAATAAGGGAGAAATGGTAATCAAGACAAAGCAGGCTGGTAAGGTTACCATGAACCATTCCATCCATGTAATATTAATGCCGATGATTTTATTGGCCATGCTGATTGACAAAAGATTAGGTGCCAGTGCGGTCATAAAAAATGAACTGGTAATGGAAGTTGAAACAATTCCTGTCCACATTAAATATGTACCAATTTTTTTTCGTGATGAATCAAAAGGGCGGGAATTATATAAAGGAGGTAGGTGACTAAGAACAGGATAAATAATGCCAGCACTACGTGCGGTACTTGATATGGTAAAGGGGGCAAGGATTGTATCTGTAAAAGTAATTGCATATCCTAGAGCCAAAGTATTTTTACCAAGTGATCGAACGAGTAATAAGGCGATGCGTTTTCCTAGTCCTGTTTTGTCATAGGCGAGTGCAAAGGTAAATGCTCCGAAAATCAGCCATACGGTTGGGTTGGAAAATCCTGAAACAGCCCATTCAAATGCATTGATGGTTGGTTTAAATCCAGGCTGGGCCGATTCTTCGGAACTAAATAGAACATATGGTCCAAATAGAGCGGCAACGGAAATACCGATTAATCCAATGGCGCCACCAGGTAGGGGTTCTAAAATAAGCCCGATAATACATCCCAAAAAAATGGCAAAAAATCTCCATGCATGAGGTTCAAGCCCATGAGGGACTGGAATGATCAGGATGATTAATGTTGCAAGAATAGGACATAAACAGCGAAGGGCCTTACTCATACCGTGATCCTTATTTATTTTTAAATGTATAATATGCTGGAAATAAAATAAATTTCGTAATGAATTTTTGGTTATTAAAAAGAAATTTTAGTAAACTTTTAGTTATAAATTTTATAAAATTATTTCTTATTTTTAGATAGTTACGATATTTTTAAACATCAAAAAAATGTTCTTGATTAAAGGGGGAGGTATACCCTTTAATTCGTTTAAGTAAATGACTTACAAAAATATCAAGTCTAATTTAGATAAAACCAGATGCTATTGGAAACATTTTTTATTTTACTGTTGATGAGGTTGATATAGCG